>NZ_JBWKEI010000001.1:292696-918984 GCF_056435525.1 Streptomyces sp. NPDC043908 | reverse complement strand
GTCCATGGGCTCATGTAAGCAGCCGGCACTGACATCCAGGGCGGCGGTTCGGTCACACCCGCTCTCTCACTCAGGGAACGAAAAGCCCAGCTCACGCAGGCGGGGCAAGCACACTGCGAGGCATTGCTCCACAGACGCGGCATCGGTTCGCACAAGGACGTCCTCGCGCAACGGCGCTCCACTGGCAACGAAGGGTCAAGGCCTGTTTCCATGAGGGATGGATACCGCGCACGGTGCACGTTTCATCCGTGAATCGCAACCGCGCGCTGGTTGCCGCAGCCGCGGCTCACCCGAGGATCACCAGATCCACCGGAACCGGCTGCGTGGCTGGGTGCCCCGTTCCCGGGGGGATGGATGAGCCTGCTGTGAAGTCAGCCGTTGCTCCCCGCCGCGCCGCCGGCGTACCGGCAAGGAGGCTCACGCGGGGGCAGGCCCTTCGATTCCCAAGGTGGCCTGAGCCGGTGTCCGAAGAGTTCTCACACGGCTGACTGACTTGGAGCAGGTTCTGCTGCGAATGAGACAGTGAAGAAGGCGGCCCCGAGCCATGGCGCTAACGTCATCTCCCGGCTTTCCCGCCGAGCCCGGGTGACCTGAACGGCCCGGCGTCCGACGGGGCACGCCTGTCCTTTCTCAGGCACCATGAGCCGTTGCCGAACATGAGGCCGTATGCCCCGTGGCGCTGACTGGACCTTGGACGCAGACGCCATCGTCGCCCTGCTGGCCGCTGACCTCGCCCCTGCGGGTACTCAAAGGACGCCCGAGACAACAACGAATGGAACTGGCACAACTGGCTCAAGCAGGCTCGGGTCGGCTACCACCACGAGGGAAGAAGCGTATCGGGTCGTACCCGCGTGTCCGTGTTGAGAGGAACGGCCGTGCGGTGGTCTCGCATGCTGGGCGGTCCGGATAATGGAGACGGTCAGCAGGACGGTCTTCCGGGGCACGCTCAGCTGATGTTCGTACCGTCCGTGTCGTACTGGACGGCCTTGCTGACATGCGGTTCGAAAGCCGTGAGAACACTCCAGCTTGCGCCTCCGTCCAGTCGCTTCCAGGTGGTCACGGGGCGGGCGTCCATCGTCACCGTCGCGATGTTCCGGTCCGTCACGATGGAGATGTGTAGCCGCACCGGGTTGGCGGACGAACTCCCACAGACAACGGTGAGCTTGCCGTGCGTGAACTCCTCGACCTCGTCGATCCGGGGAGCCGGAACCTTCTTGAGGGCACACAACACGCTGTCGGTGAGCTGATAGGGAGTCGTGCCGGTGGGCACCGGGACATGGATCTCGGCGGTGCACGGCAGGGATGCGGCTTCGGCCATCAGCGGCAGCCCGTGCCGCGCGGCCGCGCGTCGGGCGTTCCACGTGTTCGACGTGGCGATTGCGACGGCGAGGATGGCTCCCGCCGCAAGGCCGAAGAGCGTTCCTTGGAGCAAAGAGCCCGCCCAGGTGCTTGTGTCCTCCGATATGAGCACACCGGCCATGGCACCGCTGACGACGACGGCAACCAGGACAGTAGACATGGCGCTGCGACGCACGGCCGCGAGCCAGTAGCTGAGCATGTGTGAGGTTCTCAGTTCCTGTGTGAGGGGTGGATCAGACTTGGCCGGTGCCCGGCAGCCCTGCGGACTGCCGGGCACCGGCCAAGTGGGGGGTCAGTCTCATCTCGGATATTCCCCCCGAAGAGGGCTGTCCGTGGACTGATCAAATAAGTCAGAAGTGCCTCTGAGCTGGGATGACAGGGCCATCAAAGGTCCTGTTCGTTACAAGAGAAAGCACTCCCCCGGTGCAGAAGCGTATCGGTCGTACCCACGCGTCCGCGTTGAGGGCAGCGGTCGTGGAGTGGTCTCACAGGCCGGGGCCGTGCTTCCGGTGAAGACGGCCCGCAAGACGGGCCTGGACACCGCGCTATCTGCGGCTCTGACACCATGGCGCACGCTGCGGGCGGTGCACGAGCCCGGCAAGATCCTCCTGGATGTGACACTGGCCGTCGTCCTCGGCGGCGACTGCCTGGCCGACGTCGGCATGCTGCGGACCGGGCCTTCGGATGCATGGGCCAAGAAATACGCGTCAGGCCGCCTCTGGGACGAACCCTGTTGAGACGCACTTCACCCGATCGGTGAAAGGCTCTCCTGACACTGCCTGGCCCCGCCATAATCGGTGTCCTCACCGGCCCCACGACAGAAGCCCGATCACCGTGACCGCACCGCTGAGCACCCAGCCCGTCCGACACCGCCGCATCTGCGACGTCCACCTCGTCCTCATTCGCGACAGCCACGTACTCCTCACCCGTCGCAAGGGCGGATACGCTGCCGGCCTGTGGCAAGTCCCCTCCGGCCACCTCGAACCAGACGAGCCCACCGACACCGGCAGCGTGCGCGAAGGTTGGGAAGAGATCGGCGTACGCGTAGACGACCACCAGCTGGACTTCGCCCACTTCATCGACCACCGCGCCCCCGGCGAAGAACCCCGCCTCGGCGTCTTCTACCGGGCCCGCACCTGGCACGGAGAGCCTTACAACGCCGAACCCACTAAATGCGACGGCCTCGACTGGTTCCCCCTCCACACCATCCCCCCAGACACCGTCCCGTACCACGCCGCAGCTCTCCACCACATCGCCGCAGGCCGCATGCACTCCAAATTCGGCTGGGACTCCAACCCCACGCCCTGAGCACTCCGGCGAACGAGGCCACGCCCCTGACTCCCAGCAGCCCGTCTGGCGCACCTTGAAGCCGCCAAGCGCTTGCCGTCGGGCAGCGGGTCTTTGTTGCCGGCACATCGAAGAGACGCAGCCTGACCGAAGCCCCCTGCTGTACGTCGGCATATCGTGCCGGCCGTGGTAGCCGTGTCGGCCGGTGTGTCCGTCATCTTACGAGTTGGTGCGTGATAGCGGACGGACCGTGGTTGGGCTGTTCACGGCCGCATTCAGGTCTTGGATGTGCGGGCATGTTCCACGGTGATGCGGGCGGATGCGTGGTCGTGGCGGTCACGTTCCGACTCTTCGAACCTGCCGGAGACCGCTTCGGTGTGGACCGCTCCACCGTCACCCGGCCGTCAGGGGTGCCGGTCGACGAGGTAATCCGTAGCGGTGATCGTCTGTCAGCGGGAGACCTCGGCGCGGGTGAGGACGAGCAGGGCCCGCAGGAGCGCAGTGGCGTGACGGGCGCCGGAGCTGTCCGGGCCGTCAGAAGTCAGCGGCTTCCGGCCGGCGCGCTTCGCAAGTCGGCCGGGCTGCCGGGACTCTGGGTGACCGTCGACGAAATGAGTATCCGTACTCATGCCGCCATCGTGACTGCGCAGCCACGATGGCGGCATGCCCACCCCTTCAATACCTGCCCGCTCTCCCCGGGGCGCTTCGATCGCCGCCGCCGCTGCCGGTCTGGTCGCGGCTGTGCCGGTCGTCGCCTGGTGGCTGACCGGGCAGCAGGACGTGGACGGGATTCCGCCGGCTGAACTCGACTATGCCGTTCGGCCTCTCTCCCTCGGACCGGGACTGGAGAGGGCACTGGGCGTGATCTCGCTGCTGGTGGCCCTCGGTTCGCTGGCGTTTCTCCTCCACGCCTCCCGGCGTGAACGGTTCGACCCGCGTTGGTGGCAGGTCGTCCTGCCGCTGCTCGTCGGGGGGTTGGTGCTCGGCGTGGGCTGGCGCATCGTCACAGCGGGAGTGATCGGCGCCAACGTCGGTGCGGGCCTGGCCATCTTCCTCGCGGGACCGGTCATCGCCGCTCTCGTGGCAGGCGCCCTGATCCGCGGGCTGTGGCTGCGGTTCGCCCGAGAGCCCATCTGATCCGCTCTGATCCACTCTGGTCCGCTCGGTGCCCCGACCACCGAACCGGCCGCTCCCCAGCCCTCGTAACCAGAGTGTGCGCGTACGTACCGAACGGTCCGGCCCAGTCGGCGAGGGTGCTGCCGGCGGCGGGGGTCGCAGGCAGACGGTCTGAGGGCGTCCGGCGTCGGTTGTTATCCGGCGATGTAGTCGACCTCGGGGTAGCGCGGCGAAGCCCCCCAGAGCAGATGCCCGGCGCCCGGGCGGCCGCGCAGCTGGAGGTCGAAGAAGGCCCGCACGGTCGCGCGTACGGCAGCCACCGCCCGGTGGGCGGGGGTCGTGCCGACCTGCAACGTCTTGCGCACCGACTCGGGGACCTGCGGGGCGATGGCCACGATGTCGGTGAAGCAGTTGTGGTCGGCGTCCGCGAGCCGCAGACAGCGGCGCCAGTCGCTCAGGCGCACCCAGAACGGCGGCCAGGACCCGTCTTGGTTCAGCCCGTCGTGGACTGCCGTATCCATCAGCAGGAACGGCCGGTCGAGACCGTGCTCAACCACCGGCCCGTACAGCGCACCGTCCAGATCGATGCCGGCCCGCACCCGCTCGTCCAGATACATCACCGCCGCCGACGCGGCGCCGCCCCGGGAGTGCCCGAAAGCGCCGACCCGCGTGAGGTCCAGCATCCCGTGCAGCCCGGGCGGGAGCGGACGCCCCTCGACGTCGGGGTTGCCGCCCCGCTGCAGCACGGTCAGCTGGTCCAGGACGAACCGCAGATCGGCGGCACGCACCGCGACCGCGGCCGTGCGGGCATCGTGACTCGCGTCGTCGGGGCGGTTGACGATCACGCGGCCGTCCGGGAACTCCACCTCGCCCGAGTCGTACGGATGGTCGACCGCGACCACGACATAGCCCCAGGACGCCAGCTCCTCGATGACCAGCGTGTTGAACGTACGGTCCGAGTTATATCCCGGCGAGTGGAGCAGCACCGGCCGGCGGCCGGGCCGGACCGGCGCGCGGTCCGCGCTGTGGGTCTCCGGGAGCGCGTAGCCGTCCACCGCGCCGCCGAAGCGGGCCTTGAGGGCCCTCTCGGCACCAGACGGCAGCCAGGGCAGCATCGCGCGGCCACGCACGTCGGCGGCCGGGTACGTCACGGTCACCATCACCTCGCGCGGCTGCTTCGACCAGGGGTCGGTCCGCGACGGGTCGACCAGGTGCAGCTCTACGGCGCCGACCGGCGCGGGACCGGTCGGCCCGGCCAGGCGGATGGGGATGAGACCGGCCGCCCCTGCGGGCGTGGACACAGACAGGGGAACGGCGGCTGCGACGGTTACTGCGAGGCCACCGGCTATGAGGGAACGGCGATTCGGGCGTACGGGAGGCACTGCGCTCCTTCCGTGGCCGGACCCGAGGCGCACAGCAAAAACGGTAAAGGGAACGCCATCGTCCGGTCTGCTTGTCGTCAAGTTCCTTCAACCCTAGACCACTTGGCCATGGAAGCCCTATGTGCTGTCTGTCCGCTCCGACGTCACCGCCCGCCCCGTCGACGCGGTGCCCGAGGCACCCGCCCGCGAAGCGTGGTAATCCGGTTGCGGTCCGCCAGTTCACGTGTCGGAACTCCGAGTGCCGCGCCGCACGTTCGTCGAGCAGGTACCCGACCTGGCCCGAAGGCACGGTCAGCGGACCGAGCGGCAGCGCTCGACCCTGGCCGCGATCGGGCTCGCCCTCGCCGGTCGGGCAGGTACCCGCCTGGCCGAGATCGCCGGCGTGCCGGTCAGCCGCAGCACGGTCCTGCGGCTGGTCGACGCGCTTCCAGGGCGGGAGGCGCCCGCTCCACGGGTGGTCGGGTGTCGACGAGTACGCCACGCGTCAGGGGTGCCACGGCAATGCCCTTGTGGACGTCGAAACCCGCCGGACCGTCGACCTGCCGCCTGACCGGGAATCATCGAGTCCGGCCGCGTGGCAGGCCCAGCGCAAGGGAATCGATGTGCGGGTCGAATAGGGACCCTGATCGGGTGGCCTTCCGGCTGGGTATTCACGAAGGCAGATCCTCTTGTAGCTCGGGGGCCCATCCGAGCACTCCCAGGAGGCCCTGTTGTCGTTGCGGTACACGCTTACACCCGTCGATTTCAACCCAGTCGCCCGGTCGTCCAGTGCCGACGATCCGGCGATCAACCGGGCATTTTCCGGCATAATTGCGTACGGCACGCATGAGGAGTACAATTTATCGCCAAAGGCGCATGGTCGCACACGTCGAAAACGCTTGAATTCGGCCATTCATTTTAAGCCGGGAAAGACGAACAGTCGACACGATGCGTCGCCGCCACCCGGCCGCACCTGCCCAAGGCCGTGCGACGCATCCCATCGGTCATGGATGCGGGACGGGCGGACGTACTTTTCGGCTGTCGCAACCTGCCAAAGTCTGCAGCTCAGCACCTGCACGCTCCCAGGAATTTCAGAGATGACTGATTCGCGTTGATGTTTGGTGGTCGAATCAGTGGATATTGGCTAAACCTATAATATCGAGGGAGTTTCCCTACTGCAGTTGATGTACTGCCCTGTCGGGCAAATATCGATGGGGATCGCACGTCTTATGCAGTTGTAAATATCTGCACATACGTATCGTATGGAAGCAGCGCGGAATTTCTCGGACCGCCTCCCCGCATGCGCGGAAATCCGTTCAAGGGAAATATTTACTTTCCTGGTGCCGCACCTGGCTCGATTTCGCGCTTCGGATCGGCCCTCGCTTCACCTGACAGAGGAACCCTGTGAACAGGAAACAGAACATCGCTCTCCTCGCCCTTCCCACCCTCTTTGCCGGGGTTGCACTTTCCCTCGGCGCTCCGGCCGGTGCCTCGGCCCTGGCCTGCACCGCGGGCACCGCGGGCGTCGCGGGTGCCAACGGCACCACAGCCCACCCCGCCGGCTTCCCCGGGACCGCCGGCGGCGCCGCGACCGGAACCGGGAACTGCGCCGGCGGTGCGGGTGGTCCCGGCGGTAACGGTGTGCTGGGCGGGGTCGGTGGGGCGGGCGGCAACGGCGGGCTCGGCCTGGGCGGCGGCTCCGGCGGTGCGGGTGCTGTCGGCGGTATCGGTGGCCCCAACGGAGCGGCGGGCGGTAACGGTGGCACCGGCGCCACCGGCGGGCTCAACGGTGCGGGCGGTGCGGGCGGGGCTGGCGGTGCGGGCACCCAGGTCGCTGCGGGCGGCATAGGTGGTGCCGGCGGTAATTCCGGTGCCAGCGCCGGAGCCGGCGGTATGGGCGGTCTCGGCGGTGTTGGTGGTTCCGCCGGTGGTGGGGGCGGCAACGCCGGCAAGGGCGGTATCGGGCACGGCGGCGGCACGGGCGGGAATGGCGGCGCCGGCGGCACCAATGCCTCCGGCAACGGTGGCAAGGGCGGTAACGCCGGAAGCGGCGGCAATGGCAGCGCGGGCGGTGCTTACCCGGGCGGTGCCGCAGGTATAGGCGGTGCCGGCGGTGTGAGCTTCGGAGGCATCGCCAACTCGGGCGGAAACGGTGGCATCGGCGGCAACGGCGGCGTCAAATCCGGTGCCAGCGCTGATGGCACCTGCGGTATCGGCGGTGCCGGCGGCAACGCCACCGGAGGCGTGCTCTTCCACGGCGGGACCGGCGGCGTCGGCGGAACCTTCGGGGCAGGCAGCCCCTGCGCGAGCGGAGCCAACGGAACACCGTGACCCCCCACTCCAGGTGCTCCATGTCATCACACCGCAAGGCCACCTGGTGACCATCCCGGATGGAAGAAGCCGAACATCAACCGATCTTGGCTTGTGCGGGTCGAACGGGGGCCCTGATTCGCTGGCCTTCCGGCTGCGCACGCATGAAGGCAGGGCCTCTTGGTAGCTCGGGGGGGCAAACCCATCCGAGCACGACCAGGAGGCCCTGTCGTCGTTGTTGTACGCTCTTGCGCCCGCCGAGTTCAACCCGGCAGCCCGGTCGTGGGATTGCCTCGCGCAGGTGCACGGGAACGCGGCCAATCACCGAGAACGGGGACGCCGGTATCCGTCGGACATGACGGACGCGAAACGGGCGGCCGTACGCCGGCTGTTGCCGGAACCGGGCTGGCCCGAAGACAGGACCGGGCAGCCCGAGGGATACTCCCCCGGCAGAGGCTGGACGCGGTCCGGTTACCTGGTCGCGGACGGGATCTCCTGGCGGGCGATGCCCGCGGACTCCCCTGCCTGGAGCCGGGTCCACGCCCTTTCCGCCGCTGGCGCGCGCCCGGGCAGTGCGCCTGGTGTTCCACGACAGACCGCACGGAGTCGTCGAACGATCATGCCCAGTGCGTTTTCATGCGTCCGGAGAGGTGGAGCAGCAGGTAACTGCACCACTGCCTTCACGCGCGCAGTCTGTTCGCCGGAGCGAGCGCCTTCCCATCAGACCCCGGGGCGGGCAGGGTTTCGCCATCGTTAGCCGGGCAACAGTGGAGCATCAGCCCGCCAAGGGCCCACTGGACTGCCCACCGCTTTGGTAGCGGGGGGATCCTTTGGCCCCTAGGGTGCTTTGGGTGATGTGCAGGTCGATGCCGAGTGGGGCAGCTGAGGAGACCGAACAGCTCGGCGATGCTTCGATCGCATCCAAAGCGCTCTGACTCTGGTGCCTCCGCCCAGGCCTGCTCACTGACGCGACCTACGCCGTACCGTAGGCCGCCCACCGCCCGAGGGTGAACCCACCTGCCCCTTGCCGGACTTCCACGGCACCCGCTCCGCCGAAGTGTGCAGGGACCACCAGTTCCCTCTCAGCGGCGGCTCGTTGGAGGATCCGACGGCGGCTAGCCACTGCTTGTTCCGCATCCAGACAGAAGCAACTGTTGCAGGAGGGTGTGAGGATCTGCACCGGGCTGTGCAGAAGATCGCCGACGAAGACTGCCCGGTCGCTCCCGGATGCGAGCCGCAGTACGGATGAGCCGGGCGTGTGGCCTGGCGCGGACTCCAGGGTGAGGTGTTCATCGATGCGGTGGGTGCCGTCCCACAGGACGGTCTGCCCGGCCCGGTGGACGGGCGCGATGCTGTCCTCGTAGATCAGCCGGTCATCCTCCCGGTAGCCGTTCCCGTACGCGTTGTCGGGTCCGAAGTGGAAGTCGTCCGCGGCCGGGATGAGGTACTGGGCCTTGGGGAATGTGGGCGTCCACCCTCCGTCTACACCGATGGTGTTCCAACCGACGTGATCACCGTGAACGTGGGTGTTGACGACGACGTCGACGTCCTCCGGCTGAACTCCGGCCCGCGCCAGGCCACCCAGGAAATCGCCCTGCCAGTGGTGGAACTGCGCCGAGCCGGGCCGCTCGCGCCCGTTCCCTACCCCGGTATCGACCAGGACGGTCCGCCCGCAGCTGCGCAGTACCCAGGTCTGGAGCGCCACCACCGCCCTGTCGCTGTCCGGTTCCCAGTGGTCCGGCGCCAGCCAGCCCTCGTTGCCCTTCCACACCTCGGCGCCGGACTCCGGCACCAGGCCGCGTGCGGGCGCGAACGCCCCTTGCCACTCGACGACTCGGATGACCTCGACATCGCCGAACACGATGCTCTCCATGCTTTCGCTCTTCATGCCATCGACTCTAGGAAGGACAGGTGAGCCTCTCAATGCGTGTCTGGCTCATACAGATACGTATCCGTCTCACCACTGACGCTCTTGGTATCATCAGCCGATGGATGTGGTGAGCGACGCAGTCTCGGCAGTACGCATCGGGCGTCCTTCCTCAAACCGAGTGCGGGTAAGTGGGAACTGGTGCACGCGGCTCGCCCCGTACGACGGTGCGGGCTTCCACGTGGTGCTGGAGGGCAGCTGCTGGCTGCTGCCCGACAACGCCTCCCCAGTCTCCCTGAGCACGGGTGACGTGGTGCTGCTGCCGCACGGCACGGGACACGTGATCGCCGACGCCCCCGTCGATGCGACGACCGTAAAACAGGCGGTGCCGTTCGAGCGATGGCTCGACGAGAGGGGGGCGCGCCGGCCCCGAGCCGCCTCCGGGGAGGTGCAGATGCTGTGCGGCAAGTACCGGCTCGACCGCAGTCGCATGCACCCGCTCATGGCGGAACTGCCGAAGGTCGTCCACCTGCCGAACCGAGTGGGCACCCATCCCGAACTGCGCGCCGCCGTCGACCTGCTGGGCCACGAGCTGGGCGCACAAGGACCCGGCGCCTGCATCGCGGTGCCCAGCCTGCTCGACCTCCTCCTTGTCTACATGATCCGCTCCTGGGCAGCCCAGGGCACGAGCGGCACCTGGCCGACCGTACTGGGCGACCCAGTAGCGGCCGCCGCCCTCCGGGCACTGCACTCGGACCCGGCCGCCCCGTGGACCAACGATCGCTTGGCCGCCGAGGCAAACGTGTCCCGCGCCACCCTGGCTCGCCGCTTCACCGCGCTGGTCGGCCGCCCGCCGATGGCGTACCTCACCTGGTGGCGCCTGACCTTCGCCGCCACCCTGCTCCGCGACACCCCGGACCCTCTGGCCACCATCGCTCGCCGCGTCGGCTACGGCACCCCGTACGCCCTCTCACATGCCTTCAGCCGGGAATTCGGTACTACCCCGGGGCAGTACCGGGCAGAGACAGCGGGTCGATCGGCCTCCACGTGAGAGCCCTTGGTGGACCGCCCTCATCGCGCAGACCCGCCAAGAGACGCAGAGCACGGACACTGAAGCCCAACCAACGGGTTCCACAGTCCACTTGCGGACTGACGCCGCCCCGCACCCTGGGGAGCCACCAGGTCAGCGGTTTGCACGGCGTACAGCCGGTCGCCGTCGCGGTTGTCCAGCGCCTCACCCAGTGTCTGCCACTCATGGCGCCCGAGCCGTCGCCACATTCGCTGCCCATACCATCCGCCCACACGCTGCCCACCGCCTTATTCACCCCCTTCGCGTTCGCGGCAAGGGCCGCAAGGGCTGGTTGCCCGCCTTCCGGGGGGGCCACCTCGTTTAAGATCGCGTACGCCTACGGCCTGCGCCGCAACGAATAGCTCCGAAGCCAGCAGGCAGGCGGTGTCGACAAGGTCCTCGCACTCCCACTCCCGGAGAGTCCTGTAGAGGAAACGGCGCCCCTCCCCCACACTTACCGGCTGTGCCGGTAACAGCGCGGAGACAGCGGTCAGGGGAGCGGGAGGAACCCGGGCCAGGAGCCGCGTTACGTCGTCGGCGTAGTCCAAAGGGTCGGGTAGCAGGGCGGCGAGAATGGAATCGGCAGCCTCTTCGAGGCACGGCGTGTCGACGATGGCTTTTCCCAGGGCCATCGCAAGGGCATCGATCTGCTCTTCGATGTCGCTGGTCGGGAGGTCCTCGTCCCGCTCGTCCCGCTCTTCCCCCTCTCCTACCGGGCCATTCGCGTCCGCGTATCCGATGGCGTCGTGACGTTCGGAGCCGGCCCGCGCGACGGCGACCTCATCCCTGTCACGGCCCGTCTCGCTCGGGCGGTGGAAGGTGTGGTGGGGGTCAGGCAGGAGCCGCCGACCGTAGACGACGATCGCTGAGCGGGCAGCTCCCTGACCAGGCCGCACGAGTACCCAACGATGAACCACGACCGCGCCGGGAGTACGAGCGTGATCAGGGCCCGGTCCGGGATGTCCCCGGCCATCGGCCGAGCCGGTGGTGGTGGACGCGTTACCCGCGCTTGTCGCAGCGTGTTGCGTCGGCTCTCTGATCCAGGACCGTCGGACCGAACCAGCCTTGACCTCAACCGTACTTGATGTCCTAACTTCGTGATCATGACGAACGTGAGCACCCTTCGTAATGTCACCGCAGATACTCGGCAGAACGGCACCACAACGCCCGCCCAACGGCCCGTCGCCCTCGTCGCCTGGCACGCTGTGGAAGCGATCCTCCGGCACTCCCAGACCGCTCTGGCGCACATCGACCTCACCCAGCCGCAATGGTGGGCACTCAACAACGTCGTCCGGGCCGAGCACGGCCTGACCAGGGAAGAAATCCGTGCTCTGGACGTGCCCTACGGTATGGGTTCCGAGGTGATCGCCCAAGCCTCCGACGCACTCATGCACCGGGGCTGGCTCGTCGCCGGCACGGACGGCCGACTCACTCTCACGGACCAGGGCCGCGCAGGCTTCGCAAGAGCGCAGGGGCACATGGCCCAGGTGCGCGCGGACCTCGTCGGTGACATCACGGACGAGGAGTATGCGGTGGCGGTCTCCGTGCTCCAGCGGGTCACCGACAACCTCGCCTGAGCCGTTTGCCTTGGATCAATCGACGGAGCTTTCCTCGCCCGCCGCCCAACGGGCGAGCGTGCCGGTGACAGCGCGCAGCGCCCGCCCTCCCGGACGGGCGCTGCACCGGCTGTGGAGGCGGAGGCCGGGGGGAAATGCATCGCCACCGGCACGGCTGCACGCACAGGCCGCCAGGGCTCCAAATGCCTCCCTGCTGCTCGGTGAAGAGCGCCGTCGCCATCGCGCGGGTGCCTGACTCCTATGCCGACCTGTCGCGCTTCTACGACCTTGTCATGACCTCAGAGCTACTACGGCTACGACGTCGTCGCCCGCACCCTTCCGTCCTGCATCGGTACGCGCAAGGACGCATTGGAGCGGGGGGTGGGCAGCGGGCTGGCCGTTGAACGGCCCCTGGCCCTGGGTTCCGAGAACCTGCGACGCACCGCCATCGACCACACCGACAGCATGCCGGCTCAAGTCCGCGACAGGCTGGGCGACCGGGTACGGCTGCGGCCGTCAGTGCCTCGCGCGCGGTGGCGAGGATCTCCTCGGAGAGCGGCGAGCCCTTGGTGGCCCGGGACAGGACGAGCGCGCCGAGCATGGTGCACAGCCGGATGAGGCCGTCCTGGTTGTTCGTGTCGAGCCAGTCGGCGAAGTCGCCCACGCCCCGGGTGTAGACGCGGCGGGCCTCGCTCTCTCCGCCCTCGCGGGCCATATCGGTGGCGAGTGCCGCGACGGGACACCCCTCGGCCGCACTGTCGCGGTACTCGGCGGAGAGGTAGGTGTCGATCAGCGCCCGCTGGGCGGCGTCGCGCTGCCCGGCGTACTGATCGAGCCCGTCCTGGTGGTGCTGGGCCAGTTCGCCGCACGCGCGGGCGGTGGCTTCGTCGATGAGTGCTTCCCTGGAGGCGAACTGCTTGTGGAAGCCGCCGTGGGTCATACCGGCCGCCTTCATGATGTCGGCGACGCTGACGTGGGTCCCCTGCTCCCGGAACAGCCGGGAGGCGGTTTCCACGACGCGCCGGCGGTTCTCCTCCGCTACGGTGACCAGTCCGCGGTGCGCGCCGCCGAGATGCCCGATCCGGAGCCGGGCGCCGACGACGTGCTGGTCCAGATCCATGCGGCGAGCGTCAACCCGCTGGACTTCAAGATCCGAGACCGCGACTTCAAGCTGATCCTGCCGTACCGTTTTCCGCTCGCGCTGGGCAACGACCTCGCCGGAGTGGTGGTCCGGGTCGGCTCGGCCGTCACCCGGTCCGCGGTGGGCGACGAGGTCTACGCCCGGCCCGACAAGGACCGCATCGGCACCTTCGCCGACCTCATCGTCGTCCACCAGAACGACCTGGCTCACAAGCCGGCCACGCTCACCATGGCGGAGGCCGCCTCCCTTCCCCTGGTGGCCCTCACCTCATGGCAGGCGCTGGTCGAGAGGGCACAGGTCCAGCCGGGCCAGAAGGTGCTGATCCACGCGGGCTCCGGCGGTGTGGGCACCGTCGCCTTCCAACTTGCCCGGCACCTGGGCGCACATGTGGCGACCACCCGAGCGCGGCCAACGCCGACCTCGTCAAGGAACTGGGCGCAGACGTCGTCATCGACTACCGCGCCCAGGACTTCGAGGAGCTTCTGGACGGCTACGACGTCGTCCTGGACACCCTCGGCGGCAAGACCCTGGAGAAGTCGCTTCGGGTCCTCAAGCCAGGCGGAAAGGTCATGAGCATCGCCGGGCCGCCTGATGCGGACTTCGCCCGCGAGCTCGGTGCGAACACGGTCCTGCGGCAGGTGATGAACGCGCTGAGCATCAAGATCCGACGCCACGCCAAGCGCCGTCGCGTGACCTACTCCTTCTTGTTCATGAAGGCCGGCGGCGACCAACTGCACGAACTCACCCGGCTCGTCGACGCCGGAGCAATCCGCCCCGTCGTCGACCGTGTCTTCCCCTTCACGCAGACGCGCGAAGCCATGGAGTATGCCGAGAAGGGCCGCGCCAAGGCCGGCAAGGTCGTCATTTGCGACGGCCTGAGGGCCGGCACGGTCCACACCGCCGAAAAGCCCTACCGCGCGCGGTCGAAGAGGGCCCATCGGCGGTTGCCGGGATCGTCGCGCTCCGTCGTCATCGAGGTCACCGTCACCGACCCGTCCGAGTTCGAGGCCGGGCTGACAGTCCAAGGGGGAAGTCCTGCACGATCGCTATCGGATTCTGACCGTGGAGTCCTCCTCCGTCCCCAACGCGCTGGCCGCCCTGCTCCTCCACGCCCGTGACCTCACCGGCGTCCGCCCGCACGTCTACGTCAAGTGGGCCGAGGGCAACCCCTTCGCCAACTTCCTCCGCTTCTTCCTCCTCGGCCAGGGCGAGGTCGCGCCCGTCACCCGTGAGGTCCTGCGGGAGGCGGAGCCGGACCGCGACCGCCGCCCCCGCGTCCAGGTGGGCTACACCGGAGCCGGCCCGAGCGGGCCCCGGCAGAACGGGGGGTCGTGCGGTCGCCCCGCTCGCGCCACGACCGCGTCCCTCCGATTCCGGTGGCGGCGCACCACGGAACGAGACACAGAACCCGAGCGATGACCGCACCTGGCGTGCGACGTGTATGACGACCCTGGCCGCGTGCCCGATGCGCGGCAGCCCGCCCCTTCACGCACCACCCAAGCGGTGATCGAAGGACTGGCGACCGCAAAACGTAACTCTTCAGGTGACGGTCAGGAAGCCGACCCTCAAGCTCTCACCGCTGGGCGCGGCCAGGTGTTGCCGTCGCAGCCGGAAGGCTGAAGCCGCTGAAGAGGTCGTCCAGGGCCCGTTGTGTGACGCGGGCCGGAGTGGCGCGGACGGCGAGGTCGCGTGCGGCGACCGCGAGGGGGTGGGTGAGGGCGGCGATACGGCCGGCGCGGCGGGCGCGGATGCGGATGGCGTCGGTACGCGCGTGGCGCGCTTGGCTGTAGGCGGCCAGGGCAGCCGGTATGTCGTCGCCGTCCAGCAGGTGCGCGAGCACGACGGCGTCCTCGATGGCCTGGCAGCCTCCCTGGCCGAGGTTGGGGGTCATGGCGTGGGCTGCGTCGCCGAGCCAGACGAGTCGGCCCTGGTGGTAGCAGGGAAGCGGGACGGCCAGGTCGTACAGGTCGTGTTGGAGCACGGCCGACGGGACGATCCGCTCCAGCAGCGCCGGGATCGGGGCATGCCAGGTGCCGTAGCGGTGCAGGAGTTCGGCGCGCAGGTCGGGCGGCTTGTACCCCTCCGGTACGACAGCGGTGGCGTAGACGTAGATCCGGCCGTCCGCAAGCGGGACCACGCCGAAACGCTCGCCGCGGCCCCAGGTCTCGGCGGCGACCAGATCCGGCAGGGCGTCGGCGGGCAGTACGGTGCGCCAGGCGGTCTCCCCGCTGTAGCGCAAGCCCGGGTGGTCGGGGAAGTGCTGGCGGCGGAGGACGCTGCGGATGCCGTCGGCGGCGATCACGACGTCGGCGGTGAGGTCTCCGGCCGGGGTGTGGAGGACCGGGCTGCCGTGGGCGTGGTCGACGGCGGTGACGGCGGTGCCGTACTGGATGGTGTCTTCGGGTAGCTCGGCGGTCAGACCGGCCGCGAGAGCCGGGCGGTACACGGCGAGCGGAGGCCGTCCGTACCGGAACTCCATCGCGGCCGTATCAGCGCGGTTCAGCCAGTCTCCGCCGGGGCGCCGCAGACCCATCGCGGCCGGAACAGCGTGGCCGGCGACGCCGGCGGCATCGAAGCCGACGGCGTCGAGGGCGCGCAGCGCGTTGGGGGCGAGGACGATGCCGGCACCGGCCGCAGACGGTCCGGGCGCCCGTTCGCACACAGTGACCCGCCAGCCGTGCCGGTGCAAGGCCATCGCCGCCGTCAGTCCGCCAATCCCCGCACCTACCACGACGGCATGACGCAGACGCAGAGCTTTCGACATGGCACATCCCTCCCCCTTCATGTTCTCTACATCTGTAGAGGCATTGCCCTTACTCTACAGCTGTAGAGTGAGGGCATGTCCACCCCTGCTCGCAGAACCTTGATCGCCGACACCGCGATTGCTCTCGTGGCTGCCGCGGGCCTGCGCGGGCTGACCCACCGGGCAGTCGACACCGCGGCGCAGCTGCCCCCGGGCAGCACCTCGTACTACTTCCGTACGAGGACGGCGCTGATCGGCGCCTGCTACCAGCGGCTCGCCGCACTGGACCTCGACGACTTCGACGGCAAAGGCCCCGCACCGCTGCCGGACCGGGATGCTGTGGCGGCAGCGCTCGCCGCGCTGCTGCACCGCTGGCTGACCACAGGGCGCGCCCGGCAACTGGCCCGCTTCGAGCTGAGCCTGGAGGCGGCCCGTCACCCTGAACTGGAGACTGAGTTCCACCAGGCGGGCCTTGGCGCACGGGCCCGGGTCGCCGCGATTCTCGGCGACCTGGGAGCGGATCGACCCGAGGAGTCCGCAGAGCTCCTGGTCGCCTGGACCGACGGCCTCCTCTACGACCGCCTCGTCGGCGCCCTCGCCCGGTCCCGGCCGACCCCGGACCTGGACGAGCTGACAGCCGCCACCCGCCGCATGGTGGACGCGGCCTTGGACTGAACGGTGCAGTGGGGCAGGTTCGCTCCTCGCGTGAGGGGAGAGTCCCTGGCCGCACGCCAACCGCACGCCTGATGGCGAGGAAGTGATCGCGGGCCGGTTCGGGGTGCCGCCGGCCACGGGCGAGGCGGCGGACCGCGATGGCGGTCATCGATCCGGCCTTCTTGCCTCAGACCCCCGGCCGGTTCATGTGCACCGCCGGCGTGCCGGGTCCACGCGTGTGGTCAGTCCGCCCTGGTCCATCAGTTCCACAAGCGGCACCGCCACGCGGGGGGGTCGATCTCCTCACTCACTCAGCCAGCCGTTGCCGGCTCACGGGCGGGGGCGGCGACTCCGGTCTCAGGTCCACAAGCCTGGATGATGTCCCCACGGTGCCGACACACCTCAAGTCGCCACCTGGAGCACTGCCTCCCTCACCGACATTTTGGGGCAGCCCGCCGACGACGGCCCGGCAGCGAGGTGTGGACAGACGCTGACGGGGTCGCGCGGCGCGTGCACGTCATCGGCGGCGAGCCGACGCGTTCCTCGTCGCTGCCCTCCAGAGCTGACGACCCACCCAAGGAGGGCGGGCCGTCAGCACGAACGCGCGACTGGGTCCTACGTAATGGGGCGGGTTCTCTTCGAGCACCAGTGCCGGTTCTCGCGGGTCGGCAAGGTCACCGATGGAGGCTCCCTGCCCAGTGCACGCCGTTCAGATCTTCCAGACCTGGTCGATGTACCGGGTGTCGCAGCCGACCTGGGCCAGGGGTGCGCCCACCCCCGGGGTGCGCCACGAGACGTACATGCACTTGTTGCTCAGTGAGTTGCGGATGGAGTAGCCACCGCCGGTGACCGCCTCCAGCTTCCAGACCTGGTCGGCGAACTCGGGGTGGCAGCCGTACTGCGTGACGGGCGCGCCGTCCTCGGGCGTGCGCCAGGAGACCACGAGGCAGCGGTTGTTGTAGTGGTTGCGGATCTGGTAGCCGCCCTGCACCGGCTCCAGTTTCCAGACCTGGTCGGCGTACCGCGGGTTGCAGTCGGCCTGCTGGGCCGGGGCGCCGTTGTCGGGGGTGCGCCAGCCTACGAACGCGCAGAGGTTGCTCAGGGTGTTCTGGAGGGACGCGGTGGTGAATCGGACCTCCTGCAACCAGGTGGCGAGGTCGTCGGTGCGAGCGGAGATCGCCCCCGTACGGGTCTCGGTTCCCGGGATTCCGAGGCAGCCGCCCTGCCAGGAGCGGGAGTTGACCGCGACGATCTGGCCGGACGCATTGAGGAGCGGGCCGCCGGTGTCGCCCTTGCAGATCGCGGCGGCGCCCTTGCCGGTGACGGCGAGGGTGGTGGAGGCGGCGGAGTCGAGGGTGAAGGCACCGGTGTGGAGCTTGTCCGGGACCCACTCGCTCCTCGTCCGCCCGAAGCCGAGCGCTTGCAGCTCGGCGCCGGCTGCCGGGGCCGCGCCGGCGAGGGGCGCGGGTGCGATCCCGGTGACCGGGCCGGCGAGGCGTAGCAGGGCGGCATCCCGGTCGGTGCGCGGCGCGACCTCGCTGACCTCGACCGTTGTGCCGTCGCTGAGCGTGGCTGTGGTCGCGAGGGCGGGCCTGCCGGCCGAGACCGAGCTTCCCTGGGTGGTGGCGAGGCAGCTCGCGGCGGTCAGGACCCAGAAGCGGTCGACCAGGGTGCCGGTGCAGGCACGAGAGGTGGCCTCGTTGCCGAAGTTGAGCCGGACGGTGTAGGGGTGTGCGCCGGGGGTCGGCTCGGGGCCGGAGACGGCGGCGGCGGGGTTGGCGGTGATCAGGGCCGTCGACAGTAGGGCCGAGGTGGCCAGCAGGCCGGAGATCCGCGCGGCGCGCGGACGCAGAGCAGGCATACGAGATCCTTCGAAGGCGGGCAGGAATACGCGGGCCTGGCCTCGCGTACTCCTGAGCGTGGGTCGGCCGCTGAAGCCGACGGGTTCCAGGGGAGTTCTTTGCCGGCGCGGCTGGGAGCGCGCCGGTCTTACTTGCTGGCTCTGATTTCCATGAGCGTGAAATCGCGTCCCTGCGGGTCGCCGCTCTCGCCGACCGGGGTCCAGGTGTTCTTGTTGACCGTGAAGGACTTTTCCTCGGTGCCGGTGGTCATGTCGACCTCCGTACTGTAGGTGTTGCCCTTGATGACGAAGACGGCGGGGATTTCCAGCGTGAGGTAGCCGTTGCTGCCGGTGATGCTGAAGCAGATTTTGCTGTTGATACGGGACCAGACTTCCAGCAGGTCGGTGCCGTTCGCGCAGTCGGCGAGCAGGATGTGGCCGTTGCCGTGCTTGAGGGTGATGTGCTGCTCGGCGAGGATCTTGTCAGCGTTGGGATAGCTGAAGTCCTCGACGGCATAGCCAGGGCCTTCGTCCGCGACGGCCGTCATGGCGGTGCCGTTGTGCGTGGTACCGCCGGTGATCGCCAGCGCGGCCAGGATGCCGGAACCCATGGTCGCAGCCAGCGTACGGATGATGGTTCGACGTGCGTTCATCACGGTCCTCGTCTGTGGTCGGGGAGAGTTGCCGTAGCCGATCCGCGAGAGGACTCGCGGAGGTCGCTGTGCGGTCTTCTGCGGAGCGCTTGCGTACGGTGGAGCAGCCGTTTCCCGATGCCGGGCAGGTCCGGGACGTCGGCCGCCGCGTCTTGCGGCGCAGTGGCTAGAAGCCCAGATGGTGCAGAAGTCCGGTGATCGGCGAGACGGCCTCGTGCAGGCCGCCCGTGACCGCCGTGAAGACCTTGCCCCCGCCCAGTTTCTTGATCAGTTGGACCTGCCCGAAGGTCACGACGTGCAGGGCGGCGCTGCCCAACGCATGCTGGAACTCGCTGCTCGTCCAGCCGTAACCGATGCCGGTGAGCAGCGCGTTGAGCACGGTGAAGTCCATGGCGGCGAGATTCGCCTCCATAGCCAGCCCCTCCAGGACGAGGCCCACGCCGCCCTCCGGGAGGGTCGCCGCACCGGCGATGGTCAAACCGCTGCCGGCGAGACCGGAGAAGATACTGAGCAACTCCGCGTCGTGCGCCAGGTCCCGTGCCGACTGCTGCCACCAGGGAACGCCGCCCTGGACGCTGTCATTGCCCGGCGTGTCAGCGGGGTTGCGGCCGGCGTCCCGGGCCGCCTTGGCTTCCTCGGCCGCCTTGAGCGCCGTGGCGAGGACTTCCTCTACCCGCTTCACCTTCGCGATCTTGTGAGCCTGACTCGCGGCCTCCGCCGCCTCCTTGGCGCTGTCACCGGCGTTCAGGGCAGTGCCGTAGGCGAAGGCGGCCGATGCCTGGGCACGGGTGGCGGACGTCAGGGCAGTGCGGGCCGACTCCACGGCGCGGTTGGCGCTGTGGTTCGCGGACCGCGCGGCGGCGCGGGCCGTGGCACCGGCCTGGCTCGCCTTGGCGGCCGATGCCTGGGCGTCTCTGGCGGACTTCTCGGCCGCGTCCGCGTACGAGTTCGCCTGCCGGGCGGAGGTCGCGGCCTGCGCGGCCCAGTTCTGCGCCCTGTTCGCCCATTCGACGGCCTCGGCGGCCGCCTCACGTGCGACAGCGGCGGCCTGCTGGGCACGGGCGGCGTCTTCCTGCGCCTTGTGCGCGATCTTCGCGGCCGCGAAGATCGCGCCCTGCATCGCGGCGATGTGACTGGCCGAGTCGAAGTCGAGCTGCGCCGCCGTGTGCTGGATCGTGGCGACGAAGTTGCGGCGCACCCACGCCGGTCCCTCCATCGCCGCCTGCGCAACGGCCTTGGTGTAGGGGCCCGCGGTGCTGAGGAGGGTGGCCGTGGCGACCGCGTCGTCTTCCTGCTGCGCCTTCTGGAACGACGTGCTGAAGAACCCGTACAGTGCCGCGGCGGTCCCGCTGTCCAGCGCTTCGTTCGCCGCCTTGGTCACGGCCCGTCCGGGTTCGGCGGCCAGGATGCGGGCGATGGTGACGCGGTAGTCCATCGCTGCCGCCGCGATGGCGCCCGCGGTCAGGAACTGCGTCGTGGCCTGCGGGTCGGTGCTCGTCAGCGCCGTGCAAGCGGCCGTCGCCACGTCCGCCGAACAGGTCCGCGCGAGGTGGAGGACGGTCTCCTGGTCGTCCTGGTGCTGGGCGAGTCGGCGATCGGTGTCGATCCAGATGTGGATGTCCTCGTCCGCCCCGGCCAGGGCGAACCGTGCCGCCTCGCGTGACCAGGTGCCGCGGGAGGTGTCCATGACGGCCATGGCCGCCTTGCGACCCGCGGTGGCGGCCAGCCGCGGGTCGCCGGTGCTCAGCGCCGACTCGGCCTGGGCGACGAGGTCTTTCGTCGCCTGTTCGGCCTGCTGGGCCTGCGTGCGCTTCTCGGCGTAGGCGGCCCGGTCGCGCTGCTCGACCTGCGCGAGCAGGCGCATCTCCTCCATTGCCTGCTTGGTGTCCTGGTCCAGGCGTTCCCACTCGGCCTCGCGCGCGGCCTGCTCCACGGCGACGGCCTGGGCCACAGCACTGGTGGCGGTGTCGGCGGCCTTGCTGGCCTCGTTGGCGAATTCGGTCGACTTGTTCGCGTAGTCGACCGCCTGGCCGGCGTACTGCACGGCCCAGTCGGCCGCGGCCGCCGCCTTCTCGGCATGGGCGGCCGCACCGTAGGCGGCGTCCCGGGCGGTACGCGCAGCCTGGGAGGAGGTGTTCGCGAGCCGCTGGGCGGTGTCGGCGGCGTTGGTGGCGATCTGGGCGTTGGTGCTCGCGATCCGCGCTTCGCGCTGGGCGAGCGCCGCTTCGGACTGGGCGGCGCCCGAGGCAGTGGCTGCGTCGGCGGCGGCCTGAGCGGCGGCGGACGCCTCGCGCCCCGCACCGGCTGCGGACGCGGCCGCGGTGGCGGACTGGGCTGCCGCCCTCGCGGCGTTGTCCGCGGCATCCCCGGCGGTGCGGGCCTGTGCTGCGGCGTTACGGGCGACCACAGCGGCATCCTTGGCCGCCTGGGCTTGGGAGGCGTCCTTGGCGGCCTTGGAGGCCGCGTTGTACGCCTGTGCGGCGGCGGCCCCCGCGTTGGCAGCCGCCTGGCCGGCCGCCGCGGCCGCGTACGAGGCACGGCGCGAGGCCTGCACGGCGGCCTGGGAGGCTCTGGTGGCCACCCGGGCCGAGTCCGCGGCGCCGGATGCGGCCGTGGCCGCGTTGCGTGCCGCCCGGCCGGCCTTGGCCACATCGTCCTGAGCCGCCCGGGCCTCGGCGGCGGCGTTCTGCGCCGCCTCCTTGGCCTGCGCCGCGGCTGTCACGGCACGGGCCGAGGCGTCCTCGGCCTGCTTCGTCATCGCGTCGGCCCGGCTGCCCTCGCGCTGGACGACCGCGACGAGCTCCTGGATCCGCATGGCCTCCTGGTCGCGGGCCCGCGCGATGTGCTGACCGGTCTCCAGGAACCACTCGACGTCGTCGCCGCTGCCGGACAGTGCCCGAGACGCGTACTTCTGCACCTCCGGGCCCGCCTGGACCAGCATTTTCGACACCTCGACCCTCATATCCTCCAGACGGGAGGTGAACTGGCCATCGAGGAGGAAGGACTCCAGCTCCGCCTGGGAGCCGTCATTGAGCGCGGCGTTCCCCCTTCGGTTGACCCCTCTTCCACCGCTGGCCATGGCAACGGCAGTGGCCACGCGCAGGTCCTCCATGAGCGCCGCCTTGAAACCGCCCCCGAGGAAAGCGGCGATGGCGGAGTCCCCGCCGTTGATCGCCGCAGTGGCCTCACGCCGGGTTCCCTTGCCGGCCGCGGTCAGGGAGTTGATCAGGGAGGCACGGTTGTCCGCGGCCGAGTCGGCGGGGTATCTGACGGCCAAAAAGTTCTGTATATCGGCGTCCGTGCCGGTGAGGGCCGTCGCGGCGGATGCGCGAACGGCTTTGCCGCCCAGCAGCCATGCCTTGACGACCTTGGCCCGCTCGGTGTCCGGAAGCTGGAGCGGGTCACCCTCGTCGCCCTCCGACGCGATGGCGGCTCGGGCGGAGGGGAGAGCGAAGAGGAGGTTGGAAGTCGCGGCGGCAGCCGTGGTGGCCGCGAGGGCCCCGAGCATGCGGCGCCGGCTCCAGTAGATGGTGTCCATAGCGGCCCTTCGAGATCAGTGCCCGCCGGGGCGCCTGCGTGTGACGGCGTATCAGCGGACGCAATGATGGTTTTGGTGGCCCCTGCGTGCGGTGCGACCCGGCGCTGCGGCTCCTCGGGCGTGCCGGCCCAGGCCGTCTGCCGTCGCCACCAGCGGTCACCGGCAGGGCCGAATGCCTGTTCCGTCGTACGAGCGCCGGGGTGGAGGGTGAGCAGTACGGGAGGGACGAAAGCCACTGATGGCCCGGCGGCAACTACCCTCACGAGAGCACACATTGTCCGCAACCCGTGTGCCGAAGGCGTGCAGGCCAAGTCCCGTAACACGACGGACAACAGTGGCGTTCCGCGGTCGCGGGCCTACGTCTCAGCAGCAACACCCACCTGGCGGCGCGGCTCCTGCCCATGGTCCCGAGCCGGCCCGTTCCCACGGGTCAGTGCCTCAGCTGTCCCTCCAAGTCAGCGGACAATTGCGCATTGTCCGCTCTCCCGCACCGCTGACCTGCTCAGATACCGAACGGCCTTGCGGCCAATTCACCCGACCCGCCACGGTGACGGCAGCGACACCAACGGGCTGAGCCTGACCCCCCCGACCGCCATCCGAAAGGAGTGAGATGTCCAGAAAGAGTTCATACTTCTCGTGGGCGACCGCGATGCTCGCCACTCTGGGTACCCTGGTCCTCACCTCCCCTCCCTCCTCCGCGCTCTCGGGCGGCGAGGTCTCCACCAGCACCTACGCCTTCACGGTGAAGCTCAACATGGGTGAGAAGTCGGCCTGTTCGGGTGTACTCGTCGACCCCGCAGTGGTTGCTGACCGCCGCCAGCTGCTTCACCGTGGACGGCAAGCCCGCCGCTGCAGGCAGGCCCGCGGTCAGAACCACCGCCACCGTCGGCCGAACCGACCTGACACAAACAGGCGGGGATGTGATCGAGGTCGCCAACCTCGTTCCCCACGCGGACCGTGACCTGATGATGGCGCAGCTCACCTGGCCGGCCACCGGCGTGGACCCGGTCAAACTCGCCACCAGCGCCCCCACGCCCGGTGAGCAGCTGACATCACTGGGGTTCGGGCGGACGAAGACGGACTGGGTACCCGGCAAGCTGCACTCCGGCGCGTTCGCGGTGGCCTCAGTCGACGCCGGCACTGTTCCCCTCAATTCCTCCGGCGGAGCGGTGATATGCCGCGGTGACGCAGGCGGGCCGGCGCTCCGGGTGAAGGACGGCCGGGTGGAGCTCGCGGCCATCAACTCGCTTTCCTGGCAGGGTGGCTGTCTCGGTACCAACCCGGCCGAGACGCGCACCAGCGCGGTCGACGTCCGCATCGACAACGCAGCCCCATGGATCAGCCACATACTCCTCCAGGCGGCCACCGAACACGTGGTGGACATCGAAACGGGTCACATCCCGGGCACCTACGACGGCACCACCGGATGCAGCCACACCTTCCCCGGCGCAGACACAGGCGTCTTCTTGTGCGGCTCGACCTACACCCACGCCGTCTGGAACGACGGACGCCATGAGTACACCGGCCTGGGAACCGACCACGCAGTCTGGACATCCTGGCAAGACCAACGAGACGGGACATTCGCCCCCTGGGGCAGCATGGGCGGTCACGACCTTCAGAACGGCGTGCGGTGGATCGACAAGACCCCCACGCTCCAGTCCCTGGGCGGAGACAACCGCTCATGGTGCCGCACCTACGGTGGTCAAGGATGGGGCGACTGGTACGACTGCACCACGTAACCGCCCACCACTAGCCAGGGAGACCACGCTCTACGGCTTCGACACCCCGCTTCGAGGACCCGCCCCTCTGGCCAGGTGCAAATGGCGAACCTTGCACTGGCGGCTCGCGAACCGACCGCCACGGGTCAGGACGGGGTCCGACGTCAACGGCATGGATCCGACGGTCGACCTGGTGCCGGCAGAGGTGATCGTTTCGGGTCGGTCAGCCGAGACCATGCGCGCGGCCCCCGGCATGGCCACCTGCTCGCAACCGCCGAGGAGAGGCAACTGTCCCTCCGCGTCACCGCGCCCTGTGTACCGCACAGCTCGGCCAGGGTGGCGTGGTCGTGCAGCGCCGCGACGGTGGATTCCGCTCGACCTGGCGCGAGGGCTGGGCGCCCCCGGCAGCGCCCCTCTTCGCAGTGGCCCCGCGGCGTGGGGTGGCGGAGCGGACCTTCGCCTGGCTGGGACGGCGCCGCCGCCTGTCGAAGGACTACCAGTATTTGCAACATCCGGTGTCTGTACGCCGCGGCCCACTGTGTGGCGCCTGACGGCGCGGATGAGCGCGCGTCGCGACCAGTACGTTGGTCGCGACGCGCTCGGCCATGCCCCCGTGCGTGCCCTACGGGAGGAAAGGCCGGGCTGTGCAGTGCCGGCCAGCTGTTGGCGCCGCCCTGGCCGGCGAGGGGTTTCAGGCGGTGGTGCGGTTGCTTTGGCGTGCGGCAAGCGCTGCGTCGGCGCTGGCAAAGGTGGGCAGGAAGGTGTCCATCCCGGTGACGCTGAGCAGGCGGCTCAGCCGGTCGGGGATGGCTGCCAGGGTCAGCGAGCCGTCGGCGTCCTTGGCACAGCGCCAGATGCCGACGAGGGCGCCCAGCCCCGAGGAGTCGCAGAAGGTGACGCCTGAGAGGTCAGTGACCAGGTCAGGGTGGCCGTTCGCGATGAGTTCCAGGGCGCGGGCCCGTACGGCGGGTGCGGCGGCGATGTCGAACTCGCCGGACAGGGCGATCACGGCCAGCGCGCCGTCGGTGTGCGGGACGTCGATGTGGAATGCGTCGGTCATGGGCGTGGGTTCTCCTGCCCGACGGAGACGTCGGCGGTCGGGGCTGCGGCGCTGTGGGCGGTGGTGGTGATACCGGCGGGAGCGGCATCGGTGGTGGGGACGGACAGAGCCAGCAGGGCCACGTCGTCGCGTTCGGTGTCGGGGAGGGTGTCCAGGAGCGCGACGGTGTCGTCGATCAGGGCGCCGGCACTGATCGGCGCCGCCCGCCGGGCCAGGAAGTCGGTCAGGCCCGTGTCGGCGAGCATGCGGCCATCGGCGGTGCGGGCCTCGGTCAGCCCGTCGGTGTACAGCATCAGCCCCTCGCCGGGTGCCAGGTGCAGGGTGCGTGAGGCGAAGGCGGCTTCAGCGAACGCGCCGACCAGCATGCCGCCCTGGGCGCGGACCGCCTCCACCCGTACACCGCCTTCCTCGACGGGGCTCAGGTGGTAGGCGGGCGGATGGCCGCCGGTGGCCAGCGTGACCGTGAAACCGCCGTCCCGGGCCGGGTCGAGCAGACCGAAGACGGCGGTGCAAAAGCGCGTCCCTACCGCCGCATCCAGCAGCAGCGCCGTGTTCAGGGCTTTGAGCGCAGCCGTGGGATCCGCGTCGACGAGAGCCGCGGCCCGCAGCGTGTAGCGGGTCAGTGAGGTGATCGAGGCGGCTTCGGCGCCCTTGCCGCACACATCACCCAGGAAGAACGCCCACTGGCCCCCGCCCACGGGGAAGACGTCGTAGAAGTCACCGCCCACTTCCTGCGGGGAGGCGGTCTTGTAATGGCAGGCCAGCTCCAGCCCGGGTATCGCGGGCAACGCGGGAGGCACCAGGGTGCGCTGCAGGGTGGAGGCGAACGCGGCGATGGCCGCCTTGTCCCGCTCCGCGCGCCGGCGGGCCTCTTCCTCCGCCAGGCGCTTCTCCTGCTCGACCTTGCGGCGCTCCTGCTCGGCGCGCACCACGTGCAACGCCGACAGCCGCAGCTCCAGCTGGTCACGTACGACCGCCGCCAGGTCCGCGAGCGTGGCCGAATCCGCCTCGCTGATCTCGCGGGGGCGGGTATCGAGGACGTTGACCGTGCCCAGCCGATACCCGTCGGCGGTGATGATCGGAGCGGCCGCGTAGAACCGCACCCCCATCGGGCCGGCGACCAGCGGGTTGGAACAGGCGACCGGGTCCAGCAGGGTGTCGGGGATGACAGTGGTGTCATCCGTCAGGACCGCCGAGGCGCACAGGCCCGGATCCCGGCCGATCTCGCTGACACCCTCCAGTCCGTGCGCGGCCTTGAACCAGATCCGGTCCTCGTCCACGATCGTCACCGTCGCCACCGGCACCTCGAACAACCGTGCCGCCAGCGCCGCGACTCTGTCGTAGGCACCGTCCGGCGGGGTATCGAGAATGTCGTAGCGGCGCACCGCCGCCAACCGTGCCGCCTCGGCCGACGCGGCCACAAGCCCACGCGGTGCTATCACAGGCGGACTCGCTTGCTCCGGCATAACCCTCGTCTCGCTCATCCCCCCCAGGAAGGCACCGACCAGACAGTCAGCACCCCAGCACTGTACCGAAGTACCTCAGCGCACCCGACCCGGCAACGAGCTTCGCGAAGCAGCCACAATTCGGCGCAGTGATCACGGGAAGACGGAGCGTGACGGCCTTCGTGGTCCGGCGTTCGTCGACCGCAGCCCGCTGGCGGCCCGAGCGCGGACCCGGCCGCCGACGCTGCACCCCCGGCCAGGGCGACCAGGTCTGCCGGCGCGAGGACCTGGCAGACCTGGTCGCCGCCGACACCCCGCTCGGACCCGAGCAGGCCGCCGCCCGCTCCGGGTGCGACGTGCCGACTTCGACCACATGGTGCGGCTCGGGTGGGTCCGCTCCCCGCCCGCAGTCGATCCAGGTCCGCTGCGGCTCCAGCCGGGCCGGAGCCGTCGGCATCGCGCTCTCCATCACGGCGTCCGTCGACGCGGTGCCCGCCGAACACCTCGAGGCCGACTGGGAGCAGCTGCCCACGGTGGAGAAGGGCCGACGCTCGCCGCTCGCCGCCCTGCGCCCGGATCCGGCGCCCGTACCGGCGTAAGCATCTAGCCGAACTTCACGAACAAACGCCCCTCACCGCATGGTCCGCGCTCGGGTCGAGCGTGCCTTCGCCCGGATGAAGACCTGGAAGATCCTGCGCGACTGCCGCCTCAAAAACGATGGCGTGCACCACGCGATGCTCAGCATCGCCCATCTGCACAACGTCGGGCGCCACGACTGACTCCCTGGCGAAGCACTGTCCGTTCAGGATTCGGCGGGCAGGAGCTGGACCAGGCCGACCCAGTTCCCCCCGTTCACCTTGGTCTGCGTGGCGCGGACCCTCCAGCGGCCAGCGGGCAGTGGAACCGACGCCTCAGCGGGCATCCCCCCATCGGGGTACTCGACGCCCAGGTCGGAACCCGCTTCGGCGGAGTCCATGAGCACCGCCGGACCGTCCGAGACCCAGGTGCCGCACTCCTCCCATACCGTGGCCGGGTCTGCAAGGACAGTGTCCGCCGCGGCTCTCAGTCCAGCCTCGGAGTCAGCGGCGCGCCACCGCAGGAACGCCCGGTACTGGGGCAGATAGCAGCTGGTCGCCGGCTCGTCCGCCAGCACCAGCGCCTGCGCACACTCGTCGATGGGGATCACACCGGCCAGATCGTCCACCGCGCAGGCCCGGTCGTAGTCGTCTGGAGCGGTGGCGTTTCCTGCCATAAGCCCACTCTCCGTACACCCGCCCCAGGAAGCCAGGGCGGAGACGGGGACGACGATCAGAGGGCCGCCCATCGATTCAACCCAGGCAAGGGAGAGGTCGCAGGCATCGTCTGCGGTGGATGAAGAGGTGATCATGCACGTCAGTGTGCCCTCGCCCACTGACAACGCTCCCGCGCTCTTCGGAATTCAGTACAGGGAAAGGCGCAGCGCCTCTGGCAAGCAGCAGTTACGGGACGTTCGGTTGCGCGATTACCCCCGTCAGCCACCAAGCGACGATAAGACCGCCCGGCAGGACGAGCAGCGCTGTGGTGAACATCCACGTGACCGCCGCAGTGGCGCGGGCGGCCAGCTTGCGGCAGAGGGACAGCGCCAGCACGAAATAGAGGGCGAGGGGAACAAGGAGCAGCCCAAGACCGGCACCCACGGCGCCACGTCCCTTCCATGACGCAGGAGTTGAGGCCGGACCGGGCACTTCGATACGCCGTGGCTTCCCTGATGTCGTGCCCTGACACAACCTACCCCTGTTTTGAACGCGTTCAGTTCAGGAGTGGATCATAGCTCTGGGCTTGCAAGGCGAGGAACGTGTAGCCGCCGGAGCTATCGGCATCCCCTGCCGCTGCACCCCGCGCGGGAGATCGGGACACGGACGCGAGACTGCGCAACCCGGCGAGCAGTGCGCCAAAGCAAGCTCGACGGGCCCGGCCTCATCGCCAGCTACGCCCGGCATGGGATGCAGATTCGCGCGCAACGCACCAGAGAAACCGTGGCATCTTGAGTATGAGGACCGGCCGACCCTGAGTATGCCCGCGCAGGCAGTCCGGCACAGAAGCCGATTAGCTGTACGCATGCCCGAGACAACCCCCGCCCGCAGGACCGACAGCGCCACCGAGACCCCTGCCGTCGAGAAGGCGTTGACGTGGGCCACGACCTTGGCGGTGGCCCTCATCCCCATGGCTCTCCTCTTCGGGGGTCTGGCCCAGATGGCAGCGGAGGCACACCCTCGGACCGTGGCGCTCGTCACCGCCTGCTGGTGGGCGTCTTGGACTGCCACTCCCCTGCTCATGGTGGCCTTCCGGCTGTCCCTGCGACACCCTGCCCTGACCAGACCAGGCGCTGGGCAGGATGGGCCGCACTGGTCCCACCGACAGCCACGATCCTGCTGACCCTGGGCCTGTAGACAGCGGCCGTGCAGCGGGCGCACACCGCCGCCGCCGGTCCACCAGCAGCTCGGCGGCCCCATGGTGCTGGTCTGTTTGGGACAACTGCACCCATCATGTCGGCGTCGTGATGCGCGAGCTCATCGCCGCCCGCAACTGGCTGACCGTGTTCCGCTTCCCCTCCTACACACCCGACCTCAACCCGGCCGAGGGGTTGTGGGCGCATCTGAAGAACAGCCTGGCCAATCTGGCCCCGTGCGGCATCGACGAGCTCGCCGCGCTGTCGCGCACCCGCCCGAACGGTCCTCCTGTCTCCGTCTCCGCCTTCAGGCGCTCCGCCTCCGCGAGCGTTTGCGCGGTGCGTGCGCGCTTCACCTCCGCGGTGGCGGCCTCCTGCGACAGCAGCGTCTTCTCCCCCGCCCGGGCGGCGTGCTCGGCCTGAAGACGGCGCTGCTCCGCCAGACGCGCGGCCAAGGTCGCCTCCGACTGCGCCACCGTCGTCGAAGGCACTGGTAGCCGGGGGTAGCGTCATGCGGCCGACCCTATGGCGCCGACTTCCGGCGAGCCTGGGCAGGCCGGGGAACCCGAACGCCAGCACGACCGTTCTCCGGGGCATGACTGACAAGACATTAGGCCGACGCGGCCTCCTGCGGACGGCGGCGGCAGGGGCTGCCTTCCTCCCGGTGACAGGCGCCGTACCGGCGGTGGCCGCGGCCGCCGACAGCGTGCCGCAGCAGCAGAGCGCCGGGGCGGGAACGGTGTTCACCTGGCTGGGGAACAGCGGCTGGAGGATCGAGGGCAGCGGGAAGACCGTGCTGTTCGACCCCTACCTCACCCGGTTCCTGACCCATGGATTCGACGCGAAGACCCCGCTCACCGTGGCCACCGAGGTGGTGGACCGGCACATTGGCGAACCGGACCTGATCCTGGTCAGCCACAGCCACTGGGACCACGTCAACGACGTCCCCCACATCGCCAAAACCACCAAAGCCCCCGTCGTGGGGACGGCCACCACGTGCTATCTACTCCAGGCGATGGGTGTGGACCCCGGGCAGCTGATCATGGTCAAGGGCGGCGAAGTCCTCGACTTCGGCGGATGCACTGTCCAGGTCGTGGCGAGCCTGCACAGCCGCAACGCCAAGCACCGTTACTGGGCGCCCGGCACGCTGACCGCGCCGCCCGCGAAGGCACCGGAGACCATTGGTGAACTGCCCGAGGGCGACACCCTGGCCTTCCAGGTCCGCCTGGACGACGGCCCCTCGACCCTACTGACGGGAGCCAGCGACTTCATCGAGCACACCTTCGCCGGCCTCAGGCCCGACGTCGCGATGATCGCCACAGAGAGCACCGCCCGGGCCACCTATCGGTATGTGCCCCGAATCCTGAAGACGCTGGAACACCCGCGAACGATCATCCCCGTGCACTGGGACACCTTCGAGTCACCGTTGACGGACCCAGCCGTCCAGGACCCGTCCATGGACCTCGACGCCCTCACCGCCCAGGTCCGCGCACTCGCCCCGCGCAGCCGTTTGATCCGCCCCGAGCACCTGGTCTCCTTGCGATTGCACGCCTGACCCTGCAAAACCGAGGAACGAGTCCCCGGGCCATCGCCGACGATCGGGGCTGGGAGGTTGACCACCCACCGGTTGCCGCCGTTGCCGCGGCCGCCCGCCGAGCACAGTCCGTAGGCGTTCCCCGAGGGGGCGGTCACGGGGAAGTTGGAGAAGTTGCCCCAGTCCCGCCGTTGATCCGGTGGTTCGACGGGCGGCCGAGGTTGTCGGTCATCCGGTCGTCGACGTACACGTACAGGTCGGGCATGTAGGACTGGAAGACGATGCCGCTGGACGGCGTTGCGCCCCCGCGCTGATCCGCAGAACAGCGGCAATCTCCGCGTTCTTCTGCCCGCCCTCGAAACGCAACACGGCCTGGAGCCGTCACTGCTCCCGCACGGTCCTCTCGGAGTCGGGCAGCCCGCCGCCCTGCACATACATCACACCCAACGGCAATCGGCGCCCATTCCCGCAGCCGACTGCGGGCCTTTCGTGAGGGCGAGTACTGCACTCCACCAGCTGGAAAATCGAGTGCGTCCCGGCCCGGCTGATCCTTACGCTGCAGTGATGGACCGTGTGCAGGTTAGGCCGATGCAGGAGAACGACCTCCCCTCGGCAGAGCGGGCTTCAGCAGTGACGTTCTTCGAGGCAGAGCGAAGCACCAGACGAGTCAGCGATCCGGAGGCCGCTCCGCGGTCGGCCGCCGCCTCAAAGCAGTGGATCGAGCGGATGCGCTTCTACCTGGGCGTAGACCCAGCAGGGTGCTGGGTCGCAGTGGACGAGAAAGCAAACGGCAACAGCGTTGTCGGCTTCGCCCTCTCACAGAACCGCGGCCGTCTGTGGTATCTCGCCACGTACGGAGTGCTGCCCAGTCATCAGGGACAGGGCATCGGCAAGCGACTGCTGGACGCCGCCCTCGCCCATGCCGACGGGCGCCCAGGCATCTTCTCCTCCAGCGTCCACCCCGGCGCCACACGGCGATACCGGATGGCAGGTTTCTCACTCCACCCGCAGATGCGGATGGTCGGCACCGTGGACCGCTCCACGCTTCCTGTGGTCGACGGTCTCCGAGAGGGCCAGGCTGACGACATTGCGTGGATGGACCAGTTGGACCAGAACCTGCGTGTGGCGGGCCACGGCCCGGACCACAGCTACATGCTCGACACCTTGCGACTGATCGTATGCAGGGACAAGGCCAGGCCGGGATACGCCTATCTCGACAATAGGGGTCGAGCGTCACTGCTGGCCGCCGCACACCCGCAGACCGCACAGAAACTGTTGTGGGAGGCCCTGGCCTCGTCACGAGGAACAACCCTGGTCAACTGCATCACCGCCCCCAACGAGTGGGTAGTTGATGTCGGTTTGGCCGCACGTCTCGACATCGGCCAGGAAGGCTATATCGCCGTCCGTGGCATGCCAGTCCCCGTGCCCTACCTTCCCAGCGGCCACTTTCTCTGACCCCCGCCGACCCGTCTCCCAGTTCGACGCGCCGGTGGACGGCGTAGCCGGTGCCGACAGTGGCCGCGAGCAGCCCCAGCATCCAACCCCTGCGTCCCGGACAGCGCCTAGCAGAACGCGCCACAGGGGTGGTTCAGGTGGGGCAAGCCCCGCAACCCCATTCGGAGCTGCGCGTCGTTCTGCTGTGCTGTACCTAGGGGGTCGCATGCCTGGCCCTCCAGAAGCTCCTTCACCACCCCGACCACAGACCCGACCACGGTATGCGCACCCCTCCGGAACCCCACCCACCGCAGGCCTGCCCGCAGTTCCGTGATGAGGAAGGTCCGAGCAGCCGGATTCGCGACTGCGGCATGATGTCAGCATGGAAGATCAGGCTTTCGAATGGGTGACTCTCTTCAGCTACGAGAACGTTTCCGGTTGTCCCCGGCCGGGTCGGCTGACGGCGGTTTGACTGCGGGACCGGGGTATCGATTGGCACCCCTTCACCGACGATGAGATCCGGATCGACCTGATGTGTGGTGTCCGCTCGGACGGCCACTGGCACGGCACGATCGTTGTTCGTTTCCGCGCTGACGCTCTCCAGCGGCTCGGTCTGCATCCTGACCAGCCGACGTCAGCGCCGGCAGACCCGCTGCCGCCAAAGTGGTGGGGCCCGTGGGCTCGGTGAGCTTCAGTTACCCCGACTGAGGAACCGGGTCCTCAGGAGCCGGAACGAAGCCCTGCCGTACATGTCGTCGCGCCCAGGACTTGCAGCCTGTACCTAGGTTCGGATTTACCGTCGGAGGTGTCCCCGCCCTCGGGACGTGATGACGGGAGTGAGTGCGATGAGCGATCTGGCGTGGGTGCCGCAGTCCTGCACGCTGCCCACCGAGGAGCGGCCTCTGCAGTCGCAGAATGGGACGCGCTGTTCTCCGAGCAGCTGAGCTCGCTGTTACGGCCCGAGCCGCTCAGGCTGCGCCTGGAACTGGCCGGCGAGCCGGGCGTCGAGGAGCGGGTCCGTGATCTGGTGGAGCGCGAGAGCGGCTGCTGCTCGTTCTTCACCTTCACCATCACCCCGACCGGGGACTTGATCGCTCTGGACATCTCAGTGGACCCGGCGCACGAGGCCGTCCTGGACGCCCTCGCCACGCGGACCGCTGCCTCGCAGGGGTCGCGGTGAGCTCGGGCCTGCGCAGTGGGCAGGTCGCCAAGGCGGCCGGGGTGAACGTGCAGACGCTGCGCTACTACGAGCGGCCAGGCCTGCTGGCCGAGCCGGACCGGTGAGATCTCGCTGGCACCGCCTGGAACTGGACGCCCCCAGCGACCTGATGTCGATGGCCCTTCGCTACGGCGCCCGCCTCGAAATGCGCACCGCCACCCGTTGACCGAACGTGGCCCGGCAGACCCGCTGCCGGGCCGCCACAAGCCTCGCCACCCAGCTGCTTTGTCCCCGGGACCCAGCGGGGAGCCCGGGCTCCAATGAGCCGAGTCCAACTCGAAGTTGCAGGTCACCGGGCGCTTGCGTGTACATCCTCGCCCATCCCGGCTGGCCCTTATCAACTCGCCGCCGGTGCACCCACTACTGCGGACGAGGCCGCCGGGCTGCTGGTCCATCTGGCCGCGGTCCCCGATCCACGCCGGGCCAGGGGCCGACGACAACGCCCTGGACACGGCCGTCAGCGCCTGGCTCGCCGACAACGACCGAGACGACAACCCCGACCGCGACGCCGATCAGCTATGCCCTTCGCCTGCGGTGGACGCCAAGCGGCGAGGAGGGGGGCAGCCCCCGTTGCAATACGGGCGTCAGCTGGATGGGCGGGCGGTGCGCGGCCCGGCACGCTGAGGGCAGGACGGCACAGGCAACAGAAGGCAGGAGCAATCGGTGAAGGTACGTGCAGGGGCTGCAGGCCTGTTGGCGGGGATTTGCGCCGCGACGGTCTCAGGGATCTTCCCGGTGACCGCGGCGGAGCGGGCGTCGGTCTCGCCGCCCGCCGCCTTTCAGGAAGCCCTTGAGCAGACGGTCACGGACGGATTCCCAGGCGTCGTGGCGTATGTCAGGCGGGGAGAGCGCGCATCACGGACAGCGGCCGGGCTCGCGGATACGGCGAGCGGCGAACGAGCCCGGCCGGACCAGCGGTTCCGGATTGCCAGTAACACCAAGTCATTTGTGTCAACGGTGCTTCTGCAGCTGGAGGGCGAAGGGCGCCTCTCACTTGGCGACAGCGTGGAGAAATGGCTGCCCGGCATGGTCCAGGGCAACGGCAATGCCGGTGCGTCCATCACCATCCGGCAACTGCTCAACCACACCTCGGGCATCTACGACCCCACCACCGAGCCGGAGTTCTTCGCGCCCTACCTGGAACGACACGAATGGGATCACGTATACCGGCCACGGGAGGTGATCGCCCGCGCCGTCCGGCACAAGCCGCTGTTCATGCCGGGCACGAGCTGGTCATACTCCAACACCAACTACCTGCTCGCCGGTCTGGTGATCGAGGCAGCCACCCATCACAGCGCGCCTTTTGAGATCCATCGGCGGATTCTTGCACCGCTCGGCCTGAAGGACACGTCTTTCCCTCTGACCGACGCGTCCATTCGCGGCCCTCATCTGCACGGGTACGACCTTACGGGACGTGATGTGACGCGATTCAGCCCGTCGTACGACTGGACCGCCGGCGCCATGATCTCCACGGTCAGCAACCTGGCCCGCTTCCACCGGGCCCTTTTCACCGGCGAGCTGCTGCACCCCGCCCAGCAGCGCGAACTCCTGACCACGGTGCAGTTCCCCGACGCACCGGCGTACGGACTCGGTGTGCAGCGCATGGACGTAGCCTGCGGCTCGGAACCGGGCACCAAGCTGATCAGCGTCTGGGAGACGGACGGTGGCGGGCCCGGCTTCACCAGCGTGTCCCTCACCACCGCCGACGGTGAGCGGCAGCTCGTTCTTGCAGCCAACGTCTACGACCTCGGAGCGGACCTGAAAGGTCAACCCCCCGTCCCACGAAGCAAAGGACTCACGAAGGCGCGAAGCTCAGCTCTCTGCGACTGAGGTGACGTCATCCCGACGCACGTGACTCACGCGGTTTCTTCCTGATGATCCAGCTCAGCATCCTTCTCGGCGTCGTCAAGACCCGAGTCCTCGCCCAGCGACTGCTGGCCACCCGCACCGACACCGTCAGTGCGGAAGCGCCCGCGCCCAGCGCGGCGCCGGCTCTCGGCTAAGTCAGATCCGCACCAGTGAGCCAGATCCACACCAGCGCTCGACGACCCGGGGCCGGACACGAAAATCGTGTCCGGCCCCGGCCGTACGCGTCAGGCGTTGTCGCCCACGAGATCGGCTCGGACTTCACGGGCCGCGGCGACCAGGTTCTCCAAGGAGGCACGGGTCTCGGACCAGCCACGGGTCTTCAAGCCGCAGTCGGGGTTGACCCACAGCCGCCCGGCCGGGATGGCTTCCAGACCGGTACGCAGCAGACCGGCGGCCTCCTCAGCGCTCGGGACGCGCGGGGAGTGGATGTCCCACACGCCAGGGCCGGCCTCGCGGGGATAGCCGTGGGCGGCGAGTTCGCGGGCGACCTGCATGTGGGAGCGCGCGGCTTCCAGGCTGATGACGTCGGCGTCGAGGTCGTCAATGGCCTGCACGATGTCGCCGAACTCGGCGTAGCACATATGGGTGTGGATCTGGGTGTCCGGCCGGACCCCGCTGGTGGTCAGCCGGAAGGACTCGGTGGCCCAGGCCAGGTAGTCCGCCTGGTCGGCGGCGCGCAGCGGCAGGGTCTCGCGGAGAGCCGGTTCGTCGACCTGGATGACCGACGTACCCGCGGCCTCAAGGTCGTTGACCTCGTCCCGCAGCGCGAGCGCCACCTGCCGGGCGGTCTCGCCGAGCGACTGGTCGTCCCGTACGAAGGACCAGGCCAGCATCGTGACCGGCCCGGTGAGCATGCCCTTGACCGGCTTGGCCGTCAGGGACTGCGCGTACGAGGTCCAGCGGACGGTCATGGGCTCGGGGCGCGAGATGTCCCCTGCCAGCACCGGCGGGCGCACGTAGCGGGTGCCGTAGGACTGGACCCAGCCGTGTTGCGTCGCGAGGTAGCCGGTGAGCTGCTCGGCGAAGTACTGCACCATGTCGTTGCGTTCGGGCTCACCGTGCACCAGGACGTCTAGGCCGGTCTTCTCCTGGAAGGAGATCACTTCCTCGATCTCGTCCTTGATGCGCGCCTCGTAGCCGGCGATGTCGATCCGGCCGGCCCGAAGGGCGCCGCGGGCCGCGCGCAGCTCGTCGGTCTGCGGGAACGACCCGATGGTGGTCGTGGGGATCAGCGGCAGCCCCAGAAGGGCTTTCTGGGCAGCGGTCCGCTCCGCGTAGGGCTGGGAGCGCCGTCCATCGGCATCGGTGATCGCTGCGGTCCGGGCCCGGACCGCGGGGTCGTGGGTGAGGGCAGAGCTCGCCCGTGAGGCGAGATCGGCCCGGTTGGCCGCGAGTTGTGCCTCGATCGCGCCCGTGCCCTGGGCGAGTCCGCGTGCAAGGGTGGCGATCTCGGTGGTCTTCTGACGGGCGAAGGCCAGCCAGCGTCGGATCTGCGGGTCGATGTCGCGCTCGGCCGAAGCGTCCAAGGGAACGTGCAGGAGGGAGCAGGACGCCGCGACGTCCACCCGGCCGGCGAGGCCGAGGAGAGTACCGAGGGTGGTCAGAGACTTCTGGTAGTCGTTGATCCAGATGTTGCGGCCGTTGACCACGCCTGCCACCAGGCGCTTGCCGGGCAGTCCGCCGACGGCGGCGAGGTCGTCGAGGTTGGCCGCGCCGGTGTCGGTGAAGTCGAGTCCGAGGCCCTCGACGGGCGCGGCGGCGAGGATCTGGAGGGCCTCGCCGAGGCGGCCGAAGTAGGAGGCGATGAGCAGTTTGGGCCGGTCGGTGAGGGCGCCGAGGTCGCGGTAGGCGCGGGACGCGGCGTTCAGCTCGGCCGGGGTGCGGTCCTGCACCAGGGCGGGCTCGTCCAGCTGCACCCACTCCGCTCCGGCGGCCCGCAGTTCCGCGAACACTTCGGCGTACACCGGGAGCAGCCGGTCCAGCAGCGTCAGCGGTTCGAAGTCCACGTCCACGCCCGGAGCGGGCTTGGCCAGCAGTAGGTAGGTGATCGGACCGAGCAGGACGGGGCGGGCTGTGTGTCCGAGCGCGACCGCTTCCCCGAGTTCGGCGACCTGCTGGGCGGGGTTCGCGGCAAACACGGTGTCGGGGCCGAGTTCGGGCACCAGGTAGTGGTAGTTGGTGTCGAACCACTTGGTCATCTCCAGCGGCGCCACGTCCTGGGTACCACGCGCCATGGCGAAGTAGCCGTCGAGCGCGTCCGCGTCGACCGCCTCCCGGTGACGGGCGGGGACAGCGCCCACCATGACGCTGGTGTCCAGGACGTGGTCGTAGTACGAGAAGTCGCCGGTCGGTACTTCGTGGATGCCGGCCTCGGCGAGTTGCTGCCAGTTCGCACGGCGCAGTTCGGCGGCGGCGGCCCGGAGGGCGTCGGCGGTGACGCGGCCCTTCCAGTAGCCCTCGACGGCCTTCTTCAGTTCGCGGTTCCGCCCCTGACGGGGATAGCCGTACACGGTAGCTCGTACTGCCGCGGCTGCGGGCTTCGCTGTCACGGATCTCTCCTTCGCGAGATGTCTCCAGAAACATCCCGGCGACGGGACGCGGACGCGAAGGGAACGACAGAACGGGCGGGCCACGCCACGGGACCAGTGCCCGCACCTGCCGCTCGCTGTGTACGCCGACCCGCCCACGAGGTCACCGGGATATCCGCACACGGAACCGTCCGGGTGCGGGCAACGGGCAGGTCTTCGGACTCGCGGGCACGCCGGCCGGGTGGTGGACCCGGCGGCACCTACTGGCCGTCGCTTCCCAGGACCGTTGTCCGGTCCCAGTGCGTATGACGGCGGTCGTTCCCGCTCACCGCTGCGGGGCAGTCCCGGATTCCCACCGGGTTCCCTCTTACGACGCATCCCGCCTGGCGGACGGGGCGAACCAGCTGCACCGGCCAGACTAGGCCGAGCACCCGCTGCCCGACGACCCCCGTCCATCATTCGGACGTCCACACGAGACGTGGCCCTCGGACCGCAGCGGGTTGCCGAGCGGCTACGGCAGGCTCGACCGGTAGGCCATGCCCGGCTGATCCCCTTCCCACCGCACCCGCGTCCGGCGCCGGGCTCTTGCCCTGTGCTCGCGCACATCTCCACGCTGCGACTGCACATGTTTTCGACATATTCGAAAAGGCGATAATGCTCCCAATGTTGTACGTGTGCCCCAGACCGCCCTGGGCACGCCCAGGGCCTTGGCGGCGTCCCGCAGGATGCGTTGTCAGTGTGGGTGGCCAGTCGGATCGCCCCGCTCCCGGTATCCTGACCAGCAGTCAATTGGCTGCGGATTAATGACTGTTCGTGACTAGGTTCAGGCTGTCGCTTCCTGCCCAGACGCGTCACGCACCCCGTTCGGCGGTTCCCGTAACTGCTGGGCCGAGCCCGGTGGGTAGGTGGGACACGGCCGACGCGACCGCCTCCTCCGCCGTGGCAGCCTCGCCGATCACGACGGAGTGGGGATGCTTCATCACGCGGTACGGGCTGTCGTTGTGCGACGGCGCGATGGCCACCTCCACGTGGAACGGGAACCCGATGCAGGAACTGAAGCCGAGCGTCCAGTGACTGGAGAACACGTAGAGCTGTCGTAGCCTCGGCTCGGAATGTGCCGCTTCCACAAGTTCTCCGAACGCCGGGAAACTCGGCGCCTCGGCAGCCTGTTCCCGCATCGTGCGCCACTGCAGCTCCACAACCGCGGCCGGTCCGCGTTCGTGCGCCTCGGCGCGCTCACTGACGTGCAGAAACGGCAGCCCGACCCGCAGCTCCCGCAGGCTCCTTACCTGATCCCATGCCGCACCAGCCCTGACGACATCATCCAGGTTGGGCGTGGCTCCAGTAATGAGCTCGACACCCTGGCTCCAGCCGGAAACGCTGAACCAGCGGCCATCTGCCCCGAGGTAGACGGACAGTGGCCTGCGCTCCGCGACCGACGAGGCGATGCCCGCCGAAACGGGGGACCCCCCGTCTTGGGGAACCACAGTGAGATCGACGCCGAGTTCAGCGGCCAGTTGCTCCAGCGCGGCAGCCAGGCTGCCGGCAGCAGCCAGGTCGGGATAGAGAGCAGAGTTCACCTCCACAGTCTGCCGCCCCCACGCCGCGCGTCGCGACCTACCTACATCAACGCCGCACGCGCCCACCTCGACCCCAGTAACCGCGACAACGCACTCACCCACCCCAGCACCGCCAGGACCATCGCCCCCCAGCTCGCCCGCATCCATCCCAGGGGCCACGAACTCTTCTGGGTCCTCTCCTCACTCCACCAACCCAGCAACACCTGTCTAAGGCACCTGTCCAAACTCTCCGGAACCCCCCTGTGACCAGCCCGGAATCCCGCCCAGGCAGCTTCGGATGATTCGAAGCGCTTGAACTTGAGTTAGAACGGCGGGTCTTCGCTGTAGCCGCCTTCCGAAGAAACGCGCGCGGCTCTGAGCAGGGCGTAGTGCCCGCGGGCTGCAATGTCGGACGCGTTCTCCAGGTAGCGACGCCCAGTTTGTACTGTCCAGCAGTGTCTGAAAGGGAGGGAGCTCGGTGGGGTGAGGCTGCTCGGCCTGGCTGCGGCTGTGGGTCACAGGCCGAGGCTATGGCGTCGACGAGCCAGAGTTGTACCCGAGGCACGTGTAAAGCAGGACGCGCTTGCGGAGGAGTTCGAAGCCTGCCCTGCCGAACACCTGGCGCTTCAGCAACTTGGTCCAGTCGACACCGGATTCGACTACTACCCCCGAGTTCCACGGCTGCGAGAGTCCGGCAGTAACGGCGTCCAGGTCACGCTCCACGTGCCGGGCGAATCGCTGGAGGCTGGGCAGGTCGGAGGTGGTCTCGCTCCTTCGCCCACACGCTGACCCAGCTGCAAGGCCACCAACTGCCGGCATGGATCGGGGGCGGCCGGAGGCCGACCGGCTGGGGCTTGCGCGTAGGTTCCAGCTGACGCAGGCGCGAACATTGCCGCAGCCGTCCGAGGGTAACCCTGCTGCTTGATCTCCCCCCCCAGTTCCAGCCGTTTGTGCAGCCTTCCCGCCATCGACCCGATCGGCAGCTCATCCAGCTGCGGCCTCACCGCGTTAGCAACGCAGCACTGTCGACCTACCCCCACCCCTCTGGGGCTTTTTCCGGGCGACCTCGGCTGACATCGGACGACGATCGGCAGCCACGCTGCGTACGCGACCACAAGAAATGGACCGGAGCCACGCCAGGACAACACGGCCGCAGGACCCGGTGCGTTCGCAGCCGACGTTGCTGAGATGTGGAGTGCCCCGAACCCGCCCTCGCCGCCCGGATCTGCACGTGGTGATGTGCTGTGCGCTGTGCACCATTACCTGTACGCCGTGTTGAGCTGCACTGTTGATGGGGAGTCGAACCCCCGCGTTGCTCTTCACGCACCACAGGTGGGCCGGAAAACCGCCGGCCCTCGGTGTGTGCACGCCTCCGGAGCTGCTACCTGCTCCACATCGTCCTGGTCTGCCGGACTGGTCAGTCCAGCAGGTCGACCTCCCAGTTCGTGCGCTGGATACGCACGTCGACCTCGCGGATGTCCCTGGCGAGCGCATCGGCCTGGGCGCGCAGTTCCGCGACCGGAAGCGCGGGGAGCACCATCAGTTCGGACCGCAGCTGCCTGCCGTATCCGCGATCACCCGTCCCCGCGGCCGCGTCTGCCGCGGCAGTGACCACCGAGTGCCGCAACCGCAGGACGTCCCGCCGCGCGAGTGCATCGGTGAGGGTGCCGTCCTGGCCCATGTCCACGGTGGCATTGGTCCGGTTGATCCGCCGGATGAGCCCCTCGAGGGTCACCAGCACCTCATCGGCCTCGGCCAGAAGCTGGGTCGCGTCCTCGGCGGGCGTCTCGCCCTCCTGGTACCGCGCGTTGCTGACGACACGCGCACGCAACTGCTCTACGCGACGCGTCGCCGCCGCACGTTCTGCCAGCGCCTCGGCAAGCTTCACTGCCGTCACTCCCCCGTCTCCATTCAGTTCGCATGAGTATACGAGCGCACCCTGGCGCAGGTGCATCTGGATTTCGCGCGGCACGTCATCCGGTGGCACTCACGAGCCCGGCGGGTTTCCGACACCTGCGAGCGAGAGGCCACGGATACCGCCGTCCTGCGGACCGACCAGCACGTCGTCGGTCACGGCTTTCGTCGTTGGAGGCGGAAGTCGGGGCAGACGTCCGGGTCGAAGTCCTCGTAGAGCACTGTCCGGGAGGTGTCGATGCCGACGGTGAGTTTGTCGAGGGTGTCACCCTTGAGGAACAGGGTGGGCTTGGTGAAGTGCAGACGCAGCAGCGCGCGGTCATCGGTTCCTGTGGCCCGCTCGACCTCCCAGGTGCCGGAGCCGTTGAAGGTGTCGCCCAGCGTGGCACGGTGGTAGTCACCGGTGGGCCACTTCTCCGCGCGCATGGCACCGTCCGGGGACAGCGTGAGACGGACGCCGTCCGCCTCGTGCGCACCCTCGTAACTGCCGATGAGCTCGCCGGGGGTGGCGGAGTCGGCGGCGGCCGGGACGCAGCGCTCGAGGGCGTCGGAACCGCACGCGGTGAGTGGAGCGGCGAGGAGCACGAGGGCGGCGACGGCGCCCAGGGCGCGCCGGGAGTGTGGGGGCACGGGGTTACTTTCCTGCTGCGGGGATGCGTTCGGTCCAGGTCATGTGCTGTCCGACGGTGGAGAAGACACCGTCGTCGCGGTTCACCTTCTTCAGCCAGTCGTAGTAGCCGACGAAGTGGAGGAAGGATTCGTTGCTCGTCTTGTTCTTGAGGGTGTACTCGACGACGAGGGAGCCGTCGGGGTCCTGGCCCTTGACCGCGTAGTCGAGGGAGTACGAGCCGACGAACGCCTCACCCAGGTGGTCCTCGTCGCCGGTGGCGATCGCCGGCAGATCGGTGAGGACGAGCTTTTCCAGGGCGCCTATCTTCCCGCCCTTGGAGATGGAGTAGCTGACGGTTCCCTCGTCGTTTCCGTCCTTGCGCCAGTTGGCGAGGGTGTCCGCGCGCAGCTGCTCCATGCTGACGCTGGATTTGATCAGCTCGGTCATCCGGTCGCCGTCGTGGTACTCGCGCTCGCGCGCCCCGCTGCCGGTGACCCAGTCGAAGCCGAGGGAGTACGGGTCGTCGCCCTGTGTGCTCGGGTACGGGTTCTTGCCCTGCATCGCCAGGCCCAGGGCGTTGTAGTCGGCCTGGCTGATGGTGTTGGTCGTGTCGATGTTCTTGTGCTGCGGCGCGGTGTTGAACCAGTCACCGAGCCCGATGTCGGACATGAGGGAGAATGCCAGGTTCCGGTCGGCGACGGCCCCCCGCTTCACCAGGTCGACGATCTCCCGCTGGGCGTCCTCGATGGCCTTGGCGTCCGCCGACCCCTTCTCGACCACTGTGCAGACGCCGTTGACCACGTCGGTGGAGACTGTGCCGCTGGGATCGATGTACAGGCCCTTGTCCTGGGCGCGCCGAACGGCGTCCTTCAAGTCCTTCTGTACGGCCTTGAGCTCGCCCAGAGCGTCGTCGAGAACGCCGACGGCCGCCTCCGCGACCTTGACCGCCGCCTCGATCTGCCGCTCGATGTCATCGATCATCCGCCAGGCGTACGGAGCGGCCGCGCCCTCCCAGTAACCCTTGTCGCGCAGCGGTGTGAGCACCTCGTCGTGGACACGCTTGGGCAGCCCTGTCAGGTCCTTGTGCGTGGTGCGCCACTGGTCGGCGAGCTTCTGCAGGGGGCCGAGGTCGGTGTCCAGGATCTCCCGGTAGAACGACGGCACTACAGCCCCTCCAGCTTCGAGCGGCGCGGCGCGATGCCACGGAGTGACTCGTCCACGGCGTGATCCGTCGTGTGGTATTCCCGGGCGCCCACCCGCAGGCTCTCCGCGATCCGCGCCAGCCAGCCCGCCACGGTGCCGGCCTGTTTCTCCCACTGCGTGCCGGCCGTACGGATGGCCTTGGCCGACTCCCAGCCGTCCATCGCCGCCGACGCCTTCTGCGCGGGGTCCTCCAGCGCCGCGGCGGGCTTGGTGAAGGCCGTGTGGATCTCGTCCGCCCGGCCCGCCGCCGCGGTGAGGACGCCGGGCGCGATACGGAGCATGTCCTGCGGCGGCCCGGACGGCGACAGGGGCGGGTACGGCCCGAGCCGGAAGTCGGGAGTAGTGGCGAGCGGAGGGCCCTGGAGAGAGGGGCCCTGGAGCGGCGGCTTCAGCAGGGGCGAGCCACCGAGCGGCGGAGCCGGGCGCAGCGGGATCGGTGTGAGTGGGTCCACGTAGCTGTCGGCGGGCGGCGCCTTGACGGTGCCGGCGGCCCACTCCGAGTGGTGCCGCTTCAGCTCGTCCGGCGACAGCGGCAACTGGGACGGTTCGGGCAGCTTGTCGTCGCTCATGCAAAATCCCCCGTGTGGTACGCCTGCGCCCAGCAGCCTACCCGCTGGCCAGGGCGGAGATCGCGGCCAGCCCTGCCGGTGGTCCCGCGCCGACGGGACGGCCGGTCTCTGCCGCAACTGTGAATCACGGGCGGCCTGGGCCAGTCGTCGGCGTACCTGTCGGTCGCACGGTCGCGAATTGTCCAAAGGGGTGCCGACGGTGCCACCAGGGATGCGATCGTGGAGGTGCCTCGCACGGGATGCCCCAAGGAGGGTCCGCGATGACACGCCCGCTCCGCTGGACCGTGACGGCCGTCGCGACGATCGCGATGTTCCTGTTGGCCCTGTGGCTCGGCCACACCGTTTCGTTCGGCTGGCTGCCGCACGCCGACTCCGACCGCTGGGCCCTCGCGGCGGCCTTCGCCGCGGTCTGCGCAGGCGCCGTTGGCGCGCCGATGGGATGGAGGGCCGGGCAGCCGCAACCCGCTCGTTCGGGTCCTGGCCCGGCCGGAAGCGCGGGCTTTCTGGGTGACGCGGCTCCCGAGGCGGCCGACCGCCCAAGTTCGACAAGACCGACTACAAAGAGCGCCACGCGGTGGAGTGCGGGATCAACCGGCTGAAGCGCCACCGAGCCGTGGCCACGAGATATGACAAACTTGCCGTCCGCTATGAGGCAACAGTGCTGGTCGCAGCCATCAACGAGTGGCTATGACCAACAGCCTTCCCGCCTCCTCTCAAAGCTTGCCCAGCTGATCCTTCCGGACTCTCGTCGTGTCGGATGCCGGCCACCGATCACACGGGCTTGACCACTCGGAAGCGTTCGGCGACGACGAGAGTGTCATCGGTAATGTCGGGGGTGCGACCCAGGAACTCGCTCACGCCATCGCTCTGGAAGAACTCTTCGTGGGCTGCTCGCCACTGTGCAACGTCGGAGTAGCCGCGCCCCTCGGCTCGCGCGAAGTCATCGTCGATTTCCTTCATGGGAACGACCCGCACGTCGACGAGTTCGATCGTGACGGCCGGACGACCCTCGGAATCGAGCACTGAGAACCGCTGGCCGCTCTGCGGCACTGCCTCTCCGGCGTGCTCATAGATCTCCAGGAGGCCTGTGAGCGCGGTCTTCTGACCGCTCAGGATCGCCGCCACGCCACGGTCACGTTCTGGTCCGGGAAAAGCGAGTTCAAGAGTCGGAAGATCGTCATGTCCCATCGGGAGATGGTACGAACCCGGGTCGCGTTGATCAATGGCCGCTTGTCCCGACACCCACAGCAAGCACTTTCGCAACACGCCCTAGTTGTCGTCGAACGGGTTGTCCATCACCTCCGAGGACTGGCAGAAGGCGATGTCACCGGTGCTCGCCTTGATCTTGCAGACCTCGATGTAGGCGTTGTTGATGTAGCCGCCCGGTTCGGCGTACGTGGTCCACGTCGCCGTGTCCTGGCCCGACGGGATGGTCCGCATCCGCCACACGATGTGGCCGTTCTGGCCGTTGGTGATCAGACGGGCGCCGATGGCGTACCCGTCGACCCTGTCGTCCTCGATGCTGATCGTGACCGGGTCCAGGCGGTAAGGCTGGAGCCGCCACCCGATGCTCACGCTGCCCGCGAAGGTGTGGTCCGACCCGCTCACGGAGGCCGAGGTGGTCGGCGGGGCCGCGGCGGCGGGCGTGGCAGCGGCCGGGACGATCACGGCGGCCAGGGCCACGGCGGCAGAGGCGGCAAAAGTGTGCTTGAAACGCAAGGGTCCCCCAGAGAACAGCCTCAGTCGAACTGAGGCGCGAGATGATCACTTTACTGACAGCTGGCTGAATCCCGGCACCCTCAACTGGTCCGCTCCCGGGGCGGTTTCACTTGGACCGGGTGGCCTGGCCTGGCCTGGCCAAATCTGTCAGGCTTTCCGGCAGCCGCCGCCCTGAGCCGCCCCGGAAGGTGGCACAGGAAATCACACCACAGCCATTGCGTCGAGATGAATCTCGGTGATCAGACCGCCACGGGAGCGTCAGAGGCCCTCGTCGGCCGGTCCGCTGGCCGGGGCCCCTTTTGACGGGCCCCGGTGGCGTGCTGGAGGGCTTGGACGAGCGTGAAGTCGGTCGCGAAGACCAGTCGAGAGCGCCCTTGGCGTCGACCTGGGCGGTTGTGAGCGCCCTCCCACGACCTGAAATGTTCCGGCAGGTCCATCCCCGGTGTCCCGGTGCGGTACTTGGACGCGATCGCGTGGATCATCCAACTGGTGATTCCGCCACCCCCACCCTGCTTCGTCGTCCGGTCCGGCAGCAACGGCTCGACCCGGGCCCACTGCGCGTCAGCCAACGGCACACCCGGACCAATGCCCTGATGATCCAGACGAAAGTCCCTAACCCGTCGACCTTGTGCGGGCGGAGTACGTCACCCGCGCAAGGTGCTTGCGGCCGCAGGTATGGGCCACCGCCGAACGGGCGTCGCGGTTGTGGTGCCGGGCCTGAAGGGGGCCCTCTGTCCGGGACGGAACAGCACCAAGTGAAGTCGTACGGAGCAGTAGATCCTGGATGGCGTCCAGCACCGTGCCCCCCTCGGCACGGCGCAATCGAACTGGCCCAGCGCCTCCAACTGCAACCGGGTAAGCGGACGCGCAGATCATCGGTTGCACCTCCCGGGCTGCCGCTCAGCCCAGGAGGATCCGTACCGCAGACGTTGCAGCGGCGGAGGGGGAGCGCTGCGACAGCACCGGCCGATTGGACGCGAACTGTGAAATCAGGCGCTCGCGACAGCAGCCAGGCCTTTCCATAAGCCCCGGTTATCGGAGATTGCAGATCTTTGCGTTGATGGGGCGGAGCGGGGAGCCGCAGGATCTGTCGCGGGCCATCAGCGCCACCACACCAACGTCATCGGACACAGGAGGACCCCGCATGCCTACCCCACCCCGACACCGCTGGCCAGATCCGGTTCGGCGCCGGCGGCGACTACTGTGTCGCAACCGCCCGAGCGGCACTGTGAGCAGTGGCGGGTGGCTCCGGGCCGCATATAGCTGCAGCATCTCGCGGTCACCGCCCGCCCCGTGCAGGTGACGGCTCGCCCCGTCGACACCCTTCACAGCCGCGCCGCGTCCTGCTCCGTCACCGAAAGGATCGGCCACACCAGACGGCTAGAGGTCATCAACGACGTCAGCGCGTCGCTGTCGGCGCCTGCTCAGTTGGGTGTGCCTACTGGGCGAGTCCCAACCCCCTGACGCGGATGCACGCTGTGCAGCAGCCAACCCGGTAGTCGCCGAAGTCTCGCTCGGCGTTCGCCCTGACGACCAGGTTCCACGGCACCCACACGCGGGCGACGGCGTTGACGGCAGTGGACGGCATCGCTCCTCACGTCGGCCGCGCCGCCGCCTCAAGCGAACGAGCGGCGGACTGTTCGTCTGCCATCCCACCGTTTCTGCTCTTCCATCCGGAAAGAAGATCGATCGTGAAGGTACTCGCGCTGGGTTCCACCGCCTACATCGGATCAGTCGTGGTCCGGCAGCTCACTGCGCACGGCCACCAGGTGGCCCACTCCGTGAAGGAGGACAGTCGGCTGCCGACCGGTGAGCCGGTGCGGATCGGCGACTTGGCCGACCCGGACTCGCTGCGGGCGGTCGTCACCGAGGACATCGATGGCGTAACCAGCCTTGCCTCCGCGATCGGAGACGGTCGTGGACACCGCGGCCGTTGACGCGCCGGTCGCCCGGCTGCGCGGCTCCGGACGCACCTTCATCTACAGCAGCGGCGTCTGGGTGCTGGGAGCCTACTGATGTCGTCGCCCTGGACGAGGTCGCCCTGGCGAACGCCATCGCCATGGTCGGCTATCGCCCGTGTATCGAGCAGCGTGTGCTGGCCGACGACGACGTACGCGCGGTCGTCGTGAGGCCCGGCTTCGCGTACGGCCAAGGCGGTGGTATCTCCGGTCTGATGGTCGGCTGAGCCGGGTGAGCGCGGCATCGGCCGGTACGAAGGCCCCCCGGCGACCAGGTAGCCGATAGTGCACCTGGATGACCCATCCAACCTGTTCGTGCTAACCGTGACCAAAGCCGACACGGCCACCGCGCTGCACGGGGTGGCGCACGAGGTGATGCCGGTCGCGGCACTGGCCGCCGACGTGGCCGCCGGCGGCAGCGGGCGGGCCGAGCCCTGGCAGACGGAACACACCGCCGAGCCCTCGGAGCCCCGTTCGCCGAGGCCCTGGGCCTGAACCAGGTATCCCGGAAGCGCGCCGTCACCCACCTCGGTTGGCAGCCCACCCGTCCGTACGTCCCCACGGTCGGCCGGAGGCGATCGTGGCTGACTCCACCAACTCTCGCGATACCCGCTCCCGCCGACTCGAACAGGCGAGAACCCGCCCCCGGCAGAAAACACGTTAACCCCGCGGTCGGCCGCCCGACCCAGGGCCTGCGGACCGCCGCGCGCCCGGACGTCGGCATCACAGCGGTCCGATCATCAAGACCGGCGGCCACACCGACACCACGGGCTTCGCCCGTCCGCGCCAGGCCCCGATCCATAGACAGCACAGTCGACTTGAGGAGAGCGAGAATGCAAGCGAAGGACCACCGGTTGCCCGGTGAGCGAAACCTGATCGCCGGGATGCTGGTGGACGCGGTGGGCACCGGCATGTACGTGCCGTTCAGCCTGGTCTTCTTCCAGCGCATCACCGGACTGCCACTGGCGATGATCGGCACCGTTCTGACGGTCGCCGGACTGCTGGCGATGGGGGCCATGCCGGTCGGCGGCTGGGCCGTCGACCGGTTCGGCGCCCGGGGGGTGCGGCTGGCCCTCTACCTGATCCGCGGTCTCGGCTTCCTGGCCTTCCCGCTCGGCACTAGTCTGCCGGTCTTCGCCCTGGTCGCCACCCTCACTGCGGCCGGCGCTCAGGCGTTCCCCGCCACTCAGCAGGCCCTGATCGGCGACCTCGCCCAAGGGGAGCACCGGGACCGGCTGATGGCGCTCGCCCGCAGCGTGAACAACGCCGGTCTCGGCGCCGGTGGTCTACTTGCCGCGGGACTGGTCCAACTCGGCGGTGATGGCGGCTTCCTGGCCGTCGCCTGGCTGAACGCGGCGACCTTCTTCATCGCGGCATTGTTCGCGCTACGGATCAGGACACCGCACCCGGCCAACCTGACGAGCGGCCGACAGCGGGCCGGCTACCGCGCGGTGCTGCGCGACCGTCCATACACCGGGCTCACCGTGGCCAACTTCCTCATCGCCCTGGGGTATTCGGCGCTCAGTGTGCTGTTGCCGGTGTACGCCGTGACCCAGTTCGATCTGCCTGCCTCGGTGGCCGGTCCGCTGTTCGCCGTCAACACCGCGCTCTGCGCCTTCGCCGGCGTGCCGGTCGGCAGGCTTGGCAGGCGCTTCACCCGACGCACCCGAGTGGCCGCGGTCGGCGCCCTGATCTTCGCCGCCGCCTTCCTCGGCTACGCCCTGCTGGGCGCCATGCCCCGCGAGGGCGTGATGACCGGCCTGGTCGGGCTGCTGGTCCTCTACACGGTCGGCGAGTTGGTGCACAGCCCGAGCGCGGGCGCGCTTTCGGTGAGCGCCGCTCCCAGCGAGGCGCGCGGCCGCTACCTGGCGACCTATCAACTGTCCTGGGCCCTGTCCCAGACCCTGGCCCCATCCCTGTTCACCGGGCTGCTGACGCTCGACGGCCGGCTGCCCTGGCTGGTGCTGGCCGCGAGCTCGACGGCCGGGGCAGCCATGCTGTTCGCCCTGGAGCGGCGCCTGCCAGCCGAGGCCGTGTTCACTACGGCGGTCGATGCCCTGCCGCCCACCCGCACCGAGACCGCCGAGCCGAGGTCGCTCAGCCCAGGACGCGCCGGATAGCACCCTGGCAGTGTCCTTGTACCAATGCGGAGCAGGTTCTCTGCCGCTGCCGAAACCGACACGAACATGGTCGACTTCGGCAGGCCATGGCGTTTCGCCCCGGTGCCAGCGACGGCGGCCGCTGACATGCTGGAGGTCGCTGGTGCCGGATGGCGACGAGGAGGTCGCCGGGAGGACAGGAAGCCACAGGTGCCCTCAGCACACAAAATGAGGGCGGACGGTCGTCCGCCTGAGGCCAGGTGGACGGTGACCTGTCCGGTGGTGGTGTCCGAGTTCGATGGTGCCGAAGATGGCGGTGCAGTACCGGGGGTCGCCGCTGGTGTAGCGCTCGTGGAGCATCTTGCTGAGGGTGGCGAGTGTGTCGACGGCTTCTGGGCCATGCAGGGCGGCCGTGCTCAGTGTCTAGAGGGGCAGTGACATGACGGGCTGTTTCCTGCGGACCCTTGCCGCACACATCTCCGAGGACGAACGCGGAACGGTTTCCGCCATGGGGGACGCCGTGGGAGTCGTCACCGGCTCAAGAAACGCGCTCGCCCCACGCCAGTAGGCCCCACTCCCCCTCCACGCTTCCGCCCGTGCCTGGCATGGGAGACACGACCGCCTCCTACACAACACGGCCCCCGGACCGGCTCGCTCGTGCCGGGCATGACCCGAACGCACCGACGCGCTGCCACTCCCCTTCGGGGCGCCGGGCGAGGCGGTGCATGGCGAGCACGATGGACGTGTTTCAGCCATCGGGAAGGGGGGCCATATACTTCCCGGGCTCAACGACCATGGGGGATGTTGGGCGGGACACGGGGGCGTCATGGAGCTGCGTGACATCGAGATCTTTCTGGTGCTGTCCGAGGAGTTGCACTTCGGCCGGACGGCCGAGCGGCTGCGGGTTTCCCAGGCCCGCGTCAGTCAGGTCATTCGGAAGCAGGAACGTCGCATAGGTGCCGCGCTCTTCGAGCGCACCAGCCGCACCGTGCGCCTGACCGCGGTGGGGCGCCAACTGCGCGACGATCTGCAGCCGGTCTACGCGGGCCTGCACGCGTCCATGGAACGCGCCCGGCTGGCCGCCCGCGGGGTCACCGACCGGATCCGTATCGGCATGATGCCGTTCAACGTCGCTGACCTGCACTTCTACTGGAAGACTTTCCGGTCGCGTTATCCCCGGTGGGAACTGGAGATCCATCAGTTGACGTATCTCGACCCGTTCGGCCGACTGCGCAACGGCGAGTTCGACGTGCTGGTTGCCTGGCTGCCCGTCGAGGAACCCGATTTTACGGTCGGACCGGTCCTGATGACGGACCCCCGAATACTCGCCGTCACCGCCGACCACCCACTCGCGCAACGCACCTCGGTACGGCTGGAAATGTTCGCCGACTTCCAGCACGCCATGCCGTCCGGCATCCCCGACTACTGGGAGGACGGCTACCTTCCCTTCAACACTCCGCGGGGCCGGCTGATCGAGCGCGGCCGGCCCACGACCAACGCCGAAGACATGATCAACCAGGTAGGCATGGGCGAAACCATCCACGGCTTCCCCAGCCACGTCATCCGGCACTGGGGCATGCCGAACATCCGTTGGGTACCCGTCCCTGACCTGGCGACCCTGTCCTATGTCCTGATCTGGCGGACCGAATCAGAGAACGAGGCAATCCGCGCCCTCGCCGACACGGTCCGCGAACTCGGAGCTTTCCAGTTCTGACGCGCCACTCGGGTGCTCAGTGGTGCCTACTGCGGAATCCAAGTCTGGACGCCCACTGGGACTCCGCCGGCGGCCAGCCCCCCTCAGCCGACCAACAGCACGATCCCATCCGAAGGGCTTGTCCCAACGAGCGGGAAGGGCGCCAGGACCAGGGCGAGCGAACCGGCGACGATCGTAAGCACCCGCCGTTCATCGCGCCCCACGACCGCACCGGCGAGGAAGTTGCCCAGGGAGCCGTCGACGCCGCACACGAGTAGAAACTGCCTGACCATGCTCTGACTGATGCCGGAGATGTCCCGCAAGGCGGGGCTACGAAGGTGAACGCCGCGAAGTCTCCTCCCACCAGCAGGAATGTGGTGAGCACTCCGGTGCGGACGGCCGGCTTGCGGATCTATGCCGCCAGCGTGCGCAGTCGGACGAGGTCGCAGGCGGGCACGGACGGCATGAGGGGCAGCAAGACGACGACAACGCGCAAGCCGAGGCCGCCGACGGTGCCGAACGCGGTCCACCAACTGCCGTACTCCCCCGATCAGCGTCCCGGCCGGGAAACCCAGCACATGGCGACCCTGGCACGGCCGAAGACGAGGGCGGTGGCCCGACCGACGTAAGCGCCGGGCACCATGCTCACAGCCATGCCGGCCGCGAGCGTTCAGAACCCGCCATGCCGTTGCCGGTGAGGAACCACGAGACGAGCAGCTCGGCGAAGTCGGAGGTCAGGACGGACAGCACGTTGGCGACGGGCATCAGACCCAGCAAGGCGATCAAGACTGTGCATCGGTCGAGCCGCCGGATGAGGACGGGCAACAGCGGCGCGGTGGCGAAGGCGGGGATGACGCGGAACGATGATCAGCAGTCCGGCGTCCCCTCCGAGACGTCCACGATCCGCCTAGCGGAGAAGCCAGGCTCCGACGTCGGTGCGGAGCCAGCGGATCTTCGAGCGGATTCGGCCCTGGACAAGACGAACTCCTCGAGGGTGGGGTGGGAAAGGAGAAGGTCCGGGCAAGGGGCGTGGATAGCGCGGACCTCACGGCCGGGTCACGGCGGCGGGGCCACGCGTCCCCCACAGGTCGAGCGCCTCGTACTGGGGCCGCCACCTGCGCGCGTACACGTGGTGCGCGTGCTTCGGCAGGAGCTGATCCAGGACCGAGGCAACGGTCCGCTCGTCGGCACCGTCCAGGAGCCAGGGCAGGAACCCCGCCACGCACGGTTCGATCTTCCGGGCATGGGCACGCCCGAAGAGATCCCACTGCTGCTGACTCAAGGCCGTCTGCACCAGCGGGAGGACGGTCTCCTCCTCATGAGCGAGGTGCTTGTCGAGGCCGGTGACCAGGCCGTCGACGAGCTCTTCAAAAAGGTCCGGCCCGATGTGGACGTCGGTCAATCCGTCGTCGACTGTTTCGATGAGAAAAGCGAGAGCGGCGTGCTCGGCCTCGATCGCCTCAAGCCGCGTCAGGTCGAAGGGCCGACCGGCCAGCGCCCGCCGCAACGAAGGCCACAGCGCCTCGTCCTCAGCGGCTTGGTGGGCATGCAGGGCGCTGTGGAACATCCCCCAGCCCGGGGCTACGCGCAGCACATGCCGGAGACCGGCACGATGGACGGCGACGGCTCGGGCGACGTGTCCCAACTCCCTGCGCAGCGCGTCATGCACCGCGTAGGTCACGGTCATGTCGAGCCTCTCGCTCACGTCGTCCCACTCCCGTGTGCCAATTACTGATGGATTGTCGGGAGCCGACAGCACGACTCGTCCTGACACGAACCAGCCTCTCCCGGGGATACCAAAGGATCAACGCAGACTTCGGGAGCGATCGATAACTCAGCGGTTATCAATGCCCGTTCTCCAGCTCCCGCAAGGCACCCCGGGCAAGAGGTGCACATGGGCGAGCAGCCACTGGGTGTGTCCCCGATGGACTGGACGGTCGAGCCGCCGTCCGGGGCCGAGGCGCCGCGCGAGGAGTTCCGGGTGCAAACTGAGCGCCTGGCAGGCGAGCGCGCGCTGAGCGCACCAGCTCGGTGGCCAGGCGGTCCATCAGGAGGCTGTCCTGCCAGGTACCGTCCGGGCCACGTTCGTATCGCCACATGATGCCGGCCGGCTTGCATGTGCTGGCCCTCTGCTACTCGCCGCTACGGCGCCCAACCGCCCTCTTCCTTCGCCGAAGTGTTCCCTGGCCCGGAGGTCCGGGCTTACCTTCATGACGCGCACGATCACGCATGAGGGGCTCGCATGCCCGCCCCAGCCAACCTGCCCGGTCCTCCCCCGGAGATCCGGGCAGACACGGACGGCCCGACAACGCGTCAGCGCGCCGTTCTGCACTGCGACGGCGCATCAGTCCACAACCGCGGATACTCCCCTTCGATGCACGAGATCGCCGAGGCAGTGGGGCTCTCGCCAGCAAGAGCTCGGTATCCCTCAGGGCCACACTCCCGCACCAGGGCCTGCTGTACCAAGCTCCCCAGGGCCCCGGGCCCACGGCCTCACGTCCAGGGACCCGTCGCTGCTCCCCCGGCGGTCTGAGCCGACACCCTCCTCCCCCCCACGACTCTGGCCGCACGGGCGCACGAGGCCGAGCAGGCGGGCATCATCCACGTGCCCCCTGTCGGCCAGATCACCACCGGCATCCCTACCACCACCCAGCAGGACCTCCAGACCGTGCTGGCCATGCGACGCGCGGTGGTCGGTCACGGCGACCTCGTCGCGTTGACCGTGATCGCCCAGAGCGTGTTCGACGCGGGCATCCGTGACGTCGACATCGCCACGATCAGGCGCCAGCCCGCAGCCGGACACGGCGACATCGTGGCGCTCTCGTCGAAGGTGACGACGCCGGTGCCCGTCATCGTAGGTCTGTTCGTCAGTGGTAGAACGGGTGGAGCCCAGACACGCGAGGGGTCATCGAAGAACTGGTGGAGGAGGCGGAACGGCAAATCCGCGGCTGGCCTCGGGGATCGAGGAGATGCCGCAGTTCACGACGAACGGGTACGCCGCTGTCCGCAGCGCCGGAGGCCTCTTCGTCTTCGCCATCCAGCCCGTCTGACGGACAGGCGCACTCCGCCGCCCGCCCCCCGGCACAGGGCTCGGCGGGTCCCGGCGGGCCGTCGACCCCCGGTGGGGGGTGTCGGGGGGGAGTGAGCCAAAGCCGGGCAGCCGGTTCAACTGGCTGATCCCGTCCCGTCTGACCCCACGTTCGGACACCCCGTGATCCCCGCTGGACATACCCGGTGGCATGCACGTTCGCGTTCGCGAGCGGTGAGCCAGCTCTGAGCCAGTGTCCGCCCATCGACGTCCTGCCGACCGGGCGGCCGTGACGGTCTCTGGTGACTACAACCTGGCCAAGGCCATAGGCCCGGCCCGGCGATGCCTCACACTCTCCGGGTATGCCCAGCACCAGCATGTCGCAGAGTCCTTGATTCCCGCACCACAGGGCCCCTCGAACTGCTCGTGTATCTCGCCCGTGAGGACCGCCTCAATTAGGTCCGCCTGCGCCGCGAGCGGCCGGTCACCGTGGAGCGTCCCAGCCCTGGAGGACCGAGAGCGAGTCGTCAACTGTGAGTGCCCGAACGTGCATTGACCAGTTCCGGAGGGTCTCTGTCATGCCTGCTCACAGCGAGCGAGACAACCGTGACGAAAAATCCGAGGTCCCGTCCTCTCACGGCGCTGTCATGGCCTCGCAGTGCTTTTTGATGAGTTCGTAGGAGCGGACGCGGGCGTCGAGATCGTAAACAGGCGTGGTCAGCATGAGTTCGTCCGCTCCGGTCTCGGCAGCCAGTTGCGCGAGCCGGCGCACGACGGTCTCGGGTGTTCCGCACGCCTGCTGTGCACGGAATCCGGCGAGCGCCTGTCGTTCCTCCGGCGTGAAGGGATGGGCTGCGGCGTCCGCAGGGGTGGGGAAGGGAATGTCGCTCAGCCCCTTGATGAGCCCGGCCTTCACCACGTCCATGGGCCCGGCTCGCCAGGCCGCTTCCTGTTCCGTCTCAGCGCATATGACTTCCACGCACACCAGGACCCGGGGCCGCTCACACCAACGGGACGGCACGAACTCGGCCCGGTAGCGCTCCAGTACGGCGAAGGTGCTGTCGGGCCGGATGTGGTGGGCGACGGCGATCGGCAGGCCGAGTCGCGCGGCGAGGGCGGCACCCGCAGTACTGGAGCACAGCAGCCAGGGCTCCGGCAGGAAACCGAGTGACACTTCGTCCACCAGGAATGACAGGATCGCCGCGACGTCGTCGTGGTACTGCTCGTCCGTCGCCGGCCCGGCTCCGCGGCGCAGTGCGCGCGCGGTGGCCTCGTCAAAAGTTCCGGGGCCGCGGCCGATACCCAGGTCGATGCGGTCCTCGTGCAACGCGGCCAGTGTTCCGAACTGCTCCGCGAGCGTGATGGGCGCATGGTTGGGCGCCAGTACTCCGCCCGACCCGAGCCGGATCGATGAGGTCGAGGCCGCCGCGTGAGCAATCAGGACCACGGGCGGGAACGCACCGATCGCGGGCGAATGGTGGTGCTCGGCGTACCAGATCCTCTGGTACCCCAGGAGTTCGAGCTTACGAGCGAAGACGGCGGTATCCCGCAGGGTCTCCACGCCACGGGTCCCTGACTCGACCACCGCGACTTCCAGCACTGATATCGGCACATCGATCATCCCGCCAGCATAGGGAAGGAAGCGGCTACTGAGGTTTACGGCTCAGGGTGACGGTGATCTCGCTGGTGGGTGCATGCGCGTGTGATGCGGTATCCCGACGGGGGGTCTGACCACGAACAAGTTGGCTCAGGGCAAGAATGTGCGGTTCGAGGCCGACGAATTGTACGAGCAACGGGTGACGCCGACGCGGGTTGCACGGCGATCGCAGGTCTCCCGCAAGTCCGTCTATGCCTGGCACGCCCGCTGGCGGGGGGCCGGTGTGGAGGCGCTGCGGCCCAAAGGGCCGTCCTGGCTGCCGTCCCGAATGAAGCCCGACTGGCGCGACTGGCTGGCCGCCGGACTGGAGGGGGGCGGGCCGCGCAGGGCTGAGTGGAGGACCGGCCGTGGAAGTTGAAAGGCTCAGTGCGTCAACTGAGCGTCCTGGTGAAGTTGATCAGATTCGTTGCGGCCGATGGCTCATCGGCTCGGGGTCGATCACCAGCGTTGGCAGCACTGGCGGGTCAACTGCCTTGAACCTGCCTGACCCGCTGGTGGTCACGCCCCTGCGGCCCCACGAAACCAGCCGCTGCGGGCGGCCTTGACGCCTGCCCCGCGGTGCGGTGCCATGGCCCTATCGAAGGAGGGGCCGTGGCACCCGATGGGTACAGTGAAGCCGGGGACCATGCTGGTGAGGGGGATGGTGACCCGCCGGACAGCTCTCTGGATCCACACATTCCCGGACCTGCGGACAGTTTCTGGGTGGGCGTGCTCGTCCTGATCGTGGTGGTACTCCTCCTGACCGTCCTCGTGACCCACATCGACTGGAGCTCTGGAGACCCGACCAACAACATGCCGCCCTACAAGTGACAATTTTGCCGCCAGCCTGGACCGATGTCGCGACGGTGCCGCCGCAACTGCCGGCAGCTGCAAGCCATCCCAGCTGCGCGCCGGACTCCTCCACCGTCTCCAGCACCCCGGCCTCTAGCGCACCGCCGGATTACACATCGCGGCGCTGCGGATCTGTACCCCTGGCCCCCACCCCGGCGGCGCACCCACGGCAGGCTCTTCACTCCGCGCGATCCTGCGGCGGAGCGGCAATGCTGACACTGTTGCGATCATCGGCCAGTTCGAGGAGGCCTTCACCCTCTGTTTGCCCGTGGGGCCAGGCATCCGAAGGAACTACTGGAGGCGACAGGGAAGCCCGCCACTGCCCACGTCCTGGTCGTCGAACGCGCCCTCACCACCCGGCTGATCGACGAGTCGCGCCGAGCCGGGTGGACTGCCGCTGACGTCCCATGGCCTGTCCGGCGTGGATCGTCTCACCCGAGATCGCCCATGCCGTCACGGACGTCAACTCCGCTTCCACCTAACCGTGTTCGCTGCGGCGAAGGGCCTCCCGTATCTCGCTGAGCTTCGCGGTCGTTGCCGGGGTCCGCTCCTGTGCTTGTTCAGCAAGTCGGAAGGCATCGTCGATCTCACTGAGCTTCCTGGAGGACAGGACGGCCGCCCGCTCTATCAGGTCGTCCCGGGACACGGCGGTCAGCCACGTGCACGGGGTGAAGCCTGGACGCGGAAGCGCGAGCCGCAGCACGCCTTCGAGCGGCAGCCCTTCACCGGCGCCGACCGCCACTTCGATGCCCAGACCGCTGATGTCGAGTCCCGCCGGAGCGACCACCTGCATCACCTGGAAGCCGGACGCGTCGTCTCCTGACAGCAGTACGACCAACCTCCGCTCGTCGAACTGGACCCACCAGACTTCGCCACGTTGCACAAGCCCTCCGATACACAGGACGACAGGCAGACGCTGCGCGACCTGACGCGGTGTGGAGACGGGTGCGGCCGCCGTTAATCATCGGCGTGTGAAGACACACGATCATGCGGTGACCGCAAGTCACAGCGTAGACCCTGCCTGCTGCCAGGAGGCGTTCGAGGGCCCGTTGAGCCGGATACGGGACGCTTCACACGGCTCGAATCTCGATGCCGGCCGGAAGTTGGTACTCGGCCTGTTGTCGGTCCTGTTCGCGCAAGAACTGCTGGACCATCGCCGAGTGGGCCGGATCAAGGATGGTTTGCAGCCCTCCGCGTCATGCCTTGGGGATTCATCGTTGACTCAGGAGGACGCATGGGCAGACGAACCGTCGGCACCGGACTGTTAGAGGGGTGGTGTTCACTTCAGGGGGGCTGGGGTGTGCGGGCTGCGTACCCGTTACTCGACGGACCTGTCCCGTGCGGAATGGGAGATCTCCGTCCGTTGGTGCCAGCGGTCAAGTCCGGCGGCCGACCGGCGAAACACACGACGTGTTTGGAGACTGTTGCCGCCTGACCTCCGCCGTGGCAGACGGTCTGCCGACTGCTGGCCCGGATGGCAGCAAGAAGGCCTGACGACCGCATCGCACGACGGCCTGGCCGATGCTGCTGGTGCGTGGGCTGAGACGGATGAATCGCAGGCGTACGGGCTCACCGACGGTACCGCTTGCGAGGTGGTGGTCCTGCTGTCCAGACTGGCAGACCGTGCCAGCCTGGGCGTCGACGCCTGTACTGCTGGTGGGATCTGTAAACGAGATGAGCATGATGGGATTGAGCAGGGCAGAAGCCGTTGCTCTCGTGCAGCGGATCACGAATGCCGACTTCGACTCAGAGGCGGAGGTCGACGGCTGGCTGGAGAAGCTGGACCGAGCCTTGGCCGGATGTGGCAAGTCGTAGCCGTCCGCCCAGGCCCAGAACCGTAGGAGCCAGCCCTCGTAGGCGGCACTCGCGGGCTCGCCGCAGGCCCGGGCAGGCCTGGCTGCGAGTCAGCTGGGTGCCGCTCACGAACGATGAGGGCGGCACGTGTGGACCCCAGGTGCTCCCGCGGTTGTACCTACCTGAACTGGACCTGGACTTCGTGCGCGACGAACTCCCTTCACTGAGCTACCGGTTCGCCTTGACGGTTGTCCCGTAACTGATCTTTGGCAGCACGAGAGTGGCTGGCCGGTATCGCATCCCAGGTTCCCCTTGAGGAGGCACTGACTTCCGTTCGCCCTTGCGACCGCACGCCACAACAGCGGGTAGTAGACGCGTCCTCCCAACAACGTGTGGACCTCCCGACCTGGGGAGATGAGCAGGGCCCTGTTATCGTGCGCCGATGGCAACGATCAAGCAGTTCCAAGTGACCTTCGACTGCGCGGAGCCTGCGCGCCTCGCCGCCTTCTGGTGCGAGGTGCTGGGGTACGTCGTGCCGACGGTCCCGGAGGGCTTCGCCACGTGGGAGGAGTACCACCTCTCGCTGCCGCCCGATGACGAGATCTACTTCGCGTGCATCGATCCCTCGGGTCTGGCCCCGCGCTTGCTCTTCCAGCGAGTTCCCGAGGGCAAGGTCGTCAAGAACCGGCTGCATCTTGATGTGCGGGTCGGCACCGGGCTCGTGGGTGAGGAGCGCCTTGCCACGCTCGAGGCCGAATGCGCACGACTGATAGCACTCGGCGCGAAACACGTGCTGACGCAGCGCGCCGATGGCGTCAACGAGTCGTGCATCACGATGCAGGACATTGAGGGCAACGAGTTCTGCCTCGACTAATTCTCCTCCGAGATTGCGACGTGGGGAGCCATCTCCAACCTTGGGGAACATATGGGCTGCCGATATCGCTTGCCCGATGTTCCCCAAGGCCAGTCTCCCGTGGACCTCTCAGGTCCCGCATGCGGCGGGAGTCATCCCGTGAGAGCCAGGTTGTGTAAGCGGGCAACGCCGTGCATCGCGTGGCGCACACCGTCGCGTCTCAGGCGGCAGTCGCGCAGGACCTTCCAGGTCTTCATACGGGCGGCATCAGGCAACGTTCGCGTGGCCGTGACATTGGCGGGGACCGTCCTGCAGCCCGGAGATCTTTCGCCGGGGCACGGGGTCCGTGGTGACCTGGCAGCGGCCACAGACGGTGCTGCTCTGCGCGCAGGGCGGCCTCGCGCAAGCGGCAGTGGAGTCTTATGTGCAGCACCTATACGCACGGATCATTATCAGCTTTCCAGGGCTCGGAACACTCACCGGCGCCAGGAATGCTTGCCGGGATCGATGACGACTGACCCGGCAAAGACCTCAATACACCTGCGGACGCGTCTACGGCACCGCCTCCGTCCACGAGCACGCGTGCGTCCGGCTGTTCAATGCTTCGTCGTCCGGACCCCTCCCAGAGGTCCCGCCCGGCCGAGATCTGCGACAACTTCATCGCTCGCGTCGAAGAAGCCGAGCGTGAAGGTTGGGCCGGGGAAGTTGCTGGCCTCCAAGTCAGCCTCGCCAGGGCGGAAGCCAAGCTCTCCCAGCTCGACGGCCGCTCCGCCCTCCAGCTCGCTCACGAACGGATCTGCGCGTTCCTCACAACGGTGCCGCGGCCGAGCAGCCGGAGGCTGCATCGGGGCAGGGCGTGCCGGTCGACCTGGTCCGCCCGCAGCCGTTGCCATCGGCCGAGGGGCTGTCCGATGAGTCGTTTGAGCTGATCAGGGCCGTGGCCAAGTGGTCATCACGCAACCCGACGAGCCGGATGTCGTAGGCGTTGACCACCTGGATCGGATGCCACCACCCCGCGGTCGATGGCATCCGACTGGCCGGGTGCCGGAACCAGCTACGCGCTCCGGGTCATCAGGCCGGCGTCGATGGCCTCAGCGATAAGGGTGGCGCCGCGGCTGTTCTGATGGATGTGGTCGGTCGTGAGCACAAGACCTCGCCGCCGCGAGATCGTGTCAAGGCTACGGCGCAGCAAGGTGTGCTGGGCGAGGACGCCGACGACCGCTGCCGGCGTCACCTCCCGGTATGGAATCGGCGGCGGGTCCGCCTGGCGCAGTTCCTCGATCTGGCGTTCGTGGAGCGGAAGGTAGGCCACCTCGTTGCTGTCGGCGACCTCGGCGATCATCCGGCTGTACGCCTGCGATGCCTGTGCCGCTGCTCCGTCGAGTTGTTGGCCGAGTACCGGCAGGGACAGCAGACCGATCGTAGCGTCGGTCTCCGCTCGCAGCCGTGCGACGACGGCTCCCAGGCACTGTTGGAACCAGTCGGCCGACGGGCGTTCAGGAAGCTGTTTGCGCTTCATGGCCTGCTCGACGGGGTAGCCGGCAATGCTTGCTCGGGCGTCGTTGGTCCCGATCAACACGGTGATCACATCGGGTGGGTTCGTGACGACAGCATCGAGACGCTGCAAGAGGTTGTAGGCGAAGTCGCCGTTGGCGCCGAAACGGGCAAGCTGTACGTCACCGGAAGAGTGGCGTCGTCCGAGAAGATCCAGGTAGTCGACGCTGAACTGCGCGCGGGTGAGGCTGTCGCCGAGGCACGCGATGCGTGTCGTCACGGCGCTTCCTCCGGGCTGGGCGTGCCGACGTGTTCGGTCGGGCGGGGCGTGCCGGCGTGTTCGGTCGGGCGGGTGTCGGTCCGAGGACGGTGGTCAGTGCCGAGGGTCGCGGTGATGGCCAGGATGGACGTCGGCCCCTGCATGTCGACCGCGTGCCATACCCCGGCCGGGTTGATGGTGGCCTGGCCCGGTCCGAGCAGAACGCGGTCGAGGACCCCGTCCACGTCGCGGGTGACCGTCACGGACCCGCTGAGGCAAACGACCAGTTCGTCGCCTGCGGGGTGGCTCTCCCAATGGTCACCGAGACCGTCGCCGTCGAAGATCATCACCAACCGGCCCTCGGCGCCGTCTGCCGCGACCGCGGCGCTGTAAGCCTGGAGCACCTCCGGGTCCCAGGTGAGACCCTCGACGGTTTTCGCTGTCGATCCCAGTCCGAGATGCACGGGGGTGGTCCGCAGGTCCGCCGCATTGCTTTCGTGGTGTACGAGTCTCATGCCGATGATCGTCCACGACAGTGATCGGGCGGTCTTGAAGAAAAGGGAAGAGATGCCGATGCGCCGGGCAGACGGTTGGCGGCTACCCGGCTCCGAGGAGGACTTCGCTGCGACGCCAGGCCGTCGGTGTTCGGCCCGTGAACTCGCGCCAGTCCCGGACGAGATGGGCCTGGTCGGCGTAGCCAGAGACGCTGGCCACATCGCCCCACGGGAGCGGGTCCCGCGCCGCCGCCAGTTCGTGCGCGTGCTCGAAGCGCAAGACGCGGGCGAAGGCCTTCGGCGACAGGCCCATCTCGCCGCGAAACCGCTCGGTGAGGTACCGACGGCTCCAGCCGAGTTCCGTGGCGACCGCGCCAACCTGGACGCAACCCCGCGCTGCGACGAGGCGGCGCCACGCCTCGGCTACCTCGGGGCGCACCCGGCGGACATGATCGCCGCAGGCGCCTCGGTCGACAGCTCGGAGGAGCAATTCGTCCAGCGCGGTGAACCGTGCCGCCCATGTTGTCGCCGATCGGAGCCGGTCGACCAGCTCGACGGCAAGCGCCCCGAGAACCTCGTCAAGCGGGACCAGTCGGTGGGCGAGCTCGGCGGCGGGCATGCCGTAGATGGCCCGGGCCCCGAGCGGTGTCAGCGCTACCTGAACACCTTGCTGACGTCCGTCGTGATGAATCGCGACGGACCGGCACATCAGACCCCCGGCCACGCTGTCGAACCGGGTGACCGGTGACCCGTCGTCAACGCCCGCCGCCACCTCCAAAGGATCTGACAGGCTGATCACCGCAGTGAGCGCGCGGCTCGGCGGCCCGCAGTGCACCCCCGTCGGGAGCCCGCGGAGGTCGAAGCCGACATACGAGTCGACGTACTGCCGCAAGACGGGCGCCGGACGTGCCCCGATCCCGGTGGCCGCGTGGTCCTCCATTTTCGACAGTGTACGAGCCGCCCGACCCAGGAAGATCACCATCCAGCGACTGATCGCAGCCATGGCACGTACGCCGTCGCCGCCCGGCCCCATGAGCTCGCCGCGGCGCTGCTGCCGTCAGCGGCGGACGCCTCGCACTGCCGGTGGTGCTCAGCGCACCTTCGTGCAACTGCTCAACGTCCCTGTCCCCCAGGCGGCTGCGCCTGCGATACAGGTCGGCCTCGGCGCTACTCCCAGGGCGCCCTGCGACTGGTCCTCGCCGGATACACCGTGACGTACGCCCGCCTGCTCACCCTGCCACACGGAAGCGGGCCAACCGCCAACGAGGGGCGGCGAGGCCGTTGTGGCGGGCCCCGGGGTTGTCTGTCAGAGCAGGTCGGTCACCGCGGGGCAGGATGGCCACGGTCCCGTGGAAGGGGCGGATGTCGTCGGCGATCCAAGGGGTCGGGTTGCCATGGGTCATGTTGGTCCTGCGGCGGACACCCCCGCGTGGGTCCGGTGCAGAGTCGTCACCTCGACCTCGTCCAGCAGTGCGCGGGCGAAGTCCGCGGTGGTGATCCGGCTCCCGGCGGCAGCTGGGGCGAGCGCGTAACCGCCGGAGGGCTCGCCCTCGTGGTCAAAGTCCCCGGCCGGGCTCAGCACCACCCAGTCCAGCGAATCCGGCGCGGCCGCGCGCAGCGCCTCGGTCCCGGCGCCGTGGCCGACGTAGAACTCCCGCCATTCCTGCGGGTATCCGGGGGTGTCCATCAACAGGTCGCCGGTCGCGGTGGGCAGCACGGATGCCAGCCCGACGGACACCAGTCGCGTCACCCCGGCAGTCGGGAGCCCTTGAGCGAGGGCACGGGCGACTGCGGGGAAGAACTCGCCGGGGCTTGTCGCGGGGTCGTACACGGCGACGATCGCCGCATCGTGCCCGGCGGCGAGCCGGGCCACATCTGCTGGGTCCGTCACCTGCCCGTCGGCCCGCCCGACTGCTGTGACTTCGTGGCCCCGCCGCCGGGCCTCCGCCTCGGCCGCCCGGCCGACCCGGCCGCCAGCCCCAAAGATGATGATCTTGCTGCTGTTCCTTTCCATGAAAGAGAGCGTAGGCCGAGAGCTGGTTTCCGATCGGATACCGCCTGCGGTGTGGATCATGAAAGCCGCGGGCCGACCGGACGTCCCTGGATCCTGAGATGCTCGACACCGTCTGCCCGTCCCCGCTGGTGCCGTTCCGGGCAGGCTGGGCACGCCGATCCTGCGGTGCCTCCAGGACGACTCGCCGAGGCGTGAGGCCGGCTTGGCCTCGGTCTCGGTCTCCGACTCGTCTGGCGCGGTGATCCGTTCAACAGCCTGTCGCGGGAGCTCGGAAGGGGTCCCTCGTGGGCGTGGAACTGCCGTGCCGTGCCAGCCTCTTACGCATATCCCGGCTCGTCTCTACATTTGACCTATGGCCATACGCAACACGGATCCGTTGGCGGGAGTTGTGTCGGCGACGGCAGAGGGCGGGCGGCTGGTGTTCGTGCCAAGCCGTGTCCGGGAGTTCAGTGTCGCGATCGGCGGGAGCGTCTTGGTCCCGCTGTGGATCGCGTCCCCCCTCCTGCTGCCGGCTCTGGTGATCGCCGTACTCACAGAGTCCGGACTGGTCTGGGCCATGCTCTGGGTTGGTCTCGGGCTAACAGCCCTGGCCATCATCGGTCTCGCCCTGGGGTTGATACTCACGGTGTCAACCACCATGGTGCGGTGGGTCGAGTTTCGCCCCCAGGGGAATGCGAAACAACTCGTGATCGGGTCCTTACTGCGTTCGTCGACCGCTTCTGTGGCTGAACTGCAGCGCGTCGTCATTGTCGAGCGGCTCAGGCTGGGCCAACGAAAGTCACTCAAAGTGGTGTTGCACACGCGTGCAGGAATGAAAGAGTGTGAGGCGGGCTTTCAGGCCCCAATATCCCGGGTCGACCCAAAGGCATTGCTCGACTGGTTGACCAGCCAGCTCGGCTCGACTCACGTAGCGGTGGAGTACCAGACGGAGGTTGATCGGAACTTCGTTTGCCCGGACGAGTGGTGGACTCCATCGTCCCTGGCAGCCCTGTGGCAGGTGCCAGTCGGCTCGGTCGACGCGCTGGCTGTCAGCCACGGCGTCCGCAGCTATCAGTACACGCCCCGGGCCGCCGCGATGTATTCACCGGACAAGACGATCACGGTCTACGACCCGGCTCGGGCCCACGAAGTCGCGGAGAAACTCCTCAAGAAGCGCACCAGGCGGCTGAAGTCCGGCGGCTCGAAAGAGGTTCCGCGACCGTAGCCGACGTCGGCGACCACGACCGGTATCTTGCGGCCGGTTGGTGGTTTCAGTAACCGCAGGACGGATTCTTACGCGTACCTGTACTTCAGCGAGTCCGCCTCTGCCTGCTCAATGTCAGCGATCGTCAACTCCGGCATCCGCAACTGAGCCAGTGTCACCTCAGCTGAGGTCGGCTGCGCATCAGTCAGCAACCACTGCTCCGGCTTCCAGGCCCCGCTGCGCATAAGCGACTTGGGGCAGTGCGGGTAGACCTCCTCGATCCCCACCACCAGCGCACTGGCCGGCGGCTTGCCCACGGCGGTCAACTGCGACAGCAGCTCGGGACGGGTGGAGACGCAGGCCCGGCCGTTCACCCTGAGCGTCGTGGTGCGACCCGGGATGACGAAGAGTAGTCCCGCCCGTTCGGTCGCGATGACGTTCTGCAGGGTGTCCAGGCGTTTGTTCCCGGTCGCGTCCGGTATCGCAACCGTTCGCGCGTCCAGGACGGAGACGAACCCGGCGGGGCCGCCGCGCGGGGATACGTCACAGTTGCCCTCGGCGTCCGCGCTGGCGACCAGCACCAGCGATGAGCAGCCGATCAGCCGCCGGGTCTGGTCGGTGAGTTCGGGCATCTGCTTGCGCAAAGCCGCATCCTTGGGCAATCCGTAGGCCCGGCGCAGCGCCTCGTGGTCGCGCACGGCGTCGAGGCGGAGTGAATCGAATGCACTACTGGCAGGGGATGTTGTCATGGCCCGACCCTAGTGGGCTGACCTGCGATCGAGCGCAGCTGGTGGAGTACGGGGCATGGTGCGCGCTGTCAAGGCCGCCTGGCGCCACCGGCATGTAGCTGGTCCACGTGCGCACCTTGGTCTGCTGAACCACCGGCCAGCCGAACCCGCAGGCCGCCTGGGGTCCCTCACGGGTCGGCCTGCAAGCGGTAGCCTCGGCAGTATCCGGTCGCGGTGTCCGTTGACTCAACTACGAGCAGCGGCGCCACCTCCGGACGTTTGAAGATTTCGGACGAGAGAGCGCCCGGCTGAAGTCTTACAGCCGGGCGCTCTGTCGTGAATCGTTCACCACATCTCAGGTGTCTCGTACCGCGCACGTGACACCTGAGTGTGTCCTTGTTCTTCTGTCACGGTCGGCTGGTACCCCGGTCCTGACAGCAGCTGGATCACAGGTGTGTTGCTTGCCCGAGGGTCCGTTCAGCAGGGGAGGGTGGTCTTGCCGGCTGCTCCTGTGGCACCGGTGGTGCCGTCGGCTGTGAGAGTGGCCGCGGTGCCGTTACCGCCCGGCTGGCCGGGGCACACCGGGCTGGCCGCGCCGCCGGCGCCGCCCTTGCCACCGGTGTGGCCGCCACCGACGATGGACGCGCCGCCGTTGCCGCCCTTGCCGCCTGCGATACCGGCACCGGCATCGCCTACGCCGCCCACTCCGCCCTTGCCGCCTGTACCGCCGAGCTTGGCCGCTCCACCGAAGCCGCCCGCGCCGCCGTTGCCATTGGCGCCACCGGCCCCGCCGGTGCCCCCTGCGCCTCCGGTGCTCGCGCTGCCGTCGCCGTTGCCGCCAGCGCCTCCGGTACCGCCGTTGCCGTTGGCGCCGGCCGCGCCCCCGGTGCCGCCAAGACCGCCGACACCGCCGTTGCTGCCTACGCCGTTGGCGCCGTTGGCGCCGGGGAACCCTAGGATGCCGAAGCCGGTGGCTGTGCTGGTGCTGCTCGTCTCGGCCCGGGCCGTCGCGGAGGCGAGGGTGGGGGTGAAGGCCAGGCCGGCCACGGCGATCGCAGCGATCAAGACCGTACGGGGAACGAGGGTGGTGCGCGTGGAGCGCATGATGTACGCCTTCCCTTTGCTCAGTCAGAGAAATTCTCCGGCTGGCATTCATCAACCTAGCCGAGAAGACACCCGCTTCGTCATATTGAATGATCCAATGACTTAAATGGCCTGATTGCTCAAATTCTGGCCTGAAGTTCTTCTTGTGCAAGTATGGAACTTCCAAGCACAGTCGTAGGTCTTGTCGCACGGAGCGGCAGCCATATCACTGGTACACGGCCACCACGCGCCGCCGACAACGCCCCACCGGTCATGCCTGACCTGTAGCCGTACGTACGACACTCGTCCCCTGCTTCACCGCCTGGTGGACGGCGTCCGGCAGGAGCCTGGTCACACGCGGGGAGCCGGAGTCGGACATGGCACTCGCCTGTCTGCGAGGAATACGGAGTGCCTCGTTTCTCGGTACTGCGCGACCCGCAGCAGTCGGAAAGCTCGCTGGTCACACGGGCCGGAGTAGGGTGAAGATCCAGTCCACGGATCCATGCCCATGCGCGAACAACGAGGTCGTCATGCAGCCCAAGGAAACGCCCCCCGACGGACACGCCGACGTACGTATCGTCTCTGCCTCCCCCGAGGTCGCCCGTCGGGTCGCGGAGGTTCTCCGTCACTGCTTCGCCACCACTGAACAGCGCAGCTATCCAGCGGACGCCGAGGGAGGGACCCGCCTCGAGCTCACTGTGGACGCCACCAGCGCGGCAGAACCGGCGCGGTCCTGGTTGGAGACCAGCCGTTCCTCGGGCAAGGACGGTCGCCGGTAGTGAGAGGACCTCCGGGTGCGGCCCGTTCGTCCTCTTCGGGGAGTAGCGTGAACCTATTGGGAGCACTTCGCGCACCGGCGCCGATACCGGTGTCGTTCCTGGTGAGCAACGACACCGGACAACTGCTCACGCGCAGGGGTTCGGAGACGGGTTCCCACGATGTCGATCACCGACTGTCCCTCGCCGCGCGCCTTGCCCTCCCACCCGTGGTCCCCTCCCCGGGACAGGTCGAGCTGGTCGGCAACCGGTGGCCCCGCTCCCGTGACCTGAGCCACGAGCTGACCGCGCCGGCCGACGTACTGGATCCGTTGCGGGGGCGCATCATCTGTTGCGGGATGATCAGCCGGTAGCGGGGGTTGACGCTAACCGCGTCGATGCGGCCATATGCGCCTCCACCTCGGCCGTAACAAGGCGGCCCTGATCGCGAGCCGCCGCGTGACACGGACCATCGGCGGAGGCTGAAAGGCCCTATGACGCCGAGCCATGCAACTCCGGCACACGCGGCGAAGCCCTCCGCCATACCGCCTCGCCCGGTCAATGGGCGACTGCAAGGCCGAGGCAGCAACGACCTCGTCTCCGAAAACCTGCAACAGGCCGCGGAGAAGACCAAGAACGCCTTTAACCGGAACGGAAGTGTCCCCCGATGATGTACGACCAAGCACGCGCCCAGCAGTCCGCCGGCCAGACTCCGAGCACGGCCGGACGCCGCAGCCCGAGCCCGGAGCCGCTGCTCCGGCCGGACGAACAGGGCAAGATCATCCAGCGTCTCCGGCACGCCCTCAACACCTTCGCCGACACCCCGCTCGATGCACTGGCAGAGGCGGAGAGCGCCTACGACGAAGCCACCGCGCAGCTCGTGAACGCCTTCGCGGAACGACGGCGTCTCCTGCGCGCCGGCTGGCAGGGACAGAACCCCGACGCACAACCCGATGAACTTCGGCACGCGCTGAGGCAGTACCGGGAGATCACCCAGCGACTGGTCCACATCTAGGCGACCACTGCTCCGCATCACGGCCGGGCGCGGAGGAGTGTCGACAGCACCGAGGGCATTTCGCACACCGGTCAGCGTCGGGTGTGCGAAATGCCCGTCTGATTCGCCTGGGTGACGTGGTCGGCCCGAACGGGCCGGAACCCATCCCAGGGCGCCGGCGTCCAGCCCGATGCGACGCGTGATGGGGCCGAGGTGCCCGGTCACCACGTGGACGACGTCGGGCAGCTCGACGCCGAATCGGCGGGAACGCGGCCACCACGCACCGGCGAGACGGTCTTCCCCGGTTTGAGTCGTATCCAGCCGCAGAAGGACCGTCCAGGGTTTCGCGGCCCGGTGAAAGGCCTCCGGCGGAAACCCCGCAGCGCGAGGGGTGTCGGACTCCTTCATCGTGTGTCCGCCATCTGCGGGCAACGATACCGCCGCCGAACGCGCGCCCTCCCACGACAAGTCGTGCCCCCGCCGCACCAGCTGCGCCGACGGTTCCGGGCCTCGTTTCCCGCCGATGAAATACCTGCTCACGCCTACGTCCGGTGGCGCCATCCGGGAGTCGACCTGCATCCCGACCCTGTCGAGAGCACCGGAAACCACGACGGCGCGACGCTCGGCCAAGGCTGTCCACCTCGGCACGATCACCGCCCACGCGGCCCCCGGGAGCGTATGCACGCATCCGCGTGAACGCACCGGATAATCGGAAATATGGATTCCTCAATAATTATCCCGCATCCGAGGGATAAATTCCCGGAAACCATAAATCCCCGTCACTTTCCGTGAACTCACGAATATTCCTCCGTAATATGCTTCAGCAGATCAAGGCTCTCCGGGCGTTCGGTTACAGCCCGGCACGCCACGGCCCCCACAGGAAATGGCCTCTTGATGAAGCTGAAAATCCCTGAGATGGCTCGCCGGCGCACCCTGCCGAGCTTGCTGGCCTCGACCCTCGCCGCCGCGGTCGCCACCGCGATGGTCGTCCTGTCCCCCACCCAGGCAGTCGCCATCGCCACACCGGTGCCACTGGCCACGGCGGCGAGTTTCTCCGTGCTGGCGGGCGCGGGAGTCACCAACACAGGCCCCACGGTGATCAGTCACGACCTCGGGACGCACCCGAACCCGTCCATCACCGGTTTCCCGCCCGGCGAGGTGCTCGGCGCCGTGCACGCCGCCGACGCCGTGGCACTTCAGGCCAAGTCCGACCTGGTCACGGCGTACAACAACGCAGCGGGCCAGGCGAAGGACTTCGCACTCGCGGCCGGCATCGGCAACGGCACCACGCTGCTCCCGGGCGTCTACACCGCGTCCTCGGGTGTCGGTCTCACCGGCGATCTGATCCTGGACGCCGGAGGAAACCCGAACTCCGTGTGGGTGTTCCAGATTCCGGAGGCCCTGACGACAGCCTCCTCCAGCCGCGTGCTGCTGACGAACGGCGCTTCGCCGTGCAACGTGTACTGGCAAATCGGGAGTTCGGCCACCCTCGGCACAAACTCCACGTTCGTGGGCACCATCATGGCTCTGACGGACATCCATGTCACCACGGGGACCAACATCGAGGGCCGGGCGCTGGCTCGCAATGGCGCCGTGACGCTCGACACCAACCGGATCTTCCTCAACCCCTGCTCGACCGGAACAACCAGCGGCACGACGAGTGGCACCACCAGCGGAACAACGACCGGAACCACGCCAAGCACCACGCCAAGCACCACGCCAGGCACCACGATCGGATCGACGACCGGCAGCACCGCCGGTCTGATCGGGGGAGGCTTGGTCAACGGCGGCCTCCTCGGTGGGCCGCTCGTCAACGTGACGGGCGGCGCGGCTGCCGGGAACACCTCGGGCAACACCGCCGGCAACAACGTCACCACAGGAAACACATCGGGCAACACGGCCGGAAACACCGCAGGTCAGCACGGCGGCGACCAACCCGGTGACCACCATGGCAAGCCGAGCGATCACGCCGGACCGGACCACAGCGGCAGGCATGACCACAACGGCAAACCGGGCGAGGACCACCAGGGCGCGCCGGGCAAGTCGAACCACGGTTATGGCGACCGGCCCCATAGCAACCACGGTTATGGCGACCGGCCCAACAACAACCACGGTTATGGCTACGGCAACTACGGCTACGGCAATGCACCGAAGTCCGAGAGCCAAGAAGGCCACGAAAGCTAGTCGGCAGATGGTGAGTCCGTACACCGGATGACCGCGTGCGGCGGGATCCCTCGATCCCGCCGCGCGCCGCCAATGCCGGTCCACGGAAAACCTTTGAGGCCGGGCAGCGAACAGGAGAAAGCAAGGTGGGCGGTGTCGAGCGGAACTGATTCAGCAGTCGTAAGGGAACACCGACAGACCGACGGCGGCTCACTGCCGGGGGAACGGCGAAAGGACGCCGACCCGCCCCCCACGCGGTTCCGGGGTGCCAGGGCGCCGAGAGCGGCGCTGCGCGGTGCCGTCCTCCTGTGCGTGGTGACGACCCTGGTTCATCTCGGTGCCATCTTTCTCCACGTGGCGCCTGCCAACCCCGTCTCACAGCGATACAGCCGACACGTCGATGCGTGGGTGTACCCCTTTTTCGAACAGAACTGGCGGCTTTTCGCCCCCAATCCCGATTCCCTCAACCGCAGGGTGTGGGCAAGGACCGCACACAGCGGACCCGACGGCTCGACGCGGGTCAGCCCCTGGACCGACCTGACCGCTCTGGACCGTGCCGCCGTCGAACACGACCCGTTTCCCAGCCACACCGCCCAGAACCTCCTGCGCCGTGCCTGGACCTCCTATGTCGACACACACGGCGTGGACGACACGGCACGCTCACCGCGGGCCGTGATGATGCAGAAATACCTGAGCAACATCGCCGCGGACCGCGTCGCCGGCCACCGCGGAGGCACATTCGAGTTCATCCAACTTCGGGTCGTCACAGTACCCGTCGCCGCGACCGGCACGGCGGCCGGGCGCCGGCCGCCCACGCCGGTGGAGAATCGGCTCCTGCCGTGGTGGAAGGTGACCCCTCATGGAAAGTGAGAAAGTCCGCGAAATCCCGGCCACTACGGCCGTACCCGGCGGGTCCGTGGGCGGGGCGTGGACCGCCGCCACAGTCCACCATCTGCTCCTCGCACGGACCGAGGGCGTCTGGGACCTTCTCACCGGGCGACCGGTGTCCCTGTACGCCACGTCGGTTCTGCGGATCGGTTACGGGCTGCTCTACCTGGTCTTTCTCCTGCGGGAGTTTCCCCACCGGTACGAAATCTGGAGTCCCGGCTCCCCGTGGACACCCTCACTGGCGGCACAGCTCTTCGACCAGACAGGCTGGTGGAGCTTCCTGCTCCTGTCGGACCGCCGTGCCTACTTCGAGCTCTGCTATGTGCTGGCCCTTTTGGTGTCCGCGCTCTTCATGCTGGGCTGGCGGACCCGGGCCACGTCCATGCTGTTCGCCGCCGTGGTGGTCTCCTTTCATGCCAGGGCGATCTTCATGACGGACGGGGGCGACAATCTCCTGCTCCTGATGGCCCTCTACCTCACGCTCACCGCGTGCGGTCGGCGCTGGTCACTGGACGCACGCCGAGAGCGGATCAAGGCGGCGCGTACGGACGTTGCGCGGTCGCGGAGCCTTGTGGCGCAGGACCTGCGTGCGGCCCGCCGGACGTTGGTCACCGTGGTGCACAACTGCGGGGTCCTCGTGATCGCGGCGCAGGTCTGCTTCCTGTACGGATCGGCCGGTCTGTACAAGGTTCAGGGCTCACTCTGGGACGACGGCACTGCCCTGCACTATGTGCTGAACCTGGAGCTCTTCCAGCCGTGGCCCGCGCTCTCCCACGCCATGGACCAGTATCCACTTGCCATGGCGATCCTCGGTTACCTGACCGTTCTCACCCAGGTCGCCTTTCCGTTCGTGCTCTTCGGCAGGCTCAAGTACCCCGTCCTGGCCGTGCTGCTGGGCATGCACGTCGCCATCGCCGTGGTCCTCGGACTGCCGCTCTTCTCGGGCACGATGATCGTTGCGGACGCGGTGTTCCTTCCCGACCGCTTCTACACGTTCCTGCCTCACCTCCTTCGCCGCGGTACGGGTCGACGCAACGTGCCGGCACCGGGGCAGGGAACGGGGCTCGGATCCGTCCCCCAGCAGGGTGGCCACGCGGACATCCGGGAGGAGTACGGGCCGGTGTCCCGCCCGGCGAGCGGTCACGCCGGTCCGCCACCGTCCGGCCCGTCGGTGGCGCAGTGAAAGCCGCGCGGACTCGTGGATGTCCGAACGGACAGCCGTTCCTTGCCTACGGATCGGGGCACCACCGAGGACCCGCCGCTCAGGAGTTGAGCCGTCGAAATACCTCTCGCAACGGCACAGGAGCCTCGTGCATCGTCGGAGGCCACCCCCCTCACCCGACCGGTGGCCGGCCTGAGTGCGGCGTGTACCGGGGGGTGCCTGGTGCACCGGGGCGCGTGTTCTCAACTCGGTCCGACCGGTGGGTTTCTGGATGAGACAGGAGCTCTTGCCAAGAAGTCGGCCCATTACCGTTCGCCGGTTGCCGCAGAAGCGGCGTTTCCGGCGCATCACTTCGCTGTGCGCCAGAGTCGGTTGCCAAAATTCACCATGCACTATCCGATACCAGCATCAAACACACTGAGCGTTTTCAGCTTCGCCACTCCAAGGTGACGTCATGGTCCTCGCTTGAGTCCTGGAAGCTCCTCGGCTGGGCCCGTCGGCACGGTGGGTTTTCTGTGAAAAGTCGCGGGCGGTCACTTCGCTGAGGGGCTGGCTCCGTATGTCGGGGCGGAAGGCGATCGCGCGAGAGATAGAACGTATGCTCGAAGTATCATCCCTGCAAGGTTCTCCGGCCGGTACTTCCCGACCTCCGCAGTGGCTTAGTCGGACGGAGGCATCCCTGTGGAGAGGACAGAGGGCGATGAGTGTGGCTGAGAGTTGGTCGCGTGTGATGAGTCTGCTTCGGGAGCACGCGCCGGCCGATCACGCGGATCTGCCCGGGCCCGCTACGGAGCAGATGCTTGCCGCAGCCGAGGAACGGATGGGGATCTCCCTGCACGGGGACCTGCGGACGTGGCTGTTGCAGAACAGTCTGGATCTGCCGGAGGCAGATTTCGACGACGAAGTGCAATGTTGCGGTTTCGACGGGTTCCCCGACGAGGGAAGCTTCTTTCTGGGCATCCGGGCGATGGAGAGGCTCTACGCGAACCGCTCCACGTCCTGCGGATTCGACCCGCCCGACCAGCCGGACTACCCGTTCTGGCGTAACGAGTGGATCCCGTTCCTGTCGGACCAGGACGGCTGGATGGGAAAGTTCATCGACGCGAGGGACGGACGTATCGGCAGATGGTTCGTGGGTGAGCCCACGGTCACCGGCGCGTACGAATCGATGGCTCACTACTTCGACTCAGTGGCGGAGATGCTGACGAGGATCGGCGCGGGGGACTATCCGGTCTGTTCCGTTGCCGAAGGGCGACTTGTCTGGTCATGAGACGTTCCCAACTGGACGACGGCCATGGCCCATCCGTGCTCCCCCCTGGAACGGCAATGAGATTCACCAGCGTTGACGTTCCAGGGTGAGGATGGCTGCAGCGATGACGGTCATGCGGTTGGGGCTGCAGCGGGCCCGGCGGAAGATCTGCCAGGACCTCAGCCTTGAGATGCATCGTTCGACCGGTGCCCGTGCTGCCGACAGGGCCCGGTTGATCGTTCGTTGGGTCGTGGTGATGTCCCGGGTCGGGAGCCCTCTGATCGGTGTGGTCACCCAGGGGCCGGCGCCGATGTAGGCGCGGTCTGCGAGCACGGGGACGCCCTGGCCCTGCCGGTAGACGGGGAAATCCAGAGGAGCGGACGGCCGCGCGCTGTTACGGTCGGGCGCTATGAGCTGGCTCCCCGATAACTTCGTCCATCCCGTCCTGGTACCGCTGCCAGGCAGTGGTCATCACCTGCGGCCGATCCGGGAGGCGGACACCCCGCTCGACTATCCGGCTGTGATGGGTTCGCGCGAGCGGCTGTGGACCATCTACGGCTCAGCCTGGGGCTGGCCCGCGGCCACCATGACCTACGAGGCCGACCAGGCCGACCTGTTGCGGCACGAGAGAGAGATCGCCGCACACCAGTCTTTCAACTACGCGCTGTTCGACGCGACGGAGACAGCGCTACTCGGCTGCGTCTACATCGACCCACCGGAGAGGGTAGGAGCGGACGGCGAAATCTCCTGGTGGGTGGTGGACGAGCTGGTGGGCAGCAGGGTTGAGCAGGCTCTCGACGAGCTGGTGCCGCAGTGGATCGCCACCGACTGGCCGTTCGAGCAGCCGCGTTTCCTCGGCCGAGAGATCTCCTGGTCGGACTGGCTCGCCCTGCCGGAGCACTCCGGCGCGTAAGTAGTTTTTATCGCAATGCTCGGGGGCTGGTGTTCGAAAAGCAGGCTCGGTCGGGTGGTCGTCGGGTGCATGACGCATGCGAGGACGGCCTCCTGGGGTACGAGCCCGCGGCCAGCGCGGGCGGTCGTGATGCGGGTCCGCATCGGCAGGTCACCGGGCCGTGGGCACACTCGCCGTAGGTCCGTACCCATACCCGGCTCTACTCCCCCGGCTTTGAGGTTGCGGTCCCCTCCTTCGAAACTTCGGTACGGGGTGACTGTCTTGGTCTGCCACGTCGTTGCGGACGATGTCGCCGCGCTTCAGCGTGCAGCGCGGCTGTCACGCGTCTTCGAGGCGATGGAGGATTTGCGTGAACTCGCCGTTCTCGATCAGGCCGACGAGTACCTGCGTCATGTTGCTGATGCCGGGATCGCGGACGATGAGCCCGTCCGAACACCAGAAGTAGCGCCCTCCCTGGGCCTCTTCGGTCGTGGCCCACCGGTTCATCAGGATCTCGACCTGCGCGAGGGTAATGACGGTCGCGCTCCACCGGGAGCCGTCCTTGAGGTCCACGAAGACGTCGACATTGTCCACCGCCTCCAGATCCTCGTCCACACTCGGCAGGAACGCGGCCTCGAACTGTTCCGTATGGACGCGGTACCAGGGACCGTCCCAGTTGCCCAGCTCTGTGCTGTTACTCATCGGGCGAGTGTGCAGGGGCTGAACCACTCACCTCAACCGCGTTGTTCTGGGACGCCTCCGCGCGCGAACACTGATCTTGCGCCCGATGGGGAATCGTCACGCGCGCGACCCTTGCGCAGGCCATCTCGGCAAGCACCGCGGCCAGGTCTGCGCGGAGTGATCCGAGGTCGGGCGGCATGGCCAGGAACTGTCCTGACGTAAGGACGTCAGAGATCCTTTCCTGTTTCGTGGCGCGGCGCCGGTAGATCGCCGCCTTGCCTACGGCGGCGCGTGCGGCCACGCCGTCCATCGTGCGCCGCGCGTAACCCACCTCAGTCAGCAACTCCACCACGGCGAAGACGATGGCGTCATCGACACGGCTGTCCCGGAGACGGCCCCCCTGATTCAGGGCTTGCTTCAAGGAATGACCGATGCGAATCCCGAAAGCCAGCCACACTGCCCGACCGTGGCAGATCCACGCGTTCAGCCGCGACTTCCGGATCGAGGACGTGTGGTCCTTCCGTGCCCCCGGCGCCGGGCCCGACGACTTCCCGGTGATGCTCGACGCGCTGAAGGCGGCCTACGACACCAGCAAGGAACCTCCCGTGATCCGGTTCCTCCTCGCGGTGCGGTGGTCGACGGCCGGAGCGCCGAAACCAGACCCTCCGTACTCCGCCGCCCGACGCGTGCTCGCCCGGCACACCCGGGCCGTATCCCCGCCGCCACCGCCGCTTTCCCTCACGCGCGGAGAAATCGCGCCCGTGGCCGACCTGTGAGCCCACCTGGAGCGCCGGGACATCGCCGAGTGACCACCGGACCGTTGACGTGACGGAGGGGCTGTACAAGGAGTTCGCGCACCGCGGGCGCCGGCCAACGCGTCCGGGCACGGGGGCCTCGGCGACCGCGCTATACGAAGGCCGGCGCCCCGATCCCCTCGCTGCCCGCGCACCTCCCCGTCCCCGCCCCTGGCCACTGCCGCCAGGCAGTGCGCCTGCCCGGTATCAGTTCTCCATGGGCAATGGATCGGCGAGCTGGCACTGGTACAGACGAAAGTCCAGCCACTGGCCGTGCTGGTAGGCCATGCTGCGCAGCAGTCCGCATTCCTTGAACCCGTACCGGCGAGCGTAAGCGTCCGTACGCGGTGCCGCGGTGGTCTGAGCCACGGCTCCGATGAGCTGACGCAGGCCGGCTTTCCGGCTGGCTTCGATCAATGGCCGCATCAGCTCATCCCCCAGCCGGCGGCCGGTGTGACCAGGGGCCAGGTAGGCCGAGACCTCACCGGCGTACCTGTAGGACGGCCCGGGCTTCCACGGATACACGCATGCGTAGCCCACCACCTCAGCTTCCAGCGCTACGAAAAACGGCAGACCCCGCGTGCGCAGATCGTCAGCGAACTCCTCCCACTGCGCCATAGTGCGCTCCGTCTCGGGTACGCAGACGAGGGTGTTCTCGATGTAGTGGCGGTGGATGGCGGCCACAGCCGCCAGGTCCTCGTCATCGACGGGACGCACACGTACCTGGCTATCCCTCACAGAGACCATGATCTCCCTCACGGCGCTCCCGCAGCCCGACACCCACCGTGATTCACCCGTTTACTACAAGGGCTCCCAGCGCGTGTTTCCGTGGCCGTGAGCCAGGTGTCCTTCAGCGGCGGCCCAGTGCTCGGGTCAACCAGCCGACTTCGCGCCCCCGGGCCGGTGTTGATCGTGCCGCAGGCGTCGTTGACCTTGGGACTGTTACGGTCGGTGGTAAGCCACGTCTGTATGACGACCTGGCAAATAGGGCCCGTGGCCCCATCACCGATACCTGGTGGGACGCCCTCGCACCCAGCACGACGGGACCGGTTGGCGAGACGACTATGCGATGCGCCCCCTCGTGAGGCGAAGGCACGTCGTGGGAGCCTACTGCCTCCCCCCCCCCCCATGGTGGGAGGCGTAGTGCCCGGGACGGGCGTGCGGGAACAAAGACCTCACGTCCTTGTTCCCGCACGCCCGAGGCGCTCACGGCATGCTTGGTCACGTCACCGGTCGGACGGCCCACACGGGTCAGAGGACACACCTGAGGCGGAAGGCCCTCGGAGAGGTCCGTCCGCGCGCCGCCGTCCTCGGGGGCCGTCGTGCGCGGACCGCCCCGCGGCTGCTGTGGTACCGGGGGGTGAACTCCTGGAAGGGATATGCACGGCGGCCGTACATCAGGCGGCGCGGCCATCACCGCCCCGGTGACACCCGGCATCCTGGGGATGACCTCGACCGTCCACGAGTCGATGCCGACGAGACAGCGTCTGCCTCGTAGTCCTCAGAAGCCGAGCGAAGTCCGGTGAGTCGGCGAGTCGGCGAGTCGGTGAGTCGGCGATGTACAGCAACGTACGATCCGCGGCTGAGGGAAGACCGGGCGTCTGACCGACGGCGTACCCGGCACGGGCACGCCGTCGACAACCCGGCGCCGGTTCAGAGCACCGCGTGCGGATACCGCTCGGCGCGGTGCTGGAAGGCCAGGACCGCGGGATTCTGGACGGTGCCGCCGCGAATCTCGATCGCTCGCTGGATCGTGCGATCACCGTCCCAGCCGGCCGGGCCTTCCAGGACCGGCCGCAGGAACGGGATCAGCGCCTCACTGTTCTCCCAGGTGGCCGCGTCCCACAGATAGGAGGGGCTGTGGTCCACCGCGTAATAGTGGACCTGGTCCCCGACGGTGAACATCGGCTCGTTGAAGGTGGTGGGCCGGGCCCAGGCGAATCCCATGCCCTCGTCACAGGAGACGTCGATGACGAGGGTGCCGGGTGCGAGCTTCGGCAGGTCCTCCTCTATCAGGAACATAAGCGGCGCCGCGGTGTCCTGGAGCACGCAGTTGACGATGATGTCGTGCCCGGCGAGGAACTGCGACAGCGGCTCCGGGCCGTCCTTCGTGAGTACGACGCTGCGCCGCGGGTCGAGGGTGTCGTCTGCCTCGTCGTGGTCGAAGTGCACAATCCGTGCCGAGTGGATCGGGGAGCTGACGGCGGCGACTCCGCGGGCGGTCAGCACGTCCACGTCGTGAACGCCCAGCGCGCTGAGCGCGGTCACCGCGCCGCGGGCGGTGGCACCGAAGCCGATCACTACCGCACGCCGCCGACGCCCGTAGTCACCTGTCGCGCCCGTCAGCTGCATGGCATGGAGAACCGACGAGTAGCCGGCCAGCTCGTTGTTCTTGTGGAAGACGTGCAGGCTGAAGCCGCCCTCCCGGGTCCAGTGGTTCATCGCCTCGAACGCGATCACCGTGAGCCTGCGGTCGATGGCGGCCTGCGTGACCTTCTCGTCCTGCACGCAGTGCGGCCAGCCCCACAGGACCTGCCCGTCGCGCAGTTCCGCCAGATCCTCGTGCAACGGTTTGGCCAGCAGGATGACGTCACACTCCGCGATCAGCTCCTCGCGCGAGCGGAAACCCGCGACCCACGGGGCGAGCTGACGGTCCGACACACCGAAGTGCTCGCCGTAACCGGTCTGCAGGTAGATGCTGGATTGAAGATCGACGTCGATGCGTTCGAAGTGCGCTGGGTGGATCGGCAGACGGTGCTCGTTCTCTTTGCGGGTCTGCGACATGATTCCGAGCTTGAGCTGCGGCAAAGTACCCCTTTGATTGCTACCTGTCTAACACACATCGGACCGGAGCGGACACCACCGGCGTACTGGGCACTGCCTTCTACCTTGATCAGGTGACGGGGCGATGGCGGTTCCGTTGCAGGCGTTGCGCCAGTCCGGCGCCGCGCCGGGTGTTACGTCATACCTGCCGGTAAATAGTAGCCATGGACATAGTAGCCATGTACTCTATTTGGCATGAGCAAGAACCCCCCGGGCCCCACGCCCGGATTCCTGGTGTGGCGGCTCGCCAACAAGTGGCGCGTCGCAGTCGACCGCGCGGTGGCCCCGCTGGGTCTCACCCACGCGCAGTACTCCCTGGTCGCATCGCTGCACGGCATGCAGCGCGCCGGCGAACGGCCCAGTCAGCGCCGCCTCGCCGACCACACCGGCCTGGAGGCGCTGTATGTCTCGAAACTGGCACGCGCCCTGGAGTCGGCCGGCCTGATCGAGCGCACCCGCGATCCCCGCGACCCGCGCGCCGTACAGCTCGCCCTCACCGAGCAGGGCCGGGCCGTCACCCGGCGGGCCATCGACGTGGTCCAGGAACTGCACCAGCAGTTGCTTGAGCCGCTCGGCGGCCCCGACGCCTCGCGGACGCGCGCCTTCACCGACGAACTGGCGGCCCTGCTCGACGCGCCTCTCACTCCGCCCTTGCCGAACGACCAGAGGAGAACACCATGACGGCCAACGCGTCCACCACCGCACCCCTCGCCGGCTCTCGCGCCCTCGGGCTGGCTCACTACGCCGCCCGCGGCGTACTGGAACGCGTCCTGGCCCGGCACGGCGCCACGTTCCACCAGCAGGTCGCCCTGCGCGCCGCGATCACCACCGACGCCCCACGGACACCGGATGATCTCATCGCCCAGGTCCAGGACTCCCTCAAAGCGGAACCGGCCGACATTCGTGCCACCCTCGACGAGTTGCTGGCCGAACACCTGCTCATCATGGACGGCGCGCACTTTCGCCCCACGGACGCGGGGCGCGAGCTGTTCGCCGCCGTCGGCGCGGAGACCGCCTCCATCACCGCCCGGGTCTGGGGCGGGATACCTGCCGAGGACCTGGCCGCCACCGGTCGCGTCCTCGCCCTGGTCACCGAGCGCGCCAACGCGGAGCTTGCGGCGCTGACCGCCTGACCTCCCGGCCGGCCCCTTGCGCGGGCCGAGGCGGCGGCCTCCTGAGTGCCGACGGCGGAGCTCGAATGCGCAGCGCGCCTGCCGAGTCCTCCCCCCTTCCCCCTTCCCCGAGACGATCTCCCCCCGTACGGACCGGGCTTCATCGCGTTGTTGGGGCCGCGGCTGCCGCTAAGTAGCTGTCACCTCCCGCTTACCGCAGGTACTTTGACCTTCGGCTGCGGACCTACGAAAGGGACGGGGAGCTTGGGGACGAAGCGATCAGCGCCGGTCGACGGTTTCTCATCGGCGACCGCCGCACGCGCGCGACAGACAGTTGTGAACGTTCTTGGCATTCGCGTCGATCTACGCGCAAGCTCCAAGCCGGCCGACCCGAAGGGGCGGGAACCGAAGGCGCTGAGCGGTCACTGCTCGCGGGTGCCCCCACACACAGCGGCAGGTTCAGCGCGGGAGGCACAGCTCTCTCCGGCCTCCTCCAGCACCCGAGGGACGGACACAGGGGGCTGCGTCCGGCAGGCATGTGTCAGCGAGTTCGGCGGTTCCCGGCACAAGAGGTAGCAAGAATCCGCCGGGCAAGCCTCGGCGACGAGTCCGAAGAGGAGCCAGTACATGACCGAAGCAGCGAAGGGGATGCCGCGTCAATTGGTGCCCGGCTCCCTGCCCCGCGAGGTGAGCGAGGCCGTCACCGAACTCGGTCTTGGTCGGGTCATCGCCTACGCCAGGGGTGGCGGCCGCCCCAAACGCGGACGGCTGGCCCTCTACGCCTTCGACGACGGCGCGGTCTTCACCGACCACCGCGACCGTGTCGTCGCCGCACCCTACTGGGACGATGTGCACTCGCTGCGGTTCGACGTCCATGTTCTCATCAAGCCTCAGCTGGACATCGGCAGTGTCCTCCACCAGTTCGTCCGCTTCCTGACATTCGACATCGAGGGCAGTGTCACTCTCAGTCTGGAACTGTGGGACCCAGCCGACCGCACGCTGGCCTCCGACTACGCCGCATACGGCATGCGCGAGGATCTACGCCACGAGTTCGCACCCTTCGTCAGCGCCGTACGAGACAGAGTCGCCGCCGCCCAGCTGCCCCGCCTGTGCCGGCAGATCTCGGAGGGCGCCCAGGCCCGGTTCGGACCCTTCACGGTTTCCCGCAACGGGCTGCGCGGCGACGGCGAACTCATACCGTGGTCCGCCAAGCCGCTCGTCTTCTACGGCTACGAATGGAACGATACGCCGCCCACGGGCAACCGCGGCCTGGTGACTGTTCGCTGCGGCCCCGCGGACGGCGGTCCGCTCACCCACGGTCCGGAACTGATGCGAGCCTGGTCGGCCCAGGTGCCGAATCTGCGCACACTGGAGCGTCTGTGTGACGGGATGCAGGCCGACCCGCCTCTTATTCCGAGCGAGCGGTGATCCAGGGAAGGCTTTGGCCTCTCACCTTTCCAAGGTGAAGCGGACCCGGCCGGTGACGATGTCCTCGGCTTCCGCCGTCACCGCCGCAGGACCCTCACCGTCTGTGACAGGGGCCTGCTCCCCCGCGGTGCGATCGCTGTGCGATGTCTGGACGGCGCGGGTGAGGGGCCGGTAGCCGGTGCAGCGGCACAGGTTTCCCTTGAGGGCTTCGCCAAGATCAGCGGCTGGGAGGCGTCCAGGGCAGCGGCGGTCATGACGAAGCCCGGGGTGCAAACGCCGCGCTGGAAGGCCCGGGCGGCGGCGAAAGCCTGCTGCACGGGGTGCAAGACGCTGGTGCCGGACAGGCCCTCCCCGGTTGTCACCGCTCGTCCCTGGGCACGGATGGCGGGGTAGAGGCAGCTGTGCACGGGCAGGCCGTCCACATGCACAGTGCAGGCGCCGCAGTCACCGCTGTCGCACCCCTTCTTCACTCCGAAGCAGCCCCGCTCCCGCACATACGTGCGCAAGCACTGCCTACTCGTACGCCTCCGCCGGCCGCCGCACCGATGACTCCCCGCACCTGCGCCTGAGCCCACGCCCGGCCCACCCTCAGCGTCACGGCGCGTGCGGGTGAGGACCCGGCGAGGTGTACACGGACACCGCGTCGTACTGCGCGCTCTCAGTGCGGCGCACCGGTTCGCTGTCACGCGCTTTCCCGCATCGAAGACGCTGATGCGGTGGCAGTAACCGTTCCGTGACGTGGAGGGGACGGGTCCGCTGTGTGTGTCCCTCTAGATTCACTTATACACCGCTTCTTCCCCTGCTTTCCCTCGGCACCGGCCGGGACAGAAGGCGGCCGCTGCCCCGTGTGGCGCACGCGGTGTGCCAAGTGTTGTCTCTATCGGTACTTCCACGCACAGGAGTTGTCTTGCGTTACGCCCTTCGTGCCGGCCTCGCTGTCACCGCACTCGCCGGTTCCGCTCTCCTTCCGACGGCGGCGTTCGCGGCCACGTCCCACGGCACCCGCACCGCCTCCGCTGCCCCGTCCGCCGCCCAGTGCTCCGTGACGACGACCGACTCGATCGGCGCGGGCACGAACGTCCGGCTGACGATGAGTCCGCAGGGCCCCTCGGTCACCTTCCACGACGCGGGCGACGGCACGCAGATCACCCGGTTCGGCACCCTCAACCGGGCCCGTCCCGCGCTCCCGCAGTCAGCGGGAATCGAGGAGGAGATACTTAACCCCTACGGCTCGACGCCCCAGCTGCTCACCAAGACCCAGGGCGGCAGGGACGGCGATTACGGGCTGCTGAGCTTCCCCAGGCTCCCCAAGGGCTGTTCCCTCGACGAGGCCCTCGTCGTCAAGCAGTGCACCGTCTTGCAGCACGAGGACATCGGCGCGGGCACCGAGGCGCGGATGACGATGAGCCCCAAGGGCCCCTCGGTCACCTTCCACGACGCGGGCGACGGCACGCAGATCACCCGGTTCGGCACCCTGAACCGTGCCCGTCCCGCGCTGCCGCAGTCGGCCGGTATTTACGCCGAGATCCTCCAGCCGTCCGACTGGGCTCCCCAGCTCAAGACCAAGACGCAGGGCGGCGACACGGGGTACGCGTTCACCGACTTCGCCAAGATGCCGAAGGGCTGCCCGCTGTACTGACCCACCCCCACGGCCAGACAAGGGCCGTTCCGCTCCAGCCGCACTATTGCGACAACCAACTCCGACCCGCCCCGCAACCCTCGGGGCCACTCGGATACCGCCACACGGCCCGGCACCGCGGCAGCAGACGCGGCCGGCGGTGGGGGCGTGTGCCCGGTCCGGCAAATGCCCGGCCGGGCACACGCCTTGAACACAGCGGATAAATGAATTTGCGGGTGGAGTACCCGCCGAAGTGGCAGGTACTCCACCGGGCCCACCGCTCAAAGGCGCCCAGGACTTCCGGGGCGCCTGTGAACCCAGAGGACCTACTGGGTGATTCCGTACTTCCTCAGGATGCCTTCCGCGATTGCCACGAGCTCGCTGAGGCCGGGTCCGACGGGGCCGTCAGCACGAGCGACCGAGCTGACCGGGCCGCCCTGGGGGGACATGGGTGCGGCGTGGGCGGCCGGGGTGGTCAGGGCGATTGCGGCGGCGGCGAGCGCGGCGGCCGGAATGATCTTCTTCATGTTCTGCAAACGAGCCCTGCGGGTGCAGGGCACGGGTGATAGCGCCCATCGGCCTTCAGAGGTGGTTCTCTCGCGATGTTGACGAAGTGCAGGCGCCGACCGCCGACCACCCGGATTCTGCGGGCCACGATCTTCTCGCCTCAGCCGGTGCGGCGGCGGCTCCGCCTGGTGATCCGAGGCTGCGGGTCCAGGTACGCACCGGCGGCGGGGCTTGCCGCGCCCTCGCCGGACTGCCCCTTGGCCTGCGCCCCCCATTTTGCAACTACTAGCGGGTAGTTCTGCGTTGCGCGCTCGCACCTGCTGGGCGGTGCCTTACGGACGACCGTGGAGTCGACCGACACGACCGCGTCGATGTTCCCGGCCGCGGCCCCCTTGGCCTCGGCGGCCCGGTTCCTGCGCATCGCCCACGCTCGTCCCGTGCCGCCCTGCTGGTTGCCTCACTAAGAACATGGGCAACCCATACAACCCCTGTGCCAGGTCACAGGTCTGATCGAACGGCACGTGCCGTGTGCGTGCCAGTCGACTGATCAGAGGGGACCCCCTTGTCTTCCGTACGTACCACCCGGCGCCGTCTCGGCGCGTGTGCTGCCACCGTTCTCGCTGTGACGGTCGGCGCGGGCGTTCTTGCCTCCCCCGGGGCCGCGGCCGCTCCCACCGCTGCGGCCGGAGAAGTGGCCGCTTCACCGGCCGACGAGAGGAAACTCCCGGTCGACGCGGAGATCGTCAGCACAGGTGACACCGGGTACCTCACCTCCCGCAAGGACGACCTCGGCAACACGGTCCTCGAATGGCACAAATACGCCGACAGCTCGGTGATGCCGATCAACACCGGCACCGTGGGTCACGACAGCAACTCCGACATCGTCGTGACCAGCGACGGCGGCAGCTCGGTCTTCCTGCGGGACATGAAGAGCGGGAACAGTTGGTCCACCTCCTTCGAGCTCGGAGCGGTCTTCAAGCCCGGCTCCAAGCTCGTCGGTGTGGTCGGCGAAAACCTCTTCGTGAGCGTTCCGAGCACCGGGGACTACCGCGAGCTGTGGCAGCTCGCGAAGGTCAACGGCGTCGACCAGAAGACGAAACTCACCTCCGGTGCCTACGGCGTGGACTACAAGGTCGTCGCCTCCACCGGTCACGACCTGCTCATCCTGGGCAGCCGCCGGGTGTTCTCGGGACCGACCTACCGGACCGAGTACTGGAAGGCACTCACGAACGTCAACAACCACGCGGTCGTCGACTGGGGCGGCAGCGAGAGCGTCGGTCCCTGGAGCCAGGACTCCACCGGCGCCTACACCGCCGACTACAAGGCGTGGACCGAATACCCCTCCAGGGGCACCGAGCTCGTCGTGGCCGGAAAGGGGTCGCGCAGGACATTCACCCTGGACAGCTCCCTCAGCCGCGCGGTCATCGCGGGCGTGGCCGGGAACACGCTGCTCTACGGGGTGCCGGGCAAGGCCGCCGACGAGTCGACGAGCCCCCTGTACGCGCGCGGCGTCACCACTGACGAGGCTCCGTACAAGCTGCTGGAGCACTTCTCCAGTGTCGCCCACGCGCCGGACGGCAGCCTGCTCGTCCGCGGCTCAACGGCCGAGGCGGACGGACTCTTCCGGATCGCGGACGGAGGCAGCGGTCGTCCCGCCGTCACCCTCGTCACGGACACCGGCCGCTCCCGCGCCCTGACGGTGACCGCCTCCAACGTGCCGACGGCGGTGAACCTGGAGCAAGTGGGCCGTACGGTGGCGATGGAGTGGACGCTGTCACGCGCGAACGCCACCGTGGACCTCACTCTCACGCACGTGAGCACGGGCGAGAAGCTCACCGCGCGGCTTGCGCAGCCTGCCGGCGACAACCGCTTCACCTTCGTCTGGGACGGAATACTCAACGGCATCAGCGCCCCGAACGGCGGCTACGACTGGCGGATCACGGCCACCCCCGCGGACGGCGCCGGCGGCACGGCGACCGCTTCCGGAAGCCTGCGGGTCTCCCGCGAGGCCAACCCGCACGACTACAACGACAACGGCTCGACCGACGTCCTGGCACGGGACGCCTCGGGTGTGCTGTGGCGCGACGATCTGTTCGACTGGCCGTCGGGCGGCCAGGTCACCACCGCGAAGCGGACGAAGATCGGCGGAGGTTGGCAGGTCTTCAACCAGATCGAGGCTGCGGGAAACCTCGCAGGATCTCCGACGGGCGATCTCGTCGCCCGTGACGCCTCGGGTGTCCTCTGGCTCTACCTGGGCAACGGCGACGGCAACTTCTTGTCCCGTACCAAGGTGGGTGCCGGCTGGCAGGTCTACAACAAGATCACCGGCGGCAGCGACCTCACGGGCGACGGCCGCCCGGACCTGCTGGCCACCGACACCTCCGGCGTCCTGTGGCTGTACAAGGGCACCGGCACTGCTTCCGCCCCGTTCGCCACGCGTACCAAGGTCGGCGGAGGCTGGCAGATCTACAACCACATCACGGCGGTCGGCAACATCGCCGGCGGCGCCGCGGGCGACCTCGTCGCCCGGGACGCCTCCGGCGTGCTGTGGCTCTACCAGGGCGACGGCAACGGCAACTTCGCCTCCCGCGTGCGCATCGGCGGCGGCTGGAACGCCTTCTCCCACATCGTCGGCTCGGGCGACGTCACCGGCGACGGCCGCCCGGACATGGTCGCGTACGGCCCCAACGGCACGTATGTCTACCAGTCGACGGGCTCGGCGACGGCCCCGTTCACCCGGCAGACGACCACGCTGTACGCCGGAGAGGGCGGCAAGTTCACCAACGTGATCTGACGGACCGGACCACCTGACGCAACCGTCCCGGCACGGGCGCGGCCGTGCCGCGTCAGTAACCGCGTCTCGCCGGCGAGACGCGGTACGGCGATGCCGGTTCCGGTGCCGGGCAGCGCAAGAGGAAAGGGCAGCGGGACAGCGAGCGGCAAATGGCTGCCGCTCGCTTCGCGGCCGGGGGGCGAGGCACCGGGAGGTGGCTTCTCCATCCCGGACGCGACCGCGTGGCGGTCCCGCCTCGACCTTCTGCGGGCTTCGCACCCACCAGCTGACCTGCCCACGTGCGAGTGGGCCTGTTGTGCGAAAACGGCCGTGGGCCAGGGACGGGTGCAAGGCCTGGCTGGGCTTGGGCCCGTCTCTCCAGGCGGCTTGCTGACACGCCACGCCCGCAGGCCACGGACCACGCCGCCGCATGCCCGACGTCCGGCCGGGCGAGTGCCTCCCCTACCTCGCCCTATAGCGTTGCCCCGGCCTCGCGATGAGGCCATAGAGCAGCCGAAGGGTACGAAGTGAGACGAAACTCGGTGCGGCGGCAGGGCATACGCCGGCTCATGTCCGGCGGGGCGGTCGCCCTCGCCACCGCGCTCCTCGGGACGGTGCCAGTGGTCACCGCAGCCGCTGACACGCCCCCGCAGACATCCGACAGCGGGTCCACCGGGGCCGCGACCACCGCAACCACCGCAACCACCCCGAACGAAACCACTGCGCAGGACAACTACACCGTCACGCCCGCGGTCTCGCCCGTGGTGCAGAGCGGGCCGCGCAACATCATCAAGCGGGTGCAGGACACCTACGTCAGCAGTACCGACGCCCGCGACCACTCCACGGGCAGCGTTCTGCACATCGGCTCGCCCGACAATGGGACGACCCGCTACCGCAGTTATGTACAGTTCGACGTCGCGCGGCTCAAGGGCGCGGCCATCAAGAGCGCCAAGCTGCGCCTGTACAACTCGTACACCGGCTCCTGCGACGGCTGGTGGATGTACGCCGACCCGGTCGCCGCCGCGTGGAACGAGAAGACCGTCACCTGGGCCACCCGGCCCGCCGTCACCCCCGGCTACCAGGCCTCCGCCAGCTTCGGCCTGGGCAGCTCCGGCTGCCCCGACGTGACACGCCCGTACGACCCGGAGTCCTCCAACGGCATCCACCGCCTGGACGTCACCGCGATGGTGCGCGCCTGGACCAGTGCCACCGCCCCGTTGCCCAACTACGGCATCCAGCTCTCGGCGGGAGAGCTCGACAGCAAGGCGTACAAGGACTTCTGCTCCATGAACCCGAGCGCGTCCGTCTACGCCTGCGACGCCGCGTACAACGCCCCCACCCTGGAAGTCGAGTTCGACGAGGGCTCGCCGGTCGTGAGCGCGGGCAACAGCAAGGCGGTGCCCAACGGCGGCTATCCGGCCGACGTTCCGGCGATCGAGCTGTTCGGCTCGGGCAAAGTCTCCGACGGGCCGTACCAGCGCTGGGTCCCCGACGCCTACCACTCCGTCCCCGACCCGGACAAGAAGCTCTTCCCCACCGTCCGCGCCTGGGGCGGCGGCACGGACCACCGGCTGCGGCCCGCAGGCGCGTATGCCGAGGGCGACCCGGCGAAGCAGGTCATGGTGGTCGCGGACGGCAACAGCGGCTTCGTCGGGGTGATCCCCTACCCGTCGCTGTCGGGCTACAAGTGGGCCTACAACGTGGGCAACGCCGACGTCACCAACGTGCACGGCGCAGAGCTGCTGCCCGACGGGAACATCGCCACCGCGTCCAGCGGGTCGGACACCGTCCAGGTGTACGCGCGGGCCACGGGCGACCCCACCAGCCCGGCCCCCGGCCCCGCGAAGGCCCTCTCCACCAAACCCCTCGAAGAGGCCCACGAGGTGCTGTACGACCCCGCCACCCAGTCGCTCTGGGCGGTGGGAGGCCGCGCGCTGGTCCGCTATGGCTACGACACGGCGACCGGCACGCTCGACGACGGCGAGTCCTTCCCGCTGCCCCAGCAGATCTCCCAGGGCAAGCCCGCCGAGGCCTGGGGCCACGACCTGGAGCCCGTGTACGGCAACCCCGACCGCCTGTGGGTGGGAGCGAACGCCGGGATCGTGCAGTTCTCCAAGTCGGGCCTGACAGAGTGCTACAAGGGCTCCAACCGCTGGCCTCTGGAGGCACAGGTGAGCGACAAGAACCGCTGGTGCACGGACTACGCCGCCGAAGCGGCCCTCAACGTACAGCCGCTGGTGAAGAGCATCGGCAACGACCCGGTCTCCGGGGAACGGTTGACGACCTGCGCGGACGGCTGCGAGGGGTCGAACACCAACCCGAGCTACACCACGTCCTGGCTGCGGTTCGTCACCACCGACGGCATCACGCGGAAGGCACGCTGGTGGGACCAGAGCCAGCACTACCGCGCCCGCTGGATGGTACCGAGCTACCAGTGACCGGCCCCCGCCGACCGGTCCTCAAAAGGACCGGTGTGACCGTGATCGCGGGCGGCGGGAGGCCGGAGGCACGATGTCATGCGTGTTGCGAGGCGGTCATGAACCGCTCTCTGTCGGCAGTGCCTGTTCGAAGCGCAGGTAGCGCTCGATGGACCGGGCCAGGACCTCGTTGCCCTCGGCGGCCACGACGCGGTCCCACCAGGCACCGTAGATCCGGTCGAAGCGGTAACCGGCGAGCAGTTTGCCGGCGGCGCGGACGGCGTCGGGGCGCTCGGGAACGTGGTTGGCGTAGCTGTACATGATGCTGACCCAGCGCGGATCGGGGCCGACGTTGACGATGTCGCCGGTGAAAAGGGCGCCCTGGTCGGTGTTCAGATGCATGACGGTGCTGCCCGGGAAGTGGACGCCCGGGTTGATCAGCGTCAGTTCCTCGGTCAGCCGGTGGGTCTGTCCACTCCAGAAGCGCAGGGCGGGATCGGGGCGGCCGACCCAGTCGCGGTCCGCCTCGTGCAGGTAGACGGGGGCGTCGAAGGCGTGCGCCCAGTCGACCATGGCGGAGTAGAAGTGGGGGTGGCTGATGGCGATCGCGCTGATGCCGCCGAGCTTCCGCACCTCCTGGATCATCGCGTCGTCGAGGTAGGGCACGCAGTCCCACAGAACGTTGCCCGCGGCCGTGCGCAGCAGCAGGGCCCGCTGGCCGATGGCGAACTCCGGCGTGCAGCCGATGCCGACGATGTCCGGGCCCTGCTCCTCGAAACGGCCCTGGTGACCTTCGGCGCGCAACTCGGCGAGGCTGGTCCACTGCTGGCCGTCGCGTCCCACGTACTGGCGCTCGTCCAGGCAGACCGGGCAGTCGGGGCGCGGGGCGGCGTACTGCGTGCCACAGGTGCGGCAGATGGGCAGCGTCGAACCGGTGAGGTCAGCCACGGTCGCCCCCGGCCAGCTCGGTCAGGACGTACGGGCGGCTGGGCTGCCAGCCGAGTTCGGTGACGGCACGCTGCCCGGACACCACCTGGTTCAGGCCCAGCGCCTCGGCGAACGGAGCGCCCACGGCCTCGGCCGCCTGCTCCAGCGGCCAGGGCTCGGCCCGGCCGGTACCTCCCGCGGCGGCATCGGCGGCCGCGGCCAGCGCCGCGACCGGCACCGCCTCGTGTGCCACGCCGTGCAGCACGCTGCCCGAAGCGGCCTTGGTCACCGCCAGCACGAACAGGTCGGCGAGGTCGTCCACGTGCACCATCGGCCAGCGGGTCGCGGCCGGCCCCACGTACCGGCCGGTGCCGTGCTCACGCGCCCAGCCGGTCATCAGCCCGGGAATGCCGCCGCCCCGGCCGTACACGATGCCGGGCCGCACAACGACGGCTCGTAGGTCGTCCCCGCCCGCGGCCAGTACCCGCTGCTCGATCCGCGGGCGGTAGCCGACGATGGCGATGGCGTTCGTGGGCGCGTCCTCGTCGACGGGCGCGTCGCCGGTGGCGCCGAGCACCCACACGCCGCTGGTGTAGACGAGGGCTCGTCCGGAGCCGCGCAGCCGCTCGGTCAGCGCGTCCACGGCCGCCGCGTCCACTGCCTCGTCGCCTGTCGGCGTGGCAAGGTTGATGACGGCGTCGATGTCATCGGTGACGGCGGCCCGCAGCGAGGCCGGGTCGCTCAGGTCGCCCACCACCACCGGGGCGTCGGCCGGCGGCCGGCTGGCGTCCTTCGCGAAGTGGACCACCTGGTGGCCCTCCGCCGCGAGCCGCCGCACCACGGCCGACCCGATGTATCCGGTGGAACCCAGGACGAGTACCTTCACGTCCAATCCCCTTTGTTCGTTGTCCAGTGCACGTGGTGCTCTCCGCCTCACCTGCGGAAACAGAATCTAGGCGCGCTCAAGGAGCGATGGTCGACGCAGCGTGCAGAATCGTTCGACTACGCGTGCAGAGCCGGAGCCGAGCGCAAGGCGGCGGTACTCGCCGGGGGTCAGGCCGTAGGCCTGGCGGAAGGCGCGGCCGAAGACGGTGGCGTTGGAAAGACCCCAGCGAGCGGCGATCGCCTGGATGGGCAGCGCGCGCAGCTCCGGCCGGGCGAGATCGGCGCGGCAGCGCTCGAGGCGGCGGGTCCGGATGAGGGCGGCGACGCCCTCGGGCTCGTCCCCGAACAGCGCGTAGAGGCCGCGCAAGGAGATGTGGTGGTGGTCGGCGACCGCCTGGGGGGTGAGGTCGGGGTCATCCAGGTTGCGTTCGATGAAGACCTTGGCCCGCTCCAGGAGAGCACGGGCACGGACCTCGGGCCCAGTCCCCTCAAGGACGCCGAGCTGCTCGGCCAGGTAGGCCGTGGCCATGTCGAGGGCTGCCCGCCCGAGAGCCGGCAGCTCCTCGCTCCGGCAGTCCGGACCGTTGTCGCACAGGCTCGTCAGGAAGTCGGCCATCACCGCGCCGAGACCGGTGCGGGGAAGCCGACGGGCGACGAGGTGGTCGGCGCGCTCAGCGCGCAGGGGAAGCTCCGATCGCGGGATATGAAGGACGATCGCGCGGACCGGTCCACCGGTGCGGTCGGTGTCACACGCCAACGGGGCCGAGGTATGGGTGACGAGGAAGCCGTCGACGACCGGACCGGAGTCCCGGCCGAGCTGGCAGGCCTTCATCGCATTGCCCCGAACCAGTGCGAGTTGGTACTGCTCGGGGTCACCCTGTCTGATGTGCGCCGGAGTACGGCGCGACCACACGGGCGAGAACTCCAGCGTCGACACCGTGAGCGCGCCCAGCTCGACCGACCCGATCTCGGCGTGGAAGTCCCTCGCCCGATCGGTTCTGATCTCCACGGGCAACAGGTCCGTGGACACCGTCTCGGTGAACCAGTCGAACCTCTCGGCCGCCGGTACCTCACGGCCGGACGCCCGTGTCCACATCCGATGTGCCGCCTCCACAGGCATTGACGTCTCCCCCGATGTGATCTGCGTGAACATTGATGTGACGGATCCGTACGTCTGCGGCCTGCCAGAGATCCGTCCCTGCTTCGTCCTTGGTGTGGGCGCGCCTGGACGCCCGCTTCGCCGGGGGCAGTGAGTTGCCCCGCGCGGCACCGCAAAAACGCGCGTGACGCAGGCCCCGTTGTCCCGGTCCAGGCGCCATCCGGTCGTGCCACGGCCGTATCCGCCGTTCCGAAGCCCCGGCGCCTCCGGCACCACCTGCGATGCCCGGCGCGGCGGACCTTCTCGGGTGGACGCCCCTGTGCGTTTCATGCCGCCACGAGAGGTCTTCCTCGGCCGACGATCTCGCGTAGCAACCTCCCGGCCACCGTCGCCCCGTCCGTACGGATCGCGACCGCCATGGCGTCCGCTCGCGCCCGGGTCCCGGGGTTCAGGACGGTCCTCAGCGCGACCGACAAGGACGCGTACGTCAGCCTCGGTCCGTCGTGCGCTGCGCCGATGCCCAGGTCGGCCACCCGGCTCGCCCAATACGCCTGGTCCGCCGTCTGCGGTACCACCACCTGCGGCACCCCGGCCAGGGCTGCCGTCGTCGTGGTGCCCGCGGCCCCTTGGTGCACGACGACGGCGGACCGCGTGAAAAGTGCCTGCAAGTTGGCTTCGTCGACAGCGAAGCAGTCGCCCTGGCCGTCGGTCACCGCCAGGTCGGGCCAGCCGTGGCCGATGACGACGCGCCGACCCTGCGCGCGGATCGCCTGGACAGCGGCCCGAGCAGTGCCCCGGGCGTCACCGTCACGGGTCGGCATGGTCCCGAAGTCCACGTACACCGGTGGTGTGCCGGCCTTCAAGAACGCGTCCACGCCGGCCGGGAGCGGGCGGTTGTCCGGCCGAATCCACGCACCGGTCTGCACCACGTCGAGACCGGCCGGCCGCGGCCCCGGACTCAGGGTCGCATCCGCCGCCAGCAACGGGCGCCCGCTGAGGACGTGGTCGCGGACGTCGTCCACCGGCGACAGGCCGATCGCCGCCCGCTGGGTGTTGATCCCCTCACCGAACAAGGCGTTCACCTGCTCACCGTTCAGGTCCCACAGCACCCGGTCGTCCGTCGCCTCCGGAGGGAGCGGCCACCCCGGCCACGCGAGGGGCCGATGGCGCGGCCACGGCAGGTGGGCCGGGGAGTAGGTGACGAACACATACGGGACGCCGAGTTTTTCGGCGACCGCCCGCGCGGCGGCTGCCACCGGGATCGGCCCGGCCGCCACCACGACGTCGCATCCGTCCATCGCCGTCGCGACCGCGACCGAGTCGTATGTCGCGGCGACCATCCCGGCCACGCACCCGGACAGCTCCTGCGCCTGCCGGTCCCCCGCCGTCCGCGTCACCACGTCGGCCGCCATCGCGCGCAACGACTGGCCGAACGCCACCACGGGGGTGCCACCCCCCTCCCGCGGCTCCACGAACTCCGGCGGGGCGCACACCTGCACCTGCACACCGCACGCGCGCAGAGCCGCCCCCAGCGCGAGCATCGGCTCCACATCTCCGCGCGAACCGTACGCGACCAGCAACACGCGCATGTCAGGACGTCCTTTGCTCTTCGTTGATTCCGGTCCCGGCCAGTGGGATGTCGCCGGTGGTCTTGCCGTAACCGAGGGACTCGACGATCAGCCCGTCGCGTACGAGCACGAGAGTGACGCCCCGGACCGAGTCGGCCGGTCCGTCACCGAAGCGGTACCGCCAGCGGACGGTAGCCCGTTCACCGGTGACGATCACGGCCTCCGGGTCGAACCGGCCCGTGCGGTCCTCGGCGAGTGCCCGGCAGAACTCCAGGCACGCGGCGCGGCCTTCGTAGCGGGCCCCCTCCGGGGCCGGCTCCTTCGCCTCCATCACACAGTCGTCGGCGATCAGGTCCGCGAGTGAGGAAGCGTCATGGTCGATGAAGGCACGGTTGAAGCGGTGGACGACCTCCGCCGTGGTACGGAACGACGACATGCCGCGAGCCCCTCGGAAGTGGAGTGATCCGTCTGCTGCGCTCGGTGCGGGCCCCGCCGCGCAGCCGGCCTACCCACCGGTGCACGTGCCGTCCTGATGCCGGCACCCGACAGTTCCGACGGCCGGCAGGACCTGGCTCGGCCCGGGCCCAGGGGCAGCCGGTTCCTCGTGTTCTCGCTGCGAGCCGGGCCCGGCATCCGCGACGGCGGGCGCGGGAATCGCGTGTTCGGCGGCGCGGCTGACGTGCTCCCATGCCGCCCAGGTGTCCATGCGGGCGCGGGCGATGTCGAACGCCAGGTCGTAGACCATGCTCCCCAGCAACAGACGCAGCGGCGGATCATCGCTGTCGACCAGCTTGAGCAGCGCTTCCGCCGCGAGCTGCGGATCGCTGTCGACCGATCCCCCGGCGAACTGCCGGGCCAGCTCCTCCCGCAGCGGCGCGTACGCCTCCATAGGGCTGGTGCTGCGCATGGCGGTGTAGAGGTCCGTCCAGTAGCCGCCGGGCTGGATGATGCTCACCTTCACTCCGAAGCGGGCCGCCTCCGCGGCGAGGGCTTCGCTGAGACCTTCCAGGGCGAACTTGCTGGCGCTGTACAGGCCTGTACTGGGAAAGCCGCCCAGCGCGGCGATGCTGGAAACCTGCACGAGGTGGCCGGAGCCCTGCTTGCGCAGGACCGGCATGACGGCCTGGGCAACCCACAGCGCGCCGAAGAAGTTGAGGTCCAGTTGGGCCCGGGCCTCCGCTTCGGTGAACTCCTCGACCATGCCCATCGCCAGCATTCCGGCGTTGTTGACGACGATGTCGAGCCGACCGAAGTGGTCGACCGCCTCGGCGACGGCGGCGAACACCGCTTCGCGATCGGTCACGTCCACCCCGAGAGTCAGGACCTGCCCGGGGTGGGCGGCCGCAAGCGCCTCCAACGGGGCTGTGGTGCGGGCCGCGACCGCGACGCGGTCGCCGCTCATCAGCGCTGCTTCGGCGAAGGCGTGGCCGAGGCCCCGGCTGGCGCCGGTGATGAACCAGACGCGGCCCGCGGTGTCGGCTGGGGTGTGCATGTGCGCTACTCCTGTCTGGGAGCTGGGGTGCCCTGATCTGAGAGGTGAGGCCGGATCTGAGAGGTGAGGTGCCCGGGCGCAATCCGCCGGGCGTGGTGTGTCGATCCTTCAACGTCTCGCCCCACTCATCAACGTCGAAGATCAGTAAGATCCGATAACTCAGGCTTATGACGGGGGTCGGCTACACGTGGAAGTACGTGACATCGAGATATTCCTGACGCTGGCGGAGGAACTGCACTTCGGCCGTGCGGCCGCACGGCTGCACCTCACGCAGGCACGCGTCAGTCAGGCGATCGGCCGTCAGGAACGCAAACTCGGTGGCCTGTTGTTCGACCGGTCCAACCGCCGTCACATCCACCTGACCGCGCTCGGCCGCCAGCTGCGTACTGACCTGTTGCCGGTCTACGCCAATCTGCGCGACAGTCTCGAACGCGCCCGGATGACCGCCCGCGGCAAGACCGAGCGTCTGCGCGTCGGCATGATGCCCTTCAACGTGCCCGATCTGCACCACTTCTGGAAGACGTTCCAGGCTCGTCACTCTCAGTGGGAGCTGCAGATCCGCAGGGCCCCCTACGTCGACCCGTTCGGGCGGCTCCGCGACGGCGACATGGACGTGTTCATCACCTGGCTACCGGTGGACGACCCCGATATCACCGTCGGCCCGGTGCTCTTCCACGACCGTCGTGTCCTGGCCGTCTCCGCGGTCCACGAACTCGCCGACAGAACCGTCGTGCCGGTCGAGGCCCTGGCCGACTTCGCCCATACCATGCCCCCCGAGATGCCCGACTACTGGGAGGACGGCTACCTGCCGTTCTACACGCCCCGGGGCCAGACGCTGGAGCGTGTCGAGCAGGTCACCAATGCCGACGAACTGATCCACCTGGTGATCACCGGCGAGATCGTCCACCCCTTCCCCTCACACGTCACCCGCTACTGGTCCGCGCTGTCCCACGTGCGCTTCGTACCCGTCCCCGACATGGGAACCATCCCCTACGCACTGGTGTGGCGCAGGGACGCCGAAAACGAAGCCATCCGTGCCCTGGCCCAGACCGTCCGCGATATCGGCGCCGTGCGGTTCTGACGACGCCGGCGGGTAACCCCCGTGCCCGGCTTGCGAACGGCGACGGCACCGCCGACGAGGACCGTGAGCGGGCCGCTCCAATCCCCCGGCTTCCACTCCCCCACCGCGAGGCCCACACCAACACCACGGCCCCTGAGCCGGATTCCACGAACGGCATACGAGCTTGCACGAACGGCATACGAGCCGTGGCCCTGGATGCCCTGCCAGGCGGAACCCGTCCGCCCTCATGGGTCCCACCGGCCCAGCGGGCAGGGCCGCACATGGGCGGGGCCCGTATGCAGCCAGGCGGCCCTGTTCTGGGCTGGGGGCTCACCGCCTCGTCAGGAAGCTGCGCCGACCGGGCGGCACCCGACCACGGGTCAGTGGTCGCAGGGCGCGTAGGGATCGGAATCGGGAGACCCGCACCAGATCCATTGCCCATAGGGCCGCACGGTCATCCCGAAGTCGTACACCGAGGGCTCGCCGTGCCGTGCCCACAGGTGGAGGGCGCGCATGGCTTCCTCGGCCAGGCGGCGCGGACCTTGCTGAGCAGCGTCGGCCACGCCGGATCCCGCCTGGCTGAGGGTGGCCCACGAGGAGCGGCCGTCGTAGAGATATCCGTCGACGGTGCCGTCGTCGCGGGGCGTTGAGCCCCTAGCCGGTACCGAGTTTCAAGGACGCGCTGGCCAGGCTCCAGCATGAGGGAGTCGAGCATGTCCGCGATGATCGCCGGACACGACAGGCTGGAACTGGGCACGCCGCCGTCGATCTGTGTCATGCTCGGCGCGTCCACACTCGCGTACACCTCGGACAGCCACCTCTGCGGCTCGCTCTCCCGGTCGATGGGGAGGTAGGCGTAGCCGTCCCAGTGCCACAGCCGGTCCGGCGCGAACTCATGCCGCGGCCGCGCCGCAAAGGCGTCGCGGATCCACGGTGAGTCCGCGCGCCAGGCCCCAGCGCTTCTCCATCGCGACCGCCATCAGGTGGGCGCCCCGTTCCTCACCAGTCACAGGTCTACTTCCTGCGGGTCCCGGACGGAGGGGACGGCGGTTTGCCTGGATGCCGGATCTGTATCAGGCGGCCGGGTCGCGGTGGCGGGTCACGGCCATGCGCGACAGGGCCAGCGTGGCGGCAGTGATCCCGGGCCACAGCGCTCCCATGACGACGTGGAGGAGACCGAGCCAGGCAACCTCCGCACGGCTGTACAGGGCGGCCTGCGCACCCAGACTCGCCAGGCACACCAGACCGATGCACACCGTCATCCACCGATAGAAACGGTGCAGGGACGGTTGCGACCGCCAGCTCGGTGGGCCCCCCACGACCCGGTTCGCGACCAAGCCGGCCAGGGGACGCCCTGCCAGCACCGACAGCAGGCAGGCCGCCGAGGATACCGCAGGCAACAGCATGGGCAACAGGAAGAAACCCCGTGCCTGCCCGGTACCGGCCGCCACGACCGCACAGACCACCGCCAGCAGAGCACCCACCGCCGCATGCCGGAGGTACCGACGGGACCACAGACCACAGGCAAGGACCAGTACACCGGTCACTGTGGCCGCCACGAGCGCGGTCCGCGGCCCCTCGGTACCGTAGGCGACCACGAACGCCAGGGCCGGCGCCGCCGTAGCCGCGAACTCAGGAACGCGGTCGTTCATCGTGCCCCCAAGCCGCATAGCCAGGCGACCCCGTGCACGGGCCCGAACAGCGCGGCGATCTCCCGAGCGTTCCCGGTTGCGATGTTGGCCAACAGAACGGCGAAGCTGACCAGTTCGATGGTTGCCGAGGCGCGCAGCGGCCTGCGTACGCCCCGTGACGCGGGCACGGATCCTGAGTTGGCGGTCATGGGTCACACTTCCGTGGTGGGGCGACGATCGCCGCGAGCACGTACGGCATGAGCAGGAGCTTGGGTCAGCGCGGCTACCGCGCGCCGACAGCGGGGAACATCGGCGCAATCCCCTGGTCGCGCCAGACGACACCGCGACGCTCGTAGGCGAACAGGTGCTCCACCGCGAGCGCGACTTTCGGGCCGACCTCCCGTTCCAGCAGGTACAGGCCCAGATCGAGGCCGGAGGTGACGCCGCCGGCGGTGACCAGGTCGCCGTCGTCGACGACCCGGCCCGGGACCACGTGCACACCGCCCGCGCCCAGCAGGTCCAGACCCTGGTGGTGGGTGGTGGCGTGGCGGCCGTGCACAAGCCCTGCCATCGACAGCACCAGCGACCCGCCGCAGACCGTGGCCACCGTGGTGCCCTGTGCGGCCAGCGCGTCAGCCAGCAGTGTCGGGAGCTTGGTGGTCAGCGCGTGGCCGAGGGTCACGGGAATCTGATCCTCGGCAGAGTCGTCCGCGCCCTGCCCCGGGAGCCTGCCGGCCGCGCCCGGCACCACGACCAGGTCCGCGCGATCCGGGGCCAGAGGAGCGGCGGCCGTCAGCGCGACGCCGGGTATGCCACTCGGTACCTGCCTGGCCCCTTCCGCACAGGCCAGTTCGACGGTCACCCGATCGGTGAAGGCCTGGGCGGCGCTGAAGACCTCGAACGGAGCGATGACATCCAACGGGTCGAACCCGTCGAAGAGGACGAACTGTGCCAGCATCAGCGACTCTCTTTTCCCTCGGTTCCTGACTGCCCGGCTCACGCTAGGCGGCACGACACACCCCGACCATGGGCTCGAATGACACACCTCAACGAGTTCTCGCCACTTCGCCGACCAGCGCCTTCCTGACCCTCAACTTCATGACCTGCAGGGTGTGTTACGGCGGCAAGCGGGCGTAGCCTGCAGGGATGCACACCGTGGCGATTCTTGCGCTGGACCAGACGGTGGCCTTCGACATGGCCATCCCGGTCGAGGTGTTCGGACGCGTACGCCTGCCGGACGGGCGTCGCCCCTACCGGGTGCGCGTCTGCGGAACCGGTGCGGAGGTGCCGACCGAGACGTTCACCATCCGCGCGCCCTGGGGGCTGGACGGCCTGGCCGGTGCCGACACCATCATCGTGCCCGGCCGGGAACAGCACGCGGAGCCGCCCCCGGCCGAGGCTCTCCAGGCACTGCGTGACGCCGCCGCCGACGGCGCGCGCATCGCGTCGATCTGCGGCGGCGCCTTCACCCTGGCCGCCACCGGCCTGCTGGACGGCCTGGCGGCGACCACCCACTGGATCGCCGCCGACCAACTCACCCAGCAGTACCCGAACATCGACGTGCGCCCGGACGTCCTCTACGTCGACAACGGCCAACTGCTCACCTCCGCGGGGGCCTCCGCCGGCATGGACCTGTGCCTGCACCTGGTCCGCCGCGACCTGGGCTCGGCCGTCGCGGCGGACGCCGCCCGACTGGCCGTCACCCCCCTCGAACGAGAAGGCGGCCAGGCCCAGTACATCGTCCACGAACCCCCGCCGCTGCCTCGCGGCTCACTTCTGGAACCGACGCTGACCTGGATCCAGGACCACCTCGGCGAGGATCTCACTCTGGAGGCCATGGCCGCGCACTGCGCCATGAGCACCCGCACCTTCAGCCGCCGCTTCCGTGAACAGACCGGTACGACCCCCCTGCAGTGGCTGCTCCGTGCACGCGTCCGACACGCCCAGTACCTCCTGGAGCACAGCGACCATCCCGTCGAACGCATCGCCGTGCAGGCAGGTTTTGGATCCGCGACCGCCTTCCGCGAACGGTTCAAACGCGTCACCGGCACCACACCGCAGACCTACCGGACCGCCTTCCGCCGCCCTCGCTGAAACCCGGGGCACGCGCACCAGGGTGGTTTCGCCAACGGCCGGTCCCTCAATGGTGTCGGCAACCGTGCGGTCCAACGTCCACGCCGTACGTGCCCCAGCCTAGGGCGCGGCGGGCGGTGCCGGGGTAGGGCGGTTCCACTCGCGGGTGACCCAGGCGTCCACCCGCGACCACTGGTCGGTCAGCCACCACTGACGGGCCTGCGCTCCGGCCGGTATCGCACGGGCGGGCACGCTCCACCAAGTGGCGCGGACCGCCCGCCGCAGGGGGATCGACTGCCACAGTCGGGCCGGCGAGTCGATCCGATCGAGACCGGTGTGCGCGACGAAGGCGACCACCGCTCCGGCATCGCCCGCCCCCGACAGGGCCGCGAGCGATCCCTCCATCCTGGGCGGCAGGACGTGCTGCTCATGGCGGGCGCGAGCCGCTCGCCGGAGCTGGCCGGTGCGGTTGAGCCAGCCGATGGCCCGCCGCCTGCGACGCTCTGTGAAGTTGCCGCCCTCAGGGAACATCACCAGCGCCTCCCCCGGGCGCAGTCCGGCCGCCAACAAGCTGATGGCCGCCGAGGTCCCGGCTTCGGTCCGGTGGGGGACGAAGCAGTGCGGCAGGCGGCTGAGCACGATGTCCAGACACGGGTCCCAGCGGAGGAACTGCTTGAGGACGACCTGGGGGCGCAGGCCCGCGCGGCAGAGGAGGCCGTGTACCAGCAGGATGGAGTCTCCGGGGCCGGCATGGCGGGCAAAGACCACTATGCCCTCGCCCGGTCGTTCCGTACTCGACGGGATCGGCGGGATCGGCGGGTCGACCTCGACTCGTAGCGAGAAGATCCATCCCGAGCACGTGACCAGGAAGTCCAGCAGCCGCGCCAGCACTTGGTAGTTGAGCGTCACCAGACGCTCTTCGCGGTCTCGGCCGCCGCCCAGGCAGCGCAGTCGCACGCCACCTGCCGCGAGCACCCCGCACAGGTCGGCGATGAGGTATACGAGGACGTAGAGAGCCAGCCGTTGGGGCTGCCAGGCCCGCCCGGACCGTCCGGCGAACAACGACAGCGGCGCCAGCACCAGCGTCACGAGCAGCAGAGCCCCGGCGACGGGGATCAGGACGACGAGTGCGGGCACGCTGACGCATCGCCTGGCCACATCACGAGCGCCGACCGCGCGACTCATGACGCTTCGTCCCTGCGGGGTTTACCTGCGGCCGCCAGGTAGGCGGCCGACGCCTCGTACGCCAAGTCCATCCGCCGCGCGGAGAGGCCGAAGTCGCGGTGGCGGAACTTCCGGCCCGCGAGGTCTTCTCCCTTGCCGGACGCCGCACCCGTGGGCAGCAGGTGTACCTCGACTTCCGGAGGCAGATCGGTCATGTCCCGGGTGAAGCGATGGCGACGGGCGATCTCGAAGGCCACGGCAGCCACCTCCCAGGGCGCCCGGGGAACTTGCAGTGGCCGCTCAACGCGTCCGACTTGGAGTACGTAGACGGTGCGGGCTCCGGCAGCGACCGCGCGGCCCACCGGGATGCTGTTGATCAGGCCTCCGTCGACGAAGTGCTCGCCGTCGATTTCGAGCGGCGGCAGGAGCCCCGGGACCGCGCACGAGGCCATGACCGCCGGGACGAGGGGCCCCTGGGTGAACCAGTGCTCGGCGGCACTTTCGATGCTCGCCGCGACGCACTGGAAGGGCACCGCGAGATCTTCGATGTGCCGTGCGGGGAGCCAGGTTTCGAGTAGTTCGCGCAGCGGTGCGGAGGAATAGACGTGGGTCCGGTTTCGGGCGGCGAGCCGAAGGCTCTGGAGAACCGAGCCGGAGAACACGCCCGAGCGGCCCAGGCTCCCCCACAGCTCACCCAGTTGCGCCACGGCCTTCGCCGTCGGCTCGGCCGCGATCGCCGCGCCGTTGATCGCGCCCACGGATGTTCCGACCACCAGGTCCGGGCGGATTCCGTTCTCGATCAGGGCTCTCAGCATCCCGACCTCGTAGGCGCCCAGTGCCCCGCCTCCGCCCAGCACGAACGCACAGCGGTAATCCGTGCTCTTCCCCTCGGGTTGCCTTGTCATGGCATCGTCGCCCATACCCTGCGCTTGCCCCGCCCCGGCCGTCCCATCCACTCCCTCGGGTGGGCCCGCCGCCGTGGGCTGCTTCGCTGGGTCCCGCGCGCTCGGCGCCGGTCGGGCTTCGGGTGGGGCGCCTGCGGTGTTCGAGGTCGTCGTACGGGGTCAGTCGGGCGTCGAGGCCGGCGCAGCCTGCCGTGTCGAGGCCGACAAGGTCGACGGTGGTCAGCTGCGCCACTCCCCCGCCGCACACGCGAACTTCTGGGCCCCGTGCATCAACCAGCGCTCCGCGAGGGCAGTCTGGACCACCACCGCGACCAGCCGCGCCCCGTCGGCGGTGGACGGCCTGTGGTCGCTCACTCCGCGCCGACCTGGAGCAGCCCGCAGGGCGCGCGGATCGTCCCGGCCGTTCCCGTCCCCCACCCGGTCAGGGCCCGGCCAGGGCCCGGTCAGGGCCCGGTCAGGGCCCGGCCAGGGCCCGAGCCAGGCGCCGGACTCCTGGGTCGCGGCTGCCTCCTCGATCATCACCCCGTCTGCTTCCCTCACTTGTCCCGAGCGCGTCTTGCTAGACTTCCATACCAAACCTTTTGGTATGGCGCGAGGAGAGTCAGAGTGAGCGCAGGGAGTTCGGCATGGCTGGAGCAGGGCCTGGTGGTGCTGGCGGAGCAGGGCGCGCCGGCGGTGACGCTGGAGCGACTGTGTGAGCGCATGAGCATGTCGAAGGGCGCCTTCTACCACCACTTCGGATCGATGCCGAAGTATCGGACCCGGCTGCTCGACCACTTCGAGGCCAGTTTCACCACATCGATCATCGACCGGCTGGAAGCGATCGAATCCCTCCCGGCGCGGGAGAGGTTGAGCAGGCTCCTGGCAGAAGCGACCAAGGACGCCGGCCTGCCACTGGGGGTAGCGATGCGGGCCTGGGCGAAACAGGATCCGGAAGCGGCGCGGGTGCAGGAGCGGGTGGACGCCACACGTATCGGATACCTGCGGGGGCTGTGCGACCAGGCCGGCTACAGCAAGCCGGATCAGACGGCCAGGATGCTCTACCTGATGCTGGTCGGCGCGGAGCACCTGACGCCCCCGCTACCGAAAGCAGAGCTGCGTGACATGTACGAGCTTCTGCTTCCGCTGCTGGAGCAGTCGGCGTCCTGACTCCCCCGCTCTCCCCGTATCAAGGAGGACACACCTTATGAACATCATCGACGCCACTCCCGAACTGGCCTCCATACTCTCCGGCGCGGACCACGTGGACGTGAAGAGGGCCGAATCCGAAGCGACCCTGCGGGAGTTCGTCGCGGGAGCCTTGAGCTGGCAGCCCGGCTGGATGAAGGTGTTGTTCCGCGCCAGGACGGTCCTGGCCAGACTCCTGCGGCTGCGCGATCCCCACGTCCCGGTCGGCCGGCCGCTACGGCCCGAGGAGATCTCCTTCATCCCCGGCGCCAAAGTCGCCTTCTTCACCGTCACTGACGCCGCTGTCGACCGGTACATCGTCCTGGAAGCAGCCGACACCCATCTGACCGCCTCTCTCGCGATCGTCACCGCACCCTCGGCAGACGGTCGCGCCAGGTTCGAGGTGGCCACCATCGTGAAATACCACCGGTGGACCGGTCCGCTCTACTTCAACGTCATCCGGCCCTTCCACCACCTGATGATCCGCGGCATGACACGCGCAGGCACACACTCATCAGCCAGTGCGGCGCAAACGAACCCCGCACCGTGAACTTGCAAACGCAAGCCCGGAATCCCGTCGGTCGAACGCCTCGACCAGCTCAATGACCCCGACAGGATTCTCGCGGGGTAGGTGCTCCGCCTCCCCTTCAGTTCCGGGCAGGCCGAGAAGGCGCCCCGTCCAGCCGAGAAGTTGTCCCCTCCATCAGCAGGCGTTCCGGCCCCGGCACTGCCGTGCGGTGCGGTGCGCGAAGGCATACGTACGGGACCCGCCACCGCCAGGGGCGCGGAGGCGGGCCCATACAGGTATGACGACACGGTCGCTCAGCGCCGGTCCGTGCACCCGCAGGTGACGTCTCCGCGCCCCGCCGGACGGAGCCGGAGCGCCGGTCGCGGTCAGCGCGAACGCTGCCCGGTGATGAGGCGGTACAGCAGGAGCACGATCACCGAGCCGACGATCGCGGCGATCCACGTCGAGAGGTGGAAGAAGCCATTGATGGAGTGCACACCGAAGATCACCTTGCCGAGCCAGCCGCCGAGCAGACCGCCGACGATGCCGAGGAGCATCGTCACAAGGCAGCCGCCCGGGTCCTTGCCGGGCGTGAGTGCCTTGGCGATGGCGCCCGCGATGAGGCCGATGAGAATCCAGGCGATGATGCCCACGGTGTGCGTCCTTTGCTGTAGGTGGTTCTGTGGAGAGCCCGACGGGGGTACCCCAGGGCTGTCCGCCGGTCGCTCCGACGCGGACGACCGGCGACATACGCATATCCGTTCGTGATCGCTCCACACGGGACCAAAGTCCTATTCCCTCCGACTGGCCCACCCGGCACCCACCCTGTCGACCGATCCGGTCGACGGCCGATTCGGTGACTGCTCCACCGGCGATGGCCATCGGGCAACGGAGCAACCGGGCAACCGGGCAACCGGGCAACCGGGCAACCGGGCAACCGGGCAACCGGGCAACCGGGCAACCGGGCAACCGGTCCAGGCTCGCAGACACAGGTCAGCCTCGATCCCCCCTTGGCGGCCGCCGCTGTGATTGACACAGTCGGCGGGTGAGGCTAGCCCCCGGGCCGATCGGGGGGTGCAGCGGATGGTAGGGAGCGGACCCGCGCGGCGAGAGTTGGGCCCATGAAAACGCCCAAGGCCTTACTCGCTGCCCTGCTCATCCCGCTCGGTGCCATCCTGGCCGTCACCCCGGCCGCCTCCGCCGCCATACCACCCGCCCCGGCCGCCGCATCGGCCGCCGCCGACGCCGCCGCGCCCGCCGGCCCCAAGGAGGTCGCGGCCGCCGTATCCCGCTCCCCCGAGGCGGCCCTCGGCCGGGTGGCCCACCCGCTGCGCACTGCCCAGCCCCTCGGCGGCCTGGCCGACCTCCGCCCGTTCGGTCGGATGGTGGGGGACGCCCGGGTGGTGGGCCTGGGCGAGGCCACCCACGGCTCCCACGAGTTCTTCACCCTCAAGCACCGGGTCTTCCGGTACCTGGTCGAGGAGAAGGGCTTCCGGGCTTTCGCCCTCGAAGCCCCCTGGAGCACCGGGCTGCGGCTCGACGCCTACCTCCTGCGGGGCGAGGGCGACTTGCAGCAGATCATGGACGAGGAGTTCCAGGGCACCTACCGGTGGTGGAACCAGACCGAGTACCGCGATCTGCTCCAGTGGATGCGCGCGTACAACGTCAAGCACCCGAAGGACCCGGTCCGCTTCGTCGGCGATGACGGCGGGTTCGCCGGTGCCGAGCTGTACGACAAGGTGAACGCCTACGCGGCCGCGGCCCGCCCCGAACTCGTACCGCAGCTCACCGAGCTGTACCGGGGCCTGCGGCCCACCACCGACGCCGAGACGTACGTCAACGACTACCTGTCGAAGCCGATGGCCGAACGGAAGGAACTCGCCGAGCGGACCGGCCGGACGGTGGACCTGCTCAAGCAGCGGCCCGGCACGGGCGCCGACGCCGACGCGCATGCCTGGGCCGTCCAGCACGCCACGGCGATCCACCAGATGACCACGCTGTTCGCCTTCGACCTTGACGACCCGCAGGGCGTCACCGGCGCCATGCTCCACCGCGACCGGATCATGGCGGAGAACATCGCCTGGTGGCAGCACCGAACCGGAGACAAGATCCTGCTCGCCGCCCACAACGGCCACGTCGCCCTCCGGTCGTACACCCCCGCCACCTATCCGCGGGTCCAGGGCGAATTCCTTCGCGAGCAGCTGGGCGGCGGCTACCTGAGTGTCGGCCTCACCTTCGGCCAGGGCTCCTTCAACGCCTTCGGCCAGGACGGCGGCGTCCACCGCTTCACCGTCGGCCCGGCCGCGCCCGGCACCGCCGAGCACACCCTGGACCGGGTTCGGTACCGCGACTTCGTGGTGGACCTGCGCAACGCCCCGGCGGCGGCCCGCACCTGGCTCGCCGCGCCGCACCCCGTCAAGAACATCGGCGCCGCCTACCCCGGGACCGCGGACGCCCCGCAGATCCGGCTCGCGCAAGCGCACGACGTCGTGATCCACCTCCAGCGGGTGGAGGCGGCCCGGACGCGCAAGTAACCTGCGATCCGTGGCCACCCTGGGGCCCAGTACTTTCACGACCGGCCGGGCCGTCCATCGCAATCGGCGGCCCGGCGGATGACGACCACGAGGACCAAAACCACGACGAGGCAGAGAGCGGAGAGGAGACATGCACGTTCCATCCGCCCGGCCGGGGCGGGCAGCTTCGTCCTCCCATGACTCGCTCGTGACCCGGCGGACAGTACCCAGCCACTGAGTGGTCGCGGGGATGTCAGAGCACGAAGACGCTCCTGCTGCAAGTGCTTCGGGAGAGCAGCGTATGGGCAGGCCCCCGCTTCGGCCGGGAAGGGGGGTGGGAGACTGGCCGGTATGGATATCCGCAGCAGGAACAACGTCACCGTCACTGGCCGTACGGACGGGCGGGTGCTCTTGCTGGCGCACGGGTTCGGCTGCGACCAGAACATGTGGCGTCTGGTGCTCCCCGCTCTGGCCGCGGAGTACCGGGTGGTGCTCTTCGACTATGTGGGCTCGGGCCGGGCGGACGCCTCGGCCTGGGATGAGCGGCGCTACAGCTCGCTGGAGGGCTACGCACGGGATGTACTGGAGGTCTGCGAGGAGCTGGACCTGCGGGATGTGACCTTTGTGGGGCATTCGGTCAGTGCGATGGTCGGAGTCCTCGCGGCGGCGAAGGCACCGCAGCGGTTCTCCCATCTGGTGATGGTGGCACCCTCTCCCTGCTATATCGACGACGACGGATACCGGGGCGGCTTCAGCGCGGACGATATCGACGAACTGCTGGAGTCTCTGGAGTCGAATTACCTGGGTTGGTCGGCGGCCATGGCCCCGGTCATCATGGGGAACGCGGACCGGCCGGAACTCGGCGAGGAGCTGACCACCTCGTTCTGCGCTACGGATCCGGACATGGCGCAGGTCTTCGCCCGCACCACTTTCCTGTCCGACAGCCGTGAGGATTTGAAGACGGTAACGGTGCCGACGCTGGTCCTGGAGTGCACGCAGGACATGATCGCTCCCCGTGAAGTGGGCGCCTTCGTCCACGCCGCAATCCCCGGAAGCCGACTGGTGACGCTGGAGGCGACCGGGCACTGTCCGCAGCTGAGCGCACCCGAGGCTACCGCCGCTGCGATCACCAGCTTCCTCGGATCGACTCGATGATGTGCCCCACCCATCAGGACCCGGACGGGGAGCCCGGCGTGGATGCCACCGACGCGGTATTCACCTCCCTGCTGGAGGACAGCGCTGAGGAGCTGTACGAACAGGCTCCCTGCGGCTACCTGTCGACGTTGATGGACGGCACCATCGCGAAGATCAACACCACGTTGCTCGAGTGGCTGGGCCTGGAGCGGCGGCAGGTGGTGGGCCGGATGCGGTTCACCGATCTCCTCACGGTGGGAGGCAAGCTCTACCACGAAACGCACTTCGCCCCGACCCTGCAGATGGAAGGCGAGATCAGCGGCATCGCCTTGGAGATCAAAGGCGCCGGCAGACAGCGGATGCCCGTGCTGGTCACCTCGAAGGTGAAGACCAGCGAAGGGGGCGAGCCGATGCTGATCCGCACCACTGTCTTCGACGCACGCGACCGCCGCGCCTACGAGAAGGAACTGCTGCGCAGCCGCAAGGCCGCCGAACAAGCACGCCAGCAGGCCGAGGCCGACCGCGACCGGCTCCAGGAAGCCCTCGCCGTCCTTCAGCAAAGCCTGCTGCCCGCCCAACTGCCCGCCATCCCGGGCCTGGAGGCCGCCTCCTACTACCACACGGCCTCCCCGGACCTGCTCGGTGGAGACTTCTACGATCTTTTCCCCCTCGGCGCCGGCCGATGGGCGTTCTTCCTCGGCGACGTGTGCGGCAAGGGCCCCCAGGCCGCGGCGGTCACCTCGCTGACCCGCTACACCCTGCGCGCAGCTGCCCTGCACGACCCCGACCCCGTCACGGTACTGACCACGCTCAACACCGTGCTGCACGAGCGGTACACCAGCGGCGACACCCGCTACTGCACCGCCATATTCGGCACCTTGCACCCCGGCGACGGCCAGGTCGAGGTGAACCTTGCCTCCGGCGGACACCCCTCCACGCTGATCCAGCGCGCGGACGGCAGCGCCCACTACCTGCCCACACCCGGCGGGATGCTCATCGGCGTCCTGCCCAAGGTCCAGTTCACCGCCGCCCGCACGCAGCTGTACGCCGGCGACACCCTGCTCGTCTACACCGACGGACTCACCGAGGCCCGCACCGGGCCCGAACGCGAACTGTACGGCGACGACGCCTTGCGCAACTTCGCCGCGGGCCGGCCACCCGCAGGCCCCCAAGCTCTGGTCAGCGCCCTGAGGGGCCTGATCAACGGTTTCGGCGCGGGCCTCGACGATGACACCGCGCTCCTCGCCTTCGGTATGACCGCCTCCCCTCCCATTCCCGCGAGCGAAGAACTGAAATGAGCCCGCTGACCATCACCAGCCGCGACGCGGCCACCGGTCCCGTACTGGAGATCACCGGTGACCTCGACCACGCGACGGCACCCCAACTCCGCTCAGCCGTAGATCAGCTCACCGTTACCAGCGGGCAGGTCCTGGTCATGGACCTCGGCGGCCTGGAATTCTGCGACTCCAGCGGCATCACCGCCCTGCTGGCCGCCCGAAACCTGGCCATCGAACAGGGCGGCGACATCGCCCTGGCCGCCGTCCCGGCCAACACCGCCCGCATCCTGACCCTCGTGGGTCTGGACCGGGTCTTCACCATCCACCCCGACACCGCTGCGGCCACAGTCCCCCGCTCCGCAGCCCGCTGATCCGCCCCAGACTCCCCTACACCGTTTGCAGGGAGCAGCCGTCCGAAGGGGTCGGTGAGGACCCGGACGTTCATGCCATGGCGCTGGTGTCAGCGCGGCCGACCTCGAAGAGGCTCGGAGCCCGTGCACAGCACCCGGGCCCGCGCTGCGAGCAAGCCAATTACGCCGTCATCACCCATAGCGGTCCCATCGGCCGTTCCGGCCTGCCACCCTGGTGTGATGGCCAGTGAACTGCCAACGGGGCATCCGCCGCACGTCCTCAACCCCCTATGGATCATCGCGCTGTTCCTGGGGCTCTCAGAAACGACGGTAGGTATCGCTGCTGCTCAATCAAGCGGCTGGGTTCAAGGGCTGCTCGCAGTGTTCGCCGTATCGTTTCCCGTCCTGGTCTCCACCGTGTTCTTCATCATCCTGTGGCAGCGGCCGGAAGTGCTCTACGCGCCCGGGGACTTCCCCGAACACGTACCGATCAACACCTATGTGGACGGCATGCGCCGAAGGTCTGTGCATGATCCCGAGACCATCCAGGCGGTAGTCAACGACACCCTGCGGACCGTGTTGCCGACTGCTTTGGCCAATCCTTCAGAGATCTCCGACGTGCTGGAGGAGGCGATGGCCACTGCCGAACAGACACTCGCCGAGCGCACGCTGAGCGTCGACATCAGCCCCATCACCGGGGCTCCAGGAGATGTGTTCCGCTGCACACTCTTCAGCACACAGACGGTGAGTGATTTCCTCGACGCACTGTGGGCCGACGCCCTCCACGGCTTCGTCCCACCTCTCCGGTACGGCAGGGACTGGGTTCTGATCGACCAGCGCAGCAATCAGCAACTCAGGCGCCTGGGATCCGCATGGGCGCGAGGAAACAGTACGGAGAGCGACGAAAGGCCGCTCAGTGACGTGGGTATCACCCCCGCATCACAACTGGTCGCCGTGCGCTTGGACAGCAATGCCCGCGGTCGTTTTCCCCACCCTTACGAAGCTGATGCGGTTGTTCCCCGTTGAGGACGGCCCCCGGAGGCAGGTCCGCGATCACTCCAACGACCGCATGGTCAGGACTCCTTGGGCCAGTCCCTCACCGAGGCGACTTGGGTTCCTCCCCTCGCGAGTGAAGTACGTTCGCCTTCCGTGCCAACAGCCTGCGACAAGATCACCGCCAAGAGCCGGAAAATGAGTCGGAACGCTAGCCCGGGCGCGCAGTAGCGGACTACCCTGCGATGATGACGGCGTGCCAGAGCCAGGGACCACTGCCGTCGTGATTGTCTTGCCGGATGCCACCCCGCTCCTCGACGCGGCGTGGCGTACCGACCCGGCTCTGGTGCGTCGTGGGGTGCCGGCCCACGTCTCGCTTCTCTACCCGTTTGTGCCGGAATCGGCGCTGACAGGTCAGGACGAGAAGGGCGTGCGCTGTCTGGCGGCGAGTTTCCCGGCAGCCGATCTGCTCTTGGAGGAGGTCGTGACAGAGTCCGGCTTCGTCGCCGTCCCCGTTCCGGGACTGCAGCCTATTGTCGATGCGTTCCGCGCCCAGTGGCCCGGGTTGCGCCCGTACGGGGGCCGCTTCGGGACGCAGCCCGCCGCCCATGTCACGGTCGCTATGGGTGCGGACGACCCGACAGCTGCCGCCCATGTCCGCACTGCGATCGGCAGCCTGCTGCCGCTGCGCACCCGTGCGACGGCGGTCCAGCTGGTGGTGCTGACGGAGGACGGCTGGCAGCCGCGGTTCGCCGTGCCGCTCGGCGTCCCGGACGGTCCGTAGACGCCGCCCGCCAGTCCCTCGCCACAGCCCGAGACAGGCACCCCCATTCTCGGCCGCCCCCTGCCCTGCGCGACTTCCTGAAGTTCCTGCGGCGGGCAGGACCGGACCCGGAAAACCTCCGCCTGGACGGCCCCTGGACGACCCGCTGCTCATCGAGTGGCGTGGGCGTCGTCGGCCGTCCTCGGCTGAGGGGGTGATCCCCGATCAGCGGCGGCCGGTGGCCAGGCTGACGAGGAACTGGCTGCCGCCTGCCTCGATGCCGGCGGTCACCTGCAGCCCCGGCAGCAGTCGGGAGAACCGGTCCACCAGCCAATCCGCCGCCTCTTGGGCATCCTTCCTCGTCGGACAGCGGCCCACCACCTCGCGGCCCCCCTTGCGCTCCAGCCTGTCGCCAACGGCGATCAGCGGCGCGGGTTCGACTACGTACAGGTGATCCGGCCAGGCGATGACCACCTTGACCGCGCCCTTGCGGCTGTTGCACCCGCGGTGCGCGAGCCGCTCGGCGACCTTGGCCTTACGGTCGACGGTGCGGCTGTCGACGCTGGGGCCCCGCGGGTCGTTCACTGACTTGTCGGGGTCGACCGCTTCGTCGCACACCCAGCAGCGCCAGCCGTCGCGCTCACCCACATCATCAAGAAGACTCATCCGAGCAAACTAACCTGTCCGGCCGCCACGCACGCACCAGGGCTCCGGTCAGCCAGCAGCTGCCCGCGCTCGGGTGCGGGTGGGCCTGCTCGCTCCTCACCGGTCTCATGCTTCGGACGATCCATGGGCGGCAGTTGGTCGTACGTGATCACGACCGTCGCGTTTGCCTTTGCCCGTGCACGGTCCGACCCCGACGCGGTCTCCTCGCGGATCCATGGAAACTTTGATTGTCATTCGCCTACTCGTAAACTACAGTTGTCGCATGATGGTCTCTGAGATCACACCGGAAGAGCAGGCAGAACTCGACAAGGCGCTGTACGAGGCCTTGAATCCGCTGGCCTCGGCGATTCGCTCCCGGCAGACCGGGTTGCCCGCGGACCGTATGTGGGACGCGGATCCCATCGAAGTGGCGCTGTCCGTCCTGGCCGCTTGGAAGGTGATCGATGCCGAGGTCAGGCGGTTGACCGCGTACGCGGCAGCAACCGCGGGCTCCTACGGTGCCAGTTACGAGCAGATGGGGGCTGTCTGGGGCATCACCCGGCAGGGCGCCCGTAAGAAATGGCCCGACGCCGTCAGCCGCTCGGCGCCCGTGACAGCGGGCAGGAGCGCGCTCGCGCTCTTCGGGGGGACTGCCGAACTGGTGCAGACGCCTTCCGGCGACTGGAGTTGGACAGGCAGGGGCGCTGATGGGGCACCCGCCGCGGCGCCCGACGGGACGCGTTATGCGACTGCGGAAGAAGCAGCAGCCCATGCGGGTGTTTTCCTCAAAGAACACGCCCTCGACGCCGTCGATCGTTCCTAGCGTCAGGCAACGTTCGCCCTGTTCGCGACCGCGCGCTGGCGTTCGTCGGGGGCGTGATTGTTCCGCCAGATGATGTAGCGGCCGATCATGCTGCCTGGGTGCTTGCGGCTGGCTTCGTCGGTGCCGGTGCCGTCGAGGGGGCAGTGACAGAACTCCAGGAACTTCGAACGGTTCTCGGTCCTCTTCATGGGGCCGGTCACGTTGGACCGCCTACGTGATGACCTCGGCGGTGCGCCGTGTGCGTGCAGGCTGGCGCCTGCCGTCTTGTAGAGGCTGACGAGGTCCGGGGCCTGGGCCCATATTTTGGTCAGGTTGATCGCCGGAGCGGCGTCGTGTGCTTCGGTCATGGTCGCCGTTTCTGTAGCGGGTGCGGTCGTTGTAGTGTGCGGTTCCTGTCGCGATCCGGGGCTTGCCGCGGGGACGTACACGCCGCAAGCCCCAACGTCTGTCGCCCGGCCGGGGCTACGATCTCGACAAGTACCGCCGCGCCGCCTGTACATCGCGTTCAACACTTCGCCGCCGGGCACCGCGCTCGGTGGCCGGCCGGTCGCTCACCCCGCCGGTTCGGCACTGAGCAAGGCAGGCTGCTCATGCAGGCGGGACGCTGCCAGACATTCATGATTTCTGCTGCCCCTCGTCGTGGGAGGCGAAGCGTACGGGTAGCCGGTCCAGGCAGATGTGGCGTCCGTTCTCGAAGTAGCGGGTCGGCTGCTCGGTGAGGGTGAACGCGGGGTGCCGGAAGAGTTCGTGCAGGACCTGGGCGAATTCGGCGCGGGCGAGGTGGGCCCCCAGGCAGAAGTGGATGCCGTGCCCGAAGGTGAGGTGCCGGTTGTTGCCGCGGTCGAGGCGGAAGGTGTCCGGAGCCGGGAACACCTCGGGGTCGCGGTTGGCCGCGCCGGTCAGCAGTACCACTCTGGCACCGGCCGGGATCTCGTGGCCGCCCAGGACGGTCGGCCGGGTGGTGAGACGGGTGCCGTGGTCAACGGGTGTCCACAACCGCAGCGTCTCCTCGACAGCGGCCGGAATGAGGCTCGGGTCCCCTCTGAGCGCCGACTGGAGATCTGGCCGGGACCCCAACTGCCACAGGAGGTGCGCCAGGGTGTTCATGGAGGTCTCGTGGCCGGCGATGGCATACGCGACAAGCATGACGTGCAGTTCCTCGTCGCCGGCGGGCCGCCGCCCGTCGAAGGATGAGCGGACGAGGAGGCTGAGGTGGTCGTCGCCGGGTTGTTCGCGTGCCCTGCGGATCTCGCTGTCGAACAGCGCGGTGAACGCCGGCCAGAAGCCCCCGGGTCCGTCGTCCTTGGGCATACGGGCCCAGGTATTACTGGTCAGCTCCCGGATGCTGCGCTGGGCGTGCTCGGTGAAGCCCACCGCGAGTCCCACCACGGCCAGCGGCAGCGGCACAGCCAGCTCGGCGATCAGGTCTCCGTGGCCGCGTGCGGCGATCGGGGTGACGTGCGCGCGGACCAGGTCCGCCAGGGCATCGTGCAGATCACGGACCCGGGGCAGCAGGAACGGCGGCTTCATCGCGGTGCGGAAGCGGGTCTGCTCGGGCGGGTCGTATTCCAGCGGGGCGAATCGGGGCGTGCCCGCGGCGCGCGGATAGAAGACGCCGGAGGCCGAACTGAACGTCTCGTGGTCGGCCAGCGCGGCGCGGACGTCGTGGTAACGGGAGACGATCCAGGTGCCGCCGTGTGCTCGGGAGTAGCTGACGGGTGCGGAGGTACGGATCGCGCGGTGTACGTCGACGGCGAGGTCCGGGCTCAGGTACGGGTCGTGGGCGTCGAAGTCGGCGGTGAGGCGGGCCAGGTGGGGGCAGCCGGGCAGGGAACCGGTGGGGGTGGTGTCCTCGGTGGCCGGTGCCGTGTGCCTCATCGTTGCCCTCCGGTCGGTTCGGTCGGTTCGGTCGGTCCGGTCAGTCCGGTCGGTCCGGTCAGTCCGGTCGGTCCGGTCAGTCCGGTCGGTCCGGTTGGCTCGGTCGGGTCGTACCCCTCGTCTGTGATCCAGCGGACCATGCGCCGCAGCGGTTCGGTCGCGTCCTGTGGAAGGTCGGGCCGGTAGTCGGTGGCCCGGCCGAGCGGCACAAGGCGTTGCACGCCGTGGAAGGGTGCCACGTCGCGCAGTCGCTCTTTGAGGGTGTCGGGGTAGACGCCGAGGGTCTGGGTGGAGGAGTCCATGACGGACAGCGCTTGCTCGACGGTGTCGACCGGGACCACGTTGGCGACGCGCCCGGACAGTGCGCTGTGGAAGGAGACGGTGTCCGCGGTGCGGGAGAGGATCACGGCGCCTTCGTCGGCTCGGCCGCCAATCACCCGGTACCAGTGGCCTCCCGTGGCGCGCAGGGCGCGCAGCTGCTCGCGCAGTGCCGGGTCGAAGTGACGGGCCGCGGTGCTGCGGTGGGCGGGCAGGGCCTGGATCTCCTCATGCAGCAGTTCCGCCCACTCCTCGGCGCGTCTGAGTCCCGCCGCGTCGGTCCCGGTCACCACATGCACGACCCGGGCGTTGAAACAGGCCAGCTGGTTCAACTCGCCGACGTCGGCGGCGGTGAGCTTGGCGGTACGGGCCATGGCCGCGCGGTGGGCGAACCCCTCCGGGCCGATCACCGTGCCACTGGACTTGGGGTCGAGGGCGACGACTTCGAGGCCGGGACGGATGTAGCGGCTGATGTGCCGCATCGCGGCCATACCGCCCCAAGCGATGATCTTGTCGAGCGCACGGGGCTGGTAGAGGGCCCCCTCGACGCTTTCGGTGCCGCCCTTCCAGTAGGCCACCGCCAGGTGTCGGGCCAGAGGGTGGGAGGGTGCGACTTCGGCCAGCGTGCGGGCGATCGCGACTGCTGTGAGCGGGTCGTTGGACGGTGTCTTGATGATGGCGTCGGACCGGGTGAGCGCGTTGCGGATGACGGTGAGCGCGGCGATCATCGGGTGATTGCCGGCGATGACGTGGAGCGTCCGTGCCCCGACGGCGCGGACCGCCGCACGGCGTCCGTCGCGTCCGGGCACAGGCGTCCAGCCGTCGAGGAACCGCGTGCCGATGGTGTGCTCCGCCACGTCGTGCAGTGCCTCACGGGTGAAGAGGGCGGGCAGGCCTTCGTAGGCGGCACGCAGGACCGGTTCGGTCATGTCGGACCAGGCGGCGGCAGTGCACAACGCCTCACGCAGCAACGGGTTGGCGTCCAGCGCCAGCAGCGGGCCGAGTGCCGCGAGTTGATCGATGATCTCGGCGGTGCTCAGACGGTGCAGCTCTTGCAGACTGCCCGGGTCACGCAGGACCAGATGCGGCAACAGAGCGACCGGGTCGGGAGCGTGGAAGGCGGGGCGACCGGGCCGGCCGCCGAAGGGGACGAGTCGGTCGGTGACCGTGGTGCCCCGTACGTACGCCGGAACGGTCAGCGTCCCGGTGGCGGTGTCAGGGGGAACCGGGGGTGCGGCCATGAGGGCGGATCCTTGGGGTCGACGGGGTCACAGGGTGGCGTCCGCGAGGTATTCCAGGGCGTCGTCGAGAGCCTCCGGCGTGGCCGCGCACGTGATCTTGTCGTCGTCCTCGAACCGGGAGATGCCGGGTTCCACGCGGGCTGTGGTGCGCCCGCAGGGACAGGTCCCGTAGTCCACCGCGACGTGGTCGCCGGTGACGAAACCGCCCCAGTAGACGTCCGCGGTGAGATCGAAGAAGGCCGCCCTGCCGCGCACGGTGCCGTGACGGGGAAGGGGCCTGCCGGTGCCCGGGTCCAGTACATAGGGGACGATCCACGGTTCGACGTGGTAGGCGCCCGCCGGACAGACCAGGCTCAGCATGATCAGTTCCACCATGGCGTAACACAGCCGTACGGACGGCACTCCGGCGAACCGGGCCACGTCCGCTGCCCAGTCCCGTGGCAGCGCCGAGCCCTTGGTGCCCCCGCCGGGCATGAGGACGGAGTCGGGGGCGAAGGCACCGTCGATGCCCTGGTCCAGCCCCGCGCGGGCCCACTGGTAGTAGGTCTCCCACAGGCTGAGCGAGACGATGCGCTCGCCCCGCAGCCGTTCGGCGAGATCGGCGGTGAAGCGGCGCATGTCCTGGGGCGCCGACCGGCGGCGAGCCAGGTAGTGGTCGCGCTGTTGCCGCAGCGCCACGGGGATCTCCACCTGGCCCGGGCGTCCGCTCGCCGCCTTGACGCGGGCGGCGAGCAGCATCAGGTCGGCACTGAGGTGGCCGGGGTCGAGGGTGTGGAAGTGGTCGGCGCTGTGGCGTGCGAGTTGCTCGAACATCGCGGTGGCGTGCCGGGCGATGCCGCTGCGCCCGCTGCGGTAGGAGGGCCACACGACGTGCACCGGCTCGTCCGGCGGCGTGCCCGGCGGGACGGTGTCCTGCCGCACGATCTCGTACAGCAGGGAGTACTGCTCCGCCGTGTGCGGTACGAAGGACATGGTGCCCGAGGTTCCGGAGGAGTGGGCCAGGCGCAGCCGGGTGCGGTCGTCGATCAGGGCCAGCCAGGCGTCGACGCTGTCGCAGCCGTCCGTGTCGAGGCCACCGAGGTCGACGGTGGTGAGCTGCGAGATCCAGCGGGTGAGCTGGTCGAACCGGCCCTGGGACAGCAGTGACGCGGGGTAGGACTTGTAGACGGTGTGGGGCAGGAGCAGCGGGGCCGCGTCGTCGAGCGCGCTGATGCCGTCGATGTGCTGCTCGTGGGCGAGCGCGCCGACCACCGGCAGCCGGTCCGCCAGTTCGGTGAAGCGCAGACGCAGCGCCGCGAGCTGGAGGGCGGCCAGCTCGGGCGCCGGCAGCCGGTGCATGCCCTCGCGGTCACCGCCGAACCAGCGCAGCGGGTCGTCGGCGAACTGCCGCACGTCCTGGCCTGGGTGGCGAGGGGGCCGGGCGCGCACGGGGGTGGTCGTCATCGGCGGATCACTCCTTCATACGGGCGGGAACGTGGCGGACGGGTCGGCCTGCTCCGCGAGTTCCGTCAGGTACGTCGCGATGTCGGCGGCGGTGGGACGGTTCCACAGCAGGGTGGGCGGCAGTGGGACTGCCAGACGGTGTGCGAGGTCGGTACGGAAGGCAACGGCGCGCAGGGAGTCCAGCCCCAGGTCGGACAGGGCGTGATGGGCGGCGACGCCGGCGGCCCCGCTGCCCAGGACGCGGGCGGCCGATGCCCTGATCTCCTCAAGCAGAGCGTCGTAGCGGCGTTCAGCGGGAAGCTGCCGCCAGGCCGGGCTGGACGCGGGTGCCTCCGCAGGGGCTGCCCCGGGCCGGGTGCGGGCCCGCAGCTCGCGCAGGAGCGGGGGCGTGGTCGGGCCGGCCGGGCCCTGTCCGGGGCCCGGTTCGGCCAGGCGGAACACCGCCAGCTCGCCGTGTCGGCCGGCATCCGCGCCCGCCCATGCTTCCAGGGCCTCTTCGCCGTCGAGGGCGTCCGTGCCCCGGGCCCGCAGCTCGGCGGTCACGGTTTCCGCTTCCGTGCCGGCGGCCATGCCGAGACCGCGCCAGCTCGTCCACGCCAGCGACAGGGTGTCGTGGTGCCCGGCGGCCCTGCGATGGCGGGCGAGCCCGTCGAGGAAGGCGTTGGCCCCGGCGTAGGGGCCCTGTCCCGGCAGGTGCAGCAGTTGCCCGGCGGACGAGTACAGGACGAAGAAGTCCACACTCCCGGGAGGGAAGAGGCGGTGCAGGGCGAGCGTGCCGGTTGTCTTGGCGCGCATCACGGTGTCCCACACGGGCGCGTCGGCGTCCGGCAGTAGCCCGCCGGCGGTGGCTCCTGCCGCGTGGACGACCCCGCGGATGGGCGGCAGGCCGAGCGCGTCGGGGTCCAGGGCCCGGCGCAGGCCCGTCTCGTCGCACACGTCGGCGGCCACGACTCGTACGGTGGCGCCGGTCTGCTCCAGCGCCCGTACAGCGGTGACGCGGTCGGCGTGTGCGCCGCGCGGCAGATCGCCCCAGTCCCGCCGGGCCGGCAGCCCGGTGCGGCCGAGGAGGACCAGTCGGCGCGCGCCGCGTGCGGCGAGCCAGGCGGCGGTACGCAGGCCCAACGCGCCGAGGCCGCCGGTGATGAGGTAGGTGCCGTCCGGGCGGCAGCGCGGCCCGCCGTCCGGGACGGGCGGGACCGGCACAAGCCGGTCGGCCCAGGCGGTGCCCGCCTCGATGGAGATGACGTCCTCGACGCCGGTCCGGCCGATGAGCCCGGTGAGGGCTGCCAGGTCGTCCGGGCCCGGGCGGGAGGGCAGGTCGATCACGCCGCGCCACAGGTGCGGCAGTTCACCGGCCAGCGTGCGGCCCAGGCCCCACAGGGCGCTCTGGGCCACCGCGTGCACGTCACGGGGTATCCGCGCCCCGCGCGTCACCGCCCACAGGGCCGCCGGGGTGCCGTGCTCGGCGACCGTAGCGGCGGTGCGCGCCAGGAGCCGTACCTGCTCAAGGGCGGCCCGGTCGGGACGGAGGGGGCTACGGGGCGGCGGCGCGACCAGAAGCACGTCGCCGGGCCTGATGCGGAGCCCTTCGGGACCGGGCAGGTGGTCGGCGCCCAGGGCCCGGGCGAAGCCGGGTTCGGACCCCACCGCCAGCACGCGCCCCGGAGGCCGCGCCGTGGGCTGGGACGGGAGGGGGCGGCGCTCGGTGGCGAACAGGGTGCCGCCGGTGCCGGCCCGGCCGGGTGTCGGGGAGGCGTAACGCAGGCCGCGCGTGCGGATACGGATCCGTCCGTCGGGGCCCACGAGGTCGAGATCGACGGTGTCGTCCACCTCGGACCGCAACCGGATCACGAGCACGGCCTCCTCCGGCACCTCACCGCACTCCCCCAGACAGGCAGTTGCCAACGCCGTCGGCATCCGCAGGCGCGGCGGGTCCGGCAGACACACCGAGGCAGTGGAGAAGGCCGCGTCCAGCAGCGCAGCCCACGTGCGCGGCCGTCCGGTGGGCGCGGTGACCACGGCGTACGCCGCGCCCTGCGCACGGACCAGTTCCTTGACCGTCCAGGCGAATCCCATGGACGGCACGCCCAGGTCCGCGAGCCGGCCGGTGACCAGTGCCGGATCCTCCACGAGGGCCTCGGGGCCGGGGCCGGTGAGCGGTGGCAGCGCGTCATGGGTGCACGAGGTGGCGTGGGCGGTGGTGTGGGTGAGCCAGGCGCGGGTCTCGGTACCGCTGTGCCGTGTGGCGAGACGCGAACGCAGCCGCAGGACACCGGACTGGAGCGTGACCTGGACGTCGCGGGCCGCTTCCACGGCGACCGGGACGGCGAGGCGTACCCCGGTCAGGCAGCCGAGGTCTCCCGGACCGGGGCTCGCGCCGGCTGTCGCGGTGGCGCGTGCGAGGGTGTGCAGCAGCACGGCGGCCGGCACCACCTCCGTCCCTGCCACGGGATGGTCGCCGGGGTAGGGACGGCTCGCGGTGTCCAGACTGGTCTGCCACAGGTGCAGCGGGTCGATGCCGGGGCCGGCGGTGTACTCGCCGAGCAGGGTGTGTCCGGCCGGATCGTGGTCGGCAGGGGGTGCGCTGCCCGCCTCGGAGAGGGCCGCCCAGTGGCGCGTGTGCTGCCAGGCGGTGGCAGGAAGGTCGGTGAGGGTGCCCTCGTCGTGGTGGGCCGTCCAGTCGAGCTCGACGCCCGCGCGGTACAGCGCCGCCGCGTTGGCGAGCAGCGTGGCTCGTTCGGGGGCGCCACGGCGCAGTGTGTGAGCGATGACCGGGCGCGGGCGGCCCAGGGTGTGCGCGTCCGTCAGGGTCTCGGCGACCGAGTGCGCGACCACCGGATGGGTGGACACCTCGACGAAGGCGTGGTGTCCGTCCTGCCACGCCGCCTCCACCGCGGGCCGCAGCCGCACGGGGGCCCGCAGATTGGTGGCCCAGTAGGCACCGTCGCGAGGAGCGTCGTCGCGCGGTCGCGGCAAGGCGGTGGTGTACAGCCGCAGCCGTGGTTGACGGAAGGTCAGGTCCGCGCAGCCGGCTTCGAGGGGGCCGGTCAGCCGGTCGAGCAGCGGCGTATGGAAAGCCGTGTCGCTGGCCACGGGCGGGGTGGGTGTCCCCTGGCCGGCCCAGACGGCCGTCAGGCGGTCCAGTGCCTCTGCCCGGCCCGCCAGTACGCAACTGGTGGGCGAGGCGTCGATCGCCGCCCACACGTCCGTCACACCTTGCGCTGCGATGCGCTGCTCGGCGACCTGGAAAGGCATGGGGACCAGGACCATGCCGCCGTCACCTGCCACAGTCCGCACCAGGGCGGCACGTCTGCAGGCCAGTCGGACGGCGTCCAAGTCGTCCAGCGCGCCGGCCACGGCCGCGGCGGCGATCTCACCGACGGAATGGCCGATCACCGCCGCGGGCCGGAAACCGTAGGACCGCCAGACGGCCGCAAGGCCGAGCTGCACCGCGACGGTGAGGGCCTGGACGCGTCCCGTGTCCCCGAGGTCCGCCGCCTCCAGCGCCTCGCGAGGCGAAAACCCCGCCTCCCTATGGAAGATGTCCTCGAACCCGTCCACCACGGAGGCGAAGACGGGCTCCTCGGCGAGCAGGGTGCGCCCCATGCCGGGCCATTGCGCGCCGTGCCCGGAGAAGACCCAGACCGCGTCTCCCAGGGGCTCTGCCGCAGTCATCCCTTCCTCGTTGCCCCGGGCGACGTCCCGCAGGGCGGCGAGCAGTTCCTCACGGGTGCCCGCGGTCAAGGCGGCCCGGTGCGCGAGGTGCGAGCGGTGTACGGCGAGGGTGCGGCCGACATCGACGAGGGCGGCCCGGGGACGGTCGGCCGTATGCCCGGCCAGCCGTTCGGCGTTCGCGCGCAGATGGGCCGCCGACGCGCCGGAGAGCGCAAACAGACCGCGGGCGGGTCGATGTGGTGCCCGAGAGGGTGGAGCAGGAGGCTCTTCCAGGATCAGGTGGGCGAGTGTGCCGCCGTAGCCGTAGCTCGACACTCCGGCCAGTCGCCGCAGACCGCGCGTCGGCCAGGGACGCTCCTCGGTGACCAGGCGCAGGCCTGCGGAAGCCCACGGTATCGCCCGGCTCGGTCCGGCGACGCCGGGTGTGGCGGGCAGCCGCCCGTGACCGAGAGCGAGGACACAGGTGAGCAGGCCGGCAGCGCCGGACGCCGCCTCCAGGTGGCCGATGACTCCCTTGACCGACCCGATCAGCAACGGATCGCCGCCCTCGCGCACCGCGCCGTGGACCGCGGCCAGAGCCGCCGCCTCCACCGGGTCGCCCGCACGGGTGCCGGTGCCGTGCGCCTCGACGTAGTCGAGGTCACCGGGCGCGATCCCGGCCGCGCGGCACGCGGACCGCAGCACCGCCTCCTGGGCGCCGGCACTCGGAGCCATGATGCCGGGGGTACGGCCGTCCTGTCCCACGGCGCTGCCGCGGATCACGGCGAGCACGCGGTCGCCGTCGCGATGTGCGTCGGCGAGGGGTTTGAGCACGGCGATGACGCATCCCTCACCGCGTCCGTACCCGTCGGCCGCCGCGTCGAAGGGCTTGCTGCGGCCGTCCGGAGAGGTTGCCCCGGCCTCGGCCAGGGTGACGGCGAGGCCGGGGCCCGCCACCAGCATCACACCGCCGGCCAGAGCGAGCCGGCACTCGCCGGCGCGCAGCGCCTGGCACGCGGTGTGCACGGCCACGAGGGAGGAGGAGCAGGCGGTGTCGATGACGGCACTGGGGCCGCGCAGGTCCAGTGCGTGCGAGATACGGTTGGCCGCGCCGCACGGCGAGGAGCCGATCCCGCTCCAGGCGCCGATGCCGGGCAGGTCCTCCAGGACCCTGCGGCCGTAGTCGTCGGCCCCGATGCCCACGTAGACGCCGGTGTCCGATCCTGCCAGGCCGCGGGCAGGGACGCCCGCGCGCTCCAGTGCCTCCCAGCCCACTTCCAGGGCCATGCGGTGTTGCGGGTCCATCATCGCCGCCTCGTCGGCCGGGATGCCGAAGAATCCGGCGTCGAAACCGGCGATGTCGGCCCGGTACGCGCCGCGCGACGGCGTGCTGTGCAGAACGCGCCGGGCGGCGGCGCCACCCCGGGCGGCAGCCTCCGCCCACCTGTCGGCGGGGATGTCCCCCACCACGGGTTCACCGCTCGACAGCCGTTCCCACAGCTGCTCCGGTGAGTCGATGCCGCCCGGGAGACGGCACGCGATGCCGATCACCGCGACGGGCTCGTGTGGCGGACGGGCCGGGACGTTGGGCATGAGCCGCGGAACCTCCTCGGTGTACGGCGGTGTCGACGGGTCGCGTGGGCCGACTCGTTTCGGACGTCCAGGGGGCGCGGACCGCACCCGCGGGCCGGGCCGACCGCATCGGCTGCGGTGCGGTCGGCCCGGACAGGGCGGCGTCAGAGCTTGACGCGCGTGCCCTCCCAGATGTCCTTCTGCCAGATGTCGCCGAACAGCCAGTTGCCCGGGGCGTCCGGGTCCGGGCTCGTGTAGTACTCCTTCCAGGCGGACAGCAGTTCATCGACGGACAGGCTGCCGTCGCCGTCGCGGTCGAGCTTCTCGAAAGCGATCCGGCTGTTCTCCGCGGAGGTGCCGAACGCCTTCTGGAAGCAGGCGAACTCCCCCGCGTCCACCGTCCCGTCGTCGTCCCGGTCACAGATCGACCACAGGGCTTCGGCCAGCGGCCGGAACCCTTCGGTGAAGCCGGCCTCGTCCTCGGCGAACGCGCGGCGCAGCCCCGTCCGCCATTCCAGCGGGGTGATCCGGCCGTCCTGGTTGAAGTCGACGGCCGCGCTGACGTGCTGCCAGAACAGCCCGAACGCCTTGAAGAGAGCCTGTGCCTTGTCGGAGCCGAACGGCTCGCCGATATACGCGACGATCCGGGCCGCCAGCGCCAGAGCGTCGGCGCTTTCGAGGACACCGTCGCCGTTCTGGTCGCCGTGTCCGAAGCAGACATCGAGCTTGCGGTCGAGGAGCTGGGCGACGTCCTGAGGGCTCATTGATTGGCCTCCCTGTGCCGAGGAATTCCGGGCCGGACATTGGTCCCGGACACGCACTTACGAAATTAGGCGACGCGGCACGGGATGCGCACAGCTAACGTGATAGTGCGCTTAACTTGGCTGTAAGGCGCCTCCGGCCAGCGCTGATCCGTCACACTCGGACGAAGAGGCCACACCAGCCGATCACTGGCGATGCCCAACGGCTCATCAATGATCAGCTGCCGAATCAGGGCAGTCAATAAACCCATCGACGCCGACCACTTCCGGTCTTCTCGGCATTAGTATTCTCGTATTCTCAAGCGAAAGTCTTATCCTGAACAGTGCCATCCCTACCGTCGACTCCCGCATTTCACAGGGCCGTTAGACTGGTGGTGGCAGGACCTGCGGCACGTACGGTGGGCCTGGGGACGTACCTCGGACGCTCGACAGGGGGGCGGCGAGCATGGTGGTGACACTGCCTTGTGACGGGTCGCCGGAGTCGGCGGAGGCCTTGGCCGCGGCGGTCGGCGCCGCGTTGGAGGGTGACGGTCCCGCGGTCCTGCCCGTGGCGGCCGCTGCCGCGCCGCCGTCGTTCGACGTCACCGCCGGCGTGCCCGACGGAACGGCGGCCGTCGTCGGGACGTCCGGCTCGACGAGCCACCCCAAAGGCGTGCTGCTGTCGGCCGACGCCTTGCGCGCGTCCGCGCAGGCGACGCACGCCAGGCTGGGCGGGCCGGGCCGTTGGCTGCTCGCGTTGCCGTCCTACCATGTCGCGGGACTGCAGGTGGTGGTGAGGTCGCTGCTGGCGGGGAGCGCACCTGTCGTCCACGATTCGCGTGGCGGGTTCCGCGCCGAGCATTTCCGTGCGGCCGACTGCCGGTACACCGCCCTGGTGCCCACTCAGCTCGTACGTCTGTTACGAGCGGGCGGCGCGGCCGTCGACGCCCTGTGTGCCTTCGACGCGGTTCTGCTGGGCGGCGCCGGCGTGCCGCCCGAGCTCGTCGACCGCGCCCGGGAGGCCGGGGTGCGGGTGGTGACCACGTACGGCATGAGCGAGACCGCCGGAGGGTGTGTCTACGACGGGGTGCCACTCGACGGTGTACGTGTGCGGGTCGTCGACGATCCGCGGCACGTCGACGCCGAAGGCCCCGCAGAAGGGGACACTCGAGGGACGATACTCCTCGGCGGACCGACCCTGGCCTCCGGGTATCTGGGCGAGCCGGAGCTGACGGCACGGGCCTTCTCGGACGGCTGGTTCCGTACGGACGACCTCGGCCGGTGGCGTGCGGACGGCCATCTGGACGTGCTCGGCAGGGCCGACGACGTGGTCATCACGGGCGGGGTGAAGGTTTCCCCGTCAGTGGTGGAAGCGGTCCTCCGTGAGCAGCCCGGGGTGGGCGACGCCTGCGTCGTCGGCGTGGCCGACGGCCACTGGGGGCAGATCGTGGCTGCGGCCGTCGTGCCCGAGGAGCCGGGTGCCCTCGGGGAGGGCGCAGAGGGTGAACTGGCGGGTGCGGTACGGGTCCGGCTCGGGGCCGCGGCCGCGCCGAAGGCCGTACGCGTGCTGGCCGAGCTGCCCCTGCGGGGCGTGGGGAAGCCGGACCGGAGAGCCGTCCGGGAGCTCTTCGAAGACGGTGGCGGCCGTCTCTGACCGCGCTCAGCCCTCACTCTCTCCTCAGTGGCCAGCTGTCAGCCCCCTCCGTGATCACCACATCGTCAACCCCCTCCGCGATCAGCCGTCCGCCGTCAGCCGCGCATGCCTCCGCGTGTGCGCCGCCAAGAAACCCATGTCGACCTCGTACGGGACAGGCTGATCGGGGACGTCGATCAAACCGTCCTTGGCCCGGGTCTCGGGGGTGACGATGTCCCGGTCGAAATACTTGTCCGAGCCGGAGTTGTCGCCGGGCAGGGTGAAGCCGGGCAGTGAGGACAGTGCGATGTTGGCCGCGCGGCTGACCCCGAAATCGTGCATGCCACCGCACCAGACCGGTGTCCCGGCCGCCAGACAGGCGTCGTGAGCCAGCTTGGCTTCCAGCAGACCGCCCAGCCGGGCCGGTTTGATGTTGACGACCCGGCAACTGCCGAGTTCCAGGGCCCGGCGCGTCCGCTTCGCGGAGTTGAGGCTCTCGTCGAGACAGAGCGGTGTGCGCAGGTTCTGTTGCAGTACGGCGTGGTCCGTCAAGTCGTCCCAGGCCAGGGGCTGTTCGATCATCATCAGGTCGAAGGCGTCGAGCGCCCGGAGGTGGGGGACGTCCTGGAGGGTATAGGCGCAGTTCGCGTCGACCATCAGCGGCAGGGTGGGGAACCGTTCGCGTACCGCCTCCAGCACGCTCACGTCCGCGCCGGCGCCGATCTTGAGCTTCACCCGGCGGTAGCCCTGGTCCACGTGGCGCTGGACGGTGTCGCACAGCCGCCCGAGATCGCGGTCCATGCCCAGGCTGACGCCCGATTCCACGGTACTGCGGGCGGCGCCGCCGAGGAGGCCTGACAGCGGGCGGCCGGTCGCGGCGGCCAGCAGGTTCCAGGCGGCCATCTCGATGCCGCTGCGGGCGAAGTTGTTGGCCTTGACCCGGGAGTACAGCGCGACGAACTCCTCGATGGTGTCCCAGGCACGTCCCAGGACGGCGGGCGCGAGGAAGTCGTGCATGACGGACCACACCGTGTCCGTGGTCTCACCCGTGTAGTACGGGTCCACGGGCGTCGGCGCTTCGCCCCAGCCGACCAACCCCTCGGCGCTTGCCCGCACCACCACGTGGCGCAGTGTGCCGGCGCCGTGGGTGCTGGCTCGGAAGGCATGGTTGAGGCGCAGCTCGATGACGTACAGATCGATCCGGTCGACGCGCATGCGGATACTCCCGCTTGTTGGGGTGACAGGTGTCCGGTTTCTGGTGGTAGTTGTCGGGATGGCAGATGTCGGTGGTAGGTGTCGGGGTCGCAGGCTGTCTCATGGTCTGAGGGACGAACCCCCGTCCACCGTCACCGTGGTGACCGTGAGGTGTGCCGCCTGGTCGGAGGCGAGAAATCCCACGACGGAGGCGATCTCCTCGGGATCCGCGAACCGCCCGCGCGGGATGCCGACGCGATAGCGGTCCGGCTCCCCGTGCAGCAGTGCCTCGCGGCGCCCGGAGACATGCCAGTTGGCGCGGGACATCGCGGTCTCGGTGGTGCCCGGAGCCACGACGACACAGCGCACTCCGAGCCCGGCGAGTTCCAGGCCGAGGCAGTTGGTGAGGTAGTGGGCCGCCGCCTTGGAGGCGCCGTACAGTCCCTGGCCGGTCTTGACGATGCCGGCGCTGTTCGACCCGATGGTGATGATGCGGCCCGCGCGGCGGTCAGCCATGCGCCGCCCCACCGCACGCATGCAGTTGAACGGTCCGTGGGCGTTGACGGCGAAGACCCGCTCCCACTCCGCGTCGTCGTACGCGGTGAGCGCGGCGACCCGGCCCAGCACCCCCGCCGCGTTGACCAGAACGCCGATCGGGCCGACCGTACGCTCGACCGTCGCCACGACCCGTTCCACGTCGGCGGAGTCGGTGACGTCCAGACGCATCCCGAGCGCCGATGCGCCCTGGCCGCGCAGCGACCGCGCCAGTGCGGTGGCACCCGCGTCGTCGATGTCGGCCGCCACCACGGACGCTCCCGCCGTGGCCAGGCAGGAGGCGATGGCTGAGCCGATGCCGCCGACCGCGCCCGTGATGAGGACGGTGGTCCCCGCGATGCCGGTCAGTCGCATGTCTCGCCCTCCCCCTCCCCCGGACCGAAAAAGGCGTCCAGCGTGCGTCGCTCGATGTCCACGCGCTCCACGTCCCCGCCCTGCCTCTGTAGTTGGCGCTTCAGGTATGCGGAGGTGGACGGGTCCGCGCGAGCGGTCTGCGCGGCCACCTCGACAGCGGCCGCCCGTGCCTCACCCCGTGGGACCAGGCGTTGCAGCAGGCCGATGCGGAACGCCTCGTCGGCCGGTACCCAACGAGACGTCAGGAGAATGTCCCTCGCCGCCGCCGGTCCGACGACACCCACCAGCCGGGCCGCCCCGATGGGGATGCCCATCTCGGCGCCCGGGAAGCGGAAGGAGCTGCCTTCGGCGCCGACCCGGATGTCGCACGCCGCCGCCAGCTCCGCCGCGGCGGCGACGCACCTCCCCTCGACGGCCGCGACGACCGGCTTCGGCGCGTTGGTCACCGCCTGGTGCAGCTCGGAGAAGGCCCGCATCCTGCACGCCCGCCCGGCCGCGTCCAATTGTTCGTGCCGGTCCGCACCCACGCCGAAGTCCTCTCCGGTGGTGGCGATGACCAGAGCGCGTACGCCGGAGTCCGCTGCCGCGTCCGCCACGGCCTCGGCGACCAGCTCGGCCATCGACGTCGTCAGCGCGTTGCGGGACTCGGGGCGGTCGAGCAGGAGAGCCCGCACGCCCAGCTCCAAACCGTCGACAACCTGGATCACGCGGTCACCCGAGCCGTTCGCCTTCAAGGACGGCGTCGACCGCTTCGGCCACGGCCGCGTGCACACGCTCGTGCACGGTGACGTTCGCCTCCCGGTCGGTGCGGACATGGATCACCGACACCCCCTGTTTTCCGACGAGTTCGGCCAGGACGGCATCCAGCTGACGGTGGTCGCCGGCGGAGCGGACCGTGACGCCGTACGCGGCCGCGATGGCGGGTATGTCGGCGGACTGCGGCGTGCCGAAGAGCGCCTCGAAGGTGGCTGGGGGCAGCCGCCGGGCGGGTGGGAGGAACGAGAAGATGCCGCCCCCGTTGTTGTCGACCACGACGAACGTGCAGCTGAGCGCGGCGTCCGCCGCGCCGAGCAGGGCACCGGCGTCATGCAGGAACGTGAGGTCCCCGATCAGTGCGACCACGGGGTCGGCGGTTGCCGCCGCAGCGCCGAGCGCGGTGGAGACGACACCGTCGATGCCGTTGACACCTCGGTTGGACAGAACGGTCGGCGGCCGGTGCCGAGGCGCGGTGAACCACTCCAGATGGCGGATCGGCATCGACGATCCGACGACCAGGGCCGTGTGCGGCGGCAGGGCCGACCACAGTTGGCGCGCCACGCGTGGCTCGGTCCAGTCGCTGTAGCTGTTGAGCACGGCGTCCAGGGCTTGCTGTGCGGCAGCCTCGGCGTCGGCCCAGGCATCGCGCCAGCCGGACGGGACGGGGTGCGGCACGGCCTCGGCGGCGGCGCGGCAGAGCGCGGTCGGATCGGCGCACAGCACCGTGTCGGCCCTGCGCTGGGGATCCCGCCACCGCCAGTCGGGGTCGACGGTCAGGTGCTCGATGGCCGGCTGGGCGAGCCACTCGGCCATGACGCGCGAGGCCCAGCGCTCCCCCAGGTGGAGCACGACCGACGGACGCAGCCGGTCGCGGGCGGCGGGAGCGCGCAGGATCGCGTCGGCGGCGGCCACGGTGGTGGAGTGGGGTGTACGGGCGCCCGAACGCGGGTCGGCGAGCACCGGCCAGCCGAGCGCTTCCGCCAGCGCCCGGATCGCCTCCGGGTCGCCCGCGCCGCTGCCCGCGACGATGACACCGCGCTGCCCGGCCCGCCCCGCCAGATCGCGGACGGCCTCCGGGGACGGGGCACGCACACCGCGTACGACACGGTGCCACGGCCCGTCGGCCCGGGCAGGCGGGAGTGGTCCCGGCTCCGCGACGAGGGGATCGCGGAAGGCGAGGTTGAGATGGACCGGGCCGGGCCCCACGGGACCGTACGCGGCTTCGGCGACCGCCCTCGCGGCCAGCGACCGCCAGAACACCCCTTGGTCCGGTTCGGGCACCCCGGTTTCGGCCGCCCAGCGTACGGCGGATCCGTACAGGCCGGGCTGCCGCATCGTCTGCGGGGCTGCCACCTGTTGGAGCTCCGGCGGCCGGTCGGCGGTGCACACCAACAGCGCCACACCGCCGAGGTCGGCCTCGGCGACGGCCGGGTGCAGCTCGGCGGCCGCCGTACCGCTGGTGGTCACGACCAGCGTCACCCGCCCGGTGCGGCGGGCGATGCCCAGGGCGAAGAACCCCGCCGAGCGCTCGTCGAGGCGGATGTGCAGCCGCAGCCTGCCGTCGGCGGCGAGGGCCAGCGCGAGCGGTGTCGAACGGGAACCGGGCGAGACCACCGCGTCGGTGACCCCGAACCGTGCCCACTCGTCGACCAGGGTGGCGGCGAAGGTGGCCTGGACGCGTCCGGCGTCCGCCGCCGCGCGGGACGCGCTCGCGCTGTCGGCCGACTGCTGCTCGGCGGCGTTCCGCCGGAGCCCCGCACGGCCCTCGAAAGCGGTCTGGGGAGTCTTCATGGCCGGGTCCAGTCCTTTACGGTGCCGAGCCGCGCCAGTGCGGCGCCGAGCTGCCCCATCAGGCCGTTGCCGACCCCGGAGAGCATGCGGTAGCCACTGCGCTGCAACTCCTCACCGCCCTTGTTCGACGGTGAACCGCCCGACAGCCAGCCGTCCTCGGTGAGATGATCCCCGGCCAGCACCTCCCACGCCCGCAGCGCCGCCGCGCCCTCGCGGCGCGCCTCGAACTGACCCTGCTCGGTGCCCAGGGCCAGGGCCGCGGCGATGCCTGCGGATCCGCAGGTCTCGGCGCCGGTCTCCGGCTCGCCGAGGTAGCTGTCCCAGATGCCCGAGGCATTGCGGCGGGACAGGGCCAGGGCGGCTACCCGTCGGGCCTCGTCCCACAGTCCGGCGGTGTCCGCCCCCTCACCGAGCTCCGTCAGCGTCCGCACCAGGCCCAGCAGGTACCAGGCGTAGGCGCGGGCCCAGTTGCGGTAGAGGTGGGTGCCGTCCGGGAGCAGGCGCAGATGCAGATCGTCTCCCGTGCACAATCTGGCGCTCCGCAGCCGCAGTTGCCGCAGGGCCGGCTCGCGCAGGGAGGGATCGGCCGTCGCCGCGATCGCCGCCATGGGATAGGCGACGGTGTACGAACCTTCGGCGGTCGTCGGTGCGTCCTTGACGCAACCCTCGTCGTCGGCCCGGACCCGCCAGGCCTCGACGGCCCGCTCCCGAGCCGGATCGAGGGGATCGAGCTTGGCGAGGATCGCGTACGGCAGTGTGGCCTCGATGCCGTAGAGGCGGTTGTCGGCCGGACGCCCGCGCGGATCTTCGTACCGCAGGGTGCCGTCGGGGAAGTAGACGGCCAGATGGTCCGCGAGCGCGGTGCGCGCGCGGCCGTCACCGGGAAAGGTGACGGTCAGGTCATACAGTGCATCGAGAACGCACCCCTCCATCCAGCCGAACGGCTGCAGGCTGCCGATCCCGGTAAGGGTGCGGTACAGCGCGGCCACGCGGTCTGCTGCTTCTGCGGCCGGGGTCGGGGCTGACGTGGCACCGTCGAGGCCGTCGAGGAGCAGTACGGGACGGCGCTCCGGGGGTGCCTTCGGGCCCGCGAATATCCACAGGGTCGGAGGTCCGTCGGTGAAGTCGCTGCCGTCAGGCGGTGGTTCGCCCAGGCTGAGCGACACACCCTCGGCCACGGCGAGCCGTGTCGCGTCCCGGTCCAGGGGCGCGTCATAGGGCTGGTGGCAGTCGGGGTAGCGGATGTCGTAGGTCGTGAGCCGATGGTGCGTCTTGGCGGAGTGTGCGTGCAGGCGCACGGCTCCCCGCAGGTCACAGGCGACGAACAGCCGCAGGCGCCCGGTCGCGGCCGCCGCCCGCAGGGGCGGCTCCAGCGGCGGCGGTTCCAGCAGGGTGGGACCGCCTTGGGAATGCGTCGCGACGGGAGCGACGGACCAGTCCAGAGGGGTGCGCTTATCGGCCGGGAACGGGATATCCGGCGCGCGTACGCCGGAGAATTCGGCAGTAGTCGATGCCATGACGCACTCCTCCGGTCAGGGCGCGATGAGAGCGGGCAAAAGGGCGTCGAGTTTCGCGCGGGTCTCCGCCAGCTCTTCGGCGGGATCGGAGTCGGCCACGATTCCGCTCCCGGCGAAGACCGTCGCGTTCGCCCCGTCCAATGCGGCGCACCGAATCGTCACGCACAAACAGCCGTTGTCCTGTGCGTCCACCCACCCCAGAGCCCCGCCGTAGAGGCCTCGATCCCAGTCCTCCACCCGGTCGATCATTTCGTACGCGGCGTCGCGCGGCCAGCCGCAGACGGCCGGTGTCGGATGCAGGGCATCCGCCAACTCCAGAAAAGACGGGTGGTCCGGTTTGAGTTCGACCGTCAGATGGGTCATGAGGTGCTGCACATTGGCGAGTTTGAGGATCTGCGGCTCCTTCTCCACGCGTACGTTGACCGCGTGGGGCGCGAGCGTGTCGAGCACCATGTCGCGCAGAATGCGGTGTTCCTGCTGGTTCTTGGGTGACTCCACGAGCCAGCGGGCGAGCTCGCGGTCCGAGGCGTCGTCACCGCCGCGGCGGACGGTGCCGGCCAGGGCCTTCGACTCCACGTACCGCCCCTGCTTGGAGAGCAGCAGCTCGGGACTGGCTCCGACCAGGCCGAACGCGGAGAAGAGATAGGCGCCGGGGAAGGTTTGCGCCAGCCGTCCGAGGACCTGCGTCGGCTGGATGACGGTGTCGCTCATGACCACCACCCGCCGGGCGAGCACCGCCTTGCGCAGCTCTCCCCGCCGTACGGCACCGGCCACGTCGGCGACGTTGCCGCACCACTCCTCGGGCTGCTCGACCGGCCGTAACGAATAGGATCGCGCTGCCCGGTTGATCTGCGGCGGAGACCCCAGGGAATCGAGGAGCGCACGGTGGTCGCAGCCTCGTGCCAGGCGCAGCGTGCGTTCCGGGACGGCGAGCCGGACGGGTTCGCCGCGCCGGAAGGGGAATGCGATAAAGCCGACCCCGCCTCCGTCCCGTAAGAGATCGGAAACGTCCTGGCTCGGGCGGACGGCGTGGTCTGCCACCTGCTCCACCCCGAGCAGGGAAAGCTCTGGCGAAGAGAAGAGAATGCGCTGGTCGGTGGTGAATTGAATCGCTGCGCGGGCAGCCTCGGATAAGCTCGGCACAACAACCCCCGTAGGTGAGCCGAAAAATGCGATGTGGCCGTCCTTGCCGGTCAGCGAGACTCATCGGCCACAGCGAACTCCGGGTCGAGCGTGACCGCGTTGTCGCGACGAAGTCAAGGGCGAATTCGCGCCACGCGAGATGTCGGTGATCCGGTGCGCCAAGGGTTCTTGGGGGCGTGACCAGCTAGAGGCTGGTTCTAGAAAGGAATTCCACGGGAAGCCTCGCGGCGGAGATTGGGCAGATACGCGTGCCCTCCGCGAGGGGTGCCGTTGAGGCAGGTGCCGCCGCAGCGTACGTATGGCCCCAGACCGCCGCGTGACGCCGCCCGGTCCCGGCAGGCCCCGGAAGTCGCGTGCTCGCGCCCCGTCCCGAAGTCGCGTGCTCGCCGCCCGATGCCCCTCCTACCAGCGTTCGGCGAGGAGACCGGGGCCGGGCGGCGGGCCCGGGAGCGGGCCGTGCCCGGCGCGCAGACCGTCGACCGCGATGGCGATGACGCGGCGGCGGGCGTGGGCGGCCGCGTCGACGAGGTCGGTCCTGCCCCGAACCTCGAACTGCTCGACCAGGGACGACTTTCCGAGCTGCTCGATGAGGAGGGACACGTCCGTGGCCGTGACGTCGGGCCGTAGCACGCCCGCCTCAAGGGCGCGTTCGATCAGGGCCCGTGTCAATTCGTCGGACCTGGTGAACTTCTCGGCCATCTCGTCGGTAACGGGGATCGTGCCGGCCAGCGGGCCGAGTGCACCGCCGCTGAACTCGATGGCGGCGGTGATGTAGTGGACGAGCCCCTCCCAGGGGTCTTCGTGCGCGAGCCCCTCCTCCACCGCCTGGATCCACTGCCCGAGCGACAGCGCGCACAGGTGCTGGAACAGTTCCTCCTTGGTGCGGTACCGCCGGTAGAGGCTGGCGATGCCGACTCCCGCGCGGGCCGCGATCGTCGCCACGGAGGTATGGGCGCCGTCCACGGCGAGGACCTTCTTGGCGGCTTCGAGGAGGGCACGGTCGTTGCGTTCCGCTTCGGCGTATCGGGGAGCTCGTCGGGCCATGGGCCCACTCTAGCCGCTTGCGAAGCGAATCACTCCGTTATACGTTTCAAACGAAGCGAAGCTATCCGTTTGGAGGGGTGCCGTGCTGTCCGTGGTGATGGAGGAGTTCGGAGGACCGGAGGTCCTGCGGGCTCGACAGGTCGAGGATCCGGTGCCGGGCCCGGGGCAGGTACTGATCGACGTCACGTACGCGAGCGTCACGTTCGTCGAGACCCAGGTGCGCTCCGGGAACGGCCCCTTCGGCCGCCCCTCGCTCCCCCGGGTACCGGGCAACGGCGTCGGCGGCCGGGTCGTCGCCGTCGGCGAGGGAGCGGACTCCGCGCTGCTCGGCACGGTCGTGGTCGCCACGACCGGCGGCGAGGGCGGGTACGCCGAGCGCGCCCTGGCGCGGGCCGACGAGGTCGTACCGGTCCCGCCCGGCCTCGCCCTCAGGGACGCGGTCGCCCTGCTCGCCGACGGCCGCACCGCCCTCCTGCTCTTCCGTCAGGCGGAGGTCCAGCCGGGCGAGAAGGTCCTCGTGGAGGCCGCGGCCGGCGGTGTCGGCAGTCTCCTGGTCCAGTTGGCGGTGCACGCGGGCGCCCGCGTGGTCGGTGCCGCGCGTGGCGACCGGAAGGCCGAGCTGGTCGTCTCCCTCGGCGCGTCCTACGTCGACTACTCACGGGAGTCCTGGCTCCGCCAGGTCCGGGAGGCGGCCGGCGGCGGTGAACTCGACGTCGCCTTCGACGGGGTGGGCGGGGCGATCGGCACCGCGGCGGCAGGCGCGCTCCGCGCCGGAGGGCGCATCAGCCTGTACGGCATGGCGAGTGGCGCGGACGCCACCCTCGACGAGGACGACCTGGCCGCCCGGGGCATCCGCGCCCTCGGTCTCTTCGCCGCGCCGGGTCCCGCCGAGACCCACCCCCTCATCGGGCAGGCCCTGCGACTCGCGACGGAGGGCGTCCTCCGGCCGGTCATCGGCCAGGTCTTCCCGCTCACCGCGGCGGCGAAGGCGCACGCCGCGATCGAGGCGCGGGCCACCCTGGGCAAGACCCTGCTCGCCGTCGGCGACCGGGAGGCCGCCACGGAAGGCTCCGCGAGCGGCACGGCGAACGGCGACCGATGAACACCGGAGCCCGCACACCACCCGAGCGGGCGGGCGTCCGCGAGTGGACCGCGCTCGCGGTCCTCGGCGTCCCGGCCGTCCTGGTCATGATGAACATGTCAGTGCTCTACCTGGCGCTCCCGACGCTCGGCCGGGACCTGCACCCCAGTGGGCCCCAACTGCTGTGGATCACCGACATCTACGGCTTCATGGTCGCCGGCGCCCTCATCACCATGGGCACACTCGGGGACCGTATCGGCCACCGCAGGATCCTGCTGTTCGGGGCCGTCGCCTTCACCGCCGCCTCGGTCTTCGCGGCGTACGCGAACAGCGCGGGCATGCTCGTCGCCGCACGTGCCGTCCAGGGCGTCGCGGCCGCCTCCCTCGCACCCTCCTCGCTCTCCGTGATCCGCAACCTCTTCCGGAACCCGGCGCAGCGCACCCTCGCCATCACCATCTGGATGATGAGCTTCATGGGCGGCGGGGCGCTCGGCCCGCTCGTAGGCGGCGTGCTCCTCCAGTACTTCTGGTGGGGTTCCGTCTTCCTCGTCGCCGTGCCGACCATGCTGGTTCTGCTCCTCACCGCGCCGTTCCTGGTACCGGAGTTCCGCTCGTCCGGGAGCGGGCGGCCGGATCTCGTCAGCGTCGTGATGTCCCTGCTGGCCCCGCTGGCGATCGTGTATGGGATCAAGGGCGTCGCCGCGGACGGCCCCGGGCTCTCCCCGCTGGGCTTCATCGTTCTCGGCCTGGTCGTCGGCTGGGCTTTCATACGCCGCCAACGGCGGCTCGCCGAGCCCCTGCTCGACCTCTCCCTCTTCCGTATCCCCGCGTTCGCGGTCTCAGCGGGAGGCATGATCGTCGTCGGCATGCTCCTCTTCGGTACGAGCCTCCTCACCTCGCAGTACCTGCAACTGGTGCTGGGCTTCGGGCCCCTGGAGGCGGGTCTGTGGCAGCTGCCGACCGCCCTGGGCGGCACCGTCGTCGCGCTGTGGGTCTCCGGTCTGGCCGCCCGTTTCCAGCCGGTCGTGCTGATGAGCGCGGGAGCGGCTCTTGCCGTCCTCGGGCCGGTCATGCTCACCCAGGTCGACGGCGGCCCCGGCTTCCTGGCGGCCGGTTCGCTGCTCCTCTTCGCGGGCCTCACGCCGTTCATGGCGCTGGGCACCGGTCTGGTCGTGGGCGCGGTACCGCCCGAGCGGGCCGGTGCCGCCTCGGCCATCTCCGAGACGGGCGCGGAGCTCGGCGGCGCGCTGGGCATCGCCACGCTCGGCAGTGTGGCCACCGCCGTCTACGGCGGTTACATGGCCGGCCACCTGCCGCCCGGCCTGCCCGCAGACCTCGCCGGGCCCGCCGGTGAGACCCTGCCCGCGGCCCTGGAGGCCGCCCGCGGGTTACCCGGGGATCCCGGCTCCGCGCTGGCGGACACCGCCCGCGCCGCGTTCACCCACAGCCTCCATGTGCACGCGCTCATCCTGATCCCCCTGCTGCTCGCCCTCTCGGGCCTCACGCTCACGCTGCGCCGCCGCGGGGAGCGGGACCCGCAGGACCGACCCTCGCCCGACGACCGGGCCGCCGCCCCCGCGCGGGTCGCCGACTGAAAGGGGCCACGCCCGTCAGGGTCGAGGTGTACTTCGGCACCCTGTGCCCCTGGTGCTGCATCGGGAAGAGGAGGCCGACGACCCACCAACTCAGGGCCTCGAAAGCCCCCACCGACGCGGAAGCTCCTTGGAGTGCGGGCCACCTCGCGCGCTCACTCACAGCCCAGCACCGGCCGACGCAGGCTGAGGCCCGCACCCACGACGGCCCCGACGGCGATCAGGCCCGCGGCACAGAGCGTCGTGGCGTCGGGGTGGACCAGCGACTGGCCGCGGAGCGCCTGCCAGGTCACCAGGGCCAGCAACGCCGCGTACGCCGCACCGGTGACCGCGACCAGACGGGCGCGGGCCCGCTCGTCGCGGAGCCGTGGGACGCGAGCACTGAGCGTGAGCATGCCCAGGAGAGCCAGCGGGATCAGCTGGAGGGCGTGCATCCCCACGAAGTGCGGGATCCGCAGGTCACCGCCGTTCGTGGACCAGCCGGTCACCGGCATCGACGGCCCGCCGTCGGGCACGCCCACGCTGTGCGCCCCGAAGATGCCGGAAGTCTCGCGCATCTGGGCGGGAGTCGGCCGCGTCATCAGGAAGCCGAGCCCCATGCCTGTCAGGCCGAGGGCGGCCCCGATTCTGATCGCCCGGGCGGCCGCGCGGTCCGCGATCGTACTGCGAAACAGGAGTACAGCGACGATCACTGTGGCGAGCCACACGACCGTGATCGTCGTGGCCATGACGTCGTAGAGGGCCGAGTCGAACGGGGTCCGGAAGTTGAAGTGGCTACGCCTGCCGCGGACGACCTGGCCGGTGATGCTCACCGTCTCTATCACGCAACCCGTCGCGATCACGGTTCCAGCCCACCACGCCAACCGGCTTCCACGGGTGAGGAATTGGAGCAACCAGGCCAGCGTCAACGAGTAGACCGCGATCGAAAGCGCGAACTTCAGCGGCTTCGCCCAGATCGGGGCGGCGGCCAACACGCGGTCGTCCACGAGCAGTCCTATGACGGAGACGGCGGCCAGGACGGCCATCGCTCCGGTGAGGACCACCAGCGGTCGATGCCAGGAGCGCAGGGCGGCGGCAGAGGAGAAGTTCATGGGCACGGGCATGGGGACCCCTGAGGAGAATGGTTGGCGTTACCATCCGCTATCCGATAGTGGGACTGTCTACGACGTCTCCCACGAGCACAGGTTGCGGCTGGTGCGTGCGCTGATCGCTGTGGGCGGTCTCTCGGTACAGGCCACGGTCGGCGAAGTGCTCGGCGCGGTCGACGACCTGGGCCAGTCCCTCCATGACGTGCGGGCGCGCTGGCGGCTGTGAGCCGGGCCGGCCACGGTGACTCCACCGAGCAGGACGCCTCGGCTGCGTGTACGGCGAGGAGGGCGGCGGCCGCGTGCACGTGCGCCGCGAGAGCAGGTACCCGGGCCGCTGCGGCGGGGCGGCCCAGGTACCTCTTTTTGTGTAAGCCAATGCCGCGGAATGAAAACGCTCGATTTACGGGTAGGTAAATATGGCAGTCGCCACCCAGGTGCCATTCTGTGCGTGAGCCGCGACATAGGCCTTGAGTCCTGTCTGCAGGAAGCCGGATCGGTAGGGGCTCTGCGTGAGGTCGAACGTGACGTCCCCGTCGGCGGTGGCCAACACGAGGGAACCTGTGTTCACGGCGGAGATCTTGCCGCTGAAGCCCACGGTCGCGGACCACGCCGAGTCGGCCACGCGGCCGAGACGCGCGACGTGCTGGGTCGGAGCCGCCTGCGCCATCGGACCGCACACGGTCAGTACGCCGACCATGCCGACGGCCACAATGGCGAGCTTGGCGATCTTCCCGGAATTTCGCATTGCAGTCCCTTTCGTAAGGATGCCGAGTTGGCCGAGTCGAACTCCGGCGGATACGGGCCGACTGTCCGGACGCTAACAGCACGCCCTACGCATGTGCGATTTTCTTTCGCGTTCCTTTCGCGTTCCTTTCACGATTCCCTTTCGGGTTCCTTCTCATAGAGGTGGGTGGCACGGACGAACCCTGGCGCGCTGGCGCCGAACGCCGAAGGAGGTCCCCCACCCGATCGGTGCCCACCGGGCGCACCGACGGGACGATGCCCGGAACCGGCTGAGGACCCACGTCCCACAACGCCATGGGCAGCGCCGATCGGGCGGTGCCCGCCGTGCGTCACGCCTGGAGCCGCCGGTCCACCACCGTGCGCAGCTTCCCGCTCGCGGCGCTGCGTTCGAAGCTTCCCGAGCCGACTGCCTCGACCGACAGGTCGAGCAGCCTCTCGGTGGTCACCGCTTGGTGCAGCTCCGGGTAGTTGGCGAGCAGTGTCGCGAGCAGCTCGAAGCGGGGCGAGGTGCGGCCGCACCCGCATGCACCCTCCACCCACCGGCCGAGGTCACCCTGTATCTGCCGGTGACCACTGCTGATACGAGCCACATCGCGGCGGCCGGTTCGGAAGGCTCGGCAGGCATGCCGTCCCGGCCGCAGGGACATGCTCTCGCGTATGAAAGGGAGCCGGAGGCGCGCCGTGGTCCTGGCGCTGCTGGCCGTCGTCTTCGTCGGCTACGCCCTGCTGCTGTGGCAGGGGCCCTGGTGGCTGGACGGCGATCGGCTGCGCACGCGTGACCTCCAGCCCGCCGACGGCGTGGTGATCACCGGATTCCGTACGACACTGGTCGCACTGGGCGCCGGCGCGGTCGCAGGTGCGGGCCTCTACTACACCGACCGCACGCTGCGCCACACCCGCGAACGCGACCGCGAGCAGGCCGAGATAGCCCGCGACGGCCAGGTCACCGGCCGCTATGTGGAAGCCATCAAACTCCTCGCCTCGGAACGTACCGTCGAGCGGCTCGGCGGTATCTACGCGCTGGAGCGGATCATGCGGGACTCCGTCAAGGACCACCCCACAGTGGTCGAGGTGCTGGCCGCGTTCATCCGCGAACAGGTACCGGTACCGCCTCACGCGCGGCTGTCCGACCGGGCACGGCCGGAGGAGTCCGTCCCGGCAGCGCTGACCGTCCTGGGCAGACGCCCACAAGTGGCGGAGCCGTTCCGTATCGACCTGCGGCGTACGGATCTGCGCGGAGCTGACCTCCAAAACGCCCGGCTGGAGCGCGTCCGTCTCGGCGGTGCCCACCTGGAGAAGGCCGATCTCACCGGCGCCCATCTGGAGGAGGGCTGGCTGCGCGACTCCTGCCTCACCGGCGCGTGGCTCGAAGGCGCGCATCTGGAACGCGCCGTCGTCAGGGGCACGGACCTGCGCGGCGCAACCATGAAGGGCGTCTGCTTCGCGGGTACCCGCCTCGTGGACGCGGACCTTTCCACGGCCGTCGGCCTGACGGCGCCGCAGCTCGCCGAGGCGGTACTCGACAGCGCGACGAAGCTGCCCGACGCGGTGGCGCGAGCCGTTCGGACAGCACCGTGAGTGCCGCCTGGCCGCCTGGCCGCCTGGCCGCCTGGAAACCGGCGCCCACCGGAAGGATCCCGGTCATCAGCCATCACCTCGAACGCTGCCCCTCGGCTGCGGTCTGCGGGACCGACAACACTTCGGACGGCACAAACAACCGGTCGGTTAGGTCCGGTTCGGGCCGGCGTCCCTTCTCGACCGTCCGCCTGCAAGCGCCCCGGCGCTCCGGGCACCCGTTCGGCGTCCGGCGGTAAATGCGTTGCGGCGCGGGCCAACTGGCGCCGACAGTGGGCGGATGGATGACGGGGGTCGGGTCAGGACCGCGGCGATTGAGGACGCGCCCGCAGTATGTGCACTGCTGAACGCGGTCGACGAGATCGAGATCGGTGCGCCCGAGACCGCGCTGAAGGAGGTCGAGGAGGACCTCGCCACGGCGCGCGAGGCTTGGGTGGCCGTCGAGGCCGGGCGCACCGTGGCGTACGCGGCGGTCCTCGACGTGAGTGCGGACGGCGCTGTCGACATCGACCACTACGTGCTGCCCGACCAGCAGGACGCGGGCCTGCGCCTGTTGGACCTGGCCGAGGCCCGCTCGCGCGAGCTCGCCGGGGAGGCGGGAGCACGTGAGGCCGTACTCCACCTGCACCTCAACGCGGCCCCCACCCTCGACACCGCGCTGCTCGCCGGGCGCGGCTGGCGCACGGTGCGCCGGTACCACGTGCTGACCCGCCCGGTCTCCCCGGACAACGACCCGGTCCCGGAGCCGCCGGTCGGGGTGCGGCTGCGCCCGTGCGCCGACGAGACCGACCGCCGCACCGCCCACCGCCTGCACCAGCAGACCTTCGCCCGCCACTTCGACTTCCGCCCGCAGGGGTACGAGGAGTGGCTGGGCCGGATCGCCCCGCACGCAGGTACGGACTGGTCCCTGGTGTGGATCGCGGCCGTCGACGGCATCGGGGACGCGGCGGTCCTGATCACCCGCGACGACCGCGAGGGCATGGGCTGGATCCGCACCCTGGGCGTCCTGGAACAGGCCCGCGGCCGCGGACTCGGCAGCTACCTGTTGCGCCATGCCTTCGCCGTGTACGCGCGGCGCGGCCGCGACACGGTCGGCCTGGGCGTCGACACCGAAAACGTGACGGGAGCGCTGCGGTTGTACGAGTCCCACGGCATGGGCGTGCACTACGCGGTGGACACCTGGGAGCTGCGGCTCGGGGTGTGAAAGCCCGCAGAGGCGGTCACCCTCGAACGGGCCCCGATCGCCTCACGCAACTGTGCCACGATCCGCTCGTAGCGCTCCGGGCCGACGTCACTGATCACGTGTCACCTCACGGCCGCATGAGAGCAGTGGTCGCGGGCGACGCCGGAAGATGTGTGTAGAGCTTCCGGCCCAGGTTACCGAAGAGGCGGGGGATCTCGTCGAGCATGAAGCCGAACGCTTCGGGCGACTTGGCGCACAGCGGTATGAGCTTCACCGGGTCGCCCTTCTTGGGCCCGGCGGCGACGTTTCCCTGGAGCGCCCCGGACGAGTCGACCGCCACATAAATGATTGCCGTACGAGAAGGCGCAGTGGCGTCAGATCCGCACGCTCTCGGGCGGTGAGCAGAAGCGGCTCGTCCTGGAGGCGCTGCTGCGCGGTCCCGACCAGGTGCTCCTGCTGGACGAGCGCGACAACTACCTGGACGTCCCGGGCAAACGGTGGCTGGAGGAGCGCCTCGGGGAGACCGGCAAGACCGTGCTGTTCGTCTCGCACGACCGGGAGCTGCTGGCCCGGGGAGCCGACCGACAACCTGGACCTGGAGTCGGCGGAGACACTGCAGGAGGGGTTGGAGGCGTACGAGGGGACGGTCCTGGCGGTCACCCACGACCGCTGGTTCGCCCGGTCCTTCGACCGCTACCTGGTGTTCGGCAGCGACGGCCGGGTACGCGAGACGCCGGAGCCGGTGTGGGACGAGCGCCGCGTGGAGCGGGCACGCTGACGGAGTGGAGCGGGCCTTGGAGAGGGCAGTCGCTCACCCGTGACCACCGGCTGCCGTATCCCCGCCCGATGGTGCTGCTTCGACTGGTTTCGCAGATGTGCGGCGGCGTCCTGCGGTAGAAGTACAGCATGATGCCCGTCGAGGAAGCCCGGGACGAACTGAAGCACCTGTTGAGCCGGTGCGAGCGCTGGTTGTGCGACGAGGAAGGGGTGCGCGATCTCCTCGCCGACGCGGACGGGCTCACCGACGACGCCGCACGGCTGGAAGCCCTCCGTACACGCGTGCTGTCGTCCATGCTCAACGTGGCTCTGCTGGGACGGCAGTCCTCGGGAAAAAGCTTCCTGATCAGCGGCTTGCAGGGCGGCCTGGAGTACATCCCGATCACCGACGAGGACGGCATGCCCTCGGCGGAGTTCCTGGGGGTCCTTCCGTCCTCGGCACGCCCGACCACAGCATGCCCGTGCACGGTGATCCCGGTGGAAGAGGATTCCCTCGACCAGGTCCCGGGCCGGGCAACGCTGCGCGTGCGGTTCACCGACGGCCGGGCGGAGGACATCGGTACGGACCTGCCGCCCGCGGTGGTCAGCGCGTACGGGGCGGTGGACGGCGATGTGACCAACCGGCGCCGCGACCACATCAACCGCCGTGTGGAGTCGATCGAGGTACTCATCTCCCATGCCCGGCTCCCGGTCAAGCTCTTCGACCTGCCGGGCTCGGAGTCACCGATCGAAGAGCACGAGATCATCATGCGGGAAGCCTGGGCCCGGGCCGACTGCTTCGTCTACGTGAGTCACGCGACCTCGGCCCTCACCGCGAACGAACTGCAGCTCATCCGGGACCTGTACGCCCACCACATGCAGAGCAACGCGAACAAGAAGGTGCTGTGGGTCCTGACGGGGATCGACCTGGCGACCCAGCGCGAACAGGGGCAGGCTGCCTGGAAGAGCGTGCTGACCACGAACAACGCCTACCTCCGTACCCATTTCGGCGCCCCGGGCGGACAGTTCATCGGAGACGGATTCCTGCCGGTGTCGGCCGCCTGGGAAGCCGAGGCGGAGTTCCAGAACGCCCAGGGCAACGACGGGGGCACCCTCGCGCGGCTCAGCGGCATGGAAACCCTGCGCGATCACCTGCGCGGCCTGATGGAGTCCGGCGCCGGACACACGCATCTGCGCCAGGTCGCCGACGAGGCCCGCTGGCTCGTGCGCCGCCGCCAGCGCCAGCTCGCCGACATGCTCGACACCCACCAGCTGGCCGTGGAGGACCTCGAGGTCCAGCAGCAGAGCCTGCGCCGGCGCATCGGAGGCGCGGAGCGCGCCCTGGACCACATCCGCACCGACCTCGGGCGCGAGCTGCAACGCAGGATCCGCACGGCGCGCGGGCCGTTCGCCCGCTTGTCCGAGGAACTGCACCAGCAACTGGACCCCCTGATCGACCGGGGCAACCTGAGCGCGGAGCACGCCAACGAGGTCGATGTGCTCCAGGTCCAGTTGTTCAGCCAATGGATGACGTCACCCACGGGCCCGGCCACCTTGTGGGCGAGCGAGCTGGAGACGCTCGACGCGTCCGCCCGGCAGCTGATCCGGGCGGATCTCGGAGTGGACACCGGTGCCCAACTGGTCTCTCCCGAACCGCTCGACACGAGTTACTTCCCCATGCACACCGACGGCCGCCAGCCCCTGACGGCCTACGGGCTGGTGCAGGCCGCGGCGAACACCCTCGGGGTCGCCAGCCCCATCGCCGCCGGCGCGGTGTGGCTCACGACCAGCCTCAGTCTCGCCACCATCGCGGTCCCGGCGGGAGCGGCCGTCCTCACCGCCATCGCCATCGCCAAAGTCACCGACGTCCTGAAGGACCGCGAGTCCAAGATCCAAAAGGCGCGCCAGGAGCGCAAGGACATGATCGATGAACAGGTGAAGCAGGCGCGGAGCGCGTTCGACAGCGTCGCCCAGAGCCAGGGCCGGCTCCTGATCGACGCGGTCGAGCACCATCACCTGCAACACCAGGCCCGGCTGAAGTCGACCTTGGCGCAGATCATGGAGCGCATCAACGCGGAGGACACCGTCCGCAGCCGCGCCGTCATCGACCGCCTCTCCCCCATCAACCAAACCGGTCTGGCCCTCGTCACCGGGTTGCAGGACCTGCGCGACGCCCTGAGAAGCGAGGCCCTGATGGGGCGATGACCCCGGTCAGCTCGTCGCCCGTACGGCGTCCCTGATCAGAGCGGCGACCCGGGTGGGCTCGGACAGGACCACGGCGTGGGAGGCGTGCGGGAGTTCGACGACGACCGCTCCCGCCCGTGCGGCGCCGAAGCGCTGGACCTCGGGGCTGATCGCGCGGTCCGCCCCGGCCACCAGGGCCCAGGACGGTTTCGTGCGCCAGGCCGCCGCTGACGCGCCCTCGGTGAACGCGGCCGCGGCAAGCGGGCGTTGGGTCGTCGCCAGGACGCCGGCCACGTCCTCGGGCACGTCCGCCGCGAAGACGCCGGGGTAGGCCGCCTGCTCGATGGTGACCTCGACCCCGAAGGCGCCGTCGAGGAGCGGGTACGACCACTCCTTCAGGCTGCCGGACAGCAAGGACTCGGGGAAGCTGCCGTCGAGCTCGCCGAGGCTCTCGCCCTCGTGGGGCACGTAGGCGGCCACGTAGACGAGCCCCACGACGTTCTCCGCGACGCCGGCCACGGTGATCAGCGCACCGCCGTACGAATGGCCCACGAGGACGGTCGGTCCCTCGATCTGCGCCAGGACCGAGGCGAGATAGGCGGCGTCCGACGCCAGGCCCCGCAACGGGTTCGACGGCGCGATCACGGGGATCCCGCTGCCGCGCAGTTCCGAGATAACGCCTATCCAGCCGGTCGCGTCGGCGAAGGCACCGTGCACGAGAACGACGGTGGGGTTGCTCATGCGAGTTCTCTTCTCCGTATCGGGCTCATGCGCCCTTCCTGGGCCCCGGCGTCGGCCGGTGCGAAGGCCGAGGTCGCCAGCGCCTGCCATTGGCTGGGGCTCATGCCGTAGGCGCCGCGGAAGGTGCGGCTGAAGTGTGAGGGGCTGCTGAAGCCCCATCGGTTCGCCACCGCGGCCATGGTGGTTCTCCGGTGGGAGCGGCCCAGCTCGAACCGGCAGACTTCGAGCCTGCGCCGGCGTATCCAGTGGCTCACCGTACTGCCATCGTTCTGGAAGAGTTTCTGCAGGTAGCGGACGGAGATGTGGTGGGCGCGTGCGATCGACTCCGGGGACAGGTCCGGGTCCATCAGGTGTTCTTCGATGTAGGCACGGATACGGGACAACATCTCCTTGCCGGCCGCCGACACGTCGTCGGCCTCGTCCTTCGTGTCCGCTTCGAGGAGCTCCACGACCAGGACGGAAAGGAGGTGCACGGCCGTGCGGGCACACCGGTCCCCGATCGTGGACCGACGCACCTCCGCCGTCGCGGCGAGCGCGGTCAGAAAGTCGGACGTCAGCGCCCCGATCCCCTCCCCGCCGCGTACGGGCACGCCGAGCACCTGGTGCAGTTCCGCCTCCCTCACGCCCAGATAGCAGCGGGGCACCCGGAAGAAGAGCATCTGGGAGTCCTCGTCGAACCGCAGGAGGTGCTGCCGGGCCGGGTCGCAGAAGACCAGGTCGTTCGGCTCCAGCAGGGTCGTGGCACGCCCGTGGACGGCGGTGACGGAGCCACGGACGTGGACGCCGAGGTAGACGTGGTTGGGGTCGTCGGTGTCCGGCATGGCGGAAAGCATCTGGACCAGCCACCCCGAACGGGAGGCGGGCGGAGTCGGATCGGGCGCGTGCCGGGATACCTGTTCGGGCGCGGGTGGCATCAGTGTGGGAGTCATGGGGGTTCCTAGCCGTGGGTCGGTGCGGAGCAGGACGGGGTTCACGCCCCCGTCGCCGGCTCCTCGGCCAGGAACTTCTCCACCACCGCGTTGAAGGCCGGCGCGTTCTCCAGGAAGGGGAAGTGCGAGCTCGCCACGTCGGAGGCGAACACGTGCAGGCGTGCGCCGGGAATCCGCTCAGCGACGAAGCGCTGCGAATCGGGGTGCACATGGCTTCCCTCGCAGCCGATCACCAGGGTCGGCACATCGATCCGGGCCAGCACGTCACGCCAGTCCTGCGCGCAGTGGTCGAACAGCAGCGGTACGCCCGCGTAGGCGGGTGTCGACCTGACCTCCTCGGCGACGAAGGCCAGCATCTCGGGGTCGGACTCGCCGGAGAACATGCCGCGCACGAAGTCGGCGAGAACCGTGTCGCCCTCCGGCCCCGCCAGTGCCGCACCCAGGTACAGCAGCCCCGACACGTCGAAGATGGCACCGCACTCGCGCTGTTCCCGCTCGGTCATCCAGGGCACGGCGGCGACCGCCGCGGGCTGGTCGACGGCGACGAAGCGCCGGATCCGTCCGGTCCCGTACTGGTCGATGAAGCTCCACCACACCGAGACGCCCATGGACCAGCCCAGTGCGTCGAAACGGGCCAGGCCGAGGTGGTCGACGAGTTCGAGCACATCGCGCGAGAGCCGGGCGACGCGGTAGCCGTGAGACGGTTTGCCGGACTTCCCGTGGCCGCGGAAGTCGACGGTGACGACGCGACGGCCGGGCGCCAACCCCTCGGTCTGGTGGCGGAACATCGCCTGCGTCTGCCCCCAGCCGTGCAGCATCACCAGCGGCACACCGTCGCCGCCGCTGTCCTGGTAGGCGAGCCGGACGCCATCCGTCGTGATCAGTTCTTCCATGACCTCTCCCCTGGTCAGAGGCGGTACATACCGTTCCCGCCGTCCGGGACATCATCGAATGGGGCTCGCCGCCCGCACCACCGCGAGCTGTAGGAATCGGGCCGCGTATCCTCCTCGCTTTGTCGAAGCGAGGGCGCGTTCAGGCGGCGCGGTCGTCGCCCGGGCCGAGGAGTTCCTCGATCCGCAGGCCGAGGTGCAGGGTGAGCCGGTGGGCTCCGTTGTCGAGGTCCAGTCCGGTGATCTCCTGGATCTGGCGCAGGCGGTAGTAGAGCGAGGTGCGGTGGATGCCCAGCGCGTCCGCGGTCCCGCGGATCGATCCCGCGTGTTCGAGGAAGCACCGCAGCGTCTCCCGCAGGCGGTCGCCGCCATGAGCCTCGCTCAAGGTGCGGAGCGGCTTGGGGACCAGCGACGTGTTCAGGGCGTGCTCGGGCAGTTGCAGCAGCACGGCGAGTTCCCCCAGGAGCTCCCAGTCGCCGACGCTGTTCAAAGAGGGCAGCCTGCGGGCGGCGCGGGCCGCCACGAGAGCCTGGTCGTACGACGTCCACGCGTCGTCCAGGCCGGCGTGCCGGCCACCGACGCCGATCACGGGGTCCGCCGACGGGTCCAGGAAGGTGCGCAGGTCGGCGAGGATGCGCGCGGACTGGGCGGCGACCTCGTCCGGGCCCGGCGGCCGGTCACGGAGCTGGAGCAGGATCGCCCGCTCCTTGCCGATCGCGATGAGACCCTGAGCGGAGCGGGTCTGGCGGAACCCTTCCAGCGCCGCCCCCAGGGCGGCCTCGGACTGCCGCACGAGTTCGGTCGCGCAGCTCAGCTGGACCACGGTGACCAGGACGTGCTCCGCCGCCCCGAGCAGCCCCAGTTCCTGGCCGCGCCGACGCGCGGTGGTGCGTGCGGCGACGTCACCACCGACGAGTGCGAGGGCCAGGTCCCGCTCGTCCGTCTTTTGGTGGTCGGCGGCGACGTGCTCCCCGTACATCTGGGCGGCCATGGCATCCGCGGCATGCGCGATGGCAGCGATCTCCCGCTCCCGCAGCGTCTTTTCGGGCGCGACCACCACGAGCAGCCCGAGGAGGTGCCCGCGCCGGCGCAGCGGCGCGACGTAGCGGGGAAGCAGTCCGAGATCGTCGCGGCCGTCGATGAATCCGGGCCTGGACCACTGGGTCACGCCCTGGGCGAGGACGTGGCGGATGGCCGCGTTGTCGGCGCGCCCCTGCAACAGGGTGGTGATGCGTACCGGGTCCTCGTCGCCGAAGTGGCGGCTCGTGCAGACCATGCGGACCAGCGGGTCGTCGACGGCGACGGACCGGCCGAGCCGCTCCGCGAGCTCGTCGACAAGCGCCTGGAGCTCCGGGCTGCCGGGGCGGGCTCGCTCGAGCCGTGCGGTCATGCGTTGTTCCTCTTTCGACCAGGGTTCCCGCGGACTTCTCCGTTCCGCAGTTCTTGATCATTTTGAGGAAGCGGCGACGCCGGCACATCCCACGAATCGTCCATTGCCCTGGCACCCTCGTGCGATACGAAGCCACTACTCTCCGCTGTCGCGCTGCTCGACCAGCCGGGTCAGCTCCCCGCGCGAGGTGACGTCGAGCTTGGTGAAGGCCCGGCGCAGGTGGGAACTCACCGTGTGCGGTGACAGGGAGAGGTGCTCGGCGGCCTGCCCGTTGGTCAGCCCGCGGGCCACGAGCCGTACGACCCGTGTCTCCGCGGCCGTCAGCTCGGGCCACGCGCCGCCGGGCCCGGACGTCGAGGGCCGGCGCCGGACACCGGCGGCCCGCAGACGCCGGCGCACGCGTACGACGTCCCGCTCGGCGCCCGCTCGCGCGTACAGCGTCAGCGCGGTGTCGAAGTACGGCACCGCCTCCGATCTGCGGGTGGCCGCCAGCTTGCGTCCGGCGTCCTCCAGGGCTGACGCCCGGGCCAGCACCCGGGGGCAGTCCTCGTAGAGCCGTACGGCGCGTACGAGCGGGGCGAGGTCGTTGTCGAGGAGGCCCCGGGCGTGCGCGGCGGTGGCGGCGAGGAACGTGAGGCCGGGGTTGAGCGCCGCTCGCCGTTCGGCCAGGACGACCGCCTGCGCGGCGCGTTCGTGCGCGCCGGCCCGCAGCGCCAGCCGGACGAGTACCGGGGCGTCCGCAGGATCGATCAACCCGGCGTAGGCGGGCCGGTCCGCGGCGGGCGCCGCCATCACGTCGTCGAGCTCGGCCATGGCACGGTCGGGCCGGCCTTCGAAGTCGGCCATCAGCGCCAGCATCCAGGAGCCGAAGTGCCGCACGACGGGTGCGCCGTCGCCGCGCATGCGCCTCGCCTCCGCCGCGTACGCTCGTGCGGTCGCCCGGTCGTCGGTATGGAGGGCGACGCGCATCATCACGTAGCGGATCGTGACGTCGGCAAGGCTGCCCGGGCCGAGACCGTCGGCCGCCTCGGACGCGGCCTCGGCGTCGGCCCGGGCCTCCGTCAGCCGTCCGGCTTCCAGAAGGATGCGGGAGCGGGTCATGAGCCACATACGGGTGGCGGCCGTCCGGCCCTGCTCCCCGGTGATCCGGATGCCCTCCTCCGCGGCGGCGAGCGCCTGTGCGGTGCGTCCGACGGTGTGCGACAGCAGAGCGTGCCACAGGGCCTCCGGCACCCACAGTGAGGTGCTGACGCCGAGGGCGTCGGCCAGCGCGGCGGACCGCTCGGCCTGCCGGAACGCCTCGGTCAGGTCCATGCGGTGGAAGCTGAGGGCAGAGCGGACCGTCGTCAGCGTGGCCTCCGCGGTGCGGTCCCCCGCTGCCGCCGCGCTCTGCCACGCCCGGGCGGCCACCTCCTCGGCCGCCGCGTGCTCGCCCGACATCGACAGGCAGACGGCGAGCGTGGCGAGCAGTTGTCCCCTCGCGGCCACGGATATCCCGGGCAGTGCCGCCCCGGCGCGGGCCTGCCTCACCCCCTCGCAGAAGTCGAACGGTACGGCCAGCCGTGCCAGGGCCAGGCGGATGCGCGCCTCGTCCTCGGGCCCGAGGGTGCCGGCCGCCAGGGCGGAGGATCCCAGCTCACGCGCCTGGGCGGCCCGGCCCGTCTGCCAGAGCAACGGGATCGTCTCGGCGATGACTCGCGGCCGCTCCACAGCGTCCGCGGCGGTGAGTTCCAGGGCCCTGAGGCTGCGTTCCGCGGCCGGTCCGGGAGCGGTGGCCGCGAGTTCCGCCGCGGCGGTGCGCAGCCGCTCGGCCTCCGCCGCGTCTCCCTGGCCCGCTGTCCCCGCCGACCGTGCCGGACGAGCGAGGGGAAAGGCCGCGCTTCCCGGCGGCAGCCCGGCGACCCGACGCTGAAGGGCCTGACGCAGGGACAGGGGGAGCGCTGCTTCGACCGCCTCGCGGATCAGGTCGTGGCGGAAGACGAGGCGATCGCCGTGCTCGGCGAGCAGGTCGGCGTCGAGTGCTTCCCGTACCGCCGTGATGAGCGCCGCCGAGGACCTGCCCAGCAGTTCGGCCAGCAGCGCGACGGTGACGGGGCCGCCCACGGCGGCCGCCGTCCGCACCAGCTCCCGCGCCTCACCGGACAGCTCATTGAGGCGGCGCACGACAGAGGGGAGCTCCCGGGGAGGGGGAACTTCGGCGGACAGCCCGGCCGTGGCGTCGTCGATCGTCACCGCCTCCTCGTCCAGCGAGCCGAGCACCTCGATGAGCAGTTGTGGCACCCCCTGGGCGCGGTGGGCGAGATGGAGGACATCCGGCCCGGCGGGGGCGCCCAGGACGTCCTCGGTGATCCGTGCCACCGCCCGCTCCCCCAGCGCTCCGAGGACCAGTTCGTGCGCGCCCGCCTGCCGGATCCTGTCCAGGGTCGTCCGCACGCCCGCCGACACGCTGCCGCCGCGCACGGCGACCAGCCACAGGATCGGGTGCGACGAGAGTCCCGCCGCGAGGGTGTGGAAGCTGAGCAGGGTCAGGTCATCGCACCACTGGAGGTCGTCCAGGACGACGAGCAGAGGGCCCGTGCGCGTTGCCTCCCGCAGCCGCTCCCCGATTTCCTGAAGCAGCCAGAACCGCTGGCCGGGTGTCGTGGCGAGATCCCGCAGGCGCTGAGCGCCCGAGAGCGGTTCCTCGCCGCCGAGTACGCCTTCGAGGAGCGGGCCGAGCGGTACGAACTGCTCGTCGGGCTCCGCCGCCCCCTCGAACACCCGCATCCCGCGCCGGCGCGCGGCCGCCGCGGCCTCCGCGAGGATCCTGGACCTGCCGATGCCGGCGGGACCCCCGACCCGGACGATCCCGCCTTCACCCCGGCCGAGCGCGTCCAGCCGCGCCTCGATGAACGCCATTTCGGTGTCCCTGCCGCGCAGCGGTACCCGCGGGCCGTCCCGCTCCTCGCGAGCGGTCCTCGTCGTCACTTGGTTCACGCTCACTCCGCCGGCCTGGGCCGCACGGGACGGGCTCGGTCCTCATGCGGTACGGCGGAACAGTATGAACCATATGAACCCTCCGGCCGTCGGGCGCCCCGCAGCCGCCCGCCTCAGTCGAAGCGCAGGTCGGCGAGTTGCCGTTCGAGGGCGGTGACGTCGTCCTCGGGCTCCTCCGCGACCGGGCGCGCCGCCATGAGCGCGGCGAGTTCGGCGGCCGCCCGGCGGATGCGGCCGGGCAGACCGTCGGTGTACTCGTCCCCGCCCGAGCCCCAGTCCTCGGACGCCGCGAACACGGCGGTGGGGACGGTGACCGCACGGAGATGGGCGAAGAGCGGACGCAAGGCGTGCTCCAGGACCAGCGAATGGCGGGCGGTACCGCCCGTCGCCGCGATCAGGACCGGCTTCCCGGTGAGGGCGTCCGGGTCGATCACGTCGAAGAAGGACTTGAACAGACCACTGTAGGAGGCGGCGAACACGGGCGTCACGACGATCAGACCGTCGGCCGCCGTCACCGTGGTGATCGCGGCGCCCAACCGCGGCGGCGGGAATCCCGTCACGAGGTGGTTGGCGATGTCGCCGGCCCGTTCGCGCAGCTCCACCACGTCGGTCGACGCCGGCCGCCCCCGGGCGGTGAGTTCGTCGCGGACCGAATCGGCCAGCCGGTCGGCGAGCAGCCGGGTGGAAGAAGGGGTGCTCAGCCCCGCGGAGACGACGGTCAGCTTCACGGGGCGGACACCTCCCGGACGGCCCGCAGGGACGCGTGCGTGGGAGCCTGCGGCACGTCGGCCGGACGCCCCTTGGCGCATTCCCGCCGCAGCACGGGCACGACCTCTTCGCCGAGGATGTCGAGCTGTTCCAGGACGGTCTTCAGGGGCAGGCCCGCGTGGTCCATCAGGAACAGCTGACGCTGATAGTCGCCGACCGTCTCCCGGAACGACAGGGTCCGCTCGATGACCTGCTGGGGAGAGCCCACGGTCAGCGGGGTCTGCTCGGTGAACTCCTCCAGCGACGGGCCGTGGCCGTACACCGGCGCGTTGTCGAAGTAGGGGCGGAACTCCCGTACGGCGTCCTGGGAGTTCTTGCGCATGAAGACCTGGCCGCCCAGGCCGACGACGGCATCCTCCGGCCGGCCGTGACCGTGGTGCGCGAACCGGCGCCGGTAGAGCTGCACCATGCGCCGGGTGTGGTCGGCCGGCCAGAAGATGTTGTTGTGGAAGAAGCCGTCGCCGTAGAAGGCGGCCTGCTCCGCGATCTCGGGCGACCTGATGGATCCGTGCCAGACGAAGGGCGGAACGCCGTCCAGGGGCCGCGGTGTCGCGGTGAAGGCCTGGAGCGGCGTACGGAACGTGCCCTCCCAGTCCACCACGTCCTCGCGCCACAGTCGGCGCAGCAGCGCGTAGTTCTCCTTGGCGAGGTTGATGCCCTGGCGGATGTCCTGGCCGAACCACGGGTACACCGGGCCGGTGTTGCCGCGCCCCAGCATGAGGTCGACCCGGCCGTCGGCCAGGTGCTGGAGCGTCGCGAAGTCCTCGGCGATCTTCACCGGGTCGTTGGTGGTGATCAGCGTCGTGGACGTGGACAGGATCAGTTTCTCGGTGCGGGCCGCGATGTAACCGAGCAGGGTGGTCGGTGACGACGGCACGAACGGCGGGTTGTGGTGCTCGCCGGTGGCGAAGACGTCCAGGCCGACCTCCTCGGCCTTGAGCGCGATGGCGACCATCGCCTTGATGCGCTCGTTCTCGGTCGGCGTGCGACCGTCGGTGGGGTCGGGGGTGAGGTCCCCGACGGTGAAGATGCCGAACTGCATGGCGGGTCTGCTCTCCTGAGCTCGTCCGGTTCCCGCGCGGGAACCGGGGGGCGGGGTGACGCCGGGGGCTTCCGGTGTCACCCCGGCGGGTCAACGGTGCGGCGTCACTTCGCCAGGAAGGCGAGGAGGGCCGTGTTGACCTCCTCGGCGTGGGTCCACAGCAGCCCGTGCGGGGCGCCCTCGATCTCGACGTAGTCGGCCGACGGCAGCGCCTGGTGGAAGGGGCGCGCGGTGCCCTCGGCCGGCAGGATGCGGTCGGCGGTCCCGTGCAGGATCAGGGCCGGCACGTCGACGGCGGGGATGTCGGCGCGGAAGTCGGTGTACCAGGTCGCCGGCGCGGCCGACGCGGCGAAGGAGCCGCCGCGGGCCGCGGTGTTCCAGCTGTTGCGGACGGCCTCCTCGCTGATGCGGGTGCCCAGGTTCTCGTCGAGGTTGTAGAAGTCGTTGAAGAAGGCCGTGTAGTAGGCGTAGCGGTCGGCCTTGACGGCGGCGACGACACCGTCGAAGAACTCCTGCGGGGCAACGCCCTGCGGGTTGTCGTCGCTCTGGAGCAGGCAGGGCTCCAACGAGGCCAGGAAGGCGGCCTTGGCGACCCGGCCCGAGCCGTAGGTGGAGAGGTAGCGGGCGACCTCGCCGGTGCCCATGGAGAAGCCGACGAGAACGGCGTCGTGCAGGTCGAGGGTCTCCATCACGGTGTTCAGATCGGCGGCGAAGGTGTCGTAGTCGTATCCGGTGGTCGGCTGCGAGGACTGCCCGAAGCCGCGGCGGTCGTAGGTGATCACGCGGTGGCCGGCGTCGAGCAGGGCGGCGCTCTGGCGCTCCCAGGAGCGGCCGTCGAGCGGGAAGCCGTGGATGAGGACGACCGGCTGCCCGGTCCCCTGGTCCTCGAAGTACAGCTCGACGGGGTTGGTGTTCTCCTGGCCCACGGTGATGTACGGCATGGGGGCGCTTCCTCGCTTCGGGTCGACTGGTCCGCGCGTCGTGGCGGCGCGGTATGCCCGTCACGCTAGGACCGGCCGCGCACCCGCTGTTGTCCGCCCGCGCACCACCCCTTGCACGGGGGCGCAGAGGTTGCTCAGCCGCCGGTGGCTGTCGCGGTGTCGTCTTCCGCGAGGACGATCCGGGCCAGGTGGACCCGGGAGCGCACCGCGAGCTTGCGGAAGATCGACGCCAGATGGGTGTTGACGGTGTGCGGGGAGACGACGAGGGCCTGCGCGGCCGACCGGTTGGTGTGACCGGCGGCGATCAGCCGGGCCACCTTGCGTTCGGAGGCCGTGAGTGCCTCCCAGCCCTGGTCGGCGCGTGGCCGCAGGCGTCCGGTGCGCCTGCTGGGGCGGCTTGTGGCCCGGTCCGGATCGGTCCGGACCCGGTCCGCCTCGGCGTCGGCCCCCGCCTGGGCGTAGAGGTCGTACGCCCTGGTCAGGGCAGGTGTCGCGGCGGCGTCGCCCACGGTCAGCAGTGCGCGCCCGAGGTCGGCGGACGCGGCGGCGAGCAGCAGGGGCCGGGGGCCGGTGGAGAGGATGCGGACCGCACGCTCCAGGAGGTGGTGGTCGGCGCTGACCAGGGCGGCGGCGTGGGCGGCCGTTCCCCGGGCGGTCGGCACGGTGGGGTTGCGGGCGGCGTGTTCGCCGGCCTGGGCCGCGAGGTCCTCGGCCAGCTTCCGGTCCCTGCCGTTCAGGGCGATGCGCACGGCCTGGGCGACGTGAGGGCGCAGGAGCCGCCACCGCAGGAAGGGGTGGTCCCGTTGCGCGGAGCGGATCCGTTCGGCCGCGGCCGTGTGGTCGCCGTCGGCGTCGGCGATGACGGCCTCGAAGTACTGGTGCGTGGCGTGGTTGCCCGTGTTCGGCCGGTCGGCCACGGTCGCTCGCACGACATCCAGGTGTTCCCGCGCGGCTTCGCGGTCACCGCGCAGCAACGCGAGGAGACCGCGGTTGACGCGGATGTTGACCAGGTTGCCGGGCACGTGGAGGTCCGCTTCGAGCCGTTCGGCGGTGATGAAGTCGGCGTCCGCGTCGTCGAGCCGGCCCAGTCCCATGTTCAGGGTCGCCTGGGCCCAGATCAGCATGGCGGGGCGCGGGGGAGCGTCGTCCGCCGTCCGGAGCAGTCGCGCCACGGTGGCGAAGTCGTCCAGGTGGATCCGTGCGACGGCCTCCTCGGGAAGGAAGGCCGTGTCCAACACGCTCAGCGCCGTGTGGTGTTGGACGGCGGCGGCGCAGTCGCCCGCGTTGAGGGCGATCTCGCCGAGACCCCACAGCGCGAGGACGCGGGCCTCGCGGTCACCGGTCCGCTCCGCCTCGGCGAGCGCCTCTTCGCCGCTCTCGCGCGCGGCCTCCAGGTCGCGGCCGCGGGAGCGGGCCAGGGCCTGCCGGGCGGTGAGCCGGGCCCGGGTCACCGGGTCGGTGACGGCTGCCAGCGCCGCCGTCGAGCGGCGGGTCAGCTCGTGGATGTCGTCGAGGTGCCACAGCGCGTCGCCCAGGACGCATTGCAGGCGGGCGAAGACGTCCAGGGACGGCTGCCGGGCGAGCAGCGCTTCGCCGGTCTCCCGTGCCTGCGTGTACCGGCCCGCGCGGGTCAGCGCGACAATGGCCCGCTCGCCCACGTCGAACAGCATGGGCGCACGGGGTGGTACGAGTTCCAGGGCCCGCAGCGACAGGTCGGCGGCGAGGTCGGGCATGACGGCGATCACGTCCGTGGCGGCCGTGCCGAGCAGCGCGACCGCCTCCGTGTCACCAGGGTCGGCGCTCTTCAGCAGATGGGGGACAGCGTCGATGGAGCTCCGGCCCGCCGCGACGAGCCGGCGTGCGGCCTCCCGGTGCAGCGCCCGGCGTACGGAGGGGGCGAGGTCGGCGTACACGGCCTCCCGGAGCAGGTCGTGGCGGAACAGGAGGCGTTCGCCGTCATCGTGCAGGAGCGCCGCGGCGATCGCCTCCTCCACTGCGGCACCGAGTGCGGAGGCGGGCCGGGCGCACAGGGCGGCGGCGTCCGCGAGCGAGAACGCGCGGCCCAGTACCGAGCCGATCCGCAGGAAGTGCAGGGTGTCCGGCCGCAGATCGGCCAGTCGGCCGCGCACGCCCAGGACCAGGCGCTCGGGCATGTCCGGGCCGTCCCCGCCCTGCGCCGCTATGCCCGAGAGCATCTCGGTCGCGAGGAAGGGGTTGCCGCCCGCCCCGCCGAGGAGCTCCGCGACCCGCGCCGGCACCTGCGCGCCCAGGACGTCGCGTGCCAGCTCGGCCAGGGCCGTCTCGGACAGCGGCCGCAGAGCGAGGGTCGTCGCCCGCGGGCCCTGCCCGTACAGGTGCGGGTCCTGCCTGCCCGTGAGCAGCCACAGGACCGGGGAGCCGAGCAGCCGGGCCGGCAGGAGGCTCAGGGCGAACCGGCTCAGCGGGTCGGCCCATTGGACATCGTCGACGGCGATCAGTACGGGCGTGGCCGCCGCGCGCTCCTCGATCAGCTGGGCCAGCCGTTCGACGAGCCAGATGCGCTGGTCGTGGTGGACGGCGAGGTCGGCGAAGTCCCCGCGGGCGAGCAGCGGCGTCTCGCCGTGCAGCAGGCCCGAGGCCAGGGAGGCCAGCGGTGCCAGTTCGTGCAGTTCCTCGGCGCGTCCATGGCTGACGGCGAATCCCTGGTCCCGGGCCAGCGAGACGGCTTCCCGCAGGAGTACGGTCTTGCCGATGCCGGGCTCGCCCAGCAGGAGCGCGATCGCTCCCGTCCCGCCGCGGCGCACCGCCTCGACCAGGGCGCGCAGCTTTTCCAGTTCGGCTTCGCGGCCCCGCAGCCCGGGCCGGCTCACCCGTGCGTTCGCGGGCGCCGCCCCGCGTTCCGCCTCGGTCCGGTCGGCTCTCATCCCTTGACCGATCCGGCGAGCAGTCCCCGTGCGAAGTGGCGCTGCAGGGCGAAGAAGACGAGCAGCGGGACGAGCGCCGCAACGAAAGCTCCCGCGGTGAGCCGCTGCCACTCGTTGCCGTACGTCCCGGCCAGGCTCGCCACCCTGACCGTCATGGGAGCGGTCTCGGCCGTGCCTCCCGACAGGGTCAGTGCCACCAGGAGGTCGTTCCACACCCAGAGGAACTGGATGAGGGCGAAGGACACCAGGGCCGGGCGGCTCAGCGGCAGCACGATCCGCAGCAGCAGCGTTCCGTGCGAGGCGCCGTCGACCCGGGCGGCCTCGATCAGGTCCCTGGGCAGTGCGGCGAGGAAGTTGTGCAGGAGGAACACCGCGAACGGCAGCGCGAAGGCCGTGTGGGCGAACCAGACCTGAGCAAACCGCGCGGGACCGGTGAGGTGCCACGCGGGCAGGAACAGCCAGCCCTGGGAGAAGAGCTTCAGAAGAGGGACGAGCGCCATCTGGAGCGGCACGGCCTGGAGCGCGAAGATGCCGACGACGAGCGCGTCGCGCCCCCTGAAGTCGATCCAGGCCAGGGCGTAGGCCGCGAAGAAGGCCACCACGAGCGGGAACAGCACCGAGGGCAGGGCGATGACGACGGAGTTGACGAAGTACTCCGCCAGGCGCCCCGATCCGTTGGCGCCGCCGGACAGCACCTCGCCGTAGTTGTCGAGCGTGAGGTGGGGCGCACCGAACACGGTCCACCAGCCCGTCGTCTTGATCTCCTGCTCGGGGCGGAACGAGGAGAGCAGGAGAGCGAGCGTCGGTGTCGTCCACAGGACGGCAATCACCACGGCGAGCAGCGTGAAGGCGCGGGAGGCCAGACGCTCCCGCACACCGTTCACCCTCTCCCCCGCCGCGCCCGGACCTGGTGGGCGACGAAGGGGGTGACGAGGACGAAGAGGAGTACGGCAAGCGCCGCCCCGTGGCCCGTTTCCCCGTAGCGGAAGGCCTGGTCGTACATGTCGTGGGCGATGACGTCCGTGTCGAACTGTCCGCCGGTCATGGTCTTCACGATGTCGAAGGCCTTGAAGGCGCCGATCGCCTGGGCGAGCACCACGACGGTCAGCGTGGGTCTGATCGACGGCATGGTGATGCGCCAGAAGACCTGCCGGGCGCAGGCACCGTCGAGTCGGGCCGCCTCGATCAGCTCGGCGGGAACGGCCCTGATCGCACCGGCCAGCAGGACGGCCGCGAAGCCCGCCTGCGTCCACACCATCGCCACGATGAGGAACAGGACGTTCCAGGGCGAGTCGGCGAGCCATTGCCGCGGTTCGCCGCCGAACGCGACGACGAGCTGGTTCAGCAGCCCGATCTGTCCGTCCTGCGCGGGGCGGTAGGCGTAGACGAACTTCCAGATGACGCCCGCGCCGACGAAGGAGATCGCCATCGGCATCAGCAGGAGCGACAGCGCGAACGCCCTGAACCGCGACCGCACGACGGCCGCCGCGTACAGGAGACCGACCGCCGTCGCCGTCAGCGGCACGAGCACCGCCCACGCCACGGTGTTGCGCAGCGCCACCAGCGCCCGGGGGTCGGTGAGCAGCCACCGGTAGTTGTCCCACCCGGCCCACGCCTCTCCCCCACGGTCGGTGAAGGACAGCAGCACGGTGCGCAGGGCGGGCAGCAGCAGACCGGCCATGAGCAGCAGCAGCGCGGGGGTCAGCAGGATCAGGGCCGCGGACCTCCTGCGTACCGGCCTCCGGTCCAGCGCCAGCAGGATCAGGCAGACCACCGCCGCGAAGGCGGCGATGCCCTGGAGCAGGTACAGCAGCTTGTGCTGCTGGGCTACGGCGTCGAACGACATCAGCGGCTCGGCCAGGACCGTTCGATGGAGTCGGCGACCTGCCGGGTGGGGGCGCCTCCGATCCAGTCGACGGCTCCCTTCCAGAACGTCCCGGCGCCGACGGACGCGGGCATCAGGTCCGAACCGTCGAACCTGAACTGGGTCCTGGGGTCCTGGAGCAGCCGGATCGAGAGCCTGTCGACCGGGGTCGCGGCGTTCGCCGGATCCACGCCCCTGTTCGCCGAGACGAAGGGGCCCTTCCTCATGCGGGCGTTCGCGAAGTCCGCGGAGGCCAGATACTCCTGGAACGCCCGCACTTCGGGGCGGTCGGCGAACGCCGCGGTGAACACCCCGCCGCCCAGTACGGGATGGGCGCCCGGCTCGGCCCCGGGCAGGAGGAAGGCGTAGACGTCCTTGTCCGGTCCGATCGTCGTTCCCTTCGGCCACAGATCGGCGTAGAAGGAGGCCTGGCGGTGCATCGCGCAGTCGCCGGAGAGGATCGGCGTGCCGGCCTCCTGATAGGAGATCGACGCCACCGACCGGGCCGGGCCGAAGCCGCCGTTGGCGTAGCGGTCGTTCTTGAGGAGGGATCCCACGGTGTCCATGGCCCGGATCACCCGCGGGTCGTTGAAGGGAATCCTGTGGGTGACCCACTGGTCGTAGACGTGGGTGCCCTGCTGGCGCAGCAGGACGTCCTCGATCCAGTCCGTCACGGGCCAGCCGGTCGCCTCGGCGGACTCCACTCCCGCGCACCACGGTTTGACACCCGAGGCGGCGACCTTCTCCGTGACCGCCATCAGCTCGGACCACGTGCGGGGAACGCTCAGTCCCCGATCCCGGAAGAACTTCGGGGAGTACCAGACGAACGACTTCACGTTCGCGATCAGCGGCGTGCCGTAGAGGGTGCCGTCCACGGTCGCGTAGCTGTTCCAGTCGGCCGACCAGCCCTGCTTGGCGAGGGTCGCGACACCGGCGCTCGCGGGCTTGAGCCTGCCCGCCCGCGCGAAGCGTTGCAGGAGGCCGGGCTGAGGGAAGAACGCCATGTCGGGCGCGCTGCCGGCCTCGACCCGAAGCTGGATCTGGGTCTCGAACTCTCCGTCCCCCTCGTACTGGACGTCGATTCCCGTGCAGTGCGCGAAGTCCGCCCAGGTCTCTTCGAACAGGTCGGCCTCGCGGTCCCGGTTCTCCGCGTAGACGGTGACCTTGGTGGCGGGGTGCTTGCCGTACCGGGCGTACGGGCCGCAATCCGCGGTGGGGTGTGACCGCGAGGCGCTGTCCTGGGGAACGGCACAGGCGGCGGCAAGGGCGGCAACGGCGATGACGGCGAGCGCGGTCCTCGCGCCGAACCTCATGGGTGGATCTCCTCCGATCGCCCGCCGAGGCTCTCGGGGGCGATCAGAAGCTACCAGCGCTCGAACAATATCGACTAATCGTTCTAGTCGGCCTGATCCGGCCCCGGGGCGGTGGACCGGATCGCGTCCTGGATCAGCTCCACCACGGCCTTGGGGTGGGCAAGCATGACCAGGTGGGAGGAGTCGACTTCGACGGTGGTCATGCCGGCGCGCTCGTAGCCGTAGCGCTCCACATCGGGGTTGATCGTGTGGTCGCGGGAGGCCACCAGACCCCACGAGGGCTTGGTCTTCCACGCGGCGACGGGCGCCGCCTCGGTGAAGGCGCGTACGGCCAGGGGGCGCTGCGAGACGGCGAGCACCGCGGCCAGGCCGGGGTCGACGTCCGCGGCGAACAGGGCGGGGAACCGGTCGACCGCCACCGAGACGTCGGTCCCCGTCTCCGCGGAGCCGGCCACCGGGAACGGGGTGTAGACGAGCGCGTCGGCGAGGCCGGAGTCGGGGAAGCGGCCCTGCAGCTCACCCAGGCTCTCGCCCTCCTCCAGCGCGTATCCCGCCACGTACACCAGTGCACGGACATTGTCCTGCGTCCCGGCGAGGGTGATGACGGCGCCGCCGTAGGAGTGCCCCACCAGGATCACGGGGCCGTCGATGGCACGGATCACCGAGGCGATGTACGCGGCGTCGTCGACGAGGCCGCGGTTGGGCACCGCCGGGGCCACCACCTCCAGGCCGGCGGCGCTGAGTTCGGGGATGACGCGGGCGAAGCTGGAGGCGTCGGCGAAGGCGCCGTGGACCAGGACGACGGTGGGATGGTCGTGTCGGGACATGCGGGAACTCCTCAGGTTGGGGAAGGGGTTGTGGGGTGTGTCAGAGACCGAAGCGGGCACGGTGCCCCTCGGGCCGGTCCGGCACCTGCGGTGCCAGGGGTATTCCTGTGCCGTCACGGTTGCTGTCACTGTGTGCGGTGGTGGTGGGTGCGGTCACAGCGTGCGGCGTACGCCCGCCTGGCGTTCGAGGTTGCGCAGTTGGACGCCCAGGTCGCCTTCGACCGCGAGGTGGGCGGGGCCGCTGCGGCCGATGGGCAGGACCTGCTCGCTGCGCATGTCCTCCAGCATCAGGGCGAACGCCGTGTACATCGCGACGAGCGCCACCAGGAGGCCCAGCGCACCCGACGTGCGGGTCAGCCACTCGGCGCCCGTGATGCCCGCGAGGCCGGTGGCCGCCCAGCGGGGCAGGGAGACCGCGAGGACGAACCACAGCGCGCGCTTGGGCCGGGTCACGGCGGTCATCAGCGCCCCGAAGCACAGGAGCGCCAGGTTGAACACGCCCAGGACCTGAAGGCCGTCGTCCGCACCGGTGAGCATGACGAGCGAGTAGGGCAGCCAGCTGCCGGCGAACACCGCCATCAGCGTCGCCGCGATCACGTCCCGAGCGCCGAAGGCGAGGACGCTCACCAGGAGCTGAAGGACGAAGGCCGGCAGGACGGTGTAGGCGACGGCGGGGCGCGCCGCCTCGTCGAAGAACCCGAGCTGGAGACAGCCCGTCATCACGGAAGCGATGGCGATCGTGAAGAAGCCGAGCGGCATGGGTGAGGCGATGGGGCGCAGGGTGATCCGGGTCATCGACCGGAGGTCCGGCTCGAAACGGCGCCCCGGGACAGCGTCCGGCGGTGACGCCGGGCTGTCGCCGCCTTCGGCTGCGGGGGAGGCTGCGGTCATCGGGTGGATCTCTCTTTCAGTGATCGAAGCAGGGGTCGACGAAGGACGGCGTCGTCTCGGGAGCGGAGCCGCGCGCCACGCGCCAGCGGCGGTGCTGCTCGGATTCGGCGACGGCCTCGGCCACGGCCGATGCCTGGAGGGCGCCGCTCTGGTAGCCGCCGAAGTGGGCCACCGGGCTCCACTGCGGGCTGACCGGCGGGACGGCCTCGTCGAGCCCCTCGTACTCCGCACTCGCCCAGACGATCCGGCCGCCGACGACGGTGAGCACGGACTCGATGCCGGGGATGACGTCCTCGGGCACGGTGAGGTAGTCGTCGGACAGGATCGCGAGGTCGCCGTAGCAGCCCTCGCGCAGGGTTCCCTTGACGTCCTGCTCGCCCGTGAGCTGCGCTCCGCCACGGGTGTACAGACCGAGGGCGGTCTCCCGGTCGATCAGGTTCCCGGCCGGGTAGAGCGCCGTGCCGCCGACGGTGCGCCCGGTCACGAGCCAGTGGAGTGCCACCCACGGGTTGTACGAGGAGACGCGGGTGGCGTCGGTTCCGGCCGCGACGGTCAGGCCCCGGTCGAGCATGGCCCGGACCGGCGGGGTGTGGGCGGTGGCCTCGGCGCCGTAGCGGTCGAGGAACGCGGCGCCCTGGAAGGACATCCGGTTCTGGACCGAGACGGCGCCGCCGAGGGCGGCGATCCGGTCGAGGCTGTCGGTGGAGACGGTCTCGGCGTGATCGAAGAGCCAGCGGTTGCCGCCGGGGAACAGCCCTTCGGCCGCGACCTTCTCGAAGACGGCCAGGTCGCGGCGGATCGTCTCGTCGTATGTGGCGTGGAGCCGAAAGCCCCAGCCGTTCTCCATCAGCAGCCGGACCGCCTTCTCGAACTCGGCCTCGTACCCCTCCGCGAGCGCGGGACGGGGCTCGGAGAAGTTCTCGAAGTCGGCGGCCGCCCAGGTCAGGTTCTCGCCCGCGCCGTTGAGGCGGAGCCATTCGTCCCCGTCCCCCGGCTTGACCATCTCGGTCCAGCGCTTCAGGTCGGCGAGTTCCTGCCCGGCCGTCTGAGGAAAGAGGTGGTAGGCGATCCGCAGGGTCAGCTCCCCCGACCTGGCGAGGTCGACGACCGTGGCGTAGTTGTCGGGGAAGTTCTGGAACCCGCCGGCGGCGTCGACCGCGGACGTCAGACCGAAACGGTTCAGCTCACGAAGGAAGTGACGTGTCGATGTCCGCTTGTCGGCCTCGTCGAGAGCCGGTGCCTTGGCCAGGGTCGAGTACAGGACCAGAGCGCTGGGAGCGGCGAGCAGGACGCCGTTGGGTTCGCCGTCCCGCCCCCGGACGATCTGTCCGCCGCGGGGGTCGGGGGTGTCGCGCGTGAAACCGGCTGCCCGCACCGCGGCCCGGTTCATCAGCGCCGCCTGGTACAGATGCAGGACGAAGACCGGGGTGTCGGGGGCGGCGGCGTTCAGCTCGGCGACGGTCGGCATCCTGCGCTCGGCGAACTGCTCGGCGGTCCAGCCGCCCACCACCCGGATCCACTGGCCCTTGGGGGTGCGGCCGGCCTGCTCGCGCAGCATCGCCAGGGCGTGCCGCAGGGTTCGTACGCCGTCCCAGCGCAGCTCCAGGACGTAGTTCAGGCCGCCCCGGATGACATGCAGGTGCGAGTCGTTCAGGCCGGGGATCACCCGGCGGCCGAGGGCGTCGACGACCTTCGTCCCCGGCCCGACGAGGTGGGCGAGGTCATGGTCGTCACCGAGGGCCGCGACCCGGCCGTCGCGGATGGCGACGGCACGAGCCTCGGGACGGTCCGGGTCACCGGTGAACACTTTGGCGTTGCGCACCAAGAGGTCGGCGTGCCCGGGCTGCCTCTGCGGAGCAGGGACAAGTCCCGCCACCGGCATGCTCGTTGACAACCCGCTCATGCGAAGGCCTTGCGCAGGGTGGCGGTGGCGACACCGATGGCGAGTTCCGCGCCCTGCGTCTCACGCAGGGCGTTCAGCATCACGAAGTCGTGGATGACACCCTGCACGCGCAGGGCGGTGACGGGTACGCCGGCCTCGCGGAGCTTCGCCGCGTACGCCTCGCCCTCGTCGCACAGGACGTCGGCTTCGGCGGTGATGAGCAGGGCCGGCGGCAGACCGGTGAGCTGGCCGAGGGAGGCGCGCAGCGGGGAGGCGGTGATCTGGGCGCGCTCGGCGTCGTCGGTCGTGTACTGGTCCCAGAACCACTTCATGGCGTCGCGGCGCAGGAAGTAGCCCTCACCGAACCGGTGATACGAGTCGGTGTCGAAGCGCGCGTCCGTGACCGGGTAGAAGAGGACCTGCTGGACGAGCGTGACATCGCCGCGCTGCTTGGCCATGAGGGTGAGGGCGGCGCTCATGTTGCCGCCGACCGAGTCACCCGCGACGGCGATCCGCGTGCCGTCGAGGTCCTTGTGGTGGCCCTCGCGGGCGACCCACTGGGCGACGCTGTAGTTCTGCTCGATCGCGACGGGATAGCGCGCCTCGGGCGAGAGGTCGTACTCGGGGAACACCACGGCCGCCCGGCTGCCGACGGCGAGTTCGCGGACAAGCCGGTCGTGGGTGTGGGCGCTGCCGAAGACCCAGCCGGCGCCGTGGATGTAGAGGATGACGGGAAGGGGTCCGGTGGCGCCGCTCGGGCGCACGATCCGGGCACGGACGTCCCCGGCGGCGCCACCGTGGACGGTGATCCACTCCTCATCCACGGCGGGCAGGGAAACACCCGCGCCGCTCTGGACGTCGTCCACGGCCTTGCGGCCCTCGGCGACGGGGATCTGGTAGAGGTAGGGCGGCTGAGCGGTCGCCTCGGCGAAGGCCTGGGCGGCGGGTTCGAGGACCGGACGGTTCTTCATGAGGGGGTTCTCCTTCTGGGGCTGGACAAGAGGGGGTGCGGTCGAAGGTTCAGCTCGGCGTCGGCCTCGTCGGCCGGTCCGCCCCCGACCACGTGGACGTCGTACGTGTCCGTCAGCCGCGCACCAAAGGCGTGTCCACGAGGTGCTCGGCCAGGAACCACACCTGCGCCTCGCCGGTGCGGACGACATCCGAGACGAGAAGGTCGGCGCTGCCCTCGTCGCCCTCTGCGGAGAGCCGGGCGGCGGCGTCCCGGGAGTCGATCAGGATCCGCTCGTGCGCGTCGAGGAGCCGCGACAGCATGACGGGCACCGGCTCGACGCCGTCCGGCGGACGGGGGATCGCCGTCAGCTCCGCGACATGGCGCGGGTCCCCGACGGCGACGCCGCCCAGACTCTGGACCCGCTCGGCCAACGCGTCCACGATGGCCAGTTGCGCCTCCGCATGCTTGTCCAGCATCAGGTGGAGCGAGTAGAAGGTCGCCCCGCGCATGAGCCAGTGGTGCTTCTTGTAGAGCGAGTAGAGGATCTGCGTGTCGGCAAGGACGCGGTTCAGCCGCTGGCAGCCGTACATGCGGGTGTCGTGGCCGAGGCCGATCGGCAACTGCTTGAGCGTGCCGAACGCCTGGGTCTCGGCACCCTTCTGATGCAGCAGCGGTTGGCCGCCGCCGGACGGGGGCGTGAGGGTGTCCATCGAGTGCTCCTGAGGAGGAAGAGAGGGGGAAGGTCCGGCCGCCCGGCCGGAGGTACACGGGCGGCCGAACCGGTTCAGCGCGGCAGGTGTTGAGCGTTTGGCGCGCGCTCATCACCTGCCGGCGGCGACGTGCGGGGCAGCCGAGGCCGCCGGGGCCTGCTGGTGCAGGACGAGCCGCGTGAGGAGTCCGCTGCCGAGACCGGCCACGAGCGCGAGGGCGGCCCACCACAGCGGGTAGGGCGTGAGACCGAGGGCCGAGTCCAGGGACCAGGCGCCGGGGCCGGTGGCGGCGAGGGCGGTGGCGGTGCCGATGAGGACGAGCGGGTACTCGTATCCGTCGTTCTGCACCCAGAGCCCGTGGCGCCATTTCACGGTGAGCGCGACCGTCATGACCCCGCTGACGCCGGTCGCGGCGAGCGGGGTCAGCAGGCCGGCGGCGAGCAGCAGGCCCGAGCCGATCTGACCACAACCCGCCGCCAGGGCGGTGAGGGCACCGCCGCGGAAACCGTCGGCGCGGAACTCCTCGGTACCGCCCGCCAGTCCCTTGCCGCCCAGGTGTGAGCTGACCTTCTGCACACCGTGGCCGGCGACGAGCAGCCCCACCAGCAGACGCAGGATCAGAATGCCGGTGTCCACAGGGGTCAGCCGGCCGCGTGCGCGCCGATGACGCTCTGTGCGTACACGACGCCCAGGCCGTACGCACCGGCGTGGGCCTTGACGATCTCCATGACCGCGCCGTACGACTCCTGCCGCGCCCAGTCGCGCTGCAGCTCCAGAAGGACCTGGACCCAGGTCACGGGCACCGCACCGGCGGCGATCATCCGCTGTAGGGCGTGCTCGTGGGCGGCCGGGCTGACGCCGCCGGAGGCGTCGCTCACGACGTACACCTCATACCCCTGCTCCAGCGCCGAGAGCGCGGGCAGCACCAGGCAGACCTCGGTCCACAGACCCGACAGGATGATCTTCTTGCGCCCGGTCGCCTTGACCGCCGCGACGAGCGCCTCGTCCTCCCAGGCGTTCATGGTGGTCCGGTCGATGACCTCGTGCTGGGGGAACACCTCGGTGAGCTGCGGCAGCAGGGGGCCGGAGAACGACTCGGCGGCGACCGTGGTCAGAACTGTCGGTACGGCAAAGGCCTGAGCGGCCTTGGCAAGGCCCACGGTGCTGTTGATGATCGCGGCACGGTCGCCGCTGCCGGTGCCGAAGAACATCTGCGGCTGGTGGTCGACGAACAGCATGACCGCGTTGTCGGGCGTGAGCAGGTCCGAACTGGGCGCAGCATGAACGGTGTTGATGTCAAACATGAGAGGTCCTTTCGCAACCATCGGCAGCGTGCCCGCCGCACCCGCGGCTCGGCACTGCTTCAAGCTACGAGCGACCCGACCGCCCTCGTTGCCCTCCTACGCCCAGGAAATGGCACGACAGCGCACAACCGGTCAGGCCTGCGCCTTCACCGGGCCGCGAGGCACACAAAGGAGCCCCCTGTGGCAGTCCCGGCCCGCACGGCGGGACCTGGCCGCCTTCCTCATCGACCACGTGTCACGGAAGGACGATCATTCCCCGCCCCACCGCAGCCTGACCACCTAACCCGGTCACCCTTCCCGGTCACCGCACAAGCTGCGGGCCGGAACGTGACGGAGCCCGGGAGCATGTCCAGCTCCCGGGCTCCAGCTTGCCACCCATTTGCGCACACCGACGGCGTTTAAGAACCGCGGGTCATGTTGAGATCGACGTGTTCTGCCTTTGAACTACAGCGCCACGAAAGAGGCGCCGGGGGGACTTGAACCCCCATCCGTCGATGTTCGCCCACGCTCGGTCGATCCGGTGTTCGGCGGCGAATACTGAGACTGGAGCGAGAATCTGAGTTTCATGGGGCCGCCTCTGCCAGGCTTGGGCCACCCCCGCGCGCAGTGCGGAGGGAGGGATTCGAACCCCCAACTGACACCCCTTCATCAGCTTCAACATCAGTTTCAGCTTGCGCTCATCGCGCACCCTCCGCTCGCGACGGAGGGCGTGTGTGGGGCTACCGGAAGAGGTAGCCGAATACGGCGTCGCCGACCCGCTGGTCGGTGACCTCCGTGTTGTTCGCCTCCTCGCGGGCGAACTTGACGGCCTGCTGGAGCTTCTCGACGCGGTCGAGGAGCTCGTTGACCCGCCGGGCGGGCAGCGCGCCGGAGAACTTCACCGTGGTCCAGTAACCGACCGGAACGTCCTCGTAGTACACCTCGACCTGCGCCGGGTGCTTCTCCGTGGCCTCGGCCTTCACGTGGTTGCGCGGAACCTTCTTCGTACGGATGGTCCGGACCGGGTCCGTCTTCCACGAGTCCGTCGAGGGGTCCAGGTTCCACGACTCCGAGGCGTCGAGAACCGGCAGCTTGCGCACGAAGGTGTGCAGGTCGGTGAGTTGCTTCTCCAGGAACAACAGGTACGGGACGGGCACCTGAGGCAACAGCACCGCACCGTCGACCACCACGTCCGCGGCCGCGGACCGGTTCGCCCAGTCCTTCGTCGCGGTCACGTCGAAGAGCCGCGTCAGCGTCCCGGCGGTCGCCCGCAGAGCGTCCTCAGCCTTGATCTGCACCCGCGTGGACTCGGGCGGCAGCTGCTCGCCCTCCTCGTCCTTGGGCTGGTAGGTCCGGGAGATACCGGCCAGCAGGGCGGGCTTCTGCACGTCCTGGTGAGCTTGGGTGAGCTCCTGGAGAGCCTTGGACTTGACACCCTTTTCGACTGCGATGATCTGATTCAGCTTCGGCACACAACGAACCTAACAGCCCCGCGCCGCGCGCACATCCGATTAAACGCCTGCTCCGTTTGCACGCCCGCCCCAGCGCGTCCGGCCGAGAGCGCGGGGGCGGCACGTGGGAGGCGGCGCCCGGGGGCACGCAGGGCGGCTGTGATCCGCGCCTTCAGGAAAACGTGAGCGTGCCCCACATCGCCCGGTGGTCGGAGGAACCGGTATCCGCCGCGACACCGCAGCCGGTCCAACTGCCCCCGCCGAACAGGTAATCGATCTTGCTGCTGCCCGCCGTCGGCCGGTTCGGTGTCGCCGAGTGCGCGTCGCACTCCTCATAGGCGTCGTACAGCGTGGCCGGTACGCCTGTTGCGGGCGCGGCGTTCAAATCACCGCCGAGCAGCGGGCGGTAGCCGGGCAGGGATGCCGCCTGGCGCAGGGTTTGTGCCTGCTGGGGCTGGAAGGTGCGGTCGGGGTCGTCATAGCCGGGGCCGCCCGTGCTGAAGTGCGCGGCGCACACCTCGGCCGCCCAGGAGACCACCGTGGCGCACAGTGCGGCGCGCTGTTCGGCGCCCGGCGGGGAAGGCAGTTCGACTGCCCGGTACCAGGTGTTCTCCTCCGGCACGGCCAGCGCCACGCCGTACGCTCCCCGGTCCGCTCCCGAGGCGTCCGGTCGGCAGTTCTTCTGCGCCTTGACCTTCGTGCCGGGCACCTCGTACTGGACGGGCGCGAACCGTACGTCCCAGCCGCCGCCGAGCTGCGTCTCCAGCGCCAGCTCCACCGGCTTGGCGAATTTCTCGCAGAACTCTTCAAGCATGATCACATCGGGGTGTCCCGCCGTCTTCGCCCGGGCCACGATCTGGTCCGCCAACGGGCCCGCCGCCGTGTGATAGAAGCCGCAGGCGTTGTTGTTGTCAGCGCACACATTCCAGGTCAGTGCCTTGATCGCGCGCAGGGGCACGGCCGGCGGCGGCGAGGGTTCGGCGGGAGCGGCGACGGCCACCAGACGGAAGAGCTCCCACGAGGCCACCGCCGAGGCACGGGCCTGGAGCAGCCCGTCGCCATTCGCCGAGGCATCGGCCTTCACATAGCGCTCCTGGGAGCCGTCGTGGTAGCGCAGGGCGTACACATCGGCGCCCGCCTGCGGCTGTGGCACGAGTTCCAGCTTCTCCCACCCGGCGGGAGGGCCGTCGGTGCGGGCCCGCAGTTTGCCGTAGCGGCCCTCGGCTCCGGCGCCGAACTCCGCCGTCACGTACCGGCCGTTGGCCTGCGACCGCATGGAGACCGTCGCTCCCTTGGCCGTGTTGTCGGTGTGCAAGGTGAACTGCTCGGTGACACCGGGGGTGCCTGCCCGCGCGTGGAGCTCGTCGCCGCCGGCCGCCTCCACCGAGACGTACTTGGCGGTGGCGAGCGAAAACAGCTGCCACTGCTGGCCGGCCGACTTCGAGGTGTTGGGCAGCGGTGGCACGGCCGCCGTGGCGGGCACGCCGAGCAGGGCGTGCAGAAGCACCCCGATCAGCGTGGCAGCCAGCAGCCGCAGCAGGCGCAGACGATTCTTCATACGGGGAGGATAGGGAATGCCTGATGTGGACCTGCCAGGGATGCCGCGTTCTCGCCGTCGGGCCACCGCGTCCCTCAGGGCACTCTCCGAGCAGGGGACCGGCCGCGTTCCCGGCAGCCGGCCGCTTCCGCACACGCCCTCGCCGGCCCGCGAAGACGTGCACGGCTCCGGCACCCACCGCAAGTTCGACGCCGAGCCCGCCCACCTCGTGCTGGGACCCGCACCCCGTCCTGCGGCCGCCAAGGCTCACGACTATTCCGTCGACTTGCCGGTCGTCCTCGCTGCCTGGACGAGACCCATGAGTAGCAGACCGCCGCCGATGACCATCATGACCACCCCCACCTTGGTGAGGGTGAAGACCGGGATCTCGACTCCATCGGTGAACAGCTTCAAGGCCAGGCCGATGAGCAGGGTCACAGATCCTTCGGTGAGGTTCTTGGAGGCAGGGCTCACTGCTGGACTCCTTGTCTGGCAGAGGCACACCACGCTTGCGTGGGTGCGGGGAAACGGGGGTCAGTCTCACCTTAGGAAGGGCGAGGTGGGCTGCCCGTCAGCCCTCTGAACGATCTTGCGCTGCATCGTTCGATGTACGGCGGCGAGGTGTCGCCCCTGCGCCGGCCGAGGGTGCGCTATGACGGCCCTTCAGAGGGTCGGCCTCTGGCAACCGCAGTGTGCTCAGCCCGGTTGCCTTCCGCCCTTCACTCTCCGCTCTACCCGCGGCACGTTCCGTACGCCATAGTGGAACGAGGGGAGTCGAGCAGGGGGGATCTTCATGATCGAGCAGGCATACGTAAACGCTGCCGACCAGACCACACCGACGGTCCAGGACATCAGGGATCGGATCTCGCAGGCGGTGGACGCGACGACGGGTTCCGCCCGAGATCGCCTCACGTGCTGGTTGCAGATTCCGGTCGACTCCATGTTCACGAGGATGATCGACAGTGATTGCCAAGGGCGGGCTCGAAGGGTAGGCGCGCTGTTGAGCCCTGAAACAGGGCTGTATGTGCCCTCGGACCTGTCGACGCCGTTCGAGATCGAGGGCAAGTGGGCCGCTATCGAGGAAGCGGTGAAGGCTGGTCGTGCCGTCTTCGTCAACGGCCCGACCGAACACGTGGGTGGGAGCGCGAGCAAGTTCACCACCGGCTTTCACGTGATCGTCTTCCTGGCCGTCGGGCAGGAGCTCTCTGGACGCCGCTACTATCTCGGCTTCGACCCGGACGTCAGCGCCACGGCGGAGTCCCGGAGGATGTGGCAACCGCTGGTCCTCGGGGAAACCGAGAAGAAGGTGGGGACGTTCGATGACGCGAAGAGCGTTCGGATCATCAAAGCCATGATCCTCGGCGATGCGCAGGACGGATTCGGCCCGCTGGTCCGCAAGTACTACGTCGAGACGGACAAGGCCTTCCCCAAGATCAGTCGCGTCTGAGCGGCGAAGGCCCTACGTCGGCCCGAGGACGACCTGGCCGCGAAGGCCAAGGTGCTTGAGGTGTTCCAGCAACTCATCGGCCCTGCGGGCGGGACGCCACCGTCCCACCCCTTCCGATACGGCAGGCACGGCCGCGCAGCACCCTCAGCCGATGACCCCGACCGCGTACAGCAGTCCCGCCACGGCGATCAGGGCGCCGATGAGGCGGAAGGCCGCCACGTTGGACGCGGTGAAGGTTCGCTTCGCGCTCCGGGTGCCGCCGGTGGTGGCCAGACGGGGGGCGAACAGGGCGAAGACGAGCCCCAGGGCCAGCAGGAAGAGTCCCACGAGTATGTGCATCGGCACACCGTTCCGGAGTCAGAAGGAGGGAGGAGGGATGAGCGAGGGGTGAGGAGGAGGGAAGATGAGGGTGGGCGGCCCCGACGGGGCCGCCCACCCGGTGTTCAGCGGCGCTTGTTCCGCATACGGACGGCCAGGAAGATCGCGACGAGTACCGCCACCGCCACGAAGGCGTAGGGGAACCAGGACGGGCCGTCCGGCCGGTTGCCCTGAGCCAGCGTCACCAGGTCGTTCATCGCGTCACTCTCCTGTTCAGAACGTGTACTTCTTACGTCTGCCTACTTCTTCAGAACGTGTACTTCGCGCTCGCCGAGCACTTTCCGGTGCTGCCGCCGGTGCCCACGCCCTCCGAGCCGTCCGTGGCGACGGACAGCTCCGCGGGACCGAAGCCGCAGGCCACCTCGCCGGTCAGGCCGCTGTCGGCGCTGCCCGAGGCGAGGCTCGCGTCGGCGCTGGCACCGGGAGATCCGACGCCCACGGAGAGGTAGGGGTGGACACTGCCGTCCTCGTTGACGCTGACGCCCCCGCCCAGGCACAGCACGTCGCAGGCCTCGATGCCGAGGTCGAGGGAGAGCAGTCCGCGCGGGTCGATCCGGTTGACCGGGTCGCCCTCCGCGTACAGGTAGGGGTTCTTCTCCTGGCCGGACGGGTCGGGCTGGGTGAAGCGGCCGATGTTCGGGTCGTAGTAGCGGGCACCGAGGTGGTAGAGACCGGTCGGGTCCTGGTGACCGCCGGCGAAGCGGTAGGGCTGCGGCGCCGCCTCCACCGTGCTGCGCGAGACGCCGCGCGGGCTGTAGGTGTAGGTGTTGACCTTGGCGCCGGACTGGTCGGCCAGGCCGATCACCGAACCGAGCGCGTCGGTCAGGTAGTAGTAGGCCTTGCCCCCGGTCGTCATGGAGTTCAGGGTGCCCCCGGGCTCCCGGTTGAATCCCGTGTCGACGCCGCCGGTCGTCTCCGCCGACAGGCCCAACGGTCCGTTGTGGAAGAGGGTTTGGCCCAGCTTGGTGCGCTCGGACTGGTCGGTCGAGGCGTACTGCCCGGCGTAGGTCGTGCCGGCGACGGCGATCGACTTCAGCTGCGAGTAGTCCGACCACTGCTCGGCGGTGCGGGTGGACTCCGGGGTGGCGGCACCGGCGGTCTCGTTGCCGGCCTTGTCGTAGGACCAGTTGATGGTGGAGCCGTTCTTGCCGGTGATCTGCTGGGCGTCGTTCACGGTGTAGGTGGTGCCGCGCGGGCAGCCCGGGTCGACGCCCTGCGAGGTCAGGTTGCCGGCGAGGTCGTAACAGTACTGCCAGGAGGCGTTGAGGGTGCTGCCCTTCTCCTCCTTGGCGTAGGAGAAGCGGCCCGCCACGTCATAGGTGTAGGACGTCTTCAGCCCGGCCAGGACGTCCGTCGCGGTGCGGATCTTCGAGCCGTCGGTTGCGCCCCCGGTGCCGTAGCCATAGGTGTAGGTCAGATGGGTGAGGGTGCCCTTGGGCGAGGTCGTCTTGATGGTGGTGGGCCGACCCGACTTGTCCACGTCCACGCTCTGCACGGTGTTGCCGGGATAGGTGGTGCTGGTCCGGGCGTCGTTGTTGTTGTACCCGTAGGTCGTCCTGCGGCCCGCCTGGTCCTTCAGCTCCGTCAGCCGGTTGGCAGCGTCCCAGGTGTAGTCGACGACGCCCGAGGGGTCGGTGTAGGTGTCGACGTTGCCGTCGGCGGTGTACGCCAGGACCGTCTGCGACCCGTCGGGCAGGGTCCGGATCGTCTCCCGGGACAGCGCGTCGAACTGGTAGGTCTGGACCCCGGTGCGGTCGGTGCGCGAGGTCAGGTTGCCGTCGCCGTCGTAGACGTACACGACGGTGTCGTAGCTGCCGGTGTCGACCTTGGTGACCCGGTCGCGGTTGTCATAGGTGTAGAGCGTGGTGACGCCCCGGCCGTCTTTGGAGCTGGTGACCCGGCCCAGCGCGTCGTAGCGGTAGGTCACCTTGCCGATCTGCGCGGGCGGGGTCACCGCGTCCAGGTTGCCCAGGGCGTCGTAGTGGAACGACGTCACCGAGTTCTGGGTGCCGCTCATCTTGGTGGTGGTCTTGCAGCGCTGGCCCTGGAAGCCGCCGCAGGTGGGGGTGGCGGGGTTGTAGTCGATGGTCGCCGAGCCGCCGCCGGTGCCGCTCTGCGCCACGGAGGTGGTGTTGCCGGCGGCGTCGTACGCGTAGTCCGTCTTCTCACCGTCGGCCGAGGTGGCCGTGGCGGGCACGTCCCGGCCGGCCTTCGTCGACCAACCGGCCACCGTCGAGGTGGCGCCCGTGGGCAGCTTGGCCGAGGTGGGGTTGCCGCGGGTGTCCCAGCCGTAGGTGGTGACGTTGCCGCCCTCGCTGCCGACCCCCATCGCGTCCGTCGCGGTCTGCGTCAGATGACCCTTGTACGTCTTGGACCGCTCGTGGCCGAGCGCGTCGATGACCTTCGTGACCTCGGCATCGCCGTTGTGCTGGAACTTCGTGGTGTGCAGCAGCGGGTCGGTCACGGTCGTGGTGCCCGCCGCCAGACGGCTGGTCGCGTCGTAGGAGTACGTGTACGTGGGGGCGTCGCCGCCGGAGCCGCCGAGTTCGACGAAGCGGCGCATCGAGGTGACGCGGTTGGCGGAGTCGTAGGTGAATACCATCGCCCGGGACTCGGGCGTCGTCACCTTGATCAGACGCCCGTCCTCGTCGTAACCGTAGGTGGTGGAGTTGTCCTCCGGGTCCCAGGACCGTATGAGGTGGCCACTGGTGGCGTCGGTCTCGTAGCGCACCGTCCGGCCGCTGTTGTCCTTCGCGGTCCACAGCGTGGCGCTGGTCCGGACGAGGTCGATGGTGCGCCCGGAGCGCGTCTCGGCCAGCTTGAACCCGGCGGGGCGGCCGTCCGCGTCCTTGTTGGCGGTGACGGTGATGGTCCCCTTGTTGCGGTCGGTGACCTTGGTCAGGGTGCCGTCGGCTCCGTAGGTGTCCTGGGAGCCGGACTTGCGGTCGGTGAGGGTGTAGGTGCCGTCGCCGTTCTTCTTGAGGTCCTTGTCGTAACCGTCCGGGGTGGCGAGCGTCCCGTCGGCGTTCTTCGTGAACTCCACGGTCGCACCGGAGGAGTCGTACCAGATCACCTCGTCGGTGAACGAGGTCTGGAGCCGGCGCTCGTACCCGGTCCACCAGGGGCCGTCGACCTCGCCGTAGGGCCCGTCGAAGGAGTTGTAGGTGCGGGTGAGCTGGAGGGAGTCGCCCACGCCCGCGATGTCGAAGTCGGTGGCGGCCAGCATCAGGTTGCCGGTCGAGTAGTCGATGCGCCCCACGAGTGCGTCGGTGATGCGGAAGTCGAAGATCTGGTGCCAGGGCACGTCACCCTGCCCCGTGGGGACGTAGACCATCGTGGAGGAGGAGGTGGCGCCCGCCGTGGGCGAGGCCTGCGGCTCACCCCGCAGCCTGGCCTTCTCCCGGACCTCCCACTGGCGCTTGCCGGGATCGGGTACCGCCTTGCGCTGGTTCTTGGGGGGCTTGTTGGCCCCCACCTTCACCGCGGGCATGGTGGCCCGCGCCTTGCTCTGCCCCCACACCGAGACCGGTGCGGGTGTCGGCCCGGCGGCCACCGCGGGCAGCGCGGACGCGCCGATACCCAGAACGGCGACGGATGCGATCAGCGATCTTCTCGCTGTCGTACGGGCATGCCGAAGAGGCATGCCGAAGGCACGCGGACGCATGATGTTCTCCCCGTGAGACATGTCGTCCCAGTGGCCCCACTGGCCACCGGGAGCGCACACATTCGCACAGGACCCTCACAGAACGGCGGCCCGTTCCCCGGAAGTTCGCACACAAGCGCTCAGGAACCGGTCCCTCCTCTTCGGCGGACTCCCCGGCCGGAAATCGGACACGCACGGATGTTCCCACCTCGGACGTACGTTCCCTACGCCTCCGCCGCGCGGATACGGACGATGGACATTGGCTGGAAATCAACGGTGTCGACCGGGTGTTGACGAGGAGGTCTGGACGGTGACGTGGAGGTTCTTTGGCGGCGCGGTTCAGGACTCTTCCCCCCCCCGGCCGCGCAGGCGGCGCCTCGCCGCGCCGCATCGAGACCTCCGCAGAGGGAATTCAGAGAGGTACCTTCATCAGAGAGGTACCTTCAGCCAGCCGGGGCGGCATCCGCACGCTTTGTCAGCGTTCCGGTCGCCACCCAACAGGCCGGCAGACGGGAGACAGTGCGGCCGTGCCCGATGCGGGGGTCGGCTCCGCTGTAGACCTCCGCATGCCAACCGTGGCCTGCCAGCCACGACTGCAAGTCGTCCCGGGCGGACCGCCAGCGGGCACCCTGCGACGCGAGCCGTTCGCGGGAGGGCTTGCCCTCGTCCGCCAGCATCACCGCCGCCAGCTGCTCCAGCATGATCCGACTGCCCGGAGCGGACAGCGCGGAGAGTGCGGAGAGCAGGGCATCCCCTTCTTCGTCGGAGAGGTACATCAGCAGACCTTCCACCAGCCAGGCGGTCGGTCGGCCGGGGTCGAAGCCCGCTTCGCGCAGTGCGTATGGCCAGTTGGCGGTCAAGTCCGCGGCCACTCCGTGTCGTTCGCACGTGGCGGCCAGCTGCGAGTTGGCGATCAGCGCGTCCTTGAAGGCCGTCATGTCCGGCAGATCGAGCTCGTACCACTGTGTTCCGGGTGGGCAGTCCAACCGGAGGGTCCGTCCATCCACTCCAGCAGCCAGAGTGACCACTTGCCGGATTCCGGCGCGCATGGCGCTGAGCAGCTCGTCGTCGAAGAACCGGGTGCGTACCGCGAAGTACGTAGGGTATTCGCGCGTGCTGAGGCTCGCCCGGGTGACCATGTCGGACACTTCGGTGAAGGACTGGTCCTCGGCGATGGCCCTCAACAGCTCGTCGGCGAACGGGTCGTGGAACAGGGCGTCGGGTCGCTGGCTCTCCATCTGTCGCGTCCAGGCGACGACCAACGCCGTCTGCCCGACGCCTTCGGGGAACTTCAGACCATCGATCATCGAGTTTCTCCCGAGTGAGGGGGTGGGGACGGTGGGTGGAGTTCGTGCTTCCGCCCTGGGATGGGTGCCGGAGAAGTGCCGGCACATCAATGCCCAGGCGCGTATCGGTGCGACCCTCCGCAACGGGCGAGGAACTCACGCGCCGACGCGATTATCACTGGTTTGAGTCCCCGCGAGCACCAACTCCGCCGTATCCAGGGGCTTTTGCCATCGCAGACACCAGCCTGGTCCCGGACACGACGGATACGGGAGGGACTGACAGGCACCCATCGGCGTCAGGGGCTTGGCGGCCATCACTGGCCCGTGCGCGCACAGCCGACACAGCGGGTCGCCGCCGGACGGATCTCCAGACGCTCGGGCGGAATCGTCCCGCCGCAGACTTCGCACCGCCCGTACTGTCCGCTTTCCAGCCGTTCCAGGGCGCGGTCCAGCTCTTCCAGGTGCTCGCGCGCCGCAGCCATCAGGGAAGCCACGTGAGCCCGCTCGAAGGCCGTGGTGCCCCCTTCGGGGTCGTGCTCGTCGTCGACCGCGATCAGGGCGTTCGCCGCGACGATACCGTCGAAGTCACGGCTGAGCGCGGCGGCCCGCGCGAGCGTATCGGCGCGGTCCGCAGCGAGGCGTTCCCGTACGGCAAAGGACCCGGGCTCGGGCTCGGGCTCGGGCTCGGGCTCGGGCTCGGGCTCGGGCTCGGGCTCGGGCTCGGGCTCGGCAGGACGGTAACGGGAGGTATCACCCATACTTCGACAACGCCAGGACGAAGTCGTCGATTCCCCCTGTCACCGGCGCCACCCGGCTGTCTCCACACGGGGCGCTATTCACGCAGGTGGGGGGTGTCGGCACACACGCGCGCCGCAGCCGCGTGGCGCGCACCGCAGCACCGTGTCGTCACGCTGTCGGAGGATCCGACTGCCGGCACCGGGAGCTGCCCTCAGGGACGGGCGGCTGCGCGATGTTCGCCGGGGGTGATCCCGTACACGTTCCGGAACGCACGGCCGAAAGCGGTGGCGCTGGCGAAACCCCAGCGGGCCGCGATGGCCTCGATCGTGTGGTGGCGCGACTCGGGGCGGGCCAGCTCTGCGTGGCAGCGGGCCAGTCGGCGGCGGCGGATCAATTCGGCGACACTCACCGGCTGGTCGCGAAAGAGTGTGTAAAGGCCGCGCAGGGACATGTTGTGCCGGTCGGCGATGGCTTGAGGCGTCAGCTCGCGGTCGTGGAGGTTGTCGTCGATGAACTGGAGGACACGCTGGAGCATCGCCTGGGCGTGCGCCTCGGCCGGTGTCCGAAGCGGCTGCTCGCCCTGGGACTGGGTGCCGAGTCTTTGTGCCAGGCAAGCGGTGGCAAGGTCGAGGGCGACTGAGCCCAGGTGGCGCAGCTCGTCGGGTTCGCACCGGGGGCCGTGGTGGTGCAAGGAGTGCAGGAAGTCGGCGAGGATCTTGGCCATGCCTCCGCCGGTTCCCGCAGGCGCGGGGCCCGGCTGTGCGAGGATGCGGTCCACCCTGTCGGGCCGTAGGGGCAGGACCGTGCGAGGGATTTGTAGCACGATCGCCTCGACCGCCCCGTAGTCGCTGAAGCCGATGTTCTCCATCGGACGTGAGGTGTCCGTCAAGACGAGGCCACCCGCCACCACGGACGCATTGCGCAACCGGGAGATGTTGAAAGCGCCTTGCGTGGCAAGGGCCAGTTGATACGAGCCGGGATCCTCCCGCCGGACCGGGGTCGCCATCCGGCGTGAGCACACCCGTGAGAACGCGACCGATGCAACCCTCACCGGGCCGAGATCCAGTCCGGTGTACTGGGCGTGGGCGTCTGACGTGCGCTGAGTGCTGGGCGGTGTGGACGTCAGCACGCTCGGCACCATCTCACAGAACCAGCCCGACCCGTCGGCCGACGTCCTGGTGTCGGCAGAGACCGCGGACCGCCCCATGGCATCCCCCCTTGCTCGCGGCGCGACACCGCCCGGCTGACCACCGGCGGGCGCGCATCCACACTTCCGCACTTGCACTGGAAGCAAAGATCGTCTGCCAGGCATCAACCCCGTTGCGGGGCCCGGCATTCCACCCGCTCGGGGCGACACCCTCGACCGTTCACCGGTCACCGGTCGCGCGGTGCTCGTCCCGTACGGGTTCGTGCTTGCTTGCGGTATCCGTCCAGCACGTCCCGGCGCAGCAGGAATCGGAAGCCGGCGGACTCCAGGCGCAGACCCAGCTGGGCCTCGTCGATGCCCAGGCCCACCGCCGCGTCCGCCAGGTGCCAGTCATGGGCGGCAAGCACGCTCAGCAGGTGACCCCGTCGGACCTGGGTCTCCGACAGACGGAAGGTCTTGAGGTAGGCGATCCTGCCGCTGGCGTCGGTGATGGCTTCGCCGATGTGGTTCTCCTGCTTGGGGCGGAACTCCGGCAGGAAGCGGCAAAGCGTGAAGCCTCCCATCCGGTAGACCGTCTGCCAGGTGTACGCGGATTCCAGCAAACCGATTGCCATGGTCGTGTCGTGGAAGTGCGTCCACGCCCGCTCCTGTTCGGCGACGGCCGTACGCAGGTCGGCGAGGGAGCGGATCCGCGCGTCGGGGATACGGGCACGGAAGTCCCCCACCGGCGGCATCAGCGTGGCGTAGTGGTGGATCAGTTCACCGTACAGGTCCTGGACGAGCGTGGCGTGGAGCGCACGGTAGTCGTCCGGGTGAGGGACCACGAACGCGGCGGCCGGCGCGTCGGCGACGTAGAGCAGCACACCGCACTGGCCGGGGTGGATCTCGAAGACGCGCAGGGCGTCCGTGAGCCCGCGTACCTCACCGCCCACGTAGGCTTCCTCGACGCGCGGCGAGAGTCCTTGGCGGAGCGCGCGCTGTGACCACTCCTCCCAGGCCACGGACGGACCGCCGAAGTGCAGGGCCAGATAGCCTTCCAGCGCCAGGTGCAGGGGCAGGAACCGCAGCCGGTCCTTGGCCTGGCGGCGGGCCATCCGGTGGTGGAAGCGAAGGCCCATGGTGGCGGCCGGGGCCGCGTTGCCGTCGGCGGACAGATGGGTGCCGTAGGCGGCTGCGGGCGTGCCGTCCTCGGTCCACGAAGCAACGAATCCGTGCGGGATGTAGGACGTATAGGTCCCGCGCGCACCGAGGTCCACCAGTCCGGCCCCAGCTCCGTAGAGCTGCGCGCCCAGACGCAGGCCGTGGACGGGCTCGTCGCGTACGAGCGGCACCAGTCGCACGGCATTCCACACCTGGGAAGGGCGAGGAGTCAGCCCGTTCAGGTTCAAGGTGGTCATCGCGCCTCCTCCTGGGGGTGTGCCTGCGTCATGCGGGCCGCGCGGGTGTCCATGTACGCGATCAGTTCGGCCAGACCGGTACGGCCCTCCGCGAACTGGGCCAGTTCCACAAGGGCGGGAAGGTCCTCGGCGTCGCGGATGCCCGCGGTGGGCACCGTCGGTGACAGTCGGCGTACGTCGAAGTCGGCGGCGTCGTAGACGGGGTTGAGATGCACGATGCTGGTGCGGCGTTCGGAGTCGAGCCGGGTCCGCCAGATACGCAGCACCTCGGCGGCCAGGCCGGGAGGGGCGTTGTCCCAGCCGTCGGAGACGATCACCAACCGGGTCGGGGCGGTGTCCAGTGCGTCCAGGATGCGCCGTCCCACCGGCGACGGCCCGTACGGGTAGGTCAGCAGCGCATCCGTCCGACCGGACGTCCACAGCGCGATGTAGTCATCGGCAAGAGCCGCGAGCAGATAGTGGCAGGCCAGAGCCACGGCCAGGGGCCGACGACGCTTGTGCGCCGATCCGGAAGTGGAGAAGCTGTCGTCCAGGGCGGCGGTGACCTTCCCCCAGCTCCCCCGGTGGGAGCCGGCCACCCGGGCGGCGGCCGACTCCAGAGCACGGCTCAGCTCGGCACGCCGACGCCCGCGCTCCTCGAGCGGCAGCGACAGCACATACGTCGCCAGGCGGGTGAGCGGCATCCTCGCCAGATCCGCCTGCACCCCGGTGATCTCGCGAGCCCGCGCGGACTCCTGGAGCCGCAAGGTCTCCAGGCGCGTCAGCCGCGGAGTTATGCGCTCCAGGAAGACGTTCCGGGGGATGCCGTGCTTGGCGGCGAAGCCCTCGGCGACCGTATAGGGCAGCTCATAGAGGGCGGACTGCTCGTAGTGGGCACGGCGCCACGTCTCCAACAGGGGTGTCGCATAGTGCGCGTGGGCCGCCGGCGCGAACATGAACGTCCCCAGCTCTTCGGTGCCAGGGGTCAGGTGCGCATGACGAAGGGCTCGTTTGAGGCTGCCGCGGTACTTCACGGCATCGAACGCCAGGTCCTGGCGGGCGGAGAGCCAGTCACGCATGATCGCGCGGGTGCGTCGGTTGTTCACCTTGGCCCGGCGCAGGGCGTCGAACAGTTTGTAGACGCGTTGGGGCGGCATCCGCGCGAGGCGCGATGCGATGAGGCGGCCCTCGCTGCGGCGCTGGTCGGCCGTGGCCTCACCAGGGGTCTCCAGCAGCCCTCGGATGATGAGGACGGCGTTGTGGTCGTTGATGTCGAGCGCGAGGACCCCGGCATACAGGTCGCGGTAGTTCCCCAGCATGTACGCGTGGAGGAAGTCCAGGGACAGCCGCTGCCGGTCCGCGTCGCTGTGGAACTCACGCTGGCCGGTGGAGGTGATCGCCGCGTTGACGAAGAGCAGCACATCATCGGCTGCGACGAGGTCCCCGTACGACTCCGAGTCCATTCGCATCCTTCCCCCAGGAGTGCTGATGCCGGCCGGGGAAGGGGAGCACGAGCAGCGAATCATTGCTTTATAGGCAGGTTCCGGAAGTCGCACTGGAGTCCCGCGGCCGGCCCCCGAACCGTAACAGGCCAGGCCACACGCCCTCCACCGACTTATCCGTCGACTGACGCGGGCCGCAGCCCCTCAGCGGTGCGGGCCCCAGCCGGTGCGGGCCCCTGCCGGATCGACAGGGGCCCGCACCTCGGAGGGCACGAAAGGCCAAGAACGCCCCTCCGTGAGCCGCGTCCTCCCCCGGCCCGCCTTCCGCCGGTGTGGGCGGCCCGCCCGGCCTTACTTCAGGTGCCGGACCAGGAACTGGGCTGCCGTGTCCCCCGCGAACTGCGGGACACCGCTGTGGCCGCCCAGATTGGCGTGCAGTGTCTTCTCCTTGGAGCCGAAGGCGTCGAACAGGTCCAAGGCGGCCTGCCGGTCGTTGCCTTCGTCGTCCCACTGCAGCAGGACGTGCAGCGGGATCGTGACCTGCCGGGCCTCGTCGAACATGGCGCGTGGCACGAGGCTCCCGGCGAACAGCACGGCGGCCGCGATGCGCGGCTCGACCCCCGCCAGCCGGATTCCGATGGAGATCACTCCTCCTGAGTAGCCGACCGGGCCGCCGATGTCCGGCAGCGACAGGAGGGCGTCCAGGGCGGTCCGCCATTCCGGGACCGACCTCTCGACCAGCGGGAGGACGAGCCGGTCCACGATCTCCTCGCCGACCGGCTCCCCCGCCCGCATGGCCTGGCGCAGGTCCGCGCGGGCCTGATCGAGACCGGGCCAGCGGGGCCGGTCACCGCTTCCGGGCAGTTCGATGGTGGCCGCGGCGAGACCGTCCGCCGCGGCCTGCCGAGCCCGGCCTACCAGCCGGGGGTACATCTTCTCCAGTCCGAGCGGGGGATGGCCGAGGAGGATCAGCGGTGCCGGCGCGGATGCGGTGGCGGACGGAGGCGTCCAGAGGATGCCGGGGATCTCACCGAGGGTGAACGGGCGCTCGAGGACGCCGTCGTCGAAGCGCTGTTCGGAAGTGAAGTGCAGGGGCATGGTCATGCCTTTCGGGAGTGCGGAAAGGCGCTCCCGGACGACCTATCGCCCGACCGTGACCCCGGAGGAGAGCACCCACGTCGATACTGCGTTCACGGGTACCACCTCCTCGTTCTCTCGCACGGCCTCGGGCAAAGTAGCAGAGACCGCAGCGGCCCACCAATGGGTTTTCGCCCCCGCCTCGCCGCCGGATGCCAAGGCGTCGGCCACTGCTGAGCGGGCGTGGACCACGGTCCTTCTGCATCACCGTGGTCCCCTGGGCTTGCTCCGGGACGGTCGGGTTCCACCTCTCACCCAGCCGGATACGCCAGCAACCCCCTGTCCGTCTCCTCCCACGCCGACTTCAGCTCGCCCAGGAGCCTCGGCTCGTCCGCGGCTCGGTCGGCCTGCTCACGCTGGTCCTTCGACAGATCGAACAGGTGGTCCTGGCCGTTCTTGCCCTGGTAGTACTTCCACTTCCCGCGCCGCAGTGCACGCTCCCCGCGCACACGCCAGAACAGGTCACGCTCGGCGAGCGGCCGACCCTTCAGTAGATAGGGAGCCAGGCTGGTCCCGTCCAACTTGTACGCCGGGTGCGGGCGCGCCCCTCCGATCTCCAGAAGCGTCGCAGTCCAGTCCGGTGTGAAGACCGGCTCATGGCTGACCTGCCCGCCGTCGAGGCGTGCGGGCCACCGCACGATGGTCGGCACGCGGATTCCGCCCTCCTGGAGCGAGGCCTTGTTGCCCGACAGGGGCCAGTTGTACGAGAAGCGCTCACCGCCGTTGTCCGAGGCGAAGAACACCGCCGTGTCCTGCGCCTGGCCGGACTTCTCCAAAGCGCGCAGCACGACACCGACCGACCGGTCCAGGTCCTGCACCATCTGCGCGTACTTCTCGACGGAACCGCCGTCCTGGTGCCAGAGCGCACCTTTCGCACCCGCCTTGATCCTGCGGACGATCTCGGCGCTCTCCTCCTCGTCCCCCTCCGCGATCCAAGGCCAGTGCGGAGTGGTGAAGTTGAGGTTCAGCAGCCAGGGTCGGCCGCCGTGGTCGCGCTGGACGTACTCGCCGGCGCGCTCGGTGAGGATGCGCGTGTAATACCGCAGGTCCTTGTACTCGGCATCCCCTTCGTGTCTGTCGCCCGCGTACAGGTCGTACTCCCCGCCGAGCCCCAACTTCGAGTAGTACTCCAGGGCCCCGCCGAAGTTCCCGAAGAACTCCTCCCAACCGGACTTGGTGGGCGAGTAGTCGGGCAGATATCCGCAGTGCCACTTGCCGATGAGCGCGGTCGCGTAACCCGCCTCCCGCAGCAGCGAGGCAAGCGTGGGGTGGGAAGGGTCGAGCCCGACGGACCTGTCCGCGATCGGCTCCGCGAGACCACCCTTCGTACGTCCGGGCAGGCGCCCCGTGTACAGGCTGAACCGGGTCGGCGAGCAGGTGGCGGACCCGGCGTAGGCATCCGTGAACCGCACCCCCTGCCGCGCGAGCCGGTCCAGGTTCGGGGTCTTGATGTGCGGGGCGCCGTAGCAGGACAGATCGGCCCAGCCGAGATCGTCGCCGAGGATGAAGAGAATGTTGGGCCGCTTGGCCCGTCGGTGCGGCGCCGCCTTGAACGGCTGCTCGCGCTCCGGGGTTTGCGCTTGGGCGTCGGCGGCGGGCACGCCAACGGCCGCAGCGGTGACGCCTGCGGCGACAGCGCCGCCGAAGGACCGCCGGGACAGCGGGGACGATGGGGACGGTGGGGACGGTGGGGACAGCCGAGTCAGGGGGGAATCGTCGTACGAGGACACAGTGCGCTCCTGAGCAGGGCACGGCGCACCACGGCGTCACGTACCCGAGAGAGTCGAAAGAAAGGGAGTCGGTTCAGACAGCGCGACGACAGATGGCGCTCGCGACACGTACCAGGTCGACGTGGCGGCGCTCCACAAGCGTGGCCGTCTGGCCACCGGGCATCTGCATGGGTCAGGAGCCTCATCGAGCGCCTGTGTATCTGTCAACGAATGCGCCCACGCGTTCACAAGCGCTTCGTATCGGCGAAATCCTGCGCACACGCCCGCCCCGCGCAGGCGTGTTGGGGTGGGCGTGTTGGTGGTGGTCGCCACCATTTCTCGCACGCCCGGCCAACAGCCAGCTCTCGGCTCTCGGCTCTCGGCTCTCGGCTCTCGGCTCTCGGCTCTCGAACAAGGCGAGGCGGATCGGCGCCACGCCGCACCGGCTGGGCACGTGGCCAGGGATAGATCGCGGTACCAGGGGGAAGTCTGCTCCCGATCGCTACGGTCGTCCTGCGAGGGAGATCACTGACGTGCGCACATTGACCTTCGTCGTCGGAACAGGCCGTAGTGGGTCGACCGCGCTGTCGGGCATCGTCCACGCGCATCCTGATGTCCTCAGCCTCAACGAACTGCTGTCGTCGGTGCAGAGCCGGGGTTTCCCCGAAGGCCGCGTGAACGGTGAGGAGTTCTGGCGGCTGCTGACTGAGCCCAATCCGCAGTTCGAGACGATGATCCGCAGTGGGGTTCCGATGCCGGAGTTCCTCTATACGCGCCGTCCTGGACGCTTCGCGACCGAAAGCACAGGCATCCCCGCGATCTCGCTGATGGTGCTTCCGCACCTCACCGACCGGCCGGACGAACTGTTCGACGACCTGGAAAAGCAAGTGCGCGGGTGGCCGCCGCGGACTGCCGCGGACCAGTACGCAGCCCTGTTCAGCCTCCTGGGCAGCCGCGAAGGGCGCACTGCGGTGGTCGAGCGATCGGGCTACTCCCTGCACCGGGTGCCGTTGCTGCACAAGGTCTTCCCGCACGCACGTTTCGTGCATCTGTTCAGGGACGGACCCGATTGCGCGCTGTCCATGAGCCGGCACACGGGCTACCGACTGATCTTCCTGCTACGGGAAATCCTCGCCCGCAGCGGGGCCGACCGGATCGAGAACCTCACCGAGGAGCAGATCCGTGCTCTGCCACCCGCCCTGTCACCGCTGCTGACCGAACGCTTCGATTCCGCGCTGGTCCTCGACTCTGACCTGCCGCTTCCCGGCTTTGGCGCACTGTGGTCACAGCTCATCGTCCAGGGCGTGGCCGACCTTGCCGCCGTGCCCTCACCCCAGCGGACCACCCTCGCCTACGAAAACCTCCTTGCCGACCCCCGCAACGAGCTGACCCGCCTGGCGGACTTCATCGGTGTCGAACCACTCCCCCAGTGGCTCGACACCGGCGTCGCCCGCCTGGACGGCAGCCGCCAGGGAACCTCCCTGCGACTGCCCGCAGCAGAGTTGGCGGCGCTCCAGGCTGCCTGCGCCCCGGGCACACGGGCCCTGGCCGCCGACCAGACACCGACGACGTGACCGGGGCGCTGTCCCCGGGCGCTTGGCTCCGTGCGGGCCCGGTGCTTATTACGAGCGTCCCCAGTGCAGCTTTCCGAACTGCACGTACCGGGCCTCTTTGCAGCCTCGCAGCCACTCCTTCCGGTCTTCCGCACCGACGAGCACCGCGTATGCCTGACACCCGGCGGGCGACGGGTCGTAGATACTGCGGAGGTCCACGGAAGCCCCGGAGGGAACGGCGACAGACGACGCTGACGCGGACGCGCTGTACCCGTTTCCGTCAGACGTTCCCTCCCCGCTGTTCTTCGCCCATGCGTAGCCCTGGGCATATGCGGCGGCCTTGGAACCGTCGCTGTTGAAGACAGAGCCATCAGCCATGGTGACCACTACCGCGGCCATGACTCCAGACACGGCCGTCACCGCGGACATGCAGGCCAGCGTGGTACGAGTTGCGTTGCGCAACAGAAAAACCTCTCAGTCGTCAAGGGTGTTCAGCAGGTGAGTGCTTCTTGCTAGCAGACACCCAGACGACTCCCGGCTCATCCAAAGGGTTGTACTGACCGTGACGGACGAGGTACGGCATGAATGGCCGTCCGTGCCGGAGGCGCGCCCGCGGCGAGGACGCGGAAATCGGTCGGGGTGGTGCCGGTGTGCCGGCGGAAGAAGGCGCTGAAGGCGGTTGGGTGGGTGAAGCCGATGCGGTCGCCGACGGCGGCGGGGGGCAGGGTGGTGTGGACGAGGAGACGTTTGGCTTCCAGGAGGACCCGGTCGTCGATGAAGCGTTTGGCTCCGCATCCGGTGGCGGCGCGGGTGGACCGGGTGAGGGTGCGCGTGCTGTAGCCGAGTCGGGCGGCGTAGTCCTCGACGCGGTGGGTATGGACGAAGTCCTGCTCGACGGCCTCGCGGAAGCGGTGGAAGGGTTCACGGGCCGCGCCTCTCGCAGGTGCGGAACCCTCAAGGTGGGCGAGGCGGATCAGGAGGGCGGACAGCAGGTGTCGCATCGTCTCGATGTGGGCCGTCAACGGCAGGTCGGACAGGTGGGCGTAATCGTCTTCGAGCGCGCCGAGGATGCGGATCAGTGACTCGGCCTGCCGGGTGGCAGGCGTTACGCGGCCGGTTCGGGTGAGTTCGACGGCGCTGGTCAGCGATGTGGCGCTGGCGCTGAGGAAACCGGCCGGGAAGACGACGACGGTGCCCTCGGCCTCCTCCAGCGGGGCAAGGAACCGCAGAACCTGCCCAGGTCGCACCCAGAGCCAGTCGCCGGGCCGGATCGTGTCGGTACGGAAGTCGGCTGAGCAGCGCATGGTGCCGGCCCGTACGTGGAGGAGCAAGTGGAAGAACGGGCGGCTGAGGCGATAGGGGTCGATGCCGTGGCTGTGGGCGCGCTCGGCCAGGCGGTCGAACGGCACGACTTCGATTCCCGGCGGAGTGCCCGGCGTCGGACGGTAGGGGACGGCCGCGATCTCCCCTGGGGATGAGCCCCGCGAAGTGTGTCCGTTTTTCTTCATGGCGTGTCCCAAGTGTAGGGGCTCGGGGCAGCGCCCGGATCTAGCGTGGGTGGGGCGAGGAGCGCGCCGGGGCGACCCGAGGGGAGCGGCCGGGCACGGTCCATGCAGATGTCCGAAACCCACAAACGGGCCGATCAGGCCCCGGGCTCCTCGTGTGCCGCCGCCGGGGCGCGGGACGCGGCACCCCCGCGGCCTTGTCCGCCTGCCGTCCATTCCTTCCATGACGACCGGGAGATCGCAGATGACCATCGAGTACGCCACCCGCTACCGCACCCGCTCCCACATCCCCGCGGAGTCGGGCACGCCCTACTTCATCGAGAAGGGGCACGGCGACCGCGCCCACCTCTTCGGCGACCTGGTGACGGTCTACGCGGGCGGCGAACAGACCGAGAACACCTTCAACTTCTTCACTGTCGAAGGGCCCAAGGGCAACATCATCCCGGCGCACTCCCACCCCGACACCCACGAGGTCTTCTACATCACCGACGGCGCGGTACGCCTGTTCGTCGAAGACCTGCAGGGGAACCAGCACGAGAAGCTGCTGACCCCGGGAGACTTCGGCTTCGTACCCAAGAACTGCCCGCACGCCTACCGCATGGAACGCCACCACAGCCGGGTTGTCGGCGTGGCCGCCGGCCCCGGCGGCACCTTCGAGCGGTTCTTCGACCACCTCGGCGCCCCCACCCAGGAGCTCGCCCTGCCGCGCGAACCGGTCGTCCCCGAACCCGGCAAGTTCCGCACCAGCGCCCAGCACTACGACGTGACCTTCCTGCCCGACCACGAGTGGCGCACCGGGAGCTGACCCCCGCAGAGCCACACTCACCGGCAGACGCCGAGGTGATCAGACCGACCGCCCGGCGAGCACCAGCTTCCGCAGGGGTTCGGTGTCGGGCGTGTCGGCGACCGTGGCGTCCAGCGCCTGTTCGAGCTGGTCCTCGAAGTCGTCCGCCGGGTAGCGCAAGGTGGCCGAGTCGGACCAGGAGAGTTGCCAGCGTGCGGCGCCGCACGCCGTCAGTTCTACGGTGACCAACTGGTTCAGGGCGCGCCGCACGACCGCGCGGGCCGCCTCGCGGTCCGCGTGGCCGGTCGCGGCCGCTGCCTGTTCGGGCTTCGGGAGGCGGTCGGCCATCCGCCAGCGCACCGCCGGGTCCGCGTCAATCGTGTCGAGCACGGCGGTGAGCCCGGGGCCGGCGCCCTCGGCGGCGAAGGCGTCGCGAACCTCCTCCACGCCCTGGCTGACGTACACGGTCATCGACTGGTGGACGAGGTCCTCCCAGTCCACCCGCTGGAGAGCACGCGCCTCCGGGGTGAGGACGGCCTGCTCCACCGCGACCAGCGCCGCGTCCGCGTCGGCCAGCAGCTCCACCGCCGGGCGGGCTCTCTGCCCGGCGCGGCCGTCGTCGGGCAGGGCCTCGATGCGGGCCACGCGTTCGGCGAGCGCGGGGTGGGAGTCGTACGGGGAGGTGGGTTCGGTCGAGAGCTCCCGGCGCAGCTCCCCCAGCTCCTCCGCGCGGGCGTCGAGCAGCTTGCGCAGTCCGCCGAAGACCTGCCCGGGGCGGGGCAGCAGGCCGGCGCCGACGCCGAGGGTGGCGTACGCGCTCATGTAGTAGTCGAAGGCCGGGACGAGGGCGTTGATCTCGCGTAGGGCGGACGCGGCGGAGTCGCGGCCGGCCACCCGGACGGAGGCCACGTCGGCCGCGAGTTCCTGGCTGCGGGCGGTGGCGTGGGTGGTACGCAGGTAGAAGTTGCCGTACGCCGTGTAGATCGCGGCCATGCCGCGGTACGTCGCGCCCAGGCCCGGGGTGTCGACCTTCGTGGCCCTCCTGCCCTTGGCGATCCGCTTGGCGGCATGTTTCTCCTGCCTCGCGCGCTCGTTGGCGATCTTCTTGTCGGAGCGCTCGTGGAAGTGGGCGATGGTGCGGATCAGTTGGGCGCGTCCGCGGGCGATCAGGGGGGTGAGGCGGGTGTCGAAGTTGGCGTAGTGGCCCATCTCGTGGGCGAGCACGGCGCGCAGTTGCATCTCGTCCAGGCCGATCATCAACGGCAGGCCGAGGTAGAGGCGACGGGTACCGGGCCGCAGGCCCAGCAGCGAGGAGTCCTCGCTGACAGCCGCGTTCACCTTCTCCATCAGCACGATCTCGTCGGGCGCGCGGGTGCCGACCTGCCGGGCGACGTCGCGCACGGTCTCCCACAGCGCGGGCTCCTGGGAGTCGGTGACGCCGAGGGGGGTGCCGGTCGGCGCAGCATCGCCCTTGGGGGTGCGCAGCATGAAGAATCCGCGCACGATCGGGATCGCGAGGACGACCGAGCCGATGACTACGTCGTAGACGATCGAGCCGTGCAAGCGGGTGCAGACGGCGTAGTCGGCGCCCGCGAGGGCGGCGAGCAGGAAGACGCCGAGCAGATAGAAGCCGGCGAGCAGGACGAGAGCGCGCAAGGCGCGCAGCGAAGCGCCCATATGGACAGATCCCCCCACGGGATGAAAGCGGTGCCGACGTAGGTGGCGGGAGCCGCCTGCCGCATCATGAGGCCCGGCGGTCACTCACGGCAACTCTGCGAGCCGGGGATTTGGGTCAGCGAGTGAAGTGGCTGGGCCTTGGAACTGTGGCTTCGGTGGCGGGGCGGTGATGACTGGGGGTGCAGGGGGAAGAAGAACGGTCCGGAACTGAGGGAGGTCGCTGTGGGGCGTGATCGGATCGGGCTTGCGGACGTGCTGACGGCGGCGGAGGCTGCGGCGCCGGTGCGCTCGCTGGATGTCGTGGCGCACAATCTGCGCGAGCGGTTCGGCGCGCGTTATGTGTCGTTCCTGTTCGTCGATGTTGTCGGCAGACGTCTGCTGCGGGTCAATGAGGAGGGGGCAGCACCACGGGAGCATGGCGCTGACCAGGTCCCATTGGACGGCAGCGTCTACAACGAGGTCCTGCGCACCCAGAAAGTGGTCGTGAAGGCGAACGGCGCCCCCGAGCAACAGGTGTTCGCGCCCGTTTCCAACCGCGGCGACACGATCGGGGTGCTGGAAGTGCGCCTGGCTCACCTGACCCAGGACATACTGGAGCAGGTCGAGGAGGTCGCGCACGCGCTCGCGTACATCATCGTCACCGACCGCCGCTTCACCGACCTCTACCACTGGGGCAACCGCACCGCCACGGTCACGCTGGCAGCGGAGATCCAGCGTCAGCTCCTGCCCTCGGCGCCCTCGTGCGAGTCCGCGGAGTTCGCCCTCGCCGGTGCCCTGGTCCCGGCCTCCGACATCGCCGGTGACACCTACGACTACAGCCTCGACGAGAACACGCTGCACCTGTCCATCACCGACGCGATGGGCCACGACGTCGACGCCGCCCTGATGGCCACCCTCCTGGTCAACGCCTCCCGCGGCGCCCGCCGCGCCGGTGCCGACCTTGCCGAACAGGCCCGCCAGACCCACCAGGCCCTCCTCGACCACGGCCGCCGCACCTTCGCCACGGGCCAGCTCCTGCGGATCGCCCTGGACGGCAGCGGTGCCCAGCTCGTCAACGCCGGCCACCTCTGGCCGCTACGACTGCGTGAGGGCGAGGTCGAGGAGGTCAAGCTGCACGTCAACCTGCCGTTCGGCGTACCCGTGCAGTATCCGTATGAGGTGCAGGACATCGACCTGCGTCCCGGCGACCGCCTCGTGCTCTTCACCGACGGCATGCAGGATCGGAAGGCGGCGAGCGTCGATCTGCGCGGCCTTGTGCGTGACACCGCCGCTGAGCATCCTCGTGAGGCTGTGCGGGCCATGGTCGGCGCGGTCCGCGACGCGTGCGCCGGCCAAGTGCAGGACGACGCGACCGTCATGTGCCTGGACTGGTACGGACCTCAAGCCCACAGGGTGAACGCCGGCGCCTGAACCAGTAGGGACCCCTGTCGGCGCTGCCGGTCGGGGAGCCTCACCTGGCGGCGGGCATGCGGCGCCGAAGTTCTTCCTCCGGGACGTCTTCCACGTGGGTGAGGAAGACCCCCATGCGCGACTAAGGGTCATCGCCGCCTGAGAACGCCGCGCACAGCGGATGTTTCGCGGTTGCGCACCGCTTGCCCGGCCGGTCGCGAATCGGTTGCGTCGACTTCTGTGTCCAGCAGATCCCGGTGGCGGGTCTCGTCGGCGCAACCGAGAGCGATGATCGTCAGCAGAGCCGCGGCCATGACGTAGACGACGATCGGTGTGGGGCTGTCGTACTCGGAGAGCAGGGCTGTGGCGATGAGCGGGGCGGGGGCGCCGGCGGCCACGGAGGAGAACTGGGCGCCGATGGATGCTCCGGAATAGCGCATGCGGGTGGCGAACATCTCCGAGAAGAATGCCGCTTGCGGCGCGTACATCGCGCCGTGGAAGAGCAGGGCCACCGCGACGGCCGCAGTCATGGCCGCGAAGGAATGCCGGTCGACGAGCGCGAAGAACGGGTGGATCCACAGCCCCATGCCGACGGCGCCAATGAGGTAGACGGGGCGACGTCCCCACTGGTCCGACAGGGCGCCCCACAGGGGGATGGTGACGAAGTGGATGGCGGAGGCGATCAGGACGGCGTTGAGGGCTGTCTGCTTGCTCGCATCCGCGTGCTCGGTGGCGTACACCAAGGTGAATGCCGTGACGACGTAGTAGGAGATGTTTTCCGCCATGCGGGCGCCCATGGCGATGAGGACATCGCGCCAGTGGTCGCGCAGGACAGCGAGTACGGGCGGCTTCTCCCTCGCGGCGTACGGCGTCCTGCGGCTATCGGCCGCCGCGAGGGCCGCTTTGAACACGGGTGACTCGTCGACGGAGAGCCGGATCCACAGCCCGATGAGGACCAGCACGCCGGAGAGCAGGAACGGCACCCGCCACCCCCAGGAGTCGAACGCCGCGTCGGACAGTGTTGCGGTCAGCGCCGCGAGGACGCCCGTGGCCAGCAGTTGCCCCGCCGGCGCTCCGGTCTGCGGCCACGAGGCCCAGAAGCCGCGGCGTCTCGCGTCCCCGTGTTCGGCCACCAGCAGGACCGCGCCTCCCCATTCTCCCCCCAGAGCGAAGCCCTGGACCAGGCGCAGCGCGGTGAGCAGGAACGGGGCGGCCGAGCCGACGGCGGCGTGGGTGGGGAGCAGCCCGATGAGGAACGTTGCGCCGCCCATCATCAGCAGGCTGTATACCAGGAGCTTCTTGCGTCCCAGCCGGTCGCCGAAGTGGCCGAAGACGAGGGCGCCGAGGGGACGGGCGGCGAAGCCGACGGCGTACGTCAGGAAGGACAGCTCGCCGCGCAGCTTCGGCCGACCGGCAGAACCTGTCGACCGCCTGGACCTGCTCCGGTCCGTCGCCCGGAGTGACACGTCGTCCACCGTCACCCAGTGCCGCGACCGCGAGCTCCCTCGTCACCGCGATGACCGTGTCACGGTGCCCAGGGGCCGCGAGGTACCCCCAGTCGGTGAGTTGCTCAACGACGCGCGCCGCGACCTTCAACGGCGACCCGGACGCCAGCCCCCTGCGTACGCCGTTCGTTGAAGGACGGGTTCTTACCTGCTGCTACCCGATGGGCAATCCCTCGGACGAGGTACGACACGCCCCTTGCGGCCGTCGGTGAAGACGGCCCGCTGGGACGGAACGGGTAACGCCGGGCGGAGGTGTCGGTGACGGATCGCTGATGGTCACCGGCGGAGGCGGTCACGGGTGCAGCGGTCAGCAGCGGAAGCGGAGCCGGCAGACGACGGCGTTCGTGTCGCGGCGGACGGCGTGGGCGACGACCGCGCCCCGCTGGTTCTGCAGGGCTCGCTGCCACACGTGCTCGGGTTCGGCCTCGGGGACGAGGACGGTGACCCGGGTGCCCGGTTCGGTCGCCTCCAGTTCGCGTACGTACGCGGTGATGGGCCGGCCGAGCGAGCGGCGCTCGGAGGAGAGCCTGACGAGGGGCACGCCGGGACTCCACAACGCCCAGTCGCGTTCCAACGCCTCGGTCGCCTCTCGGTCCTCCGGATCCGGGTGACAGACCGTCACAGCCCTGACCTCGTCGCCGAGGGAGACGGCGGCGGTGAGGGCTTCGCTGGTGAGGCGGGTGAGGGAGGAGACGGGCACCAGGATGAGGGAGCGTTCGCGGTGCGGGGGCTCGGGGCTCCGGCCGATGCCGAGATTCTCGCCGATCCTGCTGTACGCCCGGTGGACGGCCTCGAAGGCGAGGACGAGGACCGGCAGGGCGATCACGATCAGCCACGCGCCGTCAGGGAACTTGGTAGCGGTGACGACCACTGCCGAGACGCCGGTGAGGACGGCGCCGAGGCCGTTGAGCAGGGCTTTCGCGGCCCACTTGGGTCCACGCTCGCGCTTCCAGTGCAGGACCATGCCGGTCTGGGCGATGGTGAAGCCGACGAAGACGCCGATCGCGAAGAGCGGGACGAGGGTGTTGGTGTCGCCGCCGGAGAAGACCAGCAGGCCGGCGGAGACGACGGCAAGCGAGACGACGCCGTGGCGATGCACCTGGCGGTCGGCCTTGAGTCCGAAGACGTGGGGCAGGTAGTTGTCGCGGGCGAGCAGTTTCAGCAGGACGGGCAGGCCGCCGAAGGAGGTGTTCGCGGAGAGGGCGAGCAGCACCGTGGTGGCGAACTGGATGAGGTAGAAGGCCCAGTTGTGTCCCAGGGAGGCGTCGGCGAGCTGGGCGAGGACGGTGACGCCCTCGACCGGTTGCAGGCCGAAGCGGGAGATCAGGACGGCCAGGCCGATGAGCATCAAGCCGAGCAGCGCGCCGAGCGCGACCTCCGCACGTATCGCCCGGCGGGCGGCCGGCGGGCGGAAGGACGGCACCGCGTTGGCGATCGCCTCCACGCCGGTGAGAGCCGAGCAGCCCGAGGCGAACGCCTTCAGCAGGAGCAGGGCGCCCACGGTGGTGGCGTTGTCGGCGAGGACGGAGGCGTGGCCCGCGGACGCCGCCGTGGAGACGGGGGTGTCACGGAGGAGACCGACGACGATCAGCACCAGGATCGCGCCGATGAAGACGGCGGTCGGGAGGATGAACAGGCGGGCCGACTCGACGATGCCCCGCAGGTTCACGCCCGTGATCAGCACGAGCACTGCCAGGCACATCAGCAGCCGGTCACCGTACAGCTCGGGGAACGCGGAGGTCAGGGCGGCGACACCGGCCGTCACGGCCACGGCGACGTTCAGGACGTAATCCAGGACGAGCGAACCGGCGGCGACCAGACTGGTCCGGCGGCCGAAGTACGCCTTGGCGACCGCGTACGAACCGCCGCCATCGGGGAACGCCGCGATGACCTGGCGGTACGAGGCGACGAGGACGGCGAGCAGGCCGGCGACGGCCAGCGTGACCGGGAGCGTGAAGCCGAGCCCGTATCCACCGGCCGACGCGAGGACCAGGACGATGGCCTCGGGGCCATACGCCACCGAGGCCATCGCGTCGAGCGAGAGAGCGGCGAGCCCGGTGACGGCCGTCAGCTTGTGGCGCGCCCCGGTGTCCGGGGGCTCCTCGACGGCGGACGCGGCACCGTTCTCGGCGGTCAGAGCAGACATACGGGAGTTCTCCTTCGTGCTGGTCCGCTCAGGGTGTGCTCCGATCAGCGTGTTCCCACCGTTCCTGGCGGGTTCTTGGCGCCCGACGCCGCTCTCTTCACATTTTCTTGACGCGAGCCCTCTCTTGGCGTGAGCCCTCAGGCCCCCCGGTCAGCGAGCATCCCTCGGGGCCCGAAGGAGCTGCGGTCATGCCAGGAACCGGTCAGGGCCGCGGATGAGCCCGGCCGGTGCATCTTGACGCTTTCCTGACGCGCCCGCCCGGATCGCTCGTTGACGCGTTGTTTACGCTGGCCCGGGCCGTCCACACGATGAGCGGAACCCGTTGTCCAGCAGCAGCTCAGGAGCACCATCATGGCCACCACACCGGACGCTCGCACCGGACGATTGCGCGCGTGGATGCTGGAGGGCCTCTCCGACATGGGGAAGGGCAAGCCCTCCCGGCCTGTGGAGTCGGCGCCGGACGCCGGACACCGGGGGCAGCGCTGGTGGCGGGTGATGTGCCTGACCGGTGTCGACTACTTCTCCACCCTCGGCTACCAACCGGGCATCGCCGCCCTCGCCGCCGGTCTGCTCTCCCCCGTCGCGACGATCGTCCTGGTGATCGTCACACTGGCGGGCGCGCTCCCCGTCTACCGTCGGGTGGCGGAGGAGAGCCCGCACGGCGAGGGCTCGATCGCGATGCTGTCGCGGCTGCTGTCCTTCTGGAAGGGCAAACTGTTCGTCCTGACCCTGCTGGGCTTCGCGGCGACCGACTTCCTCATCACCATCACGCTGTCGGCGGCGGACGCCTCCACCCACCTCGTGGAGAACCCCCACCTGGAGTCGGCGCTGCACGACAAGCAGGTGATCATCACGTTGATCCTGGTCGCGCTGCTCGGCGCGGTCTTCCTCAAGGGCTTCCTGGAGGCCATCGGCGTCGCCGTCGCGCTGGTGGGCATCTACCTCGCCCTGAACGTGGTCGTCGTGGTCACGGGTCTGTGGAAGGTCCTGACCGAGAGCCACCTCGTCACCGACTGGACCGCCGCCCTCACCCAGGAGCACGGCAACGCCTTCGTCATGATCGGCGTCGCGCTGGTCGTCTTCCCCAAGCTCGCGCTCGGCCTGTCCGGCTTCGAGACCGGCGTCGCCGTCATGCCGCATGTCCAGGGCGACCCCGGTGACACCGAGGACAAACCCACCGGCCGCATCCGGGACACGAAGAAGCTCCTGACGACCGCCGCGCTGATGATGAGCGTCTTCCTGATCTGCACGAGCTTCATCACCACCGTCCTCATCCCGCACAAGGAGTTCGAGTCCGGCGGCAAGGCCAACGGCCGCGCGCTCGCCTACCTGGCCCACGAGTACCTGGGCAACACCTTCGGCACCGTTTACGACGTCTCCACCATCCTCATCCTCTGGTTCGCGGGCGCCTCCGCCATGGCCGGCCTGCTCAACCTGATGCCGCGCTACCTGCCGAAGTACGGCATGGCACCGCACTGGGCGCGTGCCGTGCGGCCCATGGTGATCGTCTTCACCCTGGTCGCCTTCCTCGTCACCTGGCTCTTCGACGCCGATGTGGACGCCCAGGGCGGCGCGTACGCCACCGGTGTCCTGGTCCTCATCTGCTCGGCGGCCATCGCCGTGACCATCGCTGCCCGCAAGGCGGGCCAGCGCGGCTGGACCATCGGCTTCGGCGTGATCTCCGTCGTCTTCCTCTACACGACCGTGGTGAACGTCATCGAGCGTCCCGACGGCGTGAAGATCGGTGCCTGTTTCATCGCCGGCATCATCCTCATCTCCCTCCTTTCCCGCCTCGGCCGGGCCTTCGAGCTGCGCGTCACCCACGTCGAACTCGACGAGACGGCCGAGCGCTTCATCCAGGACATCTCCCGCCGCACCCCGCGCTTCATCGCCAACGAACCCGACCAGCGGGACGTCGCCGAGTACCGCGAGAAGATCGAGCAGATCCTGGCCGACAACGACATGCCGACCACCGAGGACTTCGTCTTCATCGAGGTCACCGTCACCGACCCGTCGGAGTTCGAGGCCGGGCTGACCGTCCGGGGCGAAGTCCTGCACGATCGCTATCGGATCCTGACCGTGGAGTCCTCCTCCGTCCCCAACGCGCTGGCCGCCCTGCTCCTCCACGCCCGTGACCTCACCGGCGTCCGCCCGCACGTCTACTTCGAGTGGACCGAGGGCAACCCCTTCGCCAACTTCCTCCGCTTCTTCCTCCTCGGCCACGGCGAGGTCGCGCCCGTCACCCGCGAGGTCCTGCGGGAGGCGGAGCCGGACCGCGACCGCCGCCCCCGCGTCCACGTGGGCTGACACCGGGTGCGTCGGACGGGTGCTCGAGATGACGAGAGGGGAGCAACCTCCCCGTTTCAGCGCCAAGCCCCCGACAACCCTCGGGCGACGACCGAGCTGAGGATCCGCACCCCGTGCGTGGAGCCCGGGCTGATGCCGGTGAGTTCCTGCACCCGGCGCAGGCGGTAGTCCAGGGTGCGGGGGTGGACGTTGAGTGCCGCCGCAGCCGTGCCGCGGTTCATGTCGTAGCCGTAGTACGCGTCCAGGGTGAGCAGCAGGTCCGGACCGGCCGCCAGGCGGCGGGCCACCATACGGAGCCACTCATCGGCGAACGGCACCTCCGCCACGGCGAGCTCGACGAAGACGTCGGCGAGCGTGTGCACCCGCAGGAGCGCGGAAGCGCGTCGCAACGGGGCCGCCCGGCTGATGCGCCGGGCCCGGTCGAGGGCGCCGGAGAGCTCGGACACCGGTGCGGTCGCGGTGCCGGCCGCACATGGGTGGCCGAGCGCTTCGGCGAAATCCCGTACGAGATCGAATACGGGGTCGGGGGCGGTGTGCCGCCGTACGGTCGCGGTGCCACCGGGAACCACGGGCACCAGGGGCACCAGGGGCACCAGGGCAATCAGCTCACCGCCCTCGCCCCCGTCCTGCGGGTGCCACACGAGGGGCACCTGGTGGGTCTTCGCCAGCGCCTCGATCGCTCGTTCCAGCTCACGCTTGTCGGCGGGGCCGTGCGGTACCCGGACCACCGTCACCGCGCAGTGGTCGGGCAGTTCCATGCCCACGGCTGCGGCGAGTTCCGTCGCCAAGGGGTCCGCGGCCAGCATCGATTCGGCCAGCAGGGCCACCTGTTCGACGTAGGGCAGGCGCCGGCGCAGCACCCGGACGAATCCCTGGCAGTAGGCGCCGATGCCGTGCACGCCCTGCGCGGCGAACCAGCTCATCATCTGCATGAGCTCGTCGACACCACCGCCGCGCTGGGCATCGGTCGCCTCGTTGATCTCGCGGAGCATGAGCGCGGTATGCAGCCGCAGCACCTGCTGCCGGGATTCCAGCGACATTCCCGCCTCGGCCCGTGCCTCGCCCATCGAGGCGATGCAGCCGAGGTCGTCCTCGCTCAACGCGCTGCTGCTGGGGGCGAGTTCGTTGGTGCGGTTTCTGAGCCACAGCGCGTACTCCAGTGTTTCGGCCCTGTCCCGGTGGTCCGCGTCCAGGTGTCCGAGCTCCGGAATCTCGTGGGTGTACGCCTCGACTTCCCGGCGCGCGTTGGCTGATGCCTGCCGGGCCAGTTCCGTGAAGAGGCTCCCCATGGACGGGAGCATGTCGTTCGTGGTGAACCTCCGGCAGTCGAAAACCGGACGACGTTCATCACTCCGCGTAAGTCCATGACGGGTATGTCGACGACACCCTTTGTCACAGGGGACAAAGTTCCCGGTGGATGGCGGCCTGGACGTTCCCTCTGCTTGTAGGGGCCCTGACAGGTGGGCTACACAGAAACCAGGTGCCCGTGCGTGCGTGGTACGCCCCGCACCGAACACCCGGATCGACTATCCGAAGTCAGTCGGTCAGCACGCCCCTCCGAGCACCACCTCCCACTTTTGCAGATCCGTATGCCATGCACTCACGCGAGTTCACACGGAAGGGAGACACAGTGAAGGCAGGAAGGAAAACCGGGGCCGGCACCAGGGTCAGGAGGACGGTCGCCGTGACCGTCGCGGTCATGTCCGTATCCACCACTCTGACGCTGGGGATGCCGGGCTCCGCCACAGCCGCCGCTCCCGGCCTGCGAGCGTTCGGGATCACCGGCGACGGCACCCTGATGGCCACGTTCACCACCGACCGGCCGACGGTGCTCGACTGGGTCAGAACCGTCACCGGGCTCACCGGCGACAGCAAGCTCATCGGGATCGACCACCGGGTGCAGGACGGCCTGATGTACGGCGTCGGTGACCAGGGCGGCATCTACACCATCAAGACTCCGCCGGTCACCCCGGACGTGGTCGTCACCAAGGTGTCGCAGCTCCAGGTCCCGCTGTACGGCACCACCTTCGACATCGACTTCAATCCGGCAGCCGACCGCCTGCGTCTGATCAGCGACAACGGCCAGAACCTACGGCACAACCTCAACGACCACACCACCGTCGAGGACGGCATCCTCACCACGCCGCCCGCCAACGGGCCGTCCCGGGGTGTCACCGCGGCCGCCTACACCAACAACGACCTGAACGGGGCGACCCAGACCACCCTGTTCGACATCGACACCAGAATGGACCAGGTCGTCATCCAGGCGCCGGCCAACAACGGCACCCTCTCCCCCACCGGCTCCCTCACCATCGACGCGGGGACCAATGCCGGCCTGGACATCTTCAGCGGCCTGACCAACGGCAAAGCCACCTCGAACACCGCCTTCGCCTCCCTCACCCCGTACGGCTCCAGCACACCGTCCCTCTACAGCATCAGCCTCCTCACCGGTGACGCCACCGCCGTCGGCCAGTTCCCCCTCAACATCACGGACCTGACCATCACCCTGACCGGAAGCTGAGTCCTTCCGGAACCCCTCACCGCGGGCCGGGCGCCCCGGTCCCGCGGCCCTCGCATGCGGGAGGAGCGCCCGGCAATGCCAACGGCCCGTATACGCAGCCGCCATCGGCCGGCTCGTCCTGCCCGCATCTGTGACGCGGCCCACAGACGCACAAAGACGCCCGGCCGGGGATGATCCCGGCCGGGCGTCTTCGTTCGTCAGCTGTTACTGGTGGCTCAGTACCAGTGGTGGGTCTGCCAGAAGTTCCAGGCGCCCACGGGGCTGCCGTAGCGGTCGTTCATGTAGTCCAGGCCCCACTTGATCTGGGTGGCGGGGTTGGTCTTCCAGTCCGCACCGGCCGAGGCCATCTTCGAGCCCGGCAGGGCCTGGACCAGGCCGTAGGCGCCCGAGGAGGTATTGGTGGCGGTGTGGTCCCAGCCACTCTCGTGGGACACGATGTTGTTGAAGGCGGCGAACTGCGCCGGGTCCTTGATCATCTGCTGGGCGATCGCCTTGGCGCTCGTCGGGGCCGCGGCCTGAGCGGGGACCGTGGCGAGCAGGGAACCGGCGGCACCGACGGCGACGACGGCACCCGCGAGGGTCTTCTTCGAAACGGCGATACGGCGGATGACAGCGTGGGACACGGAGAAACCTTCCGAAGGGGACGAGGGCGGTCGCCGCATGCCGAAGACATGCGTGAGCCACTCACGCGATGGAGAGGGGTTCGTCTGCGGCCGGGGAGAAACACCCGCACCGCTCGGCGACTCATCCAGTTCTACCGGCCACCCCCAGCCCTGGCAACGACCCCTCCTACTAGGCCGATTCGCAGCACAGGACCGTCGGCCCGAAGCGTCCGAGAAACGCTTCGCGCAGGTGAGAGGCGGCCTGAGGGGCCCTGAACGGGAACGGAGACCTACTAGTCTCATACGTATGTGACGTGGGCCCTATGGGACGAGTCACCCCAAACCCCCCTAAATGTCACTAAACGTAACCACCCATACCCCCGTGAAGTGCCGGTCGGGCGTGACGGGCGCCTGACAATCAGAGGGATATGACCCACTTCGTGCACCTATTCGCACCTTGTCGATCAGCTTGGGCGTGACGGCCAGCCCCACGTCGGTCCCACGACGGTCGTTCGAGAGCGAGTTCGCCGACAACAGCACCTGATCCTGGGCCCTGTGGTGCAATATGGGACATCTGCCCGGCACCGGGCCTGACGCCGGCCCTCGCGCGACAGGGGCGGAACCCTGAGAGTCAGCGAGCAGCGAGGAGCCACCGTGACCGTACATGGGCCGGACGGGAACGATGCGACTCGGCCCGACGGGAACGACGCGACTCCCCCTCATGCCCTGGAGAACGGGGGAGGCCGGGGCAGGGAGATGACCTTGGCGGGGGTGCTGGCGGCGGCGGAGACCGCGGCGCCCGTGGAGTCGCTCGACGTCGTCGCGCGCATGCTCAAGGAGCACCTCGGGGCCGTGTCGGCATCGTTCCTGATCATCGATTTCACCGGCGGCTCGGTGGTACGACTGGGGGCGGCGGGCAGCGTCGAAACCGATGAGCCCGCCCGGCACATCAAGGTGCGGGGCACCCTGTACGACGACGTGATCCGCACCCAGCGGCCGGCCGTGGAGGACACCGGCGACGGCGCGCTGGTGCGGGTCGTCGCCCCGGTGACCAATCGCGGGGACGCGATCGGGCTCCTCGAACTGTTCCTGCCCGCGGCGCCCGACGCGGGGGTGATGCGGGAGATCGGTGAGACCGCGCACGCCCTGGCGTACATCGTGATCGCGAACCGGTCCTTCACCGACGTGTACCAATGGGGTCGCCGCACCAAGCCGCTCAGCCTGGCCGCGGAGATCCAGCACCGGCTCCTTCCGGCGTCACTGGCGTGTGAGGCGGCACAGTTCGCGGTCGCCGGGGCGCTGGAGCCGGCCGACCACGTCGGGGGTGACACCTTCGACTACGTGATCGACCGCGACACGGTCCAGCTCTCCGTCACCGACGCCATGGGGCACGACGTCGACGCCGCGTTGCTGGCCACTTTGCTGGTGGGCGCCTTGCGCCGGGCGCGGCGGGCGGGCGCCGACCTCGCCGAACAGGCCCGCCAGGCCGACCGGGCCATGCGCGAGCACGGCCGCCAGGGGTACGTCACCGGCCAACTCCTGCGCATCAGCCTGCTCGACGGCAGCACCGAGTTCATCAACGCCGGCCACCCCTGGCCGCTGCGGATGCGGGACGGGAAAGTACAGGAGATCGCTCCGAAGGTCGATATGCCGTTCGGCTTCAGCGCCCCTCACGGCTATCAGGTCCAGTCCCTGGACCTGCGGCCGGGTGACCGGCTGGTGATGGTGACGGACGGCATGCTGGAGCGCAACGCCAACAGCCTCGACCTGTCGGATCTGATCGTCCGTACCCGCGCGCTGCATCCCCGCGAGGCCGCCCGCACCCTCATCGCGGCGATCGTCGACGCCAGCGAGGGCCACCTCCAGGACGACGCGACCGTCATGTGTCTGGACTGGCACGGCGTCGGCCAATCCCAGCGGGACGCCGACAACGGCGCCGACCTCGCCGACGCCTCCGCACCCTCAGGGGCAGGGACAGGGGCAGGGACAGAGCCGACCCTTCCCCAGCGATGACGCGAACGGCCCACGCGGCCCTCTTCAGCGGCGCTCGGACGGCCACTGCGGTTTCTGCCCCAAGAATGACCCCGGTCGGCGCCTGAGCCGTTTCCGCCGCACTGCACAGCGGACCAGTCCCCTGGGGCCTGCACAGCGGTTCGGGTGACACGCCGTCATGCCCCAGGGCGGTGCCGCCAGTCGTCGGATTTGGCCGCCTCTGGCTCCTCGCTCGGCATCAGGAGCCGGCCATCACGTCGTGTGGAAAGGCTGGTTCGTTGGAGCCGTACCTGTTAGCCTCCCGTCCCCCACCGATCATACGTTCACTCAGGCAATGTATGAATGGAGGACACATGCGGGGAGAGACAGCCGTAGTGCTCGGCGGCAGCGTGGCGGGGCTGTGCGCCGCGGGTGTGCTCGCGCGGCATTTCGACACGGTGATCGTTCTGGAGCGGGACCGGCTCCCGCCGGACGCGGAGCACCGGCGGGGCGTGCCGCAGAGCAAGCATCCGCACTTCCTTCTGAACTCCGGGCGCCGCGCGATCGGTGAGATCTTCCCTGGTTTCGAGGAAGCGCTGATCGCCGCCGGCGGGATGCATCTGATGCCGTCGATGGACGCGGCCTACTGTGAGAACGACGGATGGGCTCCGCGCAAATCCGGATCCATGACGATGATCTACAGCTCGCGCGTACTCATCGAGCGGGTCCTGCGCGACAAGGTCCGCGAGCTGCCGGCCGTCGAGGTCCGCGAAGGCGTCACCGTCACCGGCCTCCGCACCAGCGGCGGCGGCGGTGGCGGTGGCGGTGGCGGCACCGAGCGAGGGTGCGTCGTGGGAGTCGAATATCGCGTGGGCGACGACCCCGGCCGGTTGGCCGCCGATCTGGTCGTCGACGCGCTGGGGCGCGGGTCCTCCGTCGCCGACTGGCTGGTCGAGGCGGGCTGGCCGCCGCCGCCGGAGAAGACCCTCGACGCCAAGGTCACCTACACCTCGCGGTGGTACGACCTGCCGCCCGCCGGGCGGCGTCCGGAGTCATGGTGGTGGAAGCACCTGGTCGTCACTCCGACCCAGGACACCGGGGACCACCCCGAGGAGCACGAATTCCTCAGCAACTTCTTCCCGATCGAGGGCGACCGCGCCATCGTGTGCATGGGGGCGTGGGGCATCAGGATGCCGCGCGAGGCCGACGCCTTCGAGAAGGCCGTGGACCGCGTGCGGGCCCGCGCCTTCGGACAGGCGACGCGTGCCTGCACGCCCACCTCCGAGGTACACCTGACCCGCTCGACCGGCAACAAGTGGCGCCGCTACGACCTGCTGGAGCGGCCCCCGCTCGGGCTGGTGTGCGTCGGAGACTCGATCTGCGCGTTCAACCCGTTCTACGCTCAGGGGATGAGCTCGGCGGCTCGCTCCGCGCTCGTCCTCGCCGAGCTGCTGCACGGCCGCACCGCTCTCGACGCCGCCTTCTTCCGTGACTTCCTCGACCGGCAGAAGAAGTCGCTCGACGTACCGTGGATGCTCGCCCTGGCCCGCGACCAGGCGTACGACTTCGCGACCGGCAGCGAGGTCGTCGCGCCGTGGCGCCGCAGGCTGGCCGCACGCCTGAGCTGGCCGGTGTTCAACGCCATCACCGCCACCAGCCGCGAGGACGCCTACGTCGAGCGGACGTTCGCCGAGGTCTTCAACCTCGACACATCACTGCGGGACATGGCCACCGACCCCCGGTTCTGGTTCGGCATCGCGCGGTACAAGGTCCGCAAACGGCTCGGACGCACGGTCGTGCCGGGCGGATTCGACGACCAACAGGACCCGCCCGGCACCGACTACACCGACTACACCGATCGCACCGGCTCCACCACCCGCGCCCGCACCCGCGCCGGCCGTACCGGCACCACGCCGTCCTCCGAGGCCGATCTCGTCCACGACTGACCCGAGGAGCACGCCCATGGCCTCTTCATGCGACTTAGCGGCCGAGCACCTCGCGGGAAAGCTCGGCTTCTCCTGCCATGACGCCCGCCCCGTCGTGGACGTCCGCAACCCGTTCGGTCTTGAGAACAGCACCATGCCGTTTCTGGAACTCCTGGTCATCGGCGGCGCGGTGTTCGCCCTTGTCCATGCGTGGCGGCGATGGCGGCGCGACGGCGATCCGGTCAGCATCTCGCTGTGGTTCGCCTCGGTCGTCTACCTGGCGGTGATCGAGCCGCCGCTCTATTTCCCGGGCTGGTTCGGCCTGGAGGAACACGTCGGTCTCATCTTCTCCCACAACGTGTTCACCGTGCAGTTCATGTACGACCGGCTGCCGCTCTACATCGTGGCCTTCTACCCGGCCCTCTCGCAGCTCGCCTACGAGGTGGTCCGTGCCCTCGGAGTCTTCGCGCGGCGCGGGCCCCTGGCAGGTTCGCTGGCGGTCGCGTTCGTCTGCCAGGCGTTCTACGAGATCTTCGACCAGCTCGGGCCCCAACTGAAGTGGTGGGCCTGGAACCCCGAGAACAAGATGATCAACGAACCGGCACTCGCCTCGGTCCCGATGAACAGCATGTTCCTGTTCGCCTCGGTGTCCTTCGGCGCGATGACCTACCTCGTCGTCCGCCTGGTCGGCGCGTACGACGGGCGCCGGAACACGCCGGGCCGTCGCCAGATCACCTTGCGTACCATCGCCGCCGGCGCCCTGACCCCGTTGGCGATGGCGATCGCCGGCGTGCCGAGCAACGCCTTCCGCGGCGGCGACCACCTCGGGATCCAGCGGGCCGTCCTCGGCGCCGAGCTCGCCCTGGTCTGGATCGTCGGCCTCTGCCTTCTCGCGGACGCCTGGCGCGCGCGGCACACCGACCCGGCGCCGATGGCCTCACCACTGTTCGTGCGGACCTACCCGGCGCTCTACCTCGGCGTCCTCTTCGTCCTCTGGCTGAGTGCGTTGCCCGCCTACTTCGCGGCCACCGACGGCATCACCGCCCAGGGCACCCGGATCGGGAGCCTCTGGTACGCCGCGCTGTGCACCGTCGCCGCCACGGGGCTCACCATCGCCGCACTCCGCGCGACCATGTCCCAACAGGCCGAAGTGCCTGTGCGATCCTGAGACCATGGGGCACCACGGCTGGGGAGGCCGACCTCCCGCATCGGAGGCGGAGGCACGGCAGCGCATCATCGACGCGACCGCCCGCTGCATCGACCGGCACGGTGTCACCAAGACGACGCTGTCCGACGTCGCCGGCGAGCTCGGTGTCACCCGCCAGACCGTCTACCGCCACTTCGGCCGCCTCAACGACATCATCGCCGAGGTCGCCGCGCAGGGCGCCGAGTCGTTCGTCGACCAGATGATCGCTCATCTGCAGGGGATCACCGATCCGGCCGAAGCCGTGGTCGAAGGCATGGTCTTCTGCGTACGGACCATCCCCACCGAGCCACGCCTGAGCCTGCTGCTGCAACTCGGTGACACCACCGCCTTCGGCCGCAGCGCCACCACCCGGGACACCATCGCCTACGGGGCCAAGATGTTGCAGCGCTTTCCCGTGGACTGGGCCGCCGCCGACATCGGCGCCCCCGACCTCGACGGCCTCGCCGAGATCATCATGCGACTGCTGACCTCGCTGTTGCAGCACCCGGGCGAGCCGCCACAGGACGAGGCACACCTCCGCGCCCTCCTCAACCGCTGGCTGGCCCCAGCGCTGTCCCGGGCCGCGACCGCCACCGTGCCTCCGCGGTCTTGAGGCTCGCCCCCAGCGCCGAGGTCCGGTCACTTCCGCCGGAACAGGATCGGCCGGTGTCCGAATCGCCCCCTTGAGCCCGGCGGGACCCCTCCGCACACTGCACGGGTCGACAGAGGCGGACGTATGGACGCATCGGAGCAAGCGGGAAGTACGGCATCCAGTCCGACGGCCGGACTGCCGCTGCTGCGGCTGTACGACGCCGTACTGCTGGATCTCGACGGCGTGGTCCGCGTGGGCTCCCATCCCGTGCCGTATGCCGTGCCCGTGCTGCGCGGGCTGCGCGCGGCCGACCGACGCGGCGTCTACGTGACCAACAATGCCAACCTCTCCCCCGCCGGTGTGGCAGCGGCCCTGCGCCACCTCGGGCTGGTGGTCGACGACGACGAGGTGGTGACGTCGGCAGAGGCTGCCGCGCGCCTCGCGTCCGAGCGGTGCGGCCGTCACGCGCCGGTCCTCGTCATCGGCTCCCCGGCGCTGCGGACGGCGGTCGCCGCACACGGGCTGCGGCCCGTGACCTCCGCGCGGGACCGTCCCGCCGCCGTGGTCCAGGGGTTCGCACCGACGGTCTCCTGGCAGGAGCTGGCCGAGGCGGGTCACGCGGTGGCGCGGGGCGTGCCGTGGATCGTCACCAACACCGACCTGACCGTTCCCACTCCCCGGGGGGCCGTGCCCGGCAATGGTGCCCTGGTCGCCGTGGTGCAGGCCGCCACGGGAGCCGAGCCGGTCGTCGCGGGCAAGCCCTCACCCGCGTTGTTCCGGGAGGCCGCCCGGCGGGCCGAGGCCCACCGGCCCCTGATGGTCGGTGACAGCCTGGACACCGACGTCCAGGGCGCCCGCCGTGCCGGATACGACAGTCTCCTGGTCCTGACCGGCCGTACCCGCCCGGCCGACCTGTTCGTCGCACCGCCCCGCCTCCGGCCCACCCATCTGGGACGGGATCTGCGAGCGCTGTGCGCGCCGCCGCTCGTCGCCCACCCGCTGGGGCGGGGATGGCGGTGCCGGGGCTGGTACGCCCGGGTCGAGGACGGCGCCGTGCTGGTGGAGGGAAGCGGCGACGCCTGTGCCGGACTGTGGGCGGCCTGCACGGCCGCCTGGGCGGCGGCGCCCGAGCGGCCGGACCCGCTGCGGGCACTGGCAGTACTCGAAGGCGGATTCGGCCGCTGAACGCTCTACTGGCACGCGCCACGGAACGTGCCGTGCTGAGCCGTCGACGGTGTGCGGCATACGCGTCGCAGATCACGCGGTTCCGGAGCAACCCGTGTGTGGCGTACGGGACCGCGGCCCGGCTCCCCGGCTCCGGGCTCAGCCGCGCGGCCCGGAGCCGGTCCGGCCGAGCAGCCGCACCACCTCGGCTGTGGTGTAGCCGCGCTCGAAGTGTTCCGGAGCGGACAGCATCAGTGACACCAGCCGGTGCAGCGTCGAGGCGTACTCCTGCGTCGTGCCCTCCCAGCGCGTCGCGTCCAGCATCCACGGCGGTGTGTGCGGGGACAGCTCCGCCTTCCCCTCCCGCATCAAGGATTTGGACAGTTTGGCACCGGACGCGGACAGGACGACGGGCGTCAGGACGCGGGCCGGCGGACGGGCGCCCGGGAAACAGAGGTGTGCCTCGTCCAGCAGGCGGCAACCCGCCGCCCAGTCCGCGCCCTTGACGATGACGGGCAAGGCGGCCTCCCGGGCGGCCAGCCGCTCTTTGACGACGTTGCGGTGCAGCGTGGTGAGCCCCACGTACGCGTCCCCTCGCGGCCCTACTTCGGCCTCGTGGCGTCCGTGGTCGAGGCAGACGGCGGTGAACCGGGCACGGCTGCCGTCGAAAGCCAGGAGTTCGGTGTTCTCGCCGTGCTTTTGCAGCCAGCCGCAGCGCGGACACGGGAAGCAGATGGGCACGTGCCCGCTGGACGGGGCGAGGGTGAACCGCAGCCGGTCCCATTGAGCGAGGGAGTCCAGGAACTCCTCGCGGAAGGCGGGTGTCCGCTGCTGTCGCGTGTACGTCTCGACGGTGTACGGCACGCCGGTGATGGCGCTGAGCGCGTCGAAGAGACCGCTGTAGAACCGTTTCACCAGCTCCAGGATCCGGTCCGGACCGGCCGCGTGGTGGTAGGAGCGGGTGTAGAGGGTGCCGGTGCGCGGGCAGAGGCGGGTCTGGCAGGGGGCGTTGTCGAGCGCGCCGAAGCGGAGTTCGGCGTCGACGCCGAGCCGGTCACGGGCGGCCTCGGCCAGCAGGAAGGCCGCCGTCTGCAGGACGCCGGTGCCCAGATGCGGAGCTCCGTTGATCTGGACTCCCGCGTACAGGGCCACGTGTGTGGCCGCGTGCGCGCGCAGGTGGGGTCTGATGAAGTCCACGCTGTGTTCGACGGCACCCTCGGTGACGCTGACGGGAGAGACGGGCTCCGCGGGCTGCGGTGCCGCGGGAACGGACGAAGGCATGAGGCGGGCTCCCTGGGCGGCGGCATTACCAGTGGTGACGTGCGCTTGCTCGGGGCAGGTCCAGGACGCGTACGGGCCAGGGGCAGGGCGTCTCGCCCGGCGCGTCGAGGTTCTCCAGCCGGGTGGTCGTCGACCGCGCCGCGCTGTGCAGGAGGTCCATCAGCTCCTCGGCGCCGGCCGGGCGGCCTCCTCCCTCCGCCCGGCGGCAGGCCAGACCGACGATGAAGTAGGCGAGGGGGTCGGGTCCGCGGCGCCACAGGACGGCCTCCCCCGCTTCTTCCAGGGCCAGGACGCGCTCGGGATGGCGCCGGGTGAAGTCTCCGAGCGGCAACGGGCACAGGGTCACGGCGGCGATGCGGTACCCGGCCTCGGTGCATACGGCGACCGCGCGCCGGGGCGTGGAGTAACTGCCGAGGGTCAGGCCGAGGTCGGCGCCGAGGGCCCGGGCGTGCCCGGCGATCGGCCCGGCCCACTTCAGGCCGTCGGCCCCACCACTGATCGAGGGCCGGGCCCGGCCCGCGTCCGGGGGCAGCGGCACATAGGCGGGATTGCTGGTGACGACCAGGGGCCGGGGAAGCGGGCCGGGGGCTGTGGTCAGGAGCTGCGCCGCGCTCATCAGCGCGAAGTCACCCCGGGCGAAAGTGACTCTCCCGTCGCCGGGAGGGGAGGCGTAGCGGGTGTGGGCGTAGCGCAGGGTCTGCTCACCGGAGTCGATGCCGTGGACGCGGGCCGCGCCGGCCCGGGCCACGGCGGCCGCGGCGGCTCCGCTGCCCGACCCGAGGTCCAGCACGGTGCCTCCGCCGCCGGGCGGCAGCAGGTCCGTGGCGACCCACACGCCGGTCTCGGTGTCGGCCGGTTCGAAGAACACCTCCGGTTCCCCGGGCGGCTGGAGATCGTGTGGCGTCAGGTGGGTGTAGGCGGTGACCCGTGAGACGTACGGCATGGCGTGCCTCGCTCCTGGTGAACGGGTGGGAGTCCGGGGGTCGCGTCAGCGGGGCCGCAGCCCGATGGTGTGCTCCAACACGGCCATGGCGCTGGGAAGTTTCATCGCCGCCTGGGTCCAGGCCAGGGACCGGGGGCCGTCCAGCACCTCTGCGGCGACCTCGTCGCCGCGGTGCGCGGGCAGGTCGTGCAGGAAGACGGCGTTTGGATACCTGCGCAGCAGCGCGGCGCCGACGTGGAACGGTCGGAAGACCTCCCGCCAGGACGGGTCGGGTTTGCTGGTGCCGGTGGTCTGCCAGCGCGTGGTGTACACGACGTCGGCCTCGTCCGGCGCCTGCGCGAGGTCATGGATCTCGCCGATCCGCGCCCCGGTGGCCTCGGCGTTCTTGCGCGCCGCGGCCAGCGCTTGCTCGGGCAGGCCGTAGCCGGGCGGGGTGGCGAAGGTGACGTGCGCCGCGGGGATGGCCGCCAGGCCGTGGGCGAGGGCCGTGGCCGTGTTGTTCCCCTCCCCCACGTACAGCACCCTGATCCCGCTCAAGTCACCGAAGGCGAGGGTCAGTACGGCGAGGTCGCACACGCCCTGCGTGGGATGTTCCTCGGCCGCCATGGCGTTGACCACGCCGAGGCGGCCCGCACGGGACAGCTCACGCAGGTGTTCCAGCGGCCCGGCCGTGCGCGCCACCAGCAGGTCGAGCATGGTGGCGAGGACCCGGCCGGTGTCCGTCACCGATTCGCCCGTGTTCAGTTGGAGGTCGTCGGGCCCGTAGGACAGGGGTGAACCGCCGAGCCGGACGGCACCGCTGTGGAAGGCGGTGCGGGTCCGGGTGGAGGTGCGGGTGAACAGCACGCCGACGACGCTGCCCTCCAGCGGCCGGTCGTGTGCGTCACGGTCCCGGAACAGCTCGACCGATCGGGCCAGGAGACCGCTCAGCTGCTCAGGAGGGGACTCGGCCAGGGAGAACAGACCACGCTCCGGGCCGGAGGCAGGGACTCCGAGCAGGGAGTCCGGGCCGGTGATGTCACGCATGCGCGGTCCTGCCTTCCGTGTCTCAGTAAAGGCGTCTCAGTAAAGGCGCAGCCGTCGGCCCGACGCGCGCCGCACGGCGACCTCGTGGACGGCCGCGAGCAGAGCGACGTCCAGGACGGCCATGCCGAACGGGTTGCTGACGACGTGCCCGGCGCCGGGCCGCTTCGCCGCCACCTCGCCGGTGAGGACCTGGCCGAGCGTTCCGTCGAGGGCGCGTCCGCCCGCCGGTCCCGGCTCCCGGGCGGTGATCCTCCCTTCCCGCATCAGCGCGCCCAGGACGCGCCGCGGGTTGTCCCGGACCAGGCCGATGTCGTCGACGTACAGGGCCTGCGCCGTGAGCAGGGCGTCGGGCAGCAGGTCCGCGAGCGACACATGGGCGACGAAGGTGCCCGGACACAGCCAGGCCGCGGGCAGATAGCCCGTCCCGGTCGTGGTCGCCGTCACCACCACCGGGGAGGCCCGCACCGCCTCCCGCGCGGTGGCGTGGACCAGCGTGCGCAGCTCGGGCCGCTGCTGTGCGTTCCAGTGGGCGAGGGCACCGGCCCGCCGGGGATCCACGTCGTACATGTGCACCGTGCGCACCCGTGGAAAGGCCGCGCCGAGCAGCTCCAGATGCATACGGGCCAGGGTGCCGCAGCCGATGAGCGTCAGTTCCTGCCAGCCGGGCGGGCCCAGGTGGCGCAGGCTCACCATGGTGTACGCCGCGGTGCGGGCCGCGCTGAGCCAGCCGGCCTCGGCCAGTACGAGCGGGCGCGCGGTGTCGTGATCGAACAGGAGGCTGACGCCGGCTGCCCGTTCCCGGCCGAGCGCTGGGTTGCTGGTGGCGGCGTTGATCAGCTTCATCCCGCGCACGGGTGGGGCGCCGTCGCCCTCCAGCGCGCCGAGCATGGCCAGCGAACGGCAGGAGCCGCCGCGGTCGTTGGTCCAGGGCAGATGGCCCTCGGCGGGCAGGGTGCCCGCGCCCCGGGCGTGCCGGACCAGCGCGTCGGTCACGACCTGGCACACGTCGATGGCGGCCGCGCACTCCCGTACGGCCGTGCGGTCCAGGAAGAGCACGTCCTCGCTCACCCGACGCCCTCCTTCCCGTCGGTCAGCAGACCCGCCGCGTGGAAGGCGTCGCGGGCGCCCTCGACCGCGAGTACCCCTGTCTCCTCGAAGAGCCGTAGAGCGTGCCGCGCCGCCACGCGCGTCCCCCGTTGGTCCCCGGCCCGCCCATAGCAGTCCGCCACCACCTCCTCCACCTGCGCCGCGCCGAGACCCGCGATGCTGAGCATGGTCCGTACCGGGCGCAGGTCGGGCAGCAGGCTGGAGCGGATCAGCCGCGGCAGACAGCGGGCGATGCGCACCCGCTGGGCCGGGGAGTTCTGGGCCCACAACTCCCGGAAGAAGCCGGCGAAGAAGGCGTGGTGCCAGCCTTCGTCCCGGGCGTGGTCGCGTACGGTCTGCCGGACCACGCCGAGTACCCGCTCGTCCTTGGGCACCTCGCTGAGGATGGCGGTGACGAGCGTTTCGAAGACGACGACCTGGAGCAGTTGCGCGAGTACCGGCTGACCCGGCAGGGCCTCGGCGCCGATCGCGTCGAGGGCCGCCCGGAACGGTGTGAACACGTACGGCACCGGTTCGACACCGCAGGCGTCCGCGATCTGCCGGATGACGTCGAAGCTGTACAGCGCGTGATAGCCCTCGTCGCAGTAGATCCGGAAGGCGTCGAGCCTGGTGTCCGCGGTGATGTCGACGCCGCAGCCGCCCGTGGCGATGAGCTGGGTGGCACGGTTGACCACCTGCGTCTCGAAATGCGTCGTGAAGCCCAGATACTGGAACAGGTGCCGGGCGGCCAGCGCCTCCTGCGCCCGCGCGGGCAGCGCACGCACCAGGGGATGAGCACCGTAGGGGATGAGGGCGGGTGGAAAGTACAGCCGCCCGGCGCGCAGTTCGTCGCGCAGCAGCCGACGCGGATCCCTGCGCACGCCCGCCTTCGCGTACCAGTCCCGCTCGCCGCCGTCGGTGTTCACCTATCCCGCCTCCTCGCTCACCGCGCCGGCGGCCTCGCCGACGGCGAGGATGCGGACCCCTGGCTCCCCCGCGTGCCCGGTGAGGCCGTGCGTCCGGCGCCATGCGGCGGAGTACACCGTGTCGAGGTAGCGGTCCGCGCCGTCGGGGCACAGACAGGCGGCGCTGGTGCGCCGGGCGTCGGCCCGGAACAGACGCAGCGCCGCCGCCACCAGGGCGCCCGCACTGGCGCCGACACCGATCCCGGTGGTGTCGCGCAGCCACAGACAGCCCCTGACCGCCTCCGCCGGGCCGACGTGGACCGTGGGCCGGTGGCCGCCCGGGAGGAAGGCGGACGGACGGCTGGAGCCGATGCCGGACAGCAGGCGGGGTCCGACCCGCCCGCCCAGGGCCGCCGAGCCGACCGCGTCCACCCCGATCAGCTCCCAGTCGGCGCCGGACGTGGCCGCATACCGTCGGAAGCCGGCGAGAGTGCCGCCGGTGGACACCGCGACCAGGACGCTCATCCGCTCCCCGGACGTCTGCCGGTGCAGCTCGGGCGCCGTGCCGGCCTCGTGCGCACCCGGATTGGCCGGATTGGCGTACTGGTCGGGCCAGACCAGCCCGGGCCGGGCGCCGAGCAGGTCCCGCACCCGGGCGAGACGGTTCAGGAGATAGCCGCCGGCCCCGTCCGGGGCGTCCACGGTCACCACGCGGGCCCCCAGGGCGCGGATGTCGTACAGCAATGCCGCACTGGCACGCGGGTCCACCACCGCCGTGAACGGCACGCCGTGGGCGGCGGCCAGTGCGGCCAGCGCCAGACCGAGATTGCCGGACGTGGACTCCACCAGCCCCACACCCGGATCCACCCGGTCGGCGACGTCCCGCCACAGCGCCAGCGCCGTGCGTCCTTTGATGGACCCGTAGGGGTCGCAGCCCTCCAGCTTCAGCCACAGTCGCCGGGGTGTGCCGGCCACCTCGACGCCCAGCCGGAGCACCGGCGTCCACGCGGGCTCCTCCCCCGGTGGCCGGGTCATAAGGCCGTGCCGCCGGTCGCCTCCCGCCGCACGTACCCGGCGACCTGGGCATGTGTCGCGTACCAAACGTCACCACGGGCGGCGATGTGCTCCAGCAGTTCCTCCAGGACCACCATCCGGGAACGGTGCCCGATGACGTGCGGGTGCAGGGTGAGCTGGAAGAGACCGCCGTCCGCGTGGGCCGCGTCGAACTCGTCGCGCCACAACGGGATCAGCTGCCGGGGCGGGGTGTAGGGACGTACGGCCGTGTGGCGGTCCATGTTCAGATACGCGGCGTCGTCACGGATCCACTCCGGCGGGATCTCGACCACGCCCGTGGGCTCGCCGTACGCAAGGAGTTCGTACGGCTCGTCGTCCGCCATGAGGGAGGAGTCGTAGAGGAGCCCCAGCTCGCGGATGATGTCCAGGGTGTGCTCGGTGAAGTCCCAGGAGGGCGTGCGGATGCCCACGGGCCTGTGGCCGGTGACGCGTTCCAGGGTGTCCGCGCACCGGAAGGCCAGGTCCCGCTCGTGCTTGTACTCCAGCCCCATGGCGCGTTCATGGATCCAGCCGTGGACGGCGACCTCGTGCCCGGCGTCGACATAACCTCGGGCCTCGCCCGGACGCAGCAGGGCGCACACCGCCGGCATGAAGAACGTGGCCGGTACGGCGTGCCGCGCCAGCAGGCGCAGGATGCGGGGGACGCCGACGCGGGCGCCGTACTCCCCCTGCGACAGCTTCCCGGGCGTCACCTCGCCGTCCCGCAGCGGAATGGTCTCGTGGTCGGGGTCGAAGGAGAGCGCCACCGCGCAGCGCGCGCCCTCGGGCCAGGACGCGGGCTTGAGAGCGCGCCCGGCACGGACCCGTTCGACGTGCCGCCGCCATTCGGCCTCGCCCCATTCCCACGGGCGTTCAGGTCTCGCTCCCGCGGACGCGGACATCGTCATGGGTCGGTCCTCACCCTCGCTCGGGTTGGCGGGCTGACTCGGTCGAGCATCTCAGCGCGTCGGCCCCCGGTCAGCACAGGGAATCCGCCATCCTGTCCGCACGCGGTCGTGTCCTGATCCCGTCCGCCGCGGCGCACGGGGGCTGTCCAGCCCCGCCCGCGGTCCCTACGGTGAGACAGGACGGCCGCCTCCCTCGACGCCGCCGCGGGCCGGGCCGCCACAGGCCGGGCCCGGGAAGGAGAACGGCTGCATGACCCCTGCGCCTCGGGCTCCGCACGGTGCACAAGACGCCGCCCTCTCCCAGCAGTCCGCCGGGGCTCCCGCGGGCCCGCCCCTGCTCGACGCGGCTCGCCGGCTGGCCCCCGAAACCGTCGCCCTGCGCCGTGCGCTGCACCAGTGTCCGGAGGAGGGCCTCGACCTGCCGAACACACAGGGCCTGCTGCGCGACGCCCTCGGCGGACTCGGCCTGGACATCCGCGGCGGCCGCACGCTCACCTCCCTCACCGCGGTCCTCTCCGGGGCGGCCGACGGGCCGACGATCCTGCTGCGCGCCGACATGGACGCCCTGCCGGTGACCGAGGAGACCGGTCTGCCCTTCGCCTCACGGGCCCCCGGGCTGATGCACGCGTGCGGCCATGACGCCCACATGGCGATGCTCGTGGGCGCGGCACGGCTGCTCGCCGAACGCCGCGCACAGATCGCCGGGCGCGTGGTGTTCATGTTCCAGCCCGGTGAGGAGGGACATCACGGCGCCCGCCACATGATCGAGGAAGGTGTCCTCCAGGCGTCCGGACACACGGCCGACGCCGCCTTCGCCCTCCATGTCCACCCCCGACTGCCCGCGGGCGCACTGCGGTTGCGCCCCGGTCCGCAACTGGCCGCCTCCGACCGGTTCCGCGTCCTCGTCCGTGGCCGCGGCGGTCACGCCTCCGCGCCGCACACGACGTGCGACCCGGTACCGGTGGCGTGCGAGATCGTGCTGGCACTGCAGACGATGGTCACCCGCAGTCTGTCCGCGGACGATCGTGCCGTGCTCAGCGTGACGCGCCTCGCCGCCGGTACGGCGACCGGCGTCATCCCGGACACCGCGGAGCTGGGCGGCACTCTGCGCACCCTGTCCGAGCCCACCCGGACGATGTTGCACGAAAAGATCATCAGGGTGGCGCAGGGGGTGGCCGCGGCCCACGGAGCGCGAGCCGAGGCGGTCGTCGAGCCGGGCTATCCGGTCACGGTCAACGACCCCGGGTTCACCGACTTCGTCGTTCGCGCGGCTACGGGGGCGCTGGGGAGGAACGCGGTGGACGAACTGACGGCCCCGCAGATGACCGCGGAGGACTTCGCCTACGTCCTTCAGGCGGTTCCCGGCGCCCTGGCCTTCCTCGGTGTGTGCCCGCCAGGCCTGGAACCGCACGAGGCCCCCTCGCTGCACTCGCCCCGTATGGAAGTGGACGAGGACGCGATCGCCTCGGGCATCGCCTGCCACGCGGCCGTGGCACTCGCCTTCCTCGCAGGAGGCGCGACGGAGCCCACGCCATGACGGCCCCCGACATACGCACCGCCCTCCCCGGTGACCTCGACCAGGTGGAGGGCCTGTGGCTGGAGGGAAGCCGCTGGCTGGCCGGCCGCGGCCTCGACCAGTGGCAGTATCCGCCGCGCCGGTGGCGCATGGAGGAGGCGATCGGGGCGGGCGACTGCTACCTCGTCTTCCGCGACGGCAGGGCCGTCGCCACCCTCACCGTCCACGAGCGTGCCGACCTCGCATGGTGGAGCGAGGACGACCCCGCATCAGCGCTGTACGTCCATGACCTCGTGGTCAGCCGGGCGGCCGCCGGACAGGCGCTAGGCGCACACCTGCTGGACTGGGCAGGCGCCCTGGCCCACCGACGGGGCAAACCCTGGTTACGGCTGGAAGCGTGGAAGAGCAACCACCTGCTGCACCGCTACTACCTCGACCAGGGTTTCGCGCTCCTGCGGATCGTCGACCTGCCGCACCGCAACTCCGGGGCTCTCTTCCAACGAGCCGCCTCCCCTGCCGCGGCCCTGCGGCCGGTCCTGTCCCCCGAGGCAACGGAGAGCCGACGATGACGACCACCGTGCGCCCCTCCGACTCCGGGGACTTGTACCCGACCCGCACCCCGCACGCCATCGCCCCCTTTCCGCGCCGGCACCCCGTCGTCTGGAGCGCCGACGCCGAAGGCCCGCTGTCCTCCGCCCGGCTCAACGCCTATGAGCGCGACGGCTGCCTGCGCTTCGACGCGCTGCTGTCCGAGGAGGAGACAGCGGCCTGCCTGGAGGAGACCGGGCGTCTGAAAGCCGACCGCTCGCTGAACGCGTCGGGACGCGTGGTGCCGGAGCCCCACGGCGGCGGGATCCGCTCGGTGTTCGAGGTGCACGCGCTCAGCGATACGTTCGCCCGTATCGTCCAGTCCGCCGGGCTCGTCGGGATCGCACGCCAGATCCTGGGCTCGGAGGTGTACGTCCACCAGACCAGGGTGAACCTGAAGTCGGCGTTCACCGGCTCGGGCTTCGGCTGGCACTCGGACTTCGAGACCTGGCACTCCGAGGACGGCATGCCGGCGCCGCGCGCACTCAGCGTGTCCATCGCCCTGAGTGAGAACGCCCCGCACAACGGCCCCCTCATGATCATCCCTGGGGCACACCGCACCTTCGTCCCCTCCACGGGCCGGACGCCTCCCGACTACCACCACACCTCCCTTCAGGGAAGGGACCTCCCGGCCGGCCCGCCGGATCGCGCCGAGGTCGCGGCCCTGGCCCGCGACCTCGGCATCCGGCAGTTCACCGGCCCGGCGGGTTCGGCGGTCGTCTTCGACTCCAACAGCCTGCACGCGTCCGCCTCCAACGTCTCGCCCTTCCCGCGCACCAACCTCTTCGTCGTCTACAACAGCGTCGAGAATCCGATCGGCACCCCGTACGCGGCACCGCGCGCACGCCCCGCCTATCTGGCGAGCCGCACCTTCACCCCGCTCCCCCGCCCGTCCGTGAGGTGACGTACGGAGGTCAGCCGCGGACGCCGAAGTCGACGCGGTCGGCGAGACCGGCGGCGGCGAAGGCGGCGGCGAGCTCTTCGCGGCCTTCGGTGAAGTGGGCCCAGCTGTCGTAATGGACGGGGACCACGCGCCGGGCGTCGAGGATCCGCGCGGCCCGGGCGGCCTGGGCGCTGTCCAGGACGAGCACCTCGCCGTCGAATATCTGGGCGAAGCGGGGCGCCCCGGCGAAGAGCAGGGCGGTGTCCACCGGGGCGAAGCGTGCGGCGATCTCCCTGACGGCGTCGAGAGAGGCGTTGTCGCCACTGACGTAGACGGTGGGCAGGCCTTCCCCGGTCAGGACGAAGCCGACGACCTGGCCGGTGATCGGCTCGACCTCCTCGCGCGGGCCGGGGCCGTGGATGGCGGGCACGCCGGTCACGGTGACCGTGCCGGGTCCGCCGTCCCGGCGCTCCAGCTCGACCGACTGCCAGTCGGCGAGGCCGGTGGCAGTCACCCCCAGACGCTCGCCTCCGCCCGGGGTGGTGAGTGTCAGCGGGACGTCGGCGAGCAGGGCCCGGCCGGAGGTGTCGAGGTTGTCGGCGTGCTCGTCGTGGGAGAGCAGGACCACGTCTACGCGGCCGAGGTCGTCCGGGCTGCCGTCGGCCGCCGCCGTCTTGGTCAGCACGGTGGCCGGCGCCGGGTGGTCACCGGGGCCGTCGAAGGTCGGGTCGGTGAGAAAGCTCAGGCCGCCGTACTCGAAGAGGGCGGTCGGGCCGCCGAACACGCGGACGGGGAACGAGGCGGACTGCTGGGGCAGGGAAGACATCAGATGCGATCCTCACGGATAGACAGCACATTAACCGTGAGATGACTGTACGCACGCCTCACGGATGAAGGCAAGCCGTACCATGAGAAGCGTGGAAGAGTTCGTGACGGAAGAAGCCGCCCCGCCCTCGGCGCCGGGCGAGGACGAGCACCCCGCCCTGGCCCTGGCCAACAGCGCCCTCGCACTGCCCGGCGGACACACGGCCGACCTCCTGGCCACCCCGGCGCAGGCCGAGCAGTGGCTGGCGCGGCGCGACCTCGCCCCGGCCGACGCAGGCCTGGCGGAGGTATGCGCGGCACAGTTGCGCTCACTGCGCGAACAGGTCAGATCCCTCCTGGCCTCCCGCGTCGCCGAACAACCCGCCCTGCCCGCCGCCGTCACGGCGATCAACGACGCGATGACCCGCGTCCCCACCGCGCCCCTGCTGCTGTGGGACGAGAAGACCGGCCCCTACCGCGCCACACCCCACCCCACCACCGCGATCGTCGAGCATGCCCTGGCCGTCATCGCCGCCGACGCCGCCGACCTGCTCACCTCGCCCGACGCCGCCCGCCTGACCGCCTGCGCCTCCCCGCCCTGCAACCGCTTCCTGCTCAAGCACGGCCGCCGCCAGTGGTGCTCCACCCGCTGCGGTGACCGCGCCCGCGCCGCCCGCGCCTACGCCCGCCGCACCACGCCGTAGTAACGCGGTGTCCGGCACTCCCGGACATAGCACTGTGCGGGAACCACCCCACCGCCCCTCGCCTGTCCTGTGCACCGCCTCCTCCCGGACACCCGGCGGCAGCTCGGGGCGATGGGGTCAGGCGCTCCGCGTCTCCGCGTTGGAGTGGAAGGTGATGTGCGGGGCAAGCGCGCGCAGGAAGTCCGGGGCGTCGAAGATCTCGCCCGCCGAGGCGACGCCGGTGGCCTTGGTGCGGCCGCTCAGGACGCGTTCCAGGGCCTCGACGACCAGGGGCGCGGTGGCGGCGTAGATGTCCTGACCGCCGGCCGTGGCCCGGCGTTCGGCCCCACCCGAGCGCACGACGGCGTCGACGAGGAAGGTCTGGTCCGAACGCCCGCTCTCGTCGGTGGCGGTCGGGGCGGGGGTGTGGGGGGCGGCGATGTCGCGGACCGCCTCGGTGGTCATATAGGTGGTCACCTCGGGGATGGACAGGTGCTGGGGGACGGTGACGACGTCCGCCATCGTGAACTCCCCGATCACCTCCCGGGGCCCGATCGGGTCCGGGAAGGACCACTCCAGGGTGGGGGCCTGGTCGGTGCGGCGCTCCCACTGCCCGCCGCTGTAGCGCAGGCGGTGGTCGCCCCGCCGCTCGCGGGAGACCGCGCCCGAGAGCCGGGTGCCGGCGGTGGGGTGCCAGCTGCTGAGCGCGTAGGCGATGTGGGCCTCGTCGGCTTCGGTCCAGTCCCCCATCGCCGCGGTGGCCAGCAGGTCGCCGAGACCGCCGAAAAAGGCCATGGCCGGGACGATCACCGCTCCCGCGTCCCGGGCCCGCTCGCGGTAGTGGGCGAAGGTGTCGAGGTTCGCCTCCAGTTCGGCGGCCACGTCGAGGTACGGGATGCCGGCGCGCAGCGCGGCCTCGATGACCGGGCCGGTGGTCGAAGCGAAGGGGCCGGCACAGTTGATGACCGCCACCGTCCCCGCCAGAGCCCGGTCCAGCGAAGCCGGGTCCGCGACCGACGCGATCCGGGCCTCCAGCCCGCGCCCGTCGGCCAGTTCCTCAAGCGCCTGCGCGTTGCGCCCGGACGGTACCGGGACGAACCCCCGCGCGGCCAGTTCCGCGACCACGAACCGCCCCGTGTGACCGTACGCGCCGAAGACCGCAACCAGTTGACCTGATCCCATGAGACTGCTCCCCGTACTCGAACGCCCGCTGCGATCTCGATCCGCCGCGGCCTGATGCGCCCATCCTGTCCTGCGGCGACACCCCCCACGAGCGTCGGAAACGACACGCGGCGTACAGTTTCGGACATGACCTCCGTCGCGTTGGCCGTCACCGAAGGCATGCTCCACTACGAACTGTCCGTGGCCGTCGAGATCTTCGGGTCCGACCTGACCCACCTCGTGGACCCCTGGTACGACTTCTCCCTCTGCGGGAACGGCCCCGTGCGCGTCGGCCGCTTCACCCTTGAACCCGACCAGCCACTCGACCGCCTCGCGGACGCGGACACGGTGATCGTCCCCGGCTGGGCCGACACGGATCGCGAACCGCCTCCCGAACTGGTCGAGGCGGTGCGCGCCGCTCACAAAGCCGGTGCCCGCGTGGCCTCACTGTGCACGGGCGCCTTCGTCCTGGGCGCCGCGGGACTGCTCGACGGCCGGCGCGCCACCACGCACTGGGGCCACACACGGGAATTGGCCCGGCGCCACCCCGCAGCGACGGTCGATCCCGACGTCCTCTACGTCGACAACGGCGACGTCCTCACCTCCGCGGGCAAGGCGGCCGCCATGGACCTGTGCCTGCATCTGGTCCGCCTCGACCACGGCTCGGCGAACGCCAACAAGATCGCCCGACGTCTGGTCATCCCGCCCCACCGCGATGGCGGCCAGGCCCAGTTCATCGCCACGCCCCTCCCCGCGCCCGGCAACCATCCCCTGGGCGAACTGTTCCCCTGGGCGCTGGAGCGACTGGACCAGCCGCTCAGCGTGGAAGACCTGGCCCGCCAGGCCCGTATGAGCTCACGCCACCTCGGTCGGCACTTCAAACACCTCACCGGCACCACGCCGTTGCAGTGGCTCCACACCCAACGCATCCGCCACGCCCAGCAACTCCTGGAAACCACGAACGCCACCGTGGACACCATTGCCGCAGCCACCGGTATGGGAACCGCCACCACCCTGCGCCGCCACTTCCACCGCAGCGTCGGGGTCCCGCCCGACACCTACCGCCGCACCTTCCGCTCCTGAAGGGTCTGGAGCACCGCCCACTGGCCGACCGGCGACCTCCGCCCTCCGACCGCCGGCCGCCGACCGCGAAGGTGGGGACATCCACTGCCCGTACAGCAGGGACTGGGGACGCTAGTGCACACGTGTTGACACTAGGGAGCAGGCACTCCAGACTCCTGCTTGGGAGCGCTCCCATCCGTCAACCGGGCACCACTCGCGCCGAGTTGAGGAGTATCGCTGTCGGCCGCGCGACGCCATCGGCGGTCGCGGCGTCCTGCTCCGCGGCCGCCGGCCGGTCAAGCCAACTCCCCCAGCGCGGCCGTTTCCATCCCCCACCGAAGGCCGCGGCACCGCCGACGGTACGTACCGTCGCACGCTTCGGCGCTGCGGACCGTACCGCCCGTGCTGCCGGCCGTTGAGAAGGAGACCATGCGTACGACACACAAGGCGGCCGCCCTCGCGGCATGCGCGGTGCTGCTGGCAGGCGCCGGGACGGCGCAGGGTGACGACCTCGGGCCCGGCCGTTCGATACGGGCAGCCGATGCTTCCTCGGGTCCGGCGATCACGGTGGACGCCACCACCGGGCGGCACGCCATCGACCCCCACATCTACGGCATGAACTTCCCCGACGAGGCACTGGCCGCGGAACTGCGTCTGCCGACGGGCCGCTGGGGCGGCAACGCCACCACGCGTTACAACTACAAGCTCGACGCCTACAACGCCGGGTCCGACTGGTACTTCGAGAACCTGCACTACACCAATGACACCAAGAACCTGCCCGCGGGATCGCAGGCGGACAAGTTCGTCGACCAGAACCGCAGGACCGGCACCGACACGCTGATGACCGTGCCGATGATCGGCTGGACGGCGGCAGGACGCGATGACCGCTGCGGGTTCAGCATCGCCAAGTACGGCCCCCAGCAGGACACCGACGCGCAGTGGCGACCGGACTGCGGCAACGGCAAGAAGCCCGACGGCACCCTGATCAAGGGCAACGATCCGGCCGAGACCAGCACGCCCGCCGGCCCGGACTTCGTCAAGGGTTGGGTGCAGCACCTCAAAAGCACCTACGGCGCCGCCGACAGCGGTGGGGTGCGCTTCTACGACCTGGACAACGAACCCGACCTCTGGTCCGGCACCCACCGCGACGTCCACCCGACGGGGGCGGGGTTCGACGAACTGCGCGACAGCACCTACGCCACGGCCGCGGCGGTCAAGGACGCCGACCCGACCGCGCAGACCCTCGGCCCGGTCGGCTGGGGCTTCAACTCGCTGATCTACTCCGGCCTCGACCAGCAGGTGTGCGGCGAGCAGGGGGGCAGTTGCTGGTCCAACCCGCCGGACGCCGCCGCGCACGGCGGAGCGCAGTTCGCCCCGTGGTATTTGGGGAAGATGAAGGAATACCAGCAGGCGCACGGGCGCCGGATCCTGGACTACTTCGACGAGCACATCTACCCCCAGCAGGCCGGTGTGTCCGGCAGCGCGGACGACGCGGCGACGCAGGCCCTGCGGCTGCGTTCCACCCGGCAGTTGTGGGATCCCTCCTACGTCGACGAGAGCTGGATCAACCAGCCGATCCAGTTCATCCCCCGTATGCGCTCGCTGGTCGACCAGAACTACCCGGGGACGAAGCTGGCCATCTCGGAGTACAACTGGGGCGCGTTGGACCACATCGACGGCGGCCTGGCCGAGGCCGACGTGCTGGGGATCTTCGGGCGTCAGGGGCTGGACCTGGCCACCTTGTGGTCACCGCCGAAGGCGACCGACCCCGGAGCGTACGCCTTCCGCATGTTCCTCAACTACGACGGCCACGGTGGCACCTTCGGTGACACCTCCGTCCGGGCCGCGAGCGCCGATCAGGACAAGCTGTCGGTGTACGCGGCCGAGCGCAGCGGCGACCACGCCACCACGGTCATGGTGATCAACAAGACCACCGGCGACCTGACCGCACCCGTTTCCCTGACCACCAGCACCGCGCTTCCGGCGGCGGCGCAGGTCTACCGCTACGGCCAGGCCGACCCCGCCGCGATCCAGCACCCGGCGGACCAGCCGCTGAGCGGCGGCTCCTTCACCGCGACCTTCCCGGCGTACTCCATCACCGAGTACGTCATACCCGCCGGCTCGGCCCAGAGCACCCCGCCCTCGGCACCCGGCGCTCCCACGACTTCCGCGACGGGACCCGACCGCGTGACGCTGACCTGGCCGGCCGCCCTGCCCGGGACCTCCCCGCTGGCGGACTACCGCGTGTACGCCGGTGACCCGGCCGCCACCGCGCCGCTGATCACCGTCCCCGCCTCGACGACCACCGCCACGGTCACCGGCCTGAGTCCGGCCACCGCCTACACGTTCCGCGTCGTCGCCACCGACACCGCGGGCCGCAGCTCGCCTCCGTCGGCTTCGCTTCAGGTCACCACAGGGCCTGCCCCGACGAGCGGCTGCACGGTCGCCTATCAGATCGGCAACGACTGGGGTACCGGCTTCACCGCGAACGTGAGGATCACCAACCAGGCCGCACCGGTCAATGGCTGGAGCCTCGGATTCACCTTCACCGGCACGCAGAAGGTCACCCAGGGCTGGAACGGAACCTGGTCGCAGACCGGCCCCGCGGTCACCGTCAAGGACGCCGGCTGGAACGCGTCCCTGCCTACCGGGGGTTCCACCACCCTCGGCTTCAACGGCGCCTACTCCGGCGCCAACGCCGCGCCCGGCGACTTCACCCTCAACGGCACCAGGTGCACCGCCGCGGGTACCACGGCAGCCGCCCCCTCCCCGGCCGTCGGACACGCACCCGCACGCAACGCCCCCCACTGACCCACCGGGCCCAGGCTCGGCCGACCCTGACACCAGGGTCGGCCGAGCGTCACCGTCCGGATGGAACCCGCCACTCGACCGGGTGATACCGGAGCGCGCACGGCCTCATGTGGGTAGCCCGGACACCGACCATTCGTTGGTTGAGTGTGCCAGGTGATGCGAGGTCTCCGAAGGCCTCGCGCTGCGCACCATTCCGGGAAGGCCGACGTGTCCCAAACCGACGATGCCCGTATCTATGACGTCCACGACCTCCCGGGTCTGGCCTTCGACCCCTTCCTGTGGGAGTCACTGTCCAACGCGCCGGTCTCCAGGATCCGTCTTCCCCATGGCACAGGAGAGTGCTGGCTGGTCACCAGGCACGAGGATGTCCGCCTCGTCACCTCCGACCCGCGCTTCAGCCGGGACATCCTGGGCCGCTCCGTACCCAAAATGACCCGGCACTTCATCCCTCTGGACCGCGCCGTCAGCTTCGTCGACCCGCCCGACCACGCCCGCGTACGCTCTGTCGTCGCCCCCCACTTCACCAAGCGCAGCATCGACCAGCGCCGCCGCCGCGCCCACCTCGTCATGGAAGGGCTCTGCCGGGACCTGGAAGCCGCAGGCCCGCGCGCCGACCTCGTCAGCCGTGTCATCTCCCCCTTCGCCCTGGCGATGATCGGCGAGGTGATCGGCGTCCCCGCCGAGGACCGACCCCGCATCCGGGACTGGGCGCAGACGCTCCTGACACGGGCCGGTGACGACGCTCAAGCACTGCGGGCGGAGGACGCCAAGCAGGCGGCCCGCTCGTATTTCCGCGAACTGGCGGGCCGGCGACGCGTCCGGCCCCGCCAGGACGTGATGAGCGCCATGGTGGCCGCCGTCGACGCAGGGCGTATCGACGAGGAGGAACTGCTCGCGCTGGCCACGCTCATGGGGCTCAACGGCTGGCACGCGGTGTGCAACAACACCGCGAACATGATGTACGTACTGCTGACGCAGCCGCATCTCATGGAACGGCTCCGCGGGGAGCCCGGCGATCTGATCGGGCCGGCGGTGAGTGAACTCCTGCGCTGGATCCCCCACAAGCACGGCGTGGGGCAACCACGTATCACCACCGAAGCCGTGGAGGTCGGCGGCGTGTTGATCCCCGAAGGAGAACTCGTCTACGTCTCCTACGTAGCCGCCAACTGGGATGAAGCCGTCTACCCCGATCCGGGGCGCATCGACTTCGAACGTCAGGGGCCGCCCCACCTGGCATTCGGATTCGGCCCCCATTCCTGTGTGGGCCCCCTGTTGGCCCGGATGGAAGCAGAGGTCCTGCTCTCCACCCTGGTCGGGAGATTCCCTTCGATGCGGCTCGCCGTCTCCCCCGAAGACATGAAGTGGCAGACCGACGTCCTGATCCGAGGCCCTGTCGACCTGCCCGTCACATGGTCGTCCACCACCGTGGAGTAATCGCAAGCGAACAAAGCCGGGCGTGTTCTGTTTCCCGGCCGAAGCCAGGTCGGTCGGGCGCCGTTGACACAGCGCCGTGAAGTGGCCGAAGGCAGCTCAGGGATTGGTCCAGGCTTCCGGGTCCTGCGTTAGGTTCACGACCTCGTCCGGCAGTTTGGCCGCGGCAACGTGAGCCAGAGTGACCTCGCCGAGGATCTTGCGGACGTTGGCGCGGACGGCGATCCACAGGGGCAGCAGCGACTCCGCCGGTCCGCCGTAGGAGAGTTCGGGCGGGCGTACTCCCCGTACCGACACCAAGGGGCCGTCCGCCATCCTGATGACGTCCGCGATGGCGATCGAGTCCGCCGGACGGGCCAGCCGGTAGCCGCCGTTGCCGCCTCGCTGGCTGACGACGAGGCCGCCCCGGCGCAGGTCGCCGAGGATGCCCTCCAGGAATTTGTGCGGGATGCCCTGCGCCGTCGCGATCGCCTCGGCCTTGAGGGAGACACCGTCTCCCGCCGCGGCCAGTTCCAGCGCCGCCCGCACCGCATAGTCCGCCCGCGCCGAGATCCGCATACCGTGATTATCCCTCATCGCCTTCTCCGCCCGACGGGGGTCGCGGCGTCAGGCGGGGAAGGTGAAGGACGGGTGCGCGCCGTTGAGGAAGTAGTCCCCGATCTCACGCAGCCTGTGGGCGACCGGCTCACGAAGGGTGTGTGTGCGGGCGTTGCGCCAGAAGCGGTCGAAGCCGTGGCGCGCGGAGGCGGCGTCGGCGCCGATGACGTCCAGAGCACGGGTGGTGATCTCCTGGGCCGCCCGGGAGGCGGCGGCCTCCGCCACGCTCGCCAGGACGGCGATCTCCGCACACTCCTCGTCGTCCAGGTCATCCCACCGCCCCAGGCCCTGGAGCAGGGCATCCACCGCCTGACCCGCGAGGGCGGATGCTCCACGCGCGGCGACGGCGAGTTCGCCGTAGACGGTCAGCGCGTGCGGATCCTGTGGCGGGCCGCCCGGCCAGGGGTGGGGCGACAAGGGCTGCCAGGGTGAGCGCACGGTCCTTCCGTGCTCGTGGACCTCGGCCAGGAGTCCCTCGGCGATGCCGAGACAGTACTGGGTGGAGACCAGGCGTGCGGTCGGCACGGCCAGGGAGGCGGAGGGCCGCAGGACGGCCTCGTCCGGCGAGAGCGCGCCCAGCACCTCATCCGCCGCGATCAGTACCGCGTCGCACTCCACGGCGCCTCCGGCGGCCAGACGCTGGCCGAACGTGTCCCCACTGCGGCCGCTCACGACACCGGGGTGCGTGGGATCGACGAGGACGGCCAGCGGCTCACCGGTGCCGTACTTGGCGGCTCGGACCACCAGCCTGTCGGCAACCCCGACGCCCGTGGCGAACCGCTGGTACCCGTCCAGGAGATACCCGTCCCCCCTGGGGGTCAGGATGAGCGGCGGCTCGTGGGCGGCAATCCCCCCTCCCCAGCACCATCGCTCCTCCGTCGCCTGCCGCTCGACGCGGGCGGCGTGGCCGGGGTCGGCGAAGAAGCGGGCGCTGAAGGAAAGGAAGTAGTGGCTGCCGAGCAGGTGGCCGATGGCCCCGTCGGCCGCGGCGACGGTTCTGACGACCGCGTAGGCGGTACGCCAGTCCGCGCCCCCTCCGCCGTGTTCGGCCGGTGCCAACAGGGTCAGCAGCCCCGACTCGCGCAGCCGGGCGACTTCGTCGAACGGCGGATCGCCGCGCTGTTCGCGTTCCACCGCGTCCGTGGCCAGGTCGTCCGCGATCTCACCGGCGATGTGCAGCCAGCGGGCCTGCCCGGTCTCGATGTCCATGACTTCATCCGCTGCGACCGTCATGCCCGTATCCCCTTTGTATGCGGACGACGGTCACCGCGGCTACGACCACGGCGGCAACTACAGCTCACTGCTGGGCTCATGGCGTCTTCCTCCAAGGGTCCGAGGACGACGCGGTGCCCGGCGTGGCGGCGCGGGAGGTGCAGCGGTGCGGGGTGACGCGTCGGCTTCCTCATCCTCACTCTCTGCCTCGATCACCGTCAATGCTTCCCTAGTAATTCGATAGGAATACTGGGGATAGCGGTCCACCCCGGCCGATTCGCCCTCCTGCGTGGCCAGTTCACGGTGCCAGGAAGCCGGACACAGAGCGAGCGGCTCGGCCTTCACACGAAGCGGTGCGCACCGCAGGACGTCTTTCCAGCATGTTGCGGACTCCTGTGCTCCCCATGTCGGCGCGTATCAGGGCCTTGTCCATCCCATGACGCGGCAGGCCGCAAATCCGGCATGCGCCACCGAACCCTCTTTTATGCCGCGTGACATGTGCGCGACGGGCTGCGAGTGTCCCTCCCCATCAAGGCAGTCCCTCCCTCCCTGGACGACTGGGCGGCCCAACCGCCCCACTCCTCATGACTCTCTGGAGCAACCACATGTCTTCGCTCTCCCCCACCGGCGACCGTGCCCGCCGACTCGCCCTCACATCCGGCGCCGCCGTCCTCACCGGCGCCCTGCTCGTCGCCGGTGCCGCCACCGCATCAGCGGGTGCCGCCGCGGAACACCCCGGTGGCACCTCCGTCGCGGCCACCACCCAGGCGCTCGGCCTCGGCGCACAGGAGAAGTTGGTCGTCAAGGACGTCATCAAGGATGCCGACGGCACGGTCCACACCCGCTACGAGCGCACCTATGCCGGCCTTCCCGTCCTCGGCGGCGACCTCATCGTCCACCGCGCCGCCGACGGCACCGTCAAGGACGTCACCAAAGCCGTCAAGGCCCCCATCAAGGTCGCCTCGCTCGCCCCGAAGCTGACCCCGACTGCCGCCACGTCCGCCGCGATCAAGGCGGCCAAGGCCGCGAAGACGGCTGATGCCGCCGCCGAGAACGCCCCCCGCAAGGTCGTCTGGGCCGTCGGCGGCAAGCCCGTCCTCGCCTATGAGAGCGTCGTCACCGGCACCCAGCGCGACGGTGTCACGCCGAGCAGACTGCGTGTCATCACCGACGCCGACACCGGCAGGAAGCTGTACGAGATCCAGCTGATCAACGACATAACCGAGGGCGTCACCGCCAAGGGCGGCGCCGGGGCGGCCGCACCGGGCGGCTCACAGGTCGCCGCCGTCGGCACCGGCGCCAGCCAGTACAGCGGCACCGTCAGCCTGAACACCACCAAGTCGTCCACGGGCTACTCCCTCGTCGACAGCGTGCGCGGCGGTTCCAGCACCGTCGACCTGAAGCACCGTACGAGCGGCAAGGGCGGCGTCTTCACCGACGCGGACAACAAGTGGGGTACCGGCAGCCCCGCCAACAATCAGACGGCCGCCGTCGACGCCGCCTACGGAGCCGCCCAGACCTGGGACTTCTACAAGAACGTCCTGCACCGCAACGGCATCAAGAACGACGGCCGCGCCCCCGTCTCCCGCGTCCACTACGGCAACGCCTACCAGAACGCCTTCTGGGACGACGCCTCCTTCACCATCACCTACGGCGACGGCGCGAGCAACCAGCACCCGCTGACCCAGCTCGACGTGGCCGGCCACGAGTTCAGCCACGGCGTCACCTCCGCCACCGCGAACCTGCAGTACTCCGGCGAGTCCGGCGGCCTGAACGAGGCGACCTCGGACATCTTCGGCACCGCGGTGGAGTGGAACGCGAACAACGCCCAGGACAAGGGGGACTACCTGCTCGGCGAGAAGATCGACATCTTCGGCAACGGCAAGCCGCTGCGCTACCAGGACAAGCCGAGCAAGGACGGCCGCGGTTCGGCCGACTACTGGAGCTCCGGCGTCGGCGACCTCGACGTCCACTACTCCTCCGGTGTCGCCAACCACTTCTTCTACCTGCTGTCCGAGGGCAGCGGCGCGAAGGACATCAACGGTGTGCACTACGACAGCCCCACCGTGGACGGCTCCACGGTCACGGGCATCGGCCGCGACAAGGCGGTGCAGATCTGGTACAAGGCACTGACCACGTACTTCACCTCCACCACCGACTACCACGGCGCCCGCCAGGGCACCTTGAAGGCGGCCGCCGACCTCTACGGCGCGAACAGTGCCGAGGCGAAGGCCGTGGAGGCCGCCTGGGCCGGGGTGAACGTCAAGGCCTGAATCCTGTGAACGACGCAGTGCCGCACCGGCCGCTGAACCGGTGCGGCACTGCCGCGACACCCGGGCCGGCCCCAGCGGCCGAGAAGGAAACGCGCTACGGACCGAGAGGCGGGGTGGCGGACGCGGCCGCCTGCCGGACCGTACGTTCCGTCGCCTTCACATCACCCGCGTCGCTGCGGCGCAAGACCACGATCTTGAGCACCGCCAGGAGGCTCGGGCCACAGAGGCCCGCGGCGAGCCAGGGCTGTGACGGCGCCACCGCCACTCCAGCGCCCAGGAGCGACAGCGCGAGCACCGCCCCCGTGATCAGACCGCTCATGCGGAACACATGGTTGCGGTGCTTCTCCGCGTCCCGCGCGGCACGCTCACCCTCTGCCTTCGCCAGAGCCGCGGCTCGCTCGCGTTCGGCTTCGCGGCCGGCGGCCTCCTGCTCGGCGCGATACCGCTGGTTGTCCAACTGCTTTATTCGTAGCTGGTGTTCACGCTTCAGCTGCGGCTCCATGGCCTTCAGCGCGATCTCCAGCTTCTCCGCGCCGAGGACCTCACCCCACTGGGCCGCGATCCCCAGACCCGCGGTGATGATGGGGTCTTCCTGGGGTGCCGGCAGGCTGCCGGCCGGTCCCGTTGTCATCCCTGCGCCCCTCCGCCGTCGGACCCCACTGGTTGAATCTCCCTCTCAGCCGACTCAGGCGGTGGCCCCAGCCGCAGGAACAGACGGGCGAGAGCTTCGTCGAGGGTCGCGGCGGCCGGGGCCGCATCCTCGTCCGCGTCATAGGGTTCTGGGGACGGGGGTGGGGACGACATGCTCTGTTGAGCCTGAAAAAGCACCATCCCGGTCCCCGACACCGGGTCGACCTCTCGACTGTTCTCCGTGTCGAGCATCTCCGCGCGCACCGACCGGTAGGTGTCCGACGCGACTTGTTGCAGGGCGTTCTTGAGGACGGTGACGTCGACGTCCCCTTCCGCCGAAGCCGGCGAACTGAACCCCGGGTCGGGAAAAGCCTCCACCATGAATCTTCGAAGCAGGCCGAGGACCGCCTCAGCGCTCCTCGGCCTGTCCTTGGGGTCCTTGGCGAGCAGGCGCAGTACCAGTTGATCCACCTCGGCCGGAACCGCCGGCCGGAACGTGCTGGGCGGTTCCGGCACGGCATCGATCGCCCTCCGCGGGCGCCCGCCCTGCTCATCCCCCTGCCCGAACGGCGCCGCGCCCGTCAGCATCTCGTACATCACACAGCCCAGCGCGTACACGTCGACGCTGCGGTCGAGATCCCCCGCGGCGGCCTGCTCAGGGATCGCGGAGGTCAAGGATTCCGTATCGAGGTCCGGACCGGCTCGGGTGTCATCGAGCCGCGCGACTCCGAAGTCCACCACCTTCACGTTTCCGGAATCCTCGATCACGATGTTCGCCGGGTTGAGATCGAGGTGGGCGACATCCCTGCTGTGCGCGGCATGGAGCGCATGGAGGATCTGCACGGTGAACGACAGCACCTGGGGCAGCGTCGGCAGCGCTTCCTTGGTCTCCTCGGCCAGGGTTCGTCCATGTACGAGCTTCGACACCACGTACTCGACGGGCCCGTCACTGGTGGTGCCGCGCCTGTAGTCGTACAGGGGAGCGATGTGGGACTCGTCCACGGCCGCCAACCGTGCGGCCTCGATCTGGAACCGGGCGGCCAGCTCGGTGCGCGCCCGGCTCTCCGCGCGGCGGCGCAGCAGCCTGATGGCCACGTCCTGCCCCCGGGTCAGGTCGCGTCCTGCCCAGACTTCGAGGCCGCGGCTGTCCTCAAGACGCCGTACCAACTCGTAGCGACCATTGAGTACTTCGCCGCTCTTCACCTGGTGCCCTCCCCCTGGCTCCACCCAGCGTAACGCTCCTCGGATCACGACGTGGGGTAGTCGCCTCAATCGCCGTCCGAACGCAGGGCCTGCGGCAGCCGAGCTGATCCGTTGCCTGGGCGCGGCCCACCAGGGCGTCGGCCGCGCGTCGGACGGCATTCACCCCCTGGACTCATCGCGTTCGCGACGAGCCACCAGCTTGGCCGCAGTCACATGCCCCGCCGGCCAGGAGGCCCGATGTCATCCCTCGCGCACACCCAGCGCACCGTACGCCGCTCACTCGCGGCGGGCGTCCCGCTCGCCCTGCTCGCGACCGTCACGGTGGCCGGGACCGCCACGGGCGTGCCCACCGCGGCGGACGGTCGCGTGCCCGGGGGCGCACGCGTCGTGGCGACCGCCACGCTCGGGGACATCCCGCTCGGCTCGTTCAGCAACCTCCTGCTGCCCGGCTCGGTCGCGGACGACCGTGGTATCGACCTCGGCGGCATAGGCAGCGACCTCTACCCCGCTGGGCACAAAGGGGAGTTCTGGACGGTGACCGACCGCGGGCCCAACGGCCAGATCAAGGTCGCCGGCGCCAAGCGCCGCACCTTCCCGGTCCCCGGCTTCGACCCCGCGATCGTCCGCATCCGCGTGTCCGGCCCCCGCGTCCAGGTGCTCCAGGCGATCCCGCTCACCACCCGCTCCGGCAAGCCCGTCACGGGGCTGCCCAACCAGGCCTCGCGGGACGAGGCCCCGTACACGTACGACGCGAAGATCCCACTCGGTTACGACCCGAACGGCCTGGACACCGAGGGGATCGTGCGCGCGGCCGACGGTACCTTCTGGCTCGTCGACGAGTACGGGCCGTCACTCGTGCACGTCTCGGCACGCGGCAGGGTCCTCACGCGGTACGTCCCCAAGGGACTCGGGCTCAAGGGCGCCGACTACCCCGTCGTGGAGTCTCTGCCCGGCATCCTCCTCAAGCGCAAGACCAACCGGGGCTTCGAGGGCCTGGCCCACCTTCCCGGCGGCGATCTGGTCCTGGCCGTGCAGAGTCCCCTGTCCGTGCCGGACGCGGGCGTCGGCAACGCCTCCCGCAACACGCGCCTGCTGCGGTTCTCACCGAAGCAGCGCGCGGTGACGGCCGAGTACGCCTACCGCTTCGACCCTGTGGAGGTGGTCGACCCCGGCCAGCACGACACGTCCGAGTTGAAGATCTCCTCCCTCGTGGCCGTCGGCCGCGACACGCTCCTGGTGCAGGAGCGCACCGACAAGACCTCCCGCGTCCACCGCGTACGGCTCCCGCACGGCCCCGGCATCCTCGGCAGCGCCTGGGACGACCCCACGACCTCCCCCTCGTACGAGCAGCTGGACGACTCCGCACCGGCCGGTACGCCGTTCCTGCGCAAGACCCTGGTGGCCGACTTCGGCCAGGTCCCGGGCGTCCCCGGCAAGATCGAGGGCATCGCCCTGACCGGCCCGGACACCCTCGCGCTCATCAACGACAACGACTTCGGCATGACGGACGGCCCCGATGCCTTCGACGCACACGGACGACTGGTGGACAGCGGCATCAAGACGACCGTGACGTCTGTACGACTGACCAGGGCACTGCGGGGCTGAGAGCCGGACCGGACCGCGAGCGGATGCGTTGCCGGGCACCCGGCGGGGCGGCGGCGTCCGTAGGCCGTACCGGGACGGCACGTCGGCACAATCGCCCCCGATCGACGTAGCGTTGTGCCATGACCACTGCTGACGACACGGTGTACCGGTTCCGCGCCGCCGTCCCCGAGGACAGCGAAGCCATCTCCGCGCTGGACGGCTCCTTCACCACCGACACGGTCTTCCGGGTGAGCCTCACCGCGGACGGCTTCACGCTGCGAGAAGTGCCGGTGGACCCGCCCCTGACCAAGGTGTTCCCCCAGGACGAGCCGGACGACGGTGACGAGGGCGGCGAGGACGACCAGGACTCCCGCACGTTTGTCGCTCTCGGGTCCGGCGGGGGCCTGGCGGGGTTCATCGCCGTCTCGTACGCACCCTGGAACCGCCGACTCGTCATCGAGGACATCGAGGTGGCTCCGGAGCACCGGGGCCGGGGCGTCGGGAGGGCGCTCATGGGGCTGGCCGTGGGCTTCGCCCGCGAGCGGGGCGCCGGACACATCTGGCTGGAGGTCACCAGCGTCAACGCCCCCGCGATCCACGCCTACCAGAAGCTGGGCTTCGCCTTCTGCGGCCTGGACACCTCGCTCTATGACGGCACCGCCTCCGAGGGCGAGCAGGCGCTCTACATGAGCATGCCCTGCCGCTGAGCAGACGGCGGGCGGTTGAGGGCGGAAAACACCCGACGGCAGCGACACCGGCGTCCAGAGCGCCTCCGGGTGTCGCTGCCGTCGAGCCGCCGAACGCTACGCGGTCCCCGCGCAGTTGGTGAAGGTCGGCCGGGTCCATGCGCTGTAGGTGTTCGCGCCGCCGTTGGCGGGCGTAGGTCGCCGGTGCGTCGAGCCAGCACGCGCTGTTCTCGCGGATGACCGCGCCAGGCGGTGGTCCACCGAGGGGGTCCGCAGTCCGGCACGGGCGGCGCGTTCACCGGCCAGGCAGGTATGGGTGTCCGGTGAGCCGACGACGTAGCCGCCTCCGTGGAGGTACAGCAGCCGTCCGCGGTCGGCGGCTCCGATCGGTTCCGGGTCCACGGCGGGGCGTCCGCCGAGGACGGTTCTGCGGATGGTGACGCCAGCCGGCGCCGGTCGCGTCATGACCGGGGCGAACGACGTGCGCAGTTCGTCGGGGGTGAGTGTCGTCTCGCTGCGAGGGGCGGAGCGGGGCAGGGTGCCCAGGGCGTGGCGCTGCTGTCGGGAGTACAACGCCGTCGGCGCCCGGCTGCGCGCCGAATGCGGCCTGGCCCTGGGCCAGTTCGAGTTCCTGCACATCATCGAACGGGTCGACGGGTGCCGCGTACTCGACATCGTGGGCGAGGTGGCCCTCACCGTGGGGGCCGTCAGCAAGGCGGTCGACCGGCTGGTGGCCACGGGCTGGTGCGTGCGTGTCGCGCACCCGCAGGACCGCCGCTCCTCGGTACTGCACCTCACGCCCGAGGGCGAGAAGGTGCTGGCGGCCTCCCGGCCCGTGGTGGAAGGCGCGCTCGCCTCCCTGACCGCGACGGTTCCGGCCGCCGACCTGAAACTCCTTGTCCCCGCCCTCGCCGCTCTCCGCGCGAACCTGGAGGTGGACGGTCAGGGCCAACCGGGCTGAGGGACGCTCGTCCCGCCACCGGTCCGCCGGTCCGCCGGTTTTCCGGTCCGCCGGTTTTCCGGTTTTCCAGGGAGTGGTCTCTTCAGCACGGCCTCCCCAGGAATCTCGTCCTGGGCCTGGTCAAAGCGGGGCCGCGTACGCGAGGATCGCCGCCGCACCCCCCACGCCACCTCCCCGCCACCGCCCCACCGGAGGATTTGTATGGCTCGCCGCACATCCCGTGGCCTCGTCGCCGCGGCCGCTGCCACCGTGGCGCTCCTCACCCAGGCCGGCCCGGTCTCCGCCCTGCCCGCAGGGACCTCCGCCGCGTCCGACACCGCGCTTCCGCAAGCCCGGCTGTTCATGGTCAACCCCGTCCAGTCCTCCGGCGACCAGTCGCTGACCGACGGCAAGGACGGCAACGCCGCCGTGCCCGCGTCCGCGTACGCCGTGGCCGCGCTGCGCAATCTGGACGGCAGCGGCTCGCTGTCGGGCAGGTGGGCGACCGTACGTTCGGACACCGGCGCCTCGGCACGGCTCACGGACGTCGGGACCTACAGCCGCAACGACGACCAGTTCGAGCAGGTCATGGCGTACTTCTGGGTCAACGAGGCCCAGGAGTACCTGCAGGGCCTGGGCTTCGGCGGCGAACTGCCCGGCGCCAACGACCGCGCGCAGCCCGTACGGATCAACCAGTGGGGTGCGGACAACTCCTTCTTCACCGACAAGAAGGCCGAGATCCGCTTCGGCAAGGGCGGGGTGGACGATGCCGAGGACGCCGAGGTCATCGTCCACGAGTACGGGCACGCGGTGCACAACGCGCAGGTTCCCGGCTTCGGCGCGTCACCGGAGGCCGGTGCGATCGGCGAGGCGTTCGGCGACTATCTGGCCGTCACGGTCGGCGCGTACGCCGACGCCAAATACAGGTGGCCGCTCAAGACCGACCTGGCCTGCGTCGCCGACTGGGACTCGGTCGCCTACAGCGCGGCTCCGCACTGTCTGCGCCGCATCGACGGGACGAAGGTGTACGCGGACCGGGTCGGGGAGGTGCACGCGGACGGCGAGATCTGGTCCCGGGCGTTGTTCGACATCCGCAAGGCCCTCGGCGCCCGGACCGCCGACCGGATCATCGTGAACGCGCAGTTCGGCTTCCGCGCGGACACCAGCTTCCAGGACGCGGCGCTGACGACGGTCGCGACCGCGCAGCGCATGTACGGGGCGAGCGCGGCGGACGCGGTGCGCGCGGCGTTCAAGGCCCGGGAGATTCCCGGGGTCTAGGAACACGGTCGTTCAGCAGCGACGGCGCCTCCGGCCGAAGAAGCGTTCCCCGCGACTGCGGCCGGAGCCGTCCACCTCAGTCCGCCGGCCGCCGCAGAACGTGGGCCCCGCAGGAACGGCGGGGCCCACGCGGCCGGTGGGTCAGCAGGTCGAGTTGGTCTGGGTGAGCAGGCCCAGCCGCCACGGCAGGCTGTTGTAGTCGCCACCCGCGTTGGGGTTCAGTCCCTGGTACAGGTACTGAAGCCGGCAGGAGGGGATCGTCAGCGTCTGGTCATAGCCCGCGCGGATCATCTCACCGTGACTGATGTCCCGGCTCCAGGCGCCCGCGGGGAAGGTGACGTTGTTCGCCCGGGCGAAGGGGTTGCTCTCGGACGCGGCGAGCGGGGTCCAGGAACCGGCGAGGCTGCCGGCGGTCCAGGAGCGGAAGTAGCGCCGCCCGTCGGATCCGATGGCCTCGACGAGGAGCAGGTACTGGTTGGTGCCCTGCACCTTGTAGACGTTGCTCGCTTCGAACAGCGCGTTCCTGGAGTCCTGCGCGGCGATGGCGGTGTTGGTGAAACCGTTCGGGAACTGGCCGACGGTGGTCTGCGAGCGGTACAGGTGCCCGTTGTCGTCGGAGGAGAACAGGTAGCAGTTGGCGTTGTCGCAGATCACCCACATGTCGACCCAGTAGCCGTTGCCGATGTTCTTGCGGATGATGTCCGGCATCGACGAGTAGAAGTTGCGGGGTGCGCTCCACCCGTTGGGGTTGCTGATGTCGGGGTTGGTGGAGTACGACGCGTTGCCGGTCTGGTAGACCAGGTACCACAGACGTTGCGGCGCGTTGTAGAAGACCTGGGGTGCGGCCCGGTACCCGGCGCCGATGGCGGTGCGGTCCAGGTAGTGGTGGGTGGCCGAGCCGGCCTGCGACCAGTCGGAGAAGCTCAGGTACACCAGGTTGTATCCGGCGGCGCTCGCCGTACTGGCGAAGACGTGGTACTTGCCGTTGTAGTAGACGACCGACGGGTCCTTGATCCCGGCGATGTTGTGGCCGGCGTCCGGCTTGGGGGCGATCAGCGGTCCGCTCGAACTCCACCGGAAGGACGAGGGGAGCGCGGTGGCGGACCGCGGCGCCGGTGCGGTGCCGGGCGCCGCCGCCCTGCCGCCGAGGGCGGTCAGGGCGGACTGGTAGGCCGGCTTCCTGTTGCCGTAGCGGTCGAAGAGCAGCGGGTTCTCGCCGGAACGCCAGGAGTCGCTGTCGCGGATTCCCCAGACGGTGATACCGGTGCAGCGGGCGACGTTCATGCAAGCCCGCACCGTGTTCGCGTAGGCCGTCGGCGGGGCTTGTGCGATGTCCAGTTCGGTGAGCTGGACATCGACGCCGAGGGCGGCGAAGTTGGCGAGCGTGGTCTGGAAGGTGGACGGCGGGCCGCCGGTGCCGAAGTGGGACTGGAAACCGACGCAGTCGATGGGCACGCCTCGCGCCTTGAAGTCGCGGACCATGCGGTAGACGCCCTGGGTCTTGGCGGCGTTCCAGTCCTCGATGTTGTAGTCGTTGTAGCAGAGCTTGGCCGCGGGGTCCGCCGAGCGCGCGGTACGGAAGGCCTGCTCGATGAAGCCGTTGCCCAGCAGGTTCTGGAACACCGAGGAACGGTGCTGGCCGCTGCCGCCGTCCGCGAACGCCTCGTTGACCACGTCCCAGGAGTGGATGCGGCCCTTGTAGTGGTTCGCCACGGTGGTGATGTGGTTGTTCATCACGCTGCGCAGGGTGTTCGCGTCGGTGAGGGAACTGACCCAGCCGGGCAGCTGGGAGTGCCATACGAGGGTGTGTCCGCGCACGCGCTGGCCGTGGGCCGCCGCGCGGTTGACGATCTGGTCGCCGGGGCCGAAGTTGAACGAGCCGCGGGACCGCTCGGTGGTGTCCCACTTCATCTCGTTCTCGGGGGTGACCGAGGTGAACTCACGGTCCAGGATGGAGGTGTACGTACCGTCGCCGAGCCTTCCGGCCGCCACCGCCGCTCCGAAGTAGCGCCCCGACTGCGCGGCTTGCGCTCCGAGGGTGGAGGCCTGCACGGCACGGGGTGCGGCCGTCGCGGCGGCCGGCGTCACCAGGGCGGCCACGGTCAGCAGGGATAAGACCGAGGCCCGACGACGGCCGAGCCGTTTCAGGGGATTGTTCATGGTTCTCCTCTATGGATTCGCGGGGGGTTGGGTAGTGCGGCTGGTGGGGTGAGGTCAGGGCCCGCCAGACGCGGCCACCGGGTTGGTGAACACCGCGTCGGTCGTACGGGCTGCGGTGTGGAGCAGCAGGGCGCCGGTGGTGGCCGGCCGCGGCCAGGGCTCGGCGACGACCCGAGCGTTGATCAGGGCATGACATGACCATCTGTCGACCTCACTGCGAGGGCGCGGCGCGCCTGGGTCGGTGGATTGGCTCCATGGCGTTCGATATGACGAACGACGGTCGACTCATCGAGCACCCTGGATCATACGAGGCGGAGCGCTCCCGTCAATACATCTCGCATGATTCGGGTGTGCCTTCGAAATCTTTCGAAGGCTGAGGTGCACGTCAGCCTGCGAATACGGCTTGCTTCTGCCTCTGGGCAAGCGCGCGGGGACGGCCTCCCGGCCTTACCCGCCGTACCGCTGAAGGGCCGGTCGAAACCCTCAGGCGCTGGAACGTACGACCAAGCGGGTCGGAAGGATGAGCGGAGTGCGCTCCTGCCCGTTGACGAGCGAGACGAGCATGCGCGCCGTCTCCCGCCCCAGAGCCTCTATGGGCTGGTGGACGGTGGTGAGTGGCGGATCGGTGACCTGGGCGACCGCCAGGTCGTCGAAGCCCACCACGGCGACGTCCGCGGGGACCCGTCGGCCGGCCTCCCGCAACGTGCGCAGCGCTCCCGCCGCCATGTTGTCGTTGGCCGCGAACACCCCGTCCACACCGGGATGGTCGGCCAGCAGCGCGGCCATGACGGCGGCTCCGCTGGGCTCGGTGAAGTCGCCCTCCCACGGGGGGAACGGTTCGAGGCCGGCGCCCAGCATGGCGTCCCGGTAGCCGCGGTACCGGGCGCGTCCGGCCTCGGTGTCCAGGCGCCCGCAGATCGCGGCCACGCTTGTGCTGCCGCGCGCGACCAGGTACTCGGTCGCCTCGCGCGCTCCGCCGACATTGTCGACGTCCACGTACCACCGGGGGGTCGAGCCGACGGGGCGTCCACCGAACACGACGGGCATCTGCGCCTCCTCCGCCATACGGGCCAGTGGATCGTCCTCACGGAGCGCCATGAGCATCACCCCGTCCGCGCCCCTGGACCGAAGAAGCTCCTCGACCCGCTTGCGGCCCCGGTCGGAGGCGGCCAGGCACAGCATCAGATGCAGGTCGGCCTCCTCCAGGGCAGCCGACGCCCCCACGATCACCTGGGCGAAGAACGGATCGGCGAAGATCGACGGGCTCTCTCCCGAGACCACGAGGGCCGCCGCTCCGGTCTGCCGCGTCGCCAGAGCGCGGGCGGTCGGATTGGGTACGTACCCCAGCTGCCGTACGGCCCGTTCGACCGCCTCCCGCTTGGCACGGCTGACGTGCGGAGCGCGGTTGAGGGCGCGGGAGGCCACGGAGCGGGAGACGCCGGCACGCTCGGCCACCTCGTCGAGTGTCGGCTGCCGACGGGGTGCACCCTCTGCCATGGACGACGAACCCTTCCCCCTCCAACCGGACGGGCAGCCTCCCAGTACGGCCCACGCCACCGCCACCCGCGGGTGGCGAGCCGGAGACCAGCAAAGACGCGTGCCTGTCACTCAATTGGGAGCGCTTCCAGTTATCTGCTCGTCACGAGCCTATACACAAGTCGAAGCGCCTGTCCGCGTGTTGACCCTTGACAGCTCAACTACCTCGTCACACCATACCGACCACAACACCAACGGTTCCGCCGCACTGTTGGGAACGCTTCCAGTGGGAGCGCTCCCAGTAATCGTTTCACCGCACTTCCCTCAGTGCCGCATGCTCGGGACGAGAGCGTGCCGCATCCCCGTCAGGAGAACGAGGTCCGCTCATGCGCCGACTCCGCGCCATGGCCGCAGCTCTCTCAGCTCTGCCGCTGGCATTCGCGGCCGCACCATCCGCCCACGCGGCCGATCCGACCACCATGACCAGCGGGTTCTACGTGGACCCCGACTCCAGCCCGAAGAGATGGGTGGCCGCCAACCCTGCTGACGGGCGGGCGTCCGCGATCAACGCCTCCATCGCCAACACGCCGATGGCCCGCTGGTTCGGCTCCTGGAGCGGCTCCATCGGCGCCGCCACGGGTGCCTACGTCGGAGCGGCGGACTACCGGGACAAGCTGCCCGTCCTCGTCGCCTACAACATCTACAACCGTGACTCCTGCGGTGGGCACTCCTCGGGCGGAGCCTCCTCGCCGTCCGCCTACGCCACCTGGATCGCCCAGTTCGCCGGCGGCATCGCCAACCGCCCGGCCGTCGTCGTCCTCGAACCGGACTCGATCGCGGACTACGGCTGCCTGACACAGGCCCAGGTCGACGAACGCGAGGGCATGATCACCGGAGCCCTCGCCGAGTTCCACCGCCAGGCCCCCAACACCTGGGTGTATCTGGACGCCGGCAACGCGCACTGGATAGACGCGGCGACCATGGCCCGGCGCCTGCACGAAGCCGGTCTCCGTCAGGCCCACGGCTTCTCACTCAACGTCTCCAACTACTTCACCACCGCCGAGAACACCGCCTACGGCAACGCCGTCAACGGCGAACTCAGCGCCCGCTTCGGCTACACCAAGCCGTTCGTCGTGGACACCAGTCGCAACGGCAACGGCTCCAACGGACAGTGGTGCAACCCCTCGGGCCGCCGCATCGGCACACCCACCCGGACAGGCGGAGGAGCCGAGATGCTGCTGTGGATCAAGACCCCCGGCGAGTCGGACGGCAACTGCGGCGCCGGGGCCGGCTCCACGGCCGGACAGTACCTCCCGGAAGTCGCCTACAAGATGATCTACGGCTACTGACCAGGACTCCCACCACCCGGCCGGGCGATGGACTGTCCGCCGGGACACCGGGCGACGTCAGGCGCTCCCCCGCCCCGCTCATCGACCAGAAAGCAGCCATGACTCCACGCAGCCCACGGCGCCGCGCGGCCGCCATCGCCGCGGCCCTCACCGCCTGCGCCGCTCTCACCGCGACGCACGCGCAGGCCACACCTACGCCCTCGCCCTCGCGGGAAGCGATCCCCCCGGCCACGAAGTTCTACGTGGACCCGCACAGCAAGGCCGCGAAGCAGGCTTTCGTGGACTTCCGCAACGGCGACACCGAGAACGCCGTGAACATGGCCAAGCTCGCGAGCTGGCCGCAGGCCGAGTGGTTCACCGAGGGCACACCCACCGAGGTGCGCTCGAAGGTGAGCGGGCTCGTGCGCCGGGCCCGTGCGGTCAACCGGACTCCCGTCCTGGTCGCCTACAACATCCCGGGCCGGGACTGCGCGCAGTACTCCAGCGGCGGCGCCGCGTCCTCGGCTGCCTACCGGCAGTGGATCGACGCCTTCGCCGCAGCCATCGGCGACAGCAAGGCGGTCGTCGTCGTGGAACCCGACGGCACGGCCCTCCTGCCCCGGGAATGCGGGCCCACCGTGGACCCGACCGGCGAACGCACGGCCGCCCGGATCGCCGATCTCCAATACGCCGTCAGAACCCTGAAGGCCAAGCCGCGCACCGCGGTATACCTGGACGCGGGGAACGTCCAGTGGCGTTCCGTCGGTGAGATGGCACAGCGACTGCTGGACGCCGGGGTCCGCTACGGCGACGGCTTCGCGCTGAACGTGTCCAACTACCACCCCACCGAGCACAACGCCAAGTACGGCACCTGGACGGCGAAGTGCATGTGGTTCGCCACCGAGGGGCCCGAGCAGGCGCGCGGCCACACCGACTGGTGCGCGAGCCAGTACTACTCCTCCGCCGCCCCCAACGACGGCACCCCCGGCAACTCCGTCTCCTCCACCGACCCCACCACCTGGCGATGGACCGACGCATGGTTCGACCAGAACGTGGGCAACCCGCCCGCCGACAAGCTGCGTCACTTCGTCATCGACACCGGCCGCAACGGTCTTGGCGCCTGGGCCCCGGAGCCGGGCAAGTACAGCGGAGACCCGGAGCCCTGGTGCAACGCGCCCGGCCGAGGACTCGGCCCGCGCCCCACCGCCAACACCGGCGTCCCCCTCGTCGACGCCTACCTCTGGATCAAGATCCCCGGCGAATCCGACGGCAGCTGTACGCGGAACACCGGCGGGACGATCGACCCCGAGTACGGCATCGTCGATCCGGCCGCAGGAGTCTGGTGGCCCGACCAAGTCCACACGCTGGCTCGCAACGCGGCACCACGGCTCACCTTCGGCCGCTGATGGACGGGTTGTCGGTCGGTGTCTGTCCCGTTCAACCGTGCGCGGAAGCCCGCGAGATGACGCGGACAGTCAGGCCGGACACACTCACAGCGACATCCAGCAGTAGAGCCGATCGTCAGCGCCGCGAGCCTGCCTGGCAAGCAGGATGAGTTCTTCGGCCAGGGGCTGTATATCTTCGGCGCGCGCTCCCCCCAGCTCCTCGGCCCGCACCCATCTGGCGACGACGGCCGGTATCTCGGAGTCGTGCACTCCTGCCAAGGTGTCGCGTACCGCAGATGGGAGTTCCGATACCCACGGTCCCGTCGCCCACGGGTCGTCCTCGTCCTCCGGGCTGTGCGGGCCGGATGGTGGCGGGGAGGTGGGCCATACGGCCGTCTCCTCCACCAGATCCACGCGCCACTCGATCTGCCGGATGGCGGCGATCAGCAGCGCCAGCACCACGGCGGGATCCACACGCTTGGCTTCGACGCCGTCGAACGCCGGCGGCTCCGTGAAAAGCGGAGAACCACCGTCCGCCTGTTCCAGCACCCGCACCACCGATGCCGCATCCGGCGCACGGAAGTAGTCGGTCAGCACACCCATCGTTCTTCTCCCCGTCCCGGGTTCACCTGCAGGCAGTAGATCAGACGCCACTGACAACCACCCGAAACCACTTGCCTACAGGGGGCCGCCGAACGGGATGACGATCGCTCCGTAGGGCCCTACCTGGTGCACCCGGGGATGTCAGACGAGGTTGCGGACCACTGCCCAGGCCACCGCCGTCACCAGGATCAGCACCTGCACGGCCGGGGCGATCCTCGGTCGCCAGGAACGGCCGCGCAGGCTTTCCAGCGCCCAGCGACCGCACAAGGCGAGCGCGAACGGCGCGGCGAGCAGCAGGCCCCGGTTGTCCAGCCAAGCCGCGCCGAGGTGACCGTGCATCAGGTCGTACGTCATGCGGGTGCCGCCGCAGGCCGGGCACAACAGTCCGGTGACAAGCCGGAAGGGGCAGGCGGGCAGCAGGTGGCCGCCCTCGTGGGGATTCGTACCCCACAGGTAGCAAGCCCCCGCGACGCCCGCGGCGAGCACCGCCAGGGGCGCCGCCGCGGGGTGCCGGAACAGACGCTTCCGCGTCGGCGCCGGATGGGGCACATCAACCACGCAGGAGTCGGCCCTGAGCATCGGTACGGTCGTTGCCGACCAGGTACATGATGCCGTCGATCAGTGCCCAGATGCCGAGGCCGCCGCAGGTGAACAGCTGGGCCAGGCCCACTCCCACGGAACCGGCGTAGAAGCGGCCGATGCCCAGCGTGCCGAGGCAGAGCTGGAGGATCCCGGCGATGATCTTCGACTTGTCCGAGTACGGGCGGCCGTACGGGTCGTAGCCGTAGGGCGCGTTGGGGTCGCCCGTGTAGAACCCCGGGGGCGGCGGGTAGCCCGGCGCCTGCTGGTAGCCGGGCGGGGGGTAGCCGCCGGGGGCCTGCGGGTTGCCGCCCTGCGGGTGGCCGTAGGGACCGGCCTGGCCTGCCGCGCCGGGACTCTGGTTCGGATAGCCGTAACCGTGCGGCTGGGAAGGCTGCGGCGGCTGCTCGCTCACAGTGGCGTCACTCCTGAATGGTATGGAAGGCTGCCGGACATACTGCAGGACTCGGCCACCAAAGAGAAATTGTGACGGTGGGAAGACGTCCACCGCGCTGCGGCATGCTCAGCTATCGCCCGCTTCTTGGGGGTTCTTCCGACGCAGTGCTGCTACGCCAGGAGCGAGGGCGACGGCACGGGCTCCAGCACGAAGACGGGGATGACGCGGTCGGTCGCCGCCTGATACTCGGCGTACGGGGGATACGCGGCGACGGCGCGCTCCCACCACTTGGCCTTCTCCTCCCCACTGACCTCACGAGCCGTCATGTCCCGGCGCACCGAGCCGTCCTGGAGCTCCACGTGCGGATCGGCCTTGAGGTTGAAGTACCAGACGGGGTGACGCGGGAAACCGCCCTTCGAGGCGACGGCCGCATACCGTCCCTCGTGCTCCACCCTCATCAGCGGGATCTTGCGGAGCTTGCCGCTCTTCGCGCCGCGCGTCGTGAGAATGACGACGGGCAGACCCGTGTCCCACAGCGTCCCGCCCCGCGCGCCGCCCGAGCTCTCGTACAACTCGACCTGTTCGCGCACCCACTGCGCCGGGCTCGGCTCGTACTCACCCTCAAGAGGCACCGCGCTCACCCCACCGTCGCCTGAAGCCTGTGTCGCACAGTTCAACACAAACCAGGCCTTGCTGATAGATGCCGTGCCGGTGCCCCGGCAGCGGGCGGCCGCCTGTTGCTCGGCAGGAACACCGGCAGTCCGGTCAGTGATGTCGTACCGCCCACTCAGCGAGGCCGCGGGCGGCCGGGGCGACTTAACACCTTCGCATGGCAATGTCCGGACAACTGTTACATCGCCGATGGAATACCTACGTGCGCTCTTCGTAACGTCGACCCTGCCGCTCACGCCCCGGCGCCGCCATCAGCCCGACCCGCATCCCGTAGGCCCGGGACAACGCCGTGCCATGCCTCGGGCAGACCACCGTGCCGGTGCACGCCTCCTCCCAGGAGTCGTGCGCGCTCCTCGCCCCGCCCGTATGCCTCCACCCGCGAAAGACCTCCCGTGCCGCCTCAGCCCGCTCGCCGCGCCCTCATCGCCGGACTCATAGCCCTTTCCGCGGCAATTTCGGCCTGCACTCCCGCTTCATCGACGCTCGCCGCCCCGCCGGTCCACAAGCGCGGCACGGTGCAGGCGTCCCGGGACGGTTCGAGCGGTGTCCGGGTCATGCAGGTCCTCGCCCACCCGGACGACGACCTGTACTTCATGAACCCCGAGCTCCAGCAGTCCATAGACGCCAATGACCAGCTCATCAGCGTCTATGTGACCAGTGGCGAAGCCCAGGGCCTCAACAAGGTCCCCGGCCGCAAGTCCCCCAAGCCCAACGTCGCCGACTACGCCGGCGCCCGCCGTCAGGGCCTGCGCCAGGCCTACGCGCTCATGGCGACCGGCGACCCCAAGACGCCTTGGTCCAGGCAGGCCACGGCCCTCCCGGACGGCACCTTCATAGAAGTGGACGCCCTGAGCCACCACCCGGGCATCCGTTTGGCCTTCCTCGGTGTGTCCCAGCACTCCCCCTCCCACGGAAGCACCCCCGACCTCGACCTGCGGCACCTCTGGGAGGACCCCCACACGGTCACGCGGACCCTGGTGGGCACGGGCTCACCGGCTCACACATCGCATCCGGTCACGCGCGCGTCGCTGATAGCCGCGCTGGCCCACCTCATGGGCAGCTACCGGCCCACGCTCGTACGCACCATGGACCCCGACCCGGACATGCAGGTCCGCGACGCCAAGCACCGCGCCCACCACGACCAGCGCGGCTACTCGGACCACCCCGACCACACCGCCGTCGCGCTGTTCACCTACGCCGCACTCGACCGCTACCGGGCGCCGCACGCCGTCACCGCCTTCCGCGGCTACTACAACGAGCGCTGGCCGCAGGCCCTCCCCGCGCAGATCGTCCGCGACAAGGCCGACGTCCTCAACGCCTACGGAGGCTCACCGCAGAGCTGCGACGAAAAGGCCCTCGGTGGCTGCGGTGACTACGACGTCGGCCGGGACCGCTCCTACGGCACCGGATGGCTCCAGCGCACCTCCTTGCGCTACCCCACCGCGGCACCGCAACTGCGACAGGACGCCGACGGGACGCTGACCGCGTTCGCCGTCCTCAACGGGCAGGCCGCGCTGTGGCAGGAGACCGCCCCCCGCAGCGGTCAATGGACGGCGCCGGCGTTCCTGGCGGGCAGTGGACTGTTGCCGGGCCTGACGGCCTCGTCGACGCAGGACGGGCGCCTGCAGCTGTTCGCCGAGCGCATCACCGCCCTCGGGGCACGGGCGACGGACAACCGGCGTGAGATCGTCATGGCGCAACAGACGCGCCGGGGCGGGCCGTTCGGCGCGTGGGTCTCGCTGGGCACCCCCGACCGCGATCCCGAGCACGGCCGCCGGGTCGGCGGGCCCGTCGTGACGCGCGGCGCCGACGGCACCACCTGGTTGTTCGCACGCAACTGGGCCAAGGGCGTCTCCGTCCGCAGTCAGCGCCCGGACGGTACGTGGAGCGACTGGTCGGACCTCGGTGGCGCCGAAGTACAGGAAGGACTCAGCGCCGTCACCGACCCGCGTGGCATCGTGCATGTCTTCGGTGCCGGCCACCACACCGTCCGCCACTGGGCGCAGCGGTACCCGGGAGGACCGTTCGCGGTCGTCCCCACCGGGCTGCCCGCCCCGGCCGATCCACCGGCGGCGCTGGCCCGGCCCGACGGCTCGCTGCTCCTCGCCTTCCGCCAGGCCGGGAACGCGCGCGTACTCGTGCGCACCCTGCCGGCCGGTGGTGGAGCGTGGCGCGACGAGCACGTCGACCTGGGCAGCCGCGGCTATGGTCCGCTCACACTGAGCCCGGTCCCCGACGGAGTGCTGCTGGCCACCCGCAACAACGACGGCGGTACGAGCCTGGTCCTTCTGGACACCGGGCGGGCCCCGCGCTGGAGCACTGTTCCCGGCGCCGTGGTCGGGGCGGTCTCCCTGGCAACGGACTCCGCCAACCGTCCCGTCCTCGCCCGGCTCGCCCCCGACGCGACACTCCGTATCCAGGCCGTACCGGAACACGGGCCCGCCGAGCAGGGAGACCGTCAACGCACGACGGAAGCCGCGTCACAGAGCGTTCCGCTCACGAACCTCCACCAGAACGGGACCCAAGGACCACCGACGCCGTGAACGCTCCCTTCCGAACGCGGAGGTCGCGGCTGGCGCAGTGGTTGGCTACCGCTACGGCGGTGGGGGGCGGTTGCCGGCTTCCCCCGTCGGTCGTGCAGGTGGCGTTGTGACGCATGACCACGGCTGAGGGGGGAACTCGTCTGTCTGCGCGACCACCGGACAGGCCGGTGGTTCGCCGTCCATCGGCAGGAGAAGACAGATGCTGGCAATCGTGGCGGCCGTGCTCTTCGTCATCGCCTTCGTCATCCACGCGACGGAGACGTCAACCGAGACGGTCTTCAGCCCGACGAGTCTCATGCTGGTAGGACTCGCCCTCCTCGCCATGCACTCAGCCGGTGTGGGGGCCGGATGGGCTCCTCCGAGGCGACGCGGTCGCCGACGCTGAGCGTTCCCGGGCGCCGGTCGCCCGTCGATCACGCGACCAGGCCCGGCGCCGCCTGTCGCCGTGATCGCAAGCCCTCTTGCACGTATACGCCGATCCGGCTGAAGAGTCGGTGGCAACCTTCTCGTCGCCTGTGGCCACTGAGTGAGGGGACACCGCACGCTCTTCGAACGGATGGACATGAAAGAGACACGTCAGGCCGCCCGACAGCGCAGGCACAGAAGAAGGCTGATGGTGGGCAGCGCCACAGCGCTGGTCGTCACCGGTCTTCTCGTCTGCCTGGTCATGACCCTGCAACCGGACGGCAGGGGGACTACCGGACGGAACACGGCCGTCGCCGACTCCCGGGGCGCGCCCTCACCGACCTCCCCAGGTGACGAGCGCTCCCCTGCCTCCCCGGCGGCCCCCTCTACGACCTCGTCGCCCGGCACGAGGACCCCTACTCCGGGTGCCACGTCCCGGACTGCCTCCCCGACCACGTCCGCGCCCCCATCGGCCTCCCCGTCCCGGCCCACCACCGCATCCGTTGCCGGGCGGATTCGGCCCAAGCACACCTACCGGGGGGTCGCCACCGTCTACAAGGCCGGGGTCGGGGACGGCGCCTGCTCCTACGGGCCGAGCGACGACATGATGATCGCGGCGATGAACACCACCGACTACGAGACCTCCAAGGCCTGCGGAGCGTATGTGCGCCTTCACGCGGCAAACGGCGCCTCTGTCACCGTGCGGATCACCAACGAGTGCCCTCTGCCCTGCGCGCCGGGCCAACTCGACCTCAGCGAGCAGGCCTTCGCCAAACTGGCCCCCATCTCGACCGGCCGGCTCGCCATCACCTGGAGTCTGCTGAGCCCCGACGTACCGCGTGCGATATCGATCCGCTACAAGACGGGCTCCAGCCCCTACTGGTGCGGCATCCAGGCACTGGGCCACCGCAACCCGCTCGCGCGGCTGGAGGTCCGCACCCGCGGCGGCTGGCGCCAACTGACCCGTACCGGCTACAACTACTTCCTCTCCCCCGACGGCAACGGGTGCGGCGGCGCCATCAGGATCACCGACATCTACGGAGAACGGCTGACCTTCAACGGCATCGCCCTGCGTCCGCAAGCCGTGCAACCCACAGGGGCCCAGTTCGCTCAGCACTGACCGTCCGCCTCGCGGCGGGACCCCTCTCGGGCCCGCCGCTCGTTCGGCCACTGTGACGTCACGGGCCGGTTTGCGGCGGTTTGGCATGATGTAGGGCGTCATGGGCGGACAAGGCCGCGCGCAGAGTGAGGATGTCGGCGCCACGGGAAGCGTCCAGGCCGGTGAGTTCGGTTGCCTTGCGCAGGCGATAGTCGACCGTGTTCGGGTGGACCTGGAGCCGGGCGGCGGCCCGGCGGCGGTCGAGGCCCAGCGCCAGGAAGGCGCGCAGCGTGTCCAGCAGCTCCGGGCGGGCGTCCAGCGGGTCGAGCAGTGCGGCCAGTCCCGCCCTGGCCGGGCTGGGCCGGCTCAACTGGTACTCCAGCAGCACGTCGTCGAGCAGGTACAGCCCGGGCCCCCGGCCGGACGCCTCGGCCACCGCGCGTACCTCCCCGGCCAGCCGGGCGGCGTTCGCCACCCCTTCGGGCGCCGCGGTCGTCGCGGCGGCGAGCAGCTCGGCGCCGCACACCAGGCCGAGCTGCTCGACCAGCCGGGACAGCCGCGCCCGGTCCGCCGGGCCGAAGTCGGCCGGCGGAGTCTCGTACGGGATGAGCACCAGGCCGCCGCTGCCGGACAGCACGGAGAGCGGAACGCCCGTCGTGTGGCGCTGGATCTCGTTGCGTAGCCGCCGGAGCTTGCGGCGGGCGGCGACCGAGTGGTTCACGCCGGGCACCAGCTCGTCCGGGTGCGGCCCCACCGCGAGGCTCAGCACCAGGTAGCAGGGCGGCAGCCGGATGCCGGCCCGCTCGGCCGCGTACTGCGGGCTGCCGCCCTCCAGCAGCCGGGACAGCAGTGACTGGAGGGCGACCTGTTCGTCGCTGAGCGCCGTCTGCCGCTCCTGCACGTACCCGGCGGCCACCTCGCAGCTCACCAGCCGCAGGTACGCGAGCATCTGGCGCTGCACCAGCAGGACGTCGGCCAGGTCGTCCGGTTCGGCCGCCGAGAAGACCTGGGCGGCGCACTCCTCCGCACCGAGGTGGTAGGCACCGACCACGGCCTCCAGCGGTACGCCCTCGTCCGCGCGCCGGGCCGACGACTCACGGATCACCGCCGCCTCGGCCTGCCCGGACATCTCGCCGGTGCGCAGAACCGCGGCGAAGCCCCGTATACCGTGCGCCACCTGCTTGGCGATGTCACCGCCGAGCTGCTCCGCCGGCAGCGTCCCGTACACGGGGAGCCGTTCGACCAGCCGGACCATCACGGCGCGCTCGAGCGCACCGGCCGCGTCCTGGAGCCGTTTGTGGACCGGCACACCGCCGAACCGCGGCACCCGCTCCCGTTCCACGGCGTTGGATCCGGTCACAATCCACCTCGCGCATCTCTGTTCCCCACCCCGGAGACTCGGCCGCCTACCGGCCGCATGATGTTTCCGGGACATCACCTACTGGTTGGTAACACGACTGGCCGGGGGATGGCCAGATGTGGCAGGACCTCGGCCGCGTCGTTCACCGCACTTCCCTGCCGGGGACCGCCCGCCCCGGCCCGGCGTGCCGCGCACCGGACCGGCCGGCGCGTCGGACCCCCACCCAGGAATCGAGGAACGCATGTCCAAGGCAGCCGTTCGCCTGATCTCCGTCGCTGTCGCCGCCGCAGCCATGGCCGCCGCGCCCGCCGCCACCGCCGCGGCGGCAGCCACGCCGACCGCCGCGACGGCCTCGGCAAGCGACTCGTTCTACACGTACACCGGCAGCGAGCCGCTGTCCGCGTTCGCGCCGGGCACCGTGCTCAAGACGCGGACCCTGCCGTACCACGTCCTCGGCATCCCCACGCCCCTCAAGGCGGTCCAACTGCTCTACCGCACCACCGACGCCCAGGGCCGTCCGGCCGCCAACGTCACCACGGTGGTGCGCAGCCCGACGGGTGACAGCAGCAAGGCCGTCTCCTACCAGTCGTTCTACGATTCGCTCAACCCGGCGGACAGCCCTTCCCGGGCGATCGCCGGCAACGTCACCCTGGGCGGTGTGATTCCCAACGCGGAGTCCCTCATCATGGCGCCGCTGCTGCTGAAGGGCTACAACCTCGTCATCCCGGACACCGAGGGGCAGCAGGCGAACTTCGCCGCCGGACCGGAGTACGGGACCAACACCCTCGACTCGATCCGCGCCGCGACGAAGGCCGCCGAGACCGGGCTGAACTCCACCACGTCGTTCGGCCTCATCGGCTACTCGGGCGGCGCCATCGCGACGAACTGGGCCGCCGCGCTCGCGCCGAGCTACGCGCCGGACGTGAACCGCCGCCTGGTCGGCTACGCCGAGGGCGGCCTGCTGGTGGACCCGGCGCACAACCTGAAGTACGTCGACGGCTCGCTGGCCTGGTCCGGCGTCGTGCCCATGGCCGTCATCGGTGTCTCCCGCTCGTACGGCATCGACCTCAAGAGCTACCTCAACGGCTACGGTCTGAGCGTCTACAAGGACCTGGAGGGCGGCTCGATCATCGATGCCCTCGGCCACTACCCGGGGCTGACCTGGAAGAAGATGGCGAAGCCGGAGTACGCCAACCCCAACTCGATCCCCGCCTTCCTGACGGCGATGAACAAGCTCAACCTCGGCTCCGCCGCCACCCCGGCCGTCCCCGGGTTCATCGGCCAGGGCAACGGAGGCGTCCTGGAGGGGACCTTCAGCAACCGCCCGGGCATCGGCAGGGGCGACGGTGTGATGGTCGCCGGCGACGTGCGCGCGCTCGCCCGGCAGTACTGCGCCACCGGCGGCTCCGCGGTCAAGTACACCCAGTACGAGCTGCTCAGCCACACGGGCGCGACCCTGGCCTGGGCGCCCGCCGCGCTGAGCTGGCTGAACGACCGCTTCGCCGGGCGGACCGCCCCGTCCGACTGCGGCCGAATAGCCGCCGGCAACTCCCTCGCCCCGGAGGAGCCCGCTCCGCTGTCGTGATCCGTAGCTGAACCCGAAGGCGCCGACGGCCCGTGTACGTACGGGACGCCGGCGCCTTCGGCTTGGCCCGCAGGGGCCGGGAGCCGCACATGGCACCGCCCAACCAACGGCCGGGCGCCCGCAGCCGGTTCGAGGCCGGGCTGCGCGCGGCGCGGCTCGGCTGGGTCTGACCGGCGAGGCCGACCTCCGCCGGGCCGACCCATCAGGTGATCGGCCCTGTCGCACGGTCGGAGGGCTGACATAGGGTCGCTTGACGGCGGAAGTGAGCCGGTCGGAGGCGGGCATGACTGAATGGCAGGAATTCCGTGGCGGCGTGAACGTCGTGCGCCGCCACGGCGACGTGGTCCATCGGCCGACGTCACCGGCGACACCGGCGATCCACCGGCTGCTGCGGCACCTCCACGCCCAGGGGTTCCACGGCGCACCGGAGCCACGGGGCTTCGACGCGAACGGCAACGAGCTGCTCACCTTCCTCGACGGCGAGGTCCCCGACGCCCTCACGCCGGACCTGCGTACGCCCGAACTGCTCACCTCCGCGGCCACGCTGCTGCGGGACCTTCACGACGCCGGCACCACGTTCCGGCCACGCCCCGACGACCTCTGGCTGCTCCCACGCCGGGAACCCGCCGAGGTCATGTGCCACGGCGACGCCGCCCAGTACAACAGCGTGGTGAAAGACGGCGTGGTGGTTGGTTTCATCGACTTCGACGCGGCCCACCCCGGACCACGCGTCTGGGACGTCGCCTACGCGGTGTACCGTTTCGCGCCGCTCCAGGGGCCGGACAACCCGGAGAGCTTCGGCACGCCGCAGGAGCAGGGGCGCCGCGTCGCCGACTTCTGCCGGGCGTACGGCCCGGGGGTGGGCGCCGAAGTCCTTGACATCGGCCCCGGCCGGCTGCAAGCCCTCGTCGACTTCATGCGCGACCAGGCCGCGCGGGGCAACGAGGCGTTCCGGCAACACATCGCGGAGGGCCACGCCGGTCTGTACGAAGCGGACATCCGCTATGTGCGCGCCCATCGCGACATCCTGCGCGCCGCCTTCGAGGGGGCGTAGCCCCGCCGCACCGACGGCCCGCGAACGGTGGTGGGGCCGTACACCCGACGCGGCGCGAACGCCGGCCCGAACACGTCGTCAGGATCGCGCGAGCCGGGCCGCGAGGTAGGGCGCGGTGGCGCTGCGTCGCGCTCTCGCCACCTTGGCGGGCGGGCCCGCCGCGACGACGCGCCCGCCCGCGTCGCCGCCTCCCGGTCCGAGGTCGATGACCCAGTCTGCGGTGGCGATCGTGTCCAGGTCGTGCTCGACGAGGACGACGGTGTTGCCGGCGTCGACGAGCCGGTGCAACTGCCGCAGCAGCAGGGCGATGTCGGCCGGGTGCAGCCCCGCCGTCGGCTCGTCGAGCAGATAGAGGGCGTGCCCGCGGCGGGCCCGCTGGAGTTCGGTGGCCAGTTTGATGCGTTGCGCCTCGCCACCGCTGAGTTCCGTCGCGGGCTGGCCCAGCCGCAGGTACCCGAGGCCCACTTCGCGCAACGTCTCCAGACTGCGGGAGGCGGCCGGGACGGCGGACAGGAACGCGGCGGCTGCGTCGACGGACAGTGCCAGGACTTCGGCGATGTTCTTGCCGCGGTAGGTGACGTCCAGCGTTTCGGCGTTGTACCGGGCGCCCCGGCAGGTCGGGCACGGCGCGTAGGTGCCGGGCAGGAACAGCAGTTCCACCGCGACGAAACCTTCGCCCTGGCAGGTCTCGCACCGCCCCTCGGGCACGTTGAAGGAGAACCGCCCGGGCGAGTAGCCGCGCGCCCGGGCCTCGTCCGTCGCCGCGTACACCTTGCGCACCGCGTCGAACAGGCCTGTGTACGTGGCCAGGTTGGACCGGGGAGTCCGGCCGATGGGCCGTTGGTCGACCAGGACCAGCCGGTCGAACGACTCCGCCCCCGAAGCGTCTTGGACGCCGACCTCCAACTGCGCCTCGTCCGGCCCCTCGGGTACGAGTCCGAGGTGCCCGCGGACGACTTCGGCGAGCACCTGCGTCACCAGCGTCGACTTCCCGGAACCGGACACACCCGTCACCGCCGTCAGTACGCACAGCGGTACGTCGACGGACACGTCGTGCAGATTGTGGCGGGAGACCCCGCGCAGGCGCAGCCAGCCGTGCGGGGTGCGCGGGCGGTGATCGAGCGGCTGAGCGCGCCCGAACAGGTACTGGCTCGTGGCCGACTCCCCGACCCGCTCAAGACCGGCGACCGGGCCGCTGTAGAGCACGCGTCCGCCGCCCTCCCCCGCGCCGGGGCCGATGTCGACCACCCAGTCCGCCCGCCGTACGACGTCCATGTCGTGCTCCACGACGAACAGCGAGTTGCCCGCCGCCTTGAGGCGGTCCAGCACGTCCAGCAGCGGTTCCGCGTCGGCCGGGTGCAGGCCCGCGGAGGGTTCGTCGAGGACGTAGACGACCCCGAACAGCCCCGAGCGCAACTGGGTGGCGATGCGCAGACGCTGTGCCTCGCCGGGCGACAGGGTCGTGGAGCGGCGCCCGAGGCTGAGATATCCGAGGCCCAGGCCGAGCAGGACGTCGACCCGGGCGGCCATGTCGCGGCAGATCCGGACCGCCACCTCGGTCGTCTCCCCGGATCGGGCGGTCGCCGTGGTGGCATCGGCCTCGGCCCGCCCTGCGACGGGCCTCAGCAGCGCGGCGAACTCGGTGAGCGGCATGGCGTTGATCTCGGCGATGGAACGTCCGGCGAAGGTCACGGCGAGGGCCTCGGGCCGTAGTCCGCTGCCCTGGCACTCGGGGCACGGCACGCTCCTGACGAAGCGGAGCGCCCGTGCGCGCATCTTCTCGCTCTTGGAGTCGGCGAGGACGTGCATGACGTGCTTGCGGGCACTCCAGAACCTGCCCTGGTAGCCGTAGTCGACGCGGTCCTCCTCCGGCTCGATGTACACGGAGGGCTGCTCGTCCGTGTACAGCAGCCAGTCCCGGTCCTTCTTCCTGAGCCTGCGCCACGGTCGGTCGATGTCGATCCCCAGACCGTTCACGACACTGCGGAGGTTGGCGCCCTGCCAGGCGCCGGGCCAGGCGGCGATCGCCCCCTCGCGGATGCTGAGCGAGGGGTCGGGGACGAGCAGGTCCTCGGCGACGTCGTGCACGACGCCCAGTCCGTGGCACTCCGGGCAGGCGCCGGCCGCGGTGTTGGGCGAGAACGACTCGGCTTCCAGCCGTGCCGTCCGGGGCGGATAGGTGCCGGCGCGGGAGTACAGCATGCGCAGCAGATTGGACAGCGTGGTGAGGGTGCCGACCGTGGAGCGCGAGCTGGGCGACCCGCGTCGCTGTTGCAGGGCCACGGCGGGTGGCAGTCCGGTGATCTCCTGTACGTGCGGTGCGCCGACCTGCTGCAACAGCCTTCGCGCATACGGTGCCACGGACTCGAAGTAGCGCCGCTGGGCCTCCGCGTAGAGCGTGCCGAACGCGAGCGAGGACTTGCCCGAACCGGAGACGCCGGTGAAGGCGACCATCGCGTCCCGCGGCACGTCGACGTCGACGTTCCGCAAGTTGTTCTCGCCGGCGCCCCGGACCCGCACGAAGGGGCTGCTCGCGTCCTTGTTCACCGTTCCTGATTACCTGATCGCGCCGGGAACCGCGCGGCAGGCGACCTCACCTCACGTGCCGAGGCTGGCGCGCGACGCGCGACTGGTCACGCCGGAGGCCGGGTGAGTCTGGCGGCCACCGCGTCGAGGACCCACTCCAGGCCGGTCCCGAAGGATGTCTCGGCGTCCACGTCCGTGCCGTCGTGCACGGCCTTGGTCAGTGCGGGGAAGCGGCCCGTGGCCAGCATCCTCGTCACACGCGGGCCGGAGGCGCGCTGCCAGTCCAGCTTGGACAGACCCGTGGCGCGCTCGGCCCGCAGGTTCGCGACCTCGCGCCTGATCGCGCCGGTGTAGTAGGCGCTGACCGTCTCCACGGCGCGCATGACGGTGTCGATATCGGCGAGGCCGTCGAGGGCGGCCAGCGTGGCCTCCGTGACGGCGAGGCCGTTCGGGCCCAGGGACGGGCGGCCGCCGAGCAGGTCGGCCAGCCATTCGTGGCGGAGAGCGGCCTGCCTGGTGCGGTGGGCGAGGACGCGCAGCGCCTCCCGCCAGTCTCCGGCCTGTTCCTCGGGCAGAATCTCGCCCTGCACCTCGTCCACCATGAGGTCGAACAGCTCCTGCTTGGTGGCGATGTACCCGTAGAGCCGCATCGGGCCGGCGTTCAGCCGGGCGGCGACCTTGCGCAGCGACACGGCCTCCAGCCCGCCCTCGTCGGCCAGCGCGACGGCGGCGGCGACAATCCGCTCCCGGTCGAGCGGCACAGGGCTGGTCGGCGGCTCCGGCCGGTCCCACACAGTCATGGTCACTTCACCGTTCCGTTGCGATGCGGCGTATTGGAGAAATACAGTGTATCGGCATGAGACATCGTATCGCTGTGGTCGGCAGCGGCCCCGCCGGCCTCACCTTCGCCCGTGTGCTGCACCGCCATGGCCACCCCGCCACCGTCTTCGAACGCGATTCCGCCCCTGACGCCCGCCCGCCGGGCGGCACGCTCGACCTGCAAGAAGGGCTGGGCCAGCTCGCGCTGGACAAGGCCGGGCTCCTGGCGGAGTTCCAGGCGCTGTCCCGTCCCGAGGGGCAGGCCATGCGCATCCTGGACACGGACGGGACCGTCCTGCGCGACTGGCGACCCGGTCCGGATGAGCGGGCCAATCCCGAAATCGACCGTCGGCACCTCCGTGACCTGCTGCTCGGCCCGCTCGACGTCCAGTGGGGACGAGGCGTGACGCGTGTGGCGCCGGGGACCGGGGGCGTACGGGTCCATTTCGCGGACGGACGACAGGAGACCTTCGACCTCGTGGTCGGCGCCGACGGCGCCTGGTCCCGGGTCCGCCCGGCGGTCTCGCCTGCGACGCCGCACTACACCGGCGTCACCTCGGTCGAGACCTCCCTGGACGACGTCGACACCCACCACCCCGGCCTCGCCCGGTTGATCGGGGACGGTTCGCTGGCCGTGTACGGCGTGAACCGGTCTCTCGTCGCCCAGCGCAACAGCGGCGGCCACGTCAAGGTGTACGCCAAGTTCCGCGCGCCGCTGGACTGGCACACGAACGTGGACCTGGCCGACGCCGAGGCCGTGCGATCGAGCCTGCTGGCCCTGTTCGACGGCTGGGCCGCTCCCGTCCTCGACCTCCTCCGCCACGGCACCGCCTTCGTCCACCGCCCCCTCTATGTCCTGCCCGTGTCCCACACCTGGACCCACGTTCCCGGGGTGACGCTGCTGGGCGACGCCGCCCATCTGATGCCCCCTCTGGGGGCGGGCGCGAACCTCGCCATGCTGGATGGGGCCGAACTCGCCGAGTCTCTCGCCACCGGCCCTGGAGATCCGGAGGAGACCGTCCGCACCTTCGAGGAACGGATGTGGGCACGGGCCGGCAGGTGGGCGCAGATGACGACGGCCGGTCTGGAACGCCTGGTGAGCCCCGACCCCGCCGAAGCGCTCGCCCTCTTCGAGCAAGTCCAGCCATCCTGACCACCGACGAGCGCGAGAGCACCGGCAAGCTGTCCACGAAATCTTGTCCAGGGGCAGGGCCAGGGTGAGCAGCATTCGAGTGTGGCGTCACTTGGCCGCCCACCTCGCCCGCCATGGCGCCATGACACTTGTCATGGCGCCATAGAGGTGCCAGTATTGCGTCATGGACCTCACTCCGTACGTTGACAATCTCCGGCACGAGCTCGCCGTCGCCGCCGAGGCAAGCGGCGAAGAAACCCGCGCCCTGGCCAAGCGGCTCACCACCCCGCTCGAGTCGGCGTTCCGCCTCACCTTGCTGAACGCCCTGTCCGACGCGATGGACGAGGTGACCCGTGACCTGGCGCCCGGCTCGGTCGACGTACGGCTGCGCGGCCTGAACCCCGAATTCGTCGTGACCGCACCACCGGCGGCCGACGCCTTCGAAGAGGCCCGAACCGCGGTGCAGGCCCCGCCGCCTCCGGTGGCGTCCTCCGTCGAGATCGAGGACGGCGCCACCTCGCGCATCAACTTCCGGCCGCCGGCCCAGCTCAAGGTCCGGGTGGAGGAGGCCGCGAACCGCGAGGGGCTCTCGGTCAACGCCTGGCTGGTCCGGGCCGTCGGCGCCGCCCTCGAACCCACGGCGGACCGGGGGCGGAAGAACGCGACCGGGCGGAGCACCGGGGGCGGCGGCCAGGGCTACACGGGCTGGGTTCGCTGACCCCGCCCAGAGCCACGTTGGCAGCTGTCTCAACTCGCCATCGCGCGGTCTCAAGTCGCCGCCGCACCAGGCACTCCCTCCGAACACGCACCTTCACCGACCCCAAGGACGGCACAGCCATGCCTACGTTCGACACCCCCGAGCCGCTCTCCGCCACCGTCGACATCCAGGTCGGACAGGTACGGATCATCGCGGGCAAGCGCATCGACACCGTGGTCGAGGTGGTGCCCAGCGACCCGGGCAACAAGCAGGACATCCAGGCGGCACAGGAGACGGCAATCACCTGCGCGGACGGAAAGCTGCTGGTCAAGGGACCGAGGAAACGCTCCCCCTTCGGCAAGTACGGCGCGGTCGACGTGACCGTGGAGCTGCCCGCAGGCTCTGAGGTGACCGGCGGTACGGGACTCGGCGATCTCATCGCCGAGGGGCGGTTGGGGAACTGCCGCCTGACGGTCGCCGCCGGGAACATCGCACTCGAAGAGGCCGCCGACGTACAACTGAAAACCACGCACGGCGACGTCATCGTCGACCGTACGACCGGCGAGACCGACATCTACGGGTCGGGCCGGGTGCGGGTCGGCAGGATCGACGGTGCGGCCACCATCAAGAACATCAACGGGGCGACCGCGATCGGGGAGATCGGCGGCGAGTTGCACGTGAAGTCGTCCAACGGGCCGATCAACGTCGTGCGCGCCGAGTCCTCGGTCACCGCGAAGTCGGCCAATGGCGCCATCCGCCTCGACGAGGTCGTACGCGGACGGATCGCGCTGGAAACCTCCGCCGGGGGTCTCGAAATCGGCATCGCCGCAGGCACCGCCGCCTGGCTCGATGTGCGGTCCAAGGCGGGCCGGGTCCGCAACGAGCTGGGAGCGGCGGACGGCCCGGACACGTCCGAGGAGACGGCCGAGATCTACGGCCGCACCAGCGTGGGCGACATCGTGATCCGCCGCGCGTAGCTGCCCCGATGGGCCGGGGGCTACGGGAGACCCCGCTTCCCGGCAGGCTGCTCCGCCCCCATCCACCAAGGCGCCTTTGCTGCCGGCCTCCGGGCCGGAGCAGGGGCGCTTTCGCGTAACCCGATCCACCCCACAGGACCAGGCACCCAGAGACTCGCGCACCCCCCATCGCGCGATGGCGCCATAAACACTCGACATGGCGCCATCACTTGTGCCATGCTGGCGACATCGCGAAAGAGCGAGGCGCCACTCAGGCGCACTTCGCAAGGAGAGGACCCGTCATGGCCCCCGTCCCGATTCCCACCCCGACCCCCGCCACTTCCTCCGGCGGCCACCGTCCGATCGCGATCTCCGCCGTCGGACTGCGCAAGTCGTACGGCGAGAAGGTGGTCCTCGACGGGATCGACCTGCGGATCCCGGAGGGCACGGTCTTCGCCCTGCTCGGCCCGAACGGCGCCGGCAAGACGACCACCGTGGAGATCCTCTCCACGCTGATCACCGCGGACGCGGGCCAGGCCCGGATCGGCGGCCACGAACTCACCGAAGACCCCGACGCCGTACGGCGCCAGATCGGGGTCACCGGGCAGTTCGCAGCCGTCGACGGACTGCTCACCGCCGAGGAGAACCTGCTCCTCATGGCCGACCTGCACCACCTGAGCCGCGGCGAAGGGCGCCGACGCGCCACCGAACTCCTGGAACGCTTCGAGCTGACCGAGGCCGCCCGCAAGAACGTCGCGACCTTCTCCGGCGGCATGCGCCGCAAACTCGACCTGGCCATGACGCTGGTCGGCCGGCCACGGATCATCTTCCTCGACGAGCCGACCACCGGTCTCGACCCGCGCAGCCGCCGCGTCATGTGGGAACTCATCCGGAACCTGGTCACGGAGCAAGGCGTGACCATCTTCCTCACCACGCAGTACCTGGACGAGGCCGACCACCTGGCCGACCGCATCGCGGTACTCGACCACGGCAGGCTCGTCGCGGAGGGCACCGCCGAAGAGCTGAAGCGGCTGATCCCCGGCGGACACGTCCGGGTGCAGTTCAGCGACGAGGCCGGCCTCGCCACCGCGGCGGCGGTCTTCGGCGTCGCCACCCGCGACGACGCCTCACTCACCCTTCAGATCCCCAGCGACGGCTCCCTCACCAATCTCCGCGCCGTCCTCGACGTCCTCGACCACAGCGGCGCGCGGGCCGAATCGCTCACCGTGCACACTCCCGACCTCGACGACGTCTTCCTCACCCTCACCGGACAGCAGAACAACCCCGCCGTCCCCGCCGCCCGCCAGGAGTCGAACCGATGAGCACCCTCACCCGCACCCCGGCCAACGCCACCAAGCCCACCCGCTCGTACGCCCTGCGCGACGCGATGACGATGCTGCGCCGCAACCTCATCCACATGAAGCGCTACCCGTCGATGACGATCTCGATCGTCGTGATGCCGATCCTGATGCTGCTGCTGTTCGTGTACGTCTTCGGCGGCGCCCTCGGCACCGGCATCGGCGCGGGCAGCGACCGCGGCGACTACATCAACTACGTGGTACCCGGCATCATCTTGATGTCCGCGACCTCGGGGGCCGTCGCGACGGCCGTGTCCGTCTGCACCGACATGACGGAAGGCATCATCAACCGCTTCCGCACGATGTCGATCTCCCGAAGCTCCGTACTCACCGGCCACGTCCTCGGCAGCGTCATCCAGGTCTCCGCTGTACTCGTCCTGGTCACCGGCGTCTCCCTCGCCATCGGCTTCCGCCCCGACGCCTCGCCCCTCGAATGGATAGCCGCCCTGGGGCTGCTCCTCTTCCTGTCCTTCGGTCTGGCCTGGCTGTCCGCGGCGATGGGCATGGGCGCCAAGACGGTCGAGGCCGCGAGCAACGCCCCACTGCCCCTGACCTTCCTCCCCTTCCTCGGCAGCGCGATCGTCACCCCCGACTCCATGCCGACAGGACTGCGCTGGTTCGCCGAATACCAGCCCTTCACTCCCATCAACGAGACCCTGCGCGGGCTGCTGCTCAACACCCCGATCGGCAACGACGCCTGGCTGGCGCTCGCCTGGTGTGCGGGACTCGCCCTGGTCGGCTACCTGTGGTCGCGCTCGGTCTTCAACCGCGAGACCACCCGGTGACGCACCGCCCGGCGCCAGGTCGCGCGGCGGCGGTGCTCGCCGACGGCCGCCCGCTGACAGGCCAAGCCACAACGACGCGACGAGCCGCTACGCGACCGAGCCGGCTACCGGCCAATTCCGCCGGCGAGATCGCCGCTCAAGGAGTGTCTGATGCCATGGACGTCCACGCGGCGCGCAGTGCCTTCTTGTCCACCTTGCCGACCTTGGTCATCGGCAGTCGGTCGAGGAGGACCGTTTTCCGGGGCTTGTACAGCTCTCCCAATTCGGCCGTCACCGCGGCGCCGACCACGTCCGGATCGACGTCAGCGCCCTCGGCGGTGGCCAGGAAGATCTGTACGGCCTCCCCGTAGTCCGCGTCCGGCACGCCCAGCGCCGCCGCGTTGAGGACACCGGGCAGCGTGAGCAGGAAGTCCTCCAGGACCCGCGAGTAGACGTTGTCGCTGGTGCTGCCGGTGACGATGATGTCCTTGGCCCGGTCGACGAGATAGAGGTATCCCTCCGCGTCGAGGTAGCCCATGTCCCCGGTGCGCAGCCAGCCCCCGGAGAACGCCTCTGCGGTGCGCTCCGGGTCCTCGAAGTAACCGAGCATCACGGCCTTGCCCCGGACGCACACCTCGCCGACGTGCCCGGCCGGCAGCGCCGCAACACCGTCTTCACCACGGATCTCGATCTCGGTGTCGGATATCGCGCGACCGCAGCTGCGCCAGAGCTCGGGCCTCTGGGCTCCCTGGGAGGCGAGGTCCTCCGCGTCGAACGCGGTGATGCCGAGCGCCTCCGACTGACCGTAACCCTGGCTGATCACGGGCCCGAAGACCTCCACCACTTGCTGGAGCCGGCTGGGCGACGAAGCCGCACCGCCGACGACGATCCGCCGCAGCGTAGGAACCGCGCCCGGCTCACACTCCGGGTGGTCGAGCAACGCGTACAGCATGGGCGGTACGAACATGGTGGCGGTGATCCGCTCCTCACGCAGGACTGCCAGCGCCGCACCCGCCTCGAACTCGGTCAGCACGACGAGGGCGCACCCCGTCACCAGCGCCTGGATCGACGTGAGGTGACCACTGCCGTGCGTGAGCAGCGTGGAGACGAGCACCCGGTCCGTACCCGGGTCCATGTCCGGGAAGAAGCCCGCATGAGGAGCGCCCTCCGGGTCGCGCTTCGGGTCTTCCTTCACGAAATCCAGCAGCACGTCGTACAGCCGGTGGCTGTGCGCGGCGAGCTTGGGCCTGCCCAGGGTGCCTCCGGTATAGAGGACGGTGACGGCTTCGTCCGCTCCGGGGGCGGGCACGCCGTCGGGGCGCACCACAGGGCACTCGGCTGCCACGGCCAGCAGGTCCGTACACCTCTGCTCACAGGGGCCGACGCTGAGCAGCACGGGTGCATGGGCGCTGCGGCCGGCCGCCTCGGCGGCGCGCTCGGCGAAGACCGGATCGGTGACCACCGCGCGTGCCTTGGACTGCTCGACCAGCGCGGCGAGTTCGCCGGGCCCCGGCTCCGGCGGCAGGAACACCACGCGGCAGCCGATGAGATGGACCGCGAGCTGCACCAGGACGGAGTCCACGCGGTTGGCCAGGAACAACCCCACACCGTCGCCGGGCTCGAGCCCCTGCCGCATCAGCGCGTGCCCCAGGCTGAACAGCCGCCGCCGGGCCTCCCCCCGGGTCAACCGCTGCGACCCCTGGACGAGTGCCTCGGCGTCCTCGTTCTCGTGCCAGTGCTTCAGGATGTGGTCCAGGTACGTCCGGGGCTCGGATGCTTCCCGCGAATTAACGATCATGAACACATGCAAGCATGCCCCTCAGGAGCCGGGACCGCACAGGGGGCAACTTCAGCCACCAGTCAGCGAAGTACAATGCCCCGGTATTAGAGGGTTCGCCGACGCTCCACAGCCCGTCGAGGCCTGCCTGCCGATAGATGTATATGGCTCGCATCGGATCAGCCCGACACAGGAATGGGCATCAGCAAACACACCGCCGCCACGGCAAGGTTGGGCGATTTGCTGGTTCCCGGGTTGCGTGGAACGCTGAAAAGAGTACTGAATGTCCGGATCGGAGGCTTCCGATGCGTCTCGGACCGTTGACCGGCCTGGTGGCCGTCGTTCTGATCGTCGTCGCGTTCGGTGTTGGCGGCGATACGCCGGGTATCGGTGATGCCGGCCCGCAGGTCAGGCTCTTCTTCCAGGAGCACGACACCCGGCAGGCCGTCTCCCTCTACCTGCTGGTCCTGGCGGGAGTCTTCCTGGTCTTCTTCGCCGGGAGCCTTCGCCACCACCTCGCCGACTCCGACCGGCACGGCTGGCTGCCCCAAGTGGCCTTCGCCGGAGGAATACTGTCGGCGGCGGGTTTCTGGATCGCCTCCGGCGTGACTCTCGCGCTGATCGACGCAAGCGACAAGCAGAAGGTCGAAGGCCCGGCCCTCCAGGCCATGAACGCCATCGGCAACGACCTCTTCATCCCCTTCGTCGGCGGAATCGGCATCATGGTCCTAGCCGCCGGCCTGGGCACAGCCCGCAGCGGGACTCCCCTGCCGCGCTGGCTGGGGTGGGCCGGAATCGTGCTCGGCGTCCTGATGTTCGTCCCCTGGGTCGGCTTCATCGCCTTCCTCGTATCGGGGCTGTGGATCATCATCGCCAGCGTGCTGCTCGCCCGGCGGCCGCATGTCCCGGACACCGCCAGGGCCTCGAACGTGCCGACGCCCTGACCGCGGGGATCAGCTTCCAGCGGGAGCCGGTGACGCGTGCGGCAGCCTGGGCGCGGGTGGTTGGAAGCAGGCCGTGACGTCCTTGCCGCGGGGGCAGCGGTACACCTGCCAGTCGTCGGCGAGGGCGTCGAGCAGGAGCAGCCCGCGTCCCCCGGTGGCCTCTTCACCGGCGTGCCGGGGCTCGGGCACCTGCGGGGACGCGTCGTGGACGGTCACATGCAGGCATGTCTCGTCCCAGGTGAGGAGGAGCTGGGCGTCGCTCCGGGCATGGACATGGGCGTTGGTGACCAGCTCGGACACGGTCAGTACGACGGAGTCCACCAGGTCCGGCGCGGTCCGGTCCCAGCCGAGCCTCGCGAGATGCTCGCGCGTCCAGTCCCTTGCCGTCTTCACGCCGCTGCTGATCGGCAGCGAACGAGCCCACCCGACGGCTTTCAGTGATGGTTCCTGCGGCACTGTCTCTCCTTCCGCCGATTACGCTGCTCGTCTGCGTCTGCCCGGTGCCGCGGCCTTGATGCGGTTCTGCCGGGCGGCGGCGCGGAACTGGTGGGTGGCGTGACGAGAGGTGCCGCTGTGCACGCCGTCGTATCGGGTGTCCGGCTGGTCCGTGCGGGGGCTTCCCGCGGAGAGTGATGAGGTTGTGATGAGTGAACTGACGAAGCCCGAGGTCGAGGTCCCGGAGGGTGACGCGCCCACCGAGCTGACCATCCGCGACCTGGTCGTCGGGGAGGGGGCCGAGGTGAAGCCGGGCATGGTGGTCCGGGTCCACTACGTCGGGGTGACCTTCGAGTCCGGGAAGGAGTTCGATGCCTCCTGGGACAGGGGCCGGCCGTTCAAGTTCGCCCTGGGCAGTGGCCAGGTGATCAAGGGCTGGGACCGGGGAGTGAGGGGGATGAAGGTCGGCGGCCGACGCGAGATCGTCGTTCCCCCGCGTCTCGGCTACGGCAAGCAGTCGCCCTCGCCGTTGATCCCGGCGGGCGCGACGCTGGTCTTCGTGGTGGACCTGCTGGACTCGTATTCCAGCACTGCCGGGTGGAGCAGCGCGTCGCAACCCTGACCGCTCCGCGCCGCTCCTCGACTTGCGGAAGCTACCCGCCACGGCCAACCGGTCTGCCCTCACCGTGCCGCTCCTCGCGCTCCCGGGTCTGGCGGGCTGCCACGACGGCTCGTCGCCGCAGCCCGTCACGACCACACAGGGGGCCTCGCCCGGCTGACCGCAGGGCGGCCGGGCAGCCGGCCAACCGGTCAACCGGTCGACCAGCGAGCCGGTCAGCCGGAGATGCTCGGGCGGCCGTTCTCGATGTGGCCCATCAGGCGCCTGCGGAACGGGCTCCCGCCGTCCACGGTCACTTCGAGGTCGTACCAGCCGTGCGCGTCGGCGGCCGAGTGGACCACGGTGCGGCTGCGGCCCGGCTTGACCGTCACCGAGCGCTCCCAGTCCCGCAGATCGGCCTCGTCGGCGTAGCCGAGCGGCCGCACGACGAAGGTGACGGGCCGCTTCCCGCGGTTGCGGAGGGTGAGGTGGACGTCCCGGTCATGGTGGTCCAGGTGGGTGGTCACCTCGGCGACGTCCGTGCCTCCGGCGCCTTCGAACTCGCGCCGGAAACCGTTCGGCCCGGTCACCGTGAACCGATAGGCGCCGGTCAGTGGCACGGTCCACCGGCCCTTGCCCCGCACGTCCTTGTGCTGCGGCGCGGCGAACTCGTTCGCGTACGGATAGAGCGCGAAGTGGGCGCTGGCCCGGCCCTCGTTGCTGAGCTGCACCTGGAGGGCACCGCCCGCGACCTTGGCGTACGCGTCCGGCTGGTACGGCAGCGGCCGGGCGGGACGGGTGCCCTCCTCCTGGACGGGCATGTGCTGCCGCGCCGGTGGCTCGGGGCGCCAGCGGCCACTCAGCGGCGGAATGGGCCCCGGCCGGTGCACCATGGGCTGCGACCTGCCGTGCTTGAAGTCGAAGGCCGACGTCAAATCGCCCGTGACGGTGCGCCGCCAGGCACCGATGTTGGGCTCGCGCACCCCGGTCCAGCGCTCCAGGAACCGGATGACGGAGGTGTGGTCGAAGACCTCGGAGCAGACGTAGCCGCCGACGCTCCAGGGCGAGACCACGAGCATCGGCACCCGTGCGCCGAGGCCGGTCGGCTTGCCCTGCCACTGCTCGTCCGTCACCTCGGGCGGGGCCACCGGCGGCGGTACATGGTCGAAGAAGCCGTCGTTCTCGTCGTAGTTGATGAGGAGGACGGTGTGCCGCCATACGTCGGGGTGTTTGCCGAGCGCGTCGAGCACCTTGTAGACGATCGTGGCGCTGTGCACGGGCGAGGAGACGCTCGGGTGCTCGGAGTCCAGTGCGGAGGGCACCAGGTAGGAGACCTCCGGCAGGGTGCCGGCGGCGACGTCCTTGCCGAAGGCCTCGGCGAGCGTCCCGGTCGGCACCCGCCTCAACCCCCGCTCGAACAGGCTGCGTTCGGCCTTGGTGAGGGTGGCGACGCCTTGGTCGAGCAGCCCGAGGAGCCGCTGGCGCTCGGTGTCGCCCGGGGCGTCGCGTACGACGGAGTAGAAGGACTCCATGAACGTGTGCCCACCCGTCCTGGCGAGCGCCTTGCGCGCGATCGCCTTGAACGTGGTGAAGAACTCGATCTGGTTGTCGGTGAAGTTCTCCCACTCGGTGTACGTCTTCCAGCTGCGTCCGGCCTTCTCCAGCCGCTCGGCGTAGGTGCCCCAGTCGTATCCGGGGTGGGTGCCCTCGTCATAGGCGTCGTTGCCGACGGCCCGCTGACCGCCCGGCTCGAATCCGGTCTTGCCGCTCCACAGGTGGTTGCGGTTGGGGCTGGTGGAACTGTGGATGGAGGAGTGGTAGGCGTCGCACACGGTGAAGGTGTCGGCGAGTTCGTAGTGCAGCGGGATGTCCTGGCGGTCGTAGTACGCCATGGTCGCGGAGGTCTTGGCGGACACCCAGTTGTCCATCCACCCCCCGTTCCACGCCTTGGCCCCGCCCGCCCAGGAGTGGTCGAGGGCGCCTATGTACTGGAGGTCCTTGCGCTGGGTGGCGGCGGCGCCGCGCACGGAGAAGGGCAGGACGGCTGCGCCGGGCGACCCCGGCTGCTCGAACACGGACTGACCGCCCGGGAGTTGGATGGCGTTGCGGTCACCGAATCCGCGGACTCCGCGCAGCATGCCGAAGTAGTGGTCGAAGGACCGGTTCTCCTGCATGAGGACAACGACGTGCTTGACCGCGTTCAGCCCGCCGGCCGGAGGTCCCGCGGCCATCGCGGTCTGCAGCGAGGGCGGCAGCAGGGACCCGGCCGTGGCCGCACCGACGGCGCCGCCGCCCAGTGCGAACAGTCGCCGCCGTGAGATGCCGCCTGCGTTGTCCGAGATCAACTGACCCTCCCGAGCCGTGTGGTGTGTCTACGGGGGAACGCTAGTGACCCGCGGTGTCCACCAGAAGACCCCCTCACACCTCCCAGGTGAACGTCCAACAGCCCGGCCCCGAAAGTCCAAACGGGATGGCTTGGTTATGGCGCGATCGATGGGGGCCGTGCTCTCCGTTGACCGCAACCCCTCGGGTCGTATGGTCGGTCAGGCCAACCCCCTGGCGGGGTGCAGGCGGCACCGCCGGCTGACGAGCTCGTCGATGGCGCGAGGCCCAAGCCACGGGGATCGGGATCCGCTCATAGCGCCGGTCCTGTTCTCACGCGCTTTACAGGACGTCAGTGTGCGGTCGAGCATCGATCCTCCCCGGGTTTTCCGCAGCTGCCAGGATGGGTGAGAATTGAGCTCCGGCCCATACGTGGTGTGCTGTGAGTTCACGACTGACGTGCAGGTCGGGGTCGAATCGGACGGATGCGACCAGATTTCCTTCACCTAGCGTCTCTTGGGGGCTGGCCGCTCGGCCTGCCCGACCTGTCAGTGTCCGGAAACGCTCGCTGAGTCCTGGACCTACGCTGGACCCACCTATGATCCAAAACAGACCAACAGACAGGAGTGGATGAGCATGCCAGAAGGCCCGAACAACCCAGGAACAAGGCTCAACGGCGTGGATGGTTCACCAGTTGGCCCCTTAACTCCCGGAGGAGGGAGCGTGTTCGGCTCGACGCCGGTGGAGAAGAAGGCGGCGGCAAGTACCGTCGAGGTTGAGCTGGAGCCCAACACCAAGAAGGCCGCGGACGGTGCGAAGGACACCACGAGCACGGCGATAAGGACCCTTTCGGGCTGGGAGGTGGCAGCTGGGTTGAAGAAGGTCACTGAGACCTGGGACCAACAAGTGAAAATGCTGATGGGACGTCTGAGCGCCGAAAAGGCTTCCTTGCGTGGAGCTTCGGGGATGTTCGTTCAAAACGATGTGCATACGGGTGACCAACTCCGCGCAGTCGGACCGAAATCCAAGCTCGACGGACTGTAGGGGGTTGGGCACGTGTTGACATATCAAGACGTCATGACAACCGATCTCGGAGTCCTGTTGACGGCTTCCGAAAAGTGGCAACTCATGGCCGCTGGTCTCTCCAAGGTAGAAAAGCGTTACGGAGAGACTGTCCAGAAGATCACCCTGGGTCAGAACTGGCTCGGGTTCAGCATGGAGGCAGCGCACACGAAGTTTGCGACGACCCGGCGCGAGTATAAGTCCGCACAGACCGAGGCGAAGGCGGTAGCTAAGATCCTAGGGGATGCGCACGCCGGCTTCGCGGACCTGAAGAAGAAGGTCGAATCAGCGCGGGATGACGCGGTGGCCGCCGGTATGGCGGTCTCAGCAGCGGGACGTGCGACCTTCGACTTTACACGAGTCCATAGCCCGGCACAGGCCAAGACGCTGCGTCACGACCCGGCCCTCAAGAGCGTAGAAGAATCCTGGACCGAACACATCGCTGCGGCGGTGCGGGCAGTGGACGAGTTCGACAAGGCTGTCAAACAAGCACTCGAATCCGTGGTTGTGGACGGGAACGTCCTCGACGGCACCATCGGGGGGTTCAACGCCTCTGCCAGTCCTGTCATCCCGCCGACGGGATCGGCGCGGAGCGAGCAAAAGTTCTCCGACGCTGAAAAATGGATATTTGAGGAGATGAAACGTAACGCGAAGTCGGACACGGTTCGGCAGATACATTCCCTTCTGGACAAACCCGAGTGGTACGAATTCGGGCGCAGCTACGGTTCCGACATCAACGCGGCACTGACCATATGGGGCGTGAAGGTGGCCCCGGGGCAGGACTGGGACCATAAGCCGCAGCTCCAGAAGCGATACGACCTGCAAACTCTCGACGACTATTATTTCAAGCAGCCCGGAACGAACCGCGAAGTCTTCTACGACATCTATTCCAACGTCCACTATGGATACGTCGGTCGCGCAGCCGGCTTCGACGCGGACACCTTGATCAAGGGTGCCTCCCTGGGAGAAACTCTTCTCACTGGGGACGATGACCAAGGGGATCAGATCACGATGCGCGTCGGCATCGACCTCTACGACAAGTACGGCGACAACCTGACTGAGGAACAGCTCCGGCAAGGAATCAACGACGCGATGGACCAGATGGAGAAAGCGCAGCGCAATGGCGAGAACGTCCCGCAGGTCAGGAACCGTAAGTGACGCGGGGACAGTGGGGCTGCACGATCGCTCCCTTGGCTGGTCTGGCCACCGGTGTGCTCGGGGCGGTTTTGTTGGCAGCTGCTTGGCGAGCGTGTGACGTAGGGGTGAACAGCGCGGCCAGCGCGCCAGCGCTGCTCTTCTACGCAACCACGCTCACGATCGCGGCAGCCGTGTGGTGGGGGTTGCTTATCGGCTATGCAGGGCGCTGGAACCTCACGGTCGCCCTCCTGGGAGGCATGGCCGGATCGGCGGCCATGGTGTGGATCTTCGTGGCTCTCCTCCAGGTCCCCAATGGTTACCGTTGCTAACCAAATTCGCCCCGCCGGAGCGATCTGCCGAGCACGGCTGCAGCTACGGCGATGGCGGTGGCTCGGATGAGGCCGACCCTGATAGGCGGGGCAGGCCCTCGGTGCGGGCGCAGACTTCGGCGCAAACGATGTCCGTGGCGGTGCAGTAGATGACGTGAGGTTGGCGCCGGCGAGTTGTTCGTCAATGTGGGCGGGGCTCTGCTGTTGATTGGCAATGTGGCGACCGCACAGGTCGTGATGTAGACGATGAGGGGGGCTGCGCGTTGTCCATAATCGATTCCGGGAGCGGCAGTGGGTGGGGTTTTTGAGATGCGCGGCCATGGCAATCAACTTGCGGACCGTCGTCCACAGTCGGGTCAAGCGACACGTTCGCCCTGTTCCCAGAGCAGCTGGCGGCGCTCTCCCTGTCCCTGGCCTGCCCCAGGCACGCCAGGGGGCAGGTGAGGTTGATGTCTTACGTCCGGCCTCCGAATGATCCTGGCACACCCCCGCTCGCGCGGGAGTGGCAACCTGCCCGGCGGCCGCCACGCTGTCGGCCTGCTCGAAAAGAGAAGCAGGGAGCCCCTCGCTCGCCCTGCTACCGGGGTTGCGTACGGCGAAATCGTCGCCGCTGGGGTTGAGCGTCCGGCCGGTATGACGAAAGTCCGGCCGATTGATCGGCCGGGCTGGTGTCGGCTTCCGTCAGCGGGTCGGGCAGACGTCCTGGGTGACCTTGCCGTCCTTGCCGCCGTTCGTCGCGGGGTCCAGGGTCAGGCACTTGCCGCTCCACTGGTTGACGAAGTAATAGACGCGTCGCCCGCCGTACTGCTCCGCCGGCATGATCTCCCAGAGCGGGTTGGCCGAGGCCCAGCGGCCCTCGCACGGCCACGAGAACAGCTGGGTGCCGTTGCCGGGCGGCACGCCGAGGTTCCACGGGATGGTGAGGCAGTGACCGTTGCCCGCCTTGAGACAGTAGTAGCCCATTCTGTCGTAGGGCGGCGGGGTGCCCGCATACTGCTGGCTGCTGGGCGCCGGGCTCGCGCAGGCCCGCTGCGTGACCACGCCTCCCGAGCTGTCGGGAGAATCGTCGCCCCGCACCGTGCATCGGTTCGGCGCAGTGGTCTCGTAGGTCTGCCCGATGAACTGCTTGTTCGGGGTGACGGTCCGCAGCGGGACGGCAGTCCTTGTCCATCCGCTGCTCCAGGGTCGAGCCGTTGTCACCCGGCGCCTTGGCTTCGGGTTTCAACACACTCGAGTCGAGACGGAGGCACCGCCTTTCGCGGTGGATTGCGGCAACGCCGGTACGGCTACGCGTCCCAGCTCCCGCCGCGTGCGTGCGACCGAGCACCACTGAGCTGGAACGCGTCACGTCGTCGCGGTGACCGCCGACGCGGACAGCTCGACAACGATCTCGTCCCCCTCGACAGCCGTTGGCCGGAACCCCAATGAGGTGTACAGGCGCCCGGCCACCTCGTTGTCCGGGTGGTACGACAGACGAAGAACCCGGCAGTCCTCACGGTGTGCCAGCCAGGCCAGGAGCGTACGGACCGCTGCCCGCCCCACTCCCCTGCCCTGCTCGGCGCCGTCGATCAGCATGCCCCCGATCCAGTACGAGCCGTCCCCGTCGCGACCCCACATGATGTGCCCCACCACCGTGTCGTCGGCGCAAACGGCAAGCGAGTTCCATACTTCTTCACGCATCGACAGCAGGAGATAGCGAGCGGCCGAGGGGGCCACGTATCGGCGCTGGTCGTCCAGCGGGGCGACGTCGGCGACGGCTCTCCAGTTCTCGTCGTGCACCTCATGCAGGGCAATGCGCCGCCCCGCCCTGTCCGACAGCCCAGAACTCATCATGGACGGCAGGGTACGAACCCCACGATCAACTCCGCGACCCGTTTACCCGCGCGGTCGGCCATCCCCGCCCCGGCAACTCCCCGCTCCGGCAACGAGGAATGCTCACCCGTACATGCGCGACTGCCGCCCTACCCGGGCTGCGATCGGTGCCTGAACGGGTTCAGTCCCCTCCGGTGCTCAGCGTCCGGGTTGGCGTGCGGGTCGTGCTGGTCGTCACCGGGCGCGGCCGTCCCGGTATCGCCCCGCGCGGGCGATCGGGCCATGCCGTTCCGGTCCAGGTCGTCGTCGCGGCACGGGCCGCGGTCGACGGTGTCGCGGCGCGACATCCTGGGTCCAGGCCGCCCGTGGATACCGCGGTGCGAGGCACGGCGGACACCGGCCAGGAGGAGACTGAGCCCGAGCAGGCCCACGGCCCCGACGACGATGCCGTAGAGGAAAAGGGTGCCGGTGGAGCCGGAGAAGTCGTAGCCGAATACGGAGAACCCGCCGCTGACCTCGTGGGCGGCGCCCTCGTTGGCGACAACGCCGGACACCCCGATGACCAGGGCGGCGATCAGAAGGACGAGTCCAAGCAAGACGAACATGGCGCGCTCCAGAGATAGGCGCTCTGTTCCCTCCACGGTAGAACCGCGCTGTCCACGAAGCCATTGCCCAGGACCGGATCTAAGCTGGGAGCAGGGGCCATTCCTCCCTTCGTGAGATCGGCGTTCATCATGATCATCCTCGGAATCATTCTGCTGATCATCGGTTACGCGACCAGCATCGCCATCCTGTGGACCATCGGCATTGTCCTGGTCGTCCTCGGCCTCATCCTGATGGTCCTGGGATTCGTCGGGCGCGAGGTGGGCGGTCGGCGGCACTACTGGTAGGCGTCCCCGGCCGGGCGCGGGAACGCCACCCGTTCTCGCCTCGCCTCACCCTGACGTCGACATCGACATCTACATCGGCGGGGGCGGCGACGGCAGTACTTAGTCGCTGCCCCGGCCCGATGCCCGCTGACCGGCCGCAGCGACGCTCGAGCGCCGCCCGATAGCACATTTCGCCCGATATGTGAAATTCTGGAAGGTGGCACCACCAAGGACGGCGGCGCCGGACGGCGACGCAGGCATGCCCCGGCCAAGCCGCTGTGTGCGCTGCCATGGAGTGGAGGATGCGATGTGGACCATCGTCATCATTGTGGTCGCCGTGGTGGTCCTGGCCGCCGTCGCGTTGACCATGCGGACCATGACCCGGCGCCGGCACCTTCGGGAGCAGTTCGGTCCTGAATACGAGCGCGCCGTCCAGACCGGGCAGAGCCGTGGAGCGGCCGAGCGCGACCTCAAGGCGAGGGAGGAGCGGCATCAGTCGTTGGAGATCAGGCCGCTGCCCTCGGCGGTCCGCGACCGGTACACCCGGGACTGGGCCAGCGTGCAGGAACACTTCGTCGACAGCCCCGACCAGGCCGTGGGCGAGGCGGACCGGCTCGTGACCACGCTCATGAGCGAGCGCGGCTACCCGACCGAGAACTATCAGCAACAGGAACGGGACCTCTCGGTCGAGCACGCCCGGACCCTGGACCATTACCGCATCGCCCATGAGATCAACGGGCGGGTCGGCACCAGGGACACCACCACGGAAGAGCTGCGGAGCGCCATGGTCCACTACCGGGCGCTCTTCGAGGAACTGCTGCACGACGGCACCGATCCGGCCGATGAGGAACGCCACTGAGCGCCCACCCGCCGCAGGCGGCCCACCGGCCCGCACGGAGGTTGAGGGACATGCAGGGAGAAGGACCGTACGGGCACGACGACGAGTACGCCGAGCCCGCCAAAGAGACACTCTCCACCGAGGACATCGCCCGGCCCCAGACGGACGAGGTCCTCACAGCGGCCCCCGACGACGAGGGGACGGCACCCCGGACCAGACTCACCGACGAAACCGGAGACGAACCGGTCGCGGCGTCCGGCACGGAGCACCAATCCGAGCAGGAGCGTGACACTGCCCCGCTCCTCGGGGCCCAGGAGGCAGAGAGGCTCCGTGGCCGGTGGCAGGAGATCCAACAGGGCTTCGTCGACGACCCGAAGCAGTCGGTCCTCGCGGCAGACGGACTCGTCGCCGAGGTCATGCAGCTCCTCGCCACCACGTTCGCCGACCACAAGCAGGGGCTGGAGAGCCAATGGCACCGAGGTGAAGAGGCCGCCACCGAAGACCTGCGCCTGGCCCTGCGCCAATACCGCTCGTTCTTCGACCGCCTCCTCAGCACCTGACCCGCGCGTCCCGCGTATGGTCGCGTGCGCTTACGCGCCGCCAGACGTGAAAGTGGTGAGCGGAAGGGCTGCGGCGTCTTTCGCGGGTCGGGACAGGTAAAGGGCTGCATGGAAGTAGCCCTCGGTCTCCTTGCCTTGTGGATCCTCACCGGCGGCCGTCACCGCCGCCAAGGCGTACCGCTGCTCATGCACACTGGTGAAGCGGCGCTGCGGATAGCTCAAGGCGGCCGCTTTCTCGGTGGTGAGGCCGTACGGCGTCAGCCCGTCGGCGATGGAGCGGTAGGAGCAGGTGCGCAGAACGAACGCCGCGACCCACACCTGCTCATGAGCGGCGGCGAGGAGTGGTTGGAAGGTGCGGGGGGACAGGAAGCTCGCTCCGCCCGTGAGGGTGACCAGGAGGGTTGGTTGCGCGGCGCGTCGGAGAGCGGGGGTGGGGGGAGCCGCTTCGAGGTTCTCGGCGAATCCTTCGTCCAGCAGACCGACGGCGAGTGCGTAGGAGACGGCGTTCGCGGCGATGTCGAGTCCGATCACCCGGTGCGGGTCCGGCAGTCGGTGAGCGGCGTAGTAGGCACGGTCCCACTCGATCAGCTCCGCTGTGGTGAGCGCTGCGGCTCGCGGCGACGTGTAGTGGTCGTAGAGGTCGGCCATCGTCAGGCTGTGGTTGAGAAGGGCCGCGTTGACGCCGTAGGAGCAGCAGATGTCCAGCACGGTGACGGGGGCGCGGGCGGTTCGCCGGCGGGCGGCGGCGAGGCGCCGGAACACCTCCTGTGCATGGTGAGGCGTCTGATAGTCCCAGTTGCCCAGGAGGCGGAAAAAGGGCCTGGGGTCCGGCTGGTCGTACACCTCGTCGAACGAGGTCATCTCCACCTGGCCGCAGGCGGCCGAACCGCCGGATGCGGTTGACTCGAGGTCTTCGTGGCCAACGCGCCGCGCATGGGTCATCAGTGTCCTTTCCCTGACCGGGGAGGGGCGCCTTGCATCCCGGCAAGGAATACCGGCTCGCCGGGAGGCGGGGAAGAGAACACCTGCGAATCCAGCCAAGTCCCCGGACGCGTCTCAGCGAGTGGTCGGACCGAGACCATGAGGGACGCAAACGTAGTTCATTTCCAGGAGTTCCCCCGTCACGGGTGCCTGGCCATCAGGTCGGCCACCGCGGTGCTTTGGGAAGCCCTGCTGATCCGGGTTGCTGGGGATTTCCCCTACTCGTGCGTGGTCGTAACGGATGGCGCGGCGACGATCCCGTTCGGATGAGCGGGCTCACGTAACCGGTGCGTTCTGCCGACGCCGAAGACATGCCTCGTTTCTCTCTCCCCGCGAAGACCGCGCACCCATTCCCTCTCGCCCTGGCCGCACTGACGCTCGCCGCCACGCTCGCTCCCGTCCCCACGTACGCCGCCGCCCCTACCGGTAACTGGCTTCAGCTCAGTACCACCACCGGCGACAGCCACGCCTCCAGCACCCGGGGCACCCTGCTCCAGTGCCCACCCACCTCCCAGGGGCACCACCCCCGGGCAGCCGAAGCGTGCGCGCAGCTCACCGCTGCCGACGGGCGTATCCGCCGCATCGGCGAGATCCCCCCACAGGACATTCCGTGCGACCTCGACTACATCCACGTCACGGCCCAGGCCCTTGGCCAATGGAACGGGCACCCGGTGCGGTACCGGGAGACATTCGCCAACCAGTGCGAGATGTACGCGCGGACGGGCGCGGTGTTCGCTCTGGACAAGCAAGCCCCCCGCACGCCGGGGCACGAGGGTGCGGCACTCGGGGCGTGAGTCGGGGTGGGGAGCGCCGGGCGCGCGCCCCGTTCCGGCTCAGGCGGCTCCGAGCGGTCGTACCGGCAGTGCTTCGTTGATGCCGTCGGTGATGGTGAAGGCGGTGGTGGCACCGGTCAGATCGAACAGGCGCTGTAGCTGGGCGGGCAGGGGGCCGGCGAGGACCAGTTCGCCGCGGCGGCGGGCTCGCAGCAGGACGGTCAGCAACGCGCAGTCACCGAAGCCGCAGCCGGAAAGATCCACGACGATCCGCTGCTCGCGGGCGCACAGCAGCGCGTACTCCAGGGCGGGGGCCGTCTCGATGTCGACCTCACCGGTGACCTGCACCAGTTGCGTCCGAGCCACGCTCGTCTGCACGATGTGGGCCGGCCTCCGCTTCGGCACCGCGCAGGCGGCGGCAAAGACAGCGGGGCCCGGTAACAGGCAACGGAATGTATGCGGGCCTACGTCGTTCGCCATCTGAACCGTCCCGGACTGGAAGGGAAGCTACTCCCCGTCCGCAACGTCGTGCCGGCAAGGAAGCGCGCGGCCCGCTGCCTAGGACCGCGCGGTTGAGGAGGACCGTACCGAGGGCGCCCCTCCCGCCGGGGAAGGACGCAATAGCGCGGTGGACACCAACGGCTGACACCACCGTATGCTCATCCGCGGCCCCCGCACAGGGCGCCCGACAGCGCATCAGCCTGCGCCCCCACGCCCCAACACCGGGTCAGAGTAAGCGAGTTGGCCCGCGCCCTGCTTGATCTGGTCTCCCGGAACCCGCCTGCTTCCCTGAGCCCCGCACATCAGTTCGTGCCGCTCGACTGCTCCGCCGCTTGATGGCAGGGGGCCGTTCTGGTCCGCCGTTCTGGTCCCTGGTGGGCGCTTGGCCCCTGCTCGACCAGCGCATGCAGACGGACGGCCCAGACGGATGGCTCAGACGACGTCGAATTCGTTGCCCTCGGGGTCCCGCAGGCCGGCGGCGTAGAGCCCCAGGTCCGGCTCATCCTTGATCCGCAGCACGGTGGCACCTGCTTTGACCAGCCGTTCCACCGTCGCCTCGACCCGCTGTACGCGAACGTCCAGGGGGACGTCACGGCCCCCGCCGACCTTCAGGTCGAAGTGCCACCGGTTCTTGGCGGCCTTCAGCTCCGGGACCTGCTGGAACCACACCCTCGGCCCGCGCCCCGCAGGGTCGACGATCGACTCCGGAAGATCCCCGGCACCCGCCGGCAGCTCTGTCTCGGGCACCCCCAGGGCGGCCCAGTAGGCGCGCCACGTAGCGTGCCCGGCCGGCGGCGGCTCAGGCACGTAACCCAGGGCCTCGGCCCAGAAGGTCACCATCCTCTGCGGATCGGAGCAGTCGATCGTGAGCTGCACTGTCATCTCCATGCCCAGAGCATCCCAGGCAGGTCTGACAGACGATCCGCGTTCGCACCATCCCCCTGCGCCGCACCGCGCCGAGGCTCGTCAGGGCGCGCTCTGGACCAAGGCCGCCTGCTGAACGTCCCGCTACTGTCGCCCGCTGTCGGCACGGGTGCCCCTGGGGAGCGGCCGGTGGTGGCGGATGGCCCGGTCGAGTTCGAAGCTGTAGCAGTACTTGACCCGCCCGACCGGCCAGAGGGTGCCCTGCGGGGAGCGGACGAGCACCCACTCCCCCGGGTGGCGCAGACCCATCACCTCCACGGGCAGCGGGTCGTCCGGGGCAAGGGGCGCCTCGCACGGCGGGATGCTGTTGAAGAAGCCCGATGGCAGCGCCAGCATGTAGTCCTCGGACCAGAGGTACGTGTGTTCCTTGGGGGGAATCGTCACCGGCACCCCCTCTTCGGAGACGACCGTGTACGCAGGTTCGACATAGGTGTTCAGCAGCATGCGGCACACCGGCAGCTCGGGGATCTTGACCAACCGCAGGAGTCGGGAGCGAGCCCAGACCCGGGAGGCGAAGACACCCACGGACAACCCGCTGACGAGGGCGAGGACGAACGGGTAGACCGGTATCTGGTCGGGAACGTGCGGAGTCATCACCCGTACGGTCATCACCACCGACAGGGCGAAGGCGATCAGCGATCCCGCCAGCATCCAGGGGGCACGCGTGAGCATGCGGTACGTCCGGTCGTGGGCCTTGAGCACGATGTGGGTGGCATCGGTCTGGGTCGGTCGCCGCGTGGTGGGCCAGTCGCTGGTCGCGCGTGCCTTCTCGAAGGCCTTCAGCTGCCCCGCCGTCCAGGTGACCGTCCCCCCGGCGTCGTCGGGCAGAGGGAACCGCACGTCACCGTCCAGGGTCACGGTGCCGGTCAGGCGTACCCGCTTGCGCCGGTATCCGAGCGGGTGGGCGGCGAACCACCACCCCCGGACCTCGTCGCCGCTCCGCGCCGCGAGGAGTGCGTCCAGGTAGACGCTCAGCGTTCCCCGCAAGCCGGGCAGCAGTACGTGCATGGCCCCGGTGAAGTGGCATTCCACCGGGGGGTGTTGGTTCGGCCCCCTGGTGGGTGCGAACACGGGGCAGGTGTCCACCGTGGTTGCGCACGCGGGTTGCCCCTGCGGCTCGGCGGCGGTCCGCTCGACCGGCACAGGTCTCCGCGCCAGCACGATGTCCTGGGTGTGTTCCTCCGTCTTGCAGTACGGCCGCTGGCCGGTACCACGCAGTGCGTCGTCCACGTAGCACCACACCTGGTGGGCCGTGGCGTAACCGTTGTGTCCCACCGCTCCGTGCCGTAGCGCCGCCACGAAGTGGCGGGTGAACAGGCTCGGCTCGCCGTCCCTGGGCGCGTCGTTGGCGATGCCGCGCCGTTCGCAGCTGCTCATGACGAACCGTCCGCGGCCCTCGAAGGGGGCTGCCACGGCGGGCCCCTTCGCGTCGGTCGCCCGGCCGCTGTAGCAGCAGTCCAGGACGACGACGATCGCGCGTGCGGGACAGTCGTCCATCAGGTCGGTGACGTAGGAATGCGGAACCGCCCGCAGTCCCCTCCTGGCGAGGGTCGTGTCCTGTGTGCACAGGAAGAGCCGACCGCGCGTGTCCAGCAGGCCGTGACCGCTGTAGTAGAGCAGCAACTGGTCCTCGCGCGCCGCCCCATCGAAGAAGTCGTACAGCGCCTCCTCGACCTCCTGGCTGGTGCGGTCGAGGAGTTCACTCACCTGCCAGGGCAGCCCCACCTCGGGATCGGTCAGCGCGGCGGCCAGCTCCCTGAGGTCGTTCGCCGGGCCCCGCAGGGAGGCCAGTGCCGGTTCGTCCGGGTAGTCGGCGTTGCCGATCAGCAGGGCGCGGTACGGCAGGCGCGCCTCAGCCAACAGAACCGCCGTCCGGCGACGAGTCGCCCTGTGTCGGAGTAGATTCTTCCTCTCCTTCCCCACCGCGGAACTTGGAGCGCAGCCAGGTCTCCACGGTCGCCTGCAGGGCGGCGTTGTCGCTGTTCCTGGTCGTGACGGTCAGCCTGCTCTCCTCGCCGCCTTCTTCCCATCGCAGATGGACACTGCGGTCGCGGCTGTTCGCGAGCCAGTCCCTGATGACCGCACCGACCACGTAGACGGCCGACGGGACGATCACCAGGACCACCTGGGGCAGTCCCCCGCTCTTGGCACCCGGCTCCCCGGCCGTGGCCCGCGCCTCCACCTGGACCTCCCTGCTCAGTTCGTCCAGGAGAAGACGCACCTGGGACAGCCACCTGCTGTCGTCGGCGTCGAAGCGGTCGCTGGTCGCCGTGATAGGTACGTGCAGCTTCTGCACCGTGCACCACCCCCGATGGGAAGGGTACTGACAGCGGTGCGACCGCGGAGGCCGTTTTCCCGTGCTGCACGTCGCGGGTCAGCCGACGACGCGGAGCCGGAGCTTGAACAGGGTGAGCGTGTCGAGTCCGAGCCCCTGGGTGAGGAAGTCGCCGAAGGTTCCGTAGTCGGCCACCGCCTGCGCCCTGAACGCCGCCAGGTAACTGCTGCGCACCTGGAGCAACGGGTCGAGCAGAGCCGGGTCCTGCATGAGACCCGCGGCCTTGAGCTGGCTCTTCAGCGCGGCGTCCGAGGCCGCGCGGAGTTGGTTGCTCAGAAGGTAGTCACCCTCGGACGTGGCGGCCGGTACGCCGACCGCGCGCAGGATGGTGTCCGCCAGGACTCCCGTGCGGTCCTTGCCGGCCGAGCAGTGGAACATCGCGGGCTCGGCCGCGTTCGCCACGGCGCGGATCGCCGCCCCGAACGCGGCCCGGTTCGCCGGGTTGGTGACGAAAGCACGGTAGAGCGCTCCCATCCTCGCTTCGGCCTTTCCCGCGCCGAGCTGCTGTTGCTGGTAGACGGGGTCCTTGCTGCGCACCACCATGCCGATGAACGCGAACAGCGACGTGTCGTCGACCGGCAGGGCGACGGACGTCACGCCGGCCGGGAGCCGGTCGGCTCCGTCGGCCTGCACCTCGGGCCCGGTCCGCAGGTCGATCACGCTGTCCAGTGCCAGGCCGGCGAGCGCGCTCACGCCCTCGGGCGGCAGCTTCGACAGGGTCTCCGAGCGGTACAGCACACCCCAGCGGCTGGTCCTGCCGTCGTAGGTGCGGTAGCCGCCGATGTCCCGGGCATTCACCGTGCCCGGGACCGCCAGCACCCGCGGGGACGTCACTGAACCGGCGGCGGGACGGGGGCCGTTGGCGGCCGGGGATGCCTGTGCCGTACCGGATACCAGGGGCATCACCAGGGCCAGGGCGAGCACAGACATGCTGAGGGCGCGTCTTGTCGCTGCCACGAGAGGGCTCCTTCCATCGAGAGAGCCGGGAACGTAGCGCGTGGATCTTGTGCCTGGAAGGCGCGCGCGGAAAGCAACGGCCCCGCCTGCCGGATCGGCCCCGGGGGCAGCGCCTCACGGAGCCTGCGCAGGGAGGCCGTGTTGTTGCCGATCGGTCCTGGCCGCGAAGAGCGAGGGCGCGGCCAGGACGTTCGGCATGCCGCCGTCACCGCACTCGGCCGGCAGCCGGGCGTGGCGCATCACCAGCCGCAGCCCGTCCTCGAAGTCCTTCAGGGCGTGGCCGTGAAGGCGAGCACGGCGTTCTGGCCGCCGAAGCCGAAGGAGTTGCTGACGGCGGCCTCCATGCGCTGCGGGCGGGGCACCTTGGTGACCACGTCCAGGTCCAGTGCGGGATCGAGGGTGTCGAGGTTGGCGGTGGGCGGGATCAGCTGGTGTCGCAGGGTGAGCACGGTGCAGGCCGCTTCGATCGCCCCCGCGCCGCCGATGGCGTGGCCGATGGTGCCCTTGACGGCGGTGACGGGCGGGGGCCGCCGGAAGACCTGGTGCAGCGCGTTGTGCTCGGCCGCGTCTCCCTGCGGGGTGGCGGTGCCGTGCGCGTTGACGTGGCCGATGTCTTCCGGGGCCAGACCGGCGTCCGAGAGGGCGGTGCGCAGAGCGCGGGCGGCCCCGTCCCCGTCGGGCTGCGGAGCGGTGAAGTGGTGGGCGTCGCAGGAGGCCCCGTAACCGGCGAGCAGGGCTTGAGGGCGCGTGCGCCGTGCCCGGGCGTCCTCGATGCGTTCCAGGACGAGGACGGCCGCTCCCTCACCGAGGACGAACCCGTCGCGGTCCCGGTCGAACGGGCGGGAGGCGGTCGCGGGACTGTCGGCACGGCGTGACAGGGCGCGCATCTGGGCGAAGCAGGCGGCGGTCATGCGCAGCCGCGCCGACTCGCTGCCGCCGGCCAGGACCACGTCACAGGAGCCGGACAGCAGCCAGTCGCGTGCCAGTCCGATCGCGCTGGTCCCGGAGGCACAGGCGGCGCTGACGACCAGGTTGGGGCCCTGCGCCCCGAGATCGAGGGCGATCTCGGCGGCGGCCATGTTCGGCACGCTGCGTGGCAGGGCCAGGGGGGAGACACGTTCGGGCAGGTGGGCCGCGAGCCGGTCGAACTCGGCCTGCCACCCCTGTATGGAACCGGTGCCGACCCCCATCACCACGCCGACACGCGCCCCGTCCCAGCCGTCGGGGGCCAGGCCCGCGTCCGAGACAGCCTCCCGGGCGGCGAGCAGCGCGAAGAGCGTGAACCGGTCGAGGCGTCGGGCGAGGCGGTGCCCGAGCAGACCGGCCGCGTCGAGGCCGGGCACCTGGCAGGAGAAGGCCACCGGCAGCCCGCTCAGGGCAGGGTCGTCGGCGGCCGTGGACAGCCCGGCCGTGAGGCCCGCCCACGCCGCGTCCCGGCCGATGCCCGCCGGGGTGACCAGTCCCAGTCCGGTGACGGCCACGGGGTCGCGCCGTCTCGGGCCATGTGCTGTCGCAGGGTGCATAAGGGTGATTCTTCGGTCCCGGCGGGGCCCTTCGGGGACGCCGCAACTCGTTCGGCCCAGGAGGAGGGACCCGGACCACCCGTACGAGCGAACGGTGACGCCCCGTCATCAGCGCTGGTCACGGGGGACGGGGGTCGTCGCCCGACAGCCCGGCCCCGAGCCTGTGCACCGCGCGGGACCAGGTGACGCCCAGCGCGGCCTCCAGGTCTTCCATCGGCCGGTCCGATGCGTCGAGCCGAAGCGCCGGTCCGATGTGTACGTGGACGCGAGGCCGGCGTACCGGTGCGGTGGCCCAGCCCGCCAGTTGCTTGGCCCGGCTTCCGGAGGCGACCCGGCGGGCACCCGCGTGCCCGATGGGGATCACGGGCGCGCCGATGGACAGCGCGAGCCGGACGACACCGGTCTTCAGCCGGCCGGGCGGCCGGTCGTGGGAGGTGCGGTGGCCGGGCAGACCCCCCTCGGGGTAGATGAGCACGCTGCGCCCCTCGTCCAGCGCCTCGGAGGCGTGGCGCAGCGCGTCCCCGGCGCGTCGGCTCCCCCGGTACACCGGCACGTACCCCTCCCGGGTGAGGGCCCGGGACAGCAGAGGCACCCGCCACAGTCCGGCGGTGGCCAACACGGCGGGCCGCAGTCCTAGCCGGTGCAGGGTGCCGATCAGCAGCACCGGGTCGAAGAACGAGGTGTGGTTGGCGGCGAGGACACACCCCCTGCCGGCGGCCTGGCTCAGGTGCTCGGCACCGCTCACGGTCGTATCGCTGAGGACGGGCACCAGGGATCCGGCCCACGCGGACAGCATCCGGGCCCCTCCTTACGGGACGACTCCTTACGGGACGACGTTCGGCCGTCCGCCGTACGGCACGCGGCGGCCGCCGGACCGGACGCGGCCCGTACGGCCGGCGGCAGCCCGAGGACGGTGCCAGGGGCCCGGCCAAGGGTCCAGGACGCGCTCACACCCCGGTGGCCACCGGGACCGGTCGGCGGCGCCGGACCGTTGCCGCCCCACGATCCTCACCCCGGCTCCACGATCCTCGCCCCGGCTCCGCTCCCCCGCACTCCGGCGCTGCCCCGGATGCCTGCCCGACGTGCGACGCCCGCCGTGCGGTGGCTCAATGCCGTCATGGACTTCCTCACCGCGTACGACGCGCTCCCGGAGGACGACGTCCCGCGGCGGGTGGGCCTGCTGCGGCAGAGCATGGCAGCCGACAAGGCGGCCCTCTTCGCCGAACTGCGCGCACACCGGCCGGTGTTCCCCACACCCGTCGGTGTGTTCGTCACCCGGCACCCGGACGTTCTGGAGGTGCTGTCGGCGCCCGGGACGTTCACCGTCGGCGTGTTCGGGCCCGCGCTGGAGGAGGTGCTCGGTGCACCCTTCCTCCTCGCCCGGGACGGCCCCGACCTGCACTGGCGCGAGCGCGGTTACGGGCAGGTGCTCCTGGCCGCCGAGGACGCGCCCCGGGTGCGCGAGCTGACGGCCCGGATCGCCGACGCCGTCCTGGACGAGGCGGTCGCCCGGGGCGGTGACACCTTCGACCTGATCCAGGACTACGCCCGTCCGGCCGCCGCGCGGGTGGCCCGCGCCTACCTCGGCCTGGACGGCATCGAGGAGGAGGTCCTGCACTCCTGCACCCGCCGGATGCAGTGGGCGTTCGCCGTCAACCCCGACCGCGACCCCCGGATCCACGCCGACGGGGTGGCGGCCGGGCGCGAGCTGCGCGAGCGGGTCGCCGAGGTGATCGCCCGGCGCCGGTCCGCGTCCGAGGACGGCGACGGCGGCGGCGACGGGTCCACGGACGTCCTCGACCGGATGCTGCGCACGCGGCTCCCCGCCGAGTACGGCTTCGACGACGAGCGGATCAACGCCAACTTGGCCGGATATCTGACGGGTTATCAGCAGAATGCCACCCAGTGCACGGCTACCGCGCTGAAGGAGCTCACCCTGCGCCCCGAGGCGCTGGCCGAGGCCGAGCGGGCGGCCGGCGCGGGCGACCCGGAGCGCTTCGACGAGTACGTGTGGGAGGCGCTGCGCTTCCACCCGTTCGTGCCCGTCACACCCCGGCTGTGCGTGCGCGACCATGTGCTGGCCGCCGGGACGCCGCGGCAGACGGTGATCCCGGCCAAGAGCGTGGTGCTGGCCTGCTTCGCCTCCGCCATGTTCGACGAGGAGGTGCTGGACGCGCCCGCCGAGTTCCGCCCCGGCCGCCCGCCCGCCCACAATCTCGTCCTCGGGTACGGCGCCCACGACTGCCTCGGGAAGTACGCCGCCCAGGTGATCGTGCCGGAACTGGTGCGACGGGTACTGCTGCGTCCCGGCGTCCGCCCGCTGCCCGGCGGGGAACGCGCCCTCGACTACGCGGGCACCCCGTTCCCGCAGCACTACCCGGTGAGCGCCGGCCGCCCGCCCGTACCGGCCTGACCGCCACCGACCGCCGCCGACCGCGCACCCGGAGGACCCATGACCGTCACTTCCCGCGAGACCGAGGACCGGACGGCACCGCGCAACGAAACCCGGGACAGGTCCCGCGACGGCCGGCGCAACCGGTTCGAGACCCATCTGCTGACCCACTACCGCCCGGTCTGGCAGACGGCCCAGCGCAGCAGGTGGCTGCACCGCAGGCTCAACTCCACCCTCACCGACCTGGCGGTCCTCAAAGCGCCCCCGCGCCCGGAGCCCTTGAGCACCAAGAGCCCGTACACCTCCTGGGACTCCCTCACCGACCGCACCTGGGTGGGCCGGCACCTGCCACCGACGACCGGCACGCCCGGGAGCCTGCCGGCCCCGCAGGAGGTCGCCGAACTGTTCCGCCGCGAAGGCGCAGGACGGTACTGCGCGCGCTCCACGGCGCTGCTGCCCGCGTTCGCGCAGTGGTTCACCGACGGCTTCCTGCGCGGACACGCCGCCACCGGCGACCCGCGGCGCACGGACTCCCCGCACACCTTGGACATGTGCCAGCTCTACGGCGACCGCGAGGAGGTCACCGCGTGCCTGCGCACCTTCGAGGGAGGCAGGCTGAAGAGCCGGATGATCAACGGCGCCGAGTTCCCGCCCGCGCTGTGCCGGGACGGCCGGATCCTCGAGGAGTTCGGGGCGATCAAACCGGTCCGCTTCGGCGAGGTGCCCAAGGACTGCGTCGACACGCTCTTCGCGTGCGGCGGCGAACGGGTACACGCGCACATCGGCCCGATGGCGCTGAACATCCTGTTCCTGCGCGAGCACAACCGGGTCGCCGGCCTCCTCGGCGCCGCCCACCCGGAGTGGGACGACGAACGCGTCTTCCAGACCACCCGCAACACCCTGATCGTGATGATGATCCGGGTGATGCTGGAGGAGTACATCAACCACATCACGCCGTACCACTTCGACTTCGTCCTCGACCCGGTACGCACCGACCGCGGGGTGTGGCACCGGGAGAACTGGGCGACGATCGAGTTCAGCCTCGTCTACCGCTGGCACAGCCTCATCCCGTCCACCTACCGGATCGCGGACCAGGAAGTGCCGCTCGCCCGGACGATCGCCAACGGGCAGCTCGTCCTCGACCGCGGCCTCGGGCCGCTCTTCGAGGACCTGTCCCGTCAGCCCGCCGGTCTGTCGGGGCTGTTCAACACCGACGAGCTGCTGCTGCCCATCGAGGCGCGTTCCGTCGCGGTCGGCAGGGAGCTGCGGCTGGCGTCGTACAACGACTACCGCGTCCACTACGGTTTCCCGCCGGTCACCCACCCACGGCAGATCACCGGCGACCTCCGCGTCCAGGAGGCGCTGCTGGACCTGTACGGCGGTGTCGACGACATCGACCTCTACGTCGGCCTGTTCGCGGAGGAGCCGGAGCCCGGCGCCATCTTCGGCCGACTGCTCGAACGGATCATCTCCGTCGACGCGTTCTCCGAGGCCCTGAACAATCCGCTGCTCGCGCCCCGCCTCTTCGCCCCCTCGACCTTCTCGGAGGAGGGCATGCGGGTCGTCCGGGAGACCAGGAGCTTCTCCGACCTGGTGCACCGCAACCTGCCGGAGGACTCGGGGCGTTACTTCGTGTCGCTGGGCAGCGGTGCGGGCGACACCCCGCCACCGGCCCGCTGAACGGAGTGCCCCACGGCCGTCCTGCCAGTGGCCGCGCCGCGTGGCTCAGCCTCGGGCGTGCGTGAGCAGGGCCTCGGCGGCGGTGCGCAGTTGTTCCGCGGCCGTGACGCAGGCGGCGGCCTGCTGCTCCAGGGTGGCCCGGCTCCACTCGGGCGCCGCCGGGCAGCCGTCGAGGGTCGCGGCGGCGGAGAGCAGCTGCCGCGCGTAGGCCCCCATGAGGTCGGCGTCCTGACGCAACGTACGCACCTGACCGAGGAGGTCGTCGGAGGCGCGGGCGGCTGCTCGGGGGGACTCGGTCACCATGGCGGCTCCCACTCGGGTCGGTGCGGTACGGGGCTCAGCGCGGCAGGACGGCGCCCGCGCTGCGGTGGAGCATGAGCTGGGGGCAGCTCAGGACGAACATCGGCCGGGTCCCGTCGATGCCGAGTGCGCGCAGGTGACCGGCGAGCGGTCCGGAAGCCGCGCTGTCCAGCCGGAGCCGGACGTCGCGGCCGGGGTGCAGCCGCAGCTTGCCGTGGGCCCGGACCAGCGTGCGTACGGTGCTCTCGTTCCGGCGGCCGTAGAGCACCCAGTCCGCCTCCAGGCAGCGCACACCAGGGCCGATCCGGCCCTCGACGGCGAGCCCGAGGCCCGGGGAGCGGGCGGTGATGTGCCGGCCCATCAGATCGGCCTCGGCCGCCGTCCGCACCGCGGGCTGGCCCCAGATCTCCTCGGCGACGATCCGGGCCTCCTCGCTCGTCGCGGCGAGGGACAGGACGTACCGGCCGGTCCGGCGCAGGTCCACCCGGCGCAGCAGGTCCGCCGCGACGTCGTAGGGACGGGGCCGCCACAGGTCGTCGACCAGGACGGACAGGGTGATCTCCGTGTACGGGCCGATCGTGGTGCAGCGGTGCTCGTACAGCGACAGCACGGCGAGGGCCCGTCGGGCCAGTCGGCTGGGGGTCATCCAGGTGACGTCCGGCAGCAGGGCGCGTGCCGCGTCGGCGGAGACCGCGAAGCAGAGATGGGCGGCGGAGGAGTCGTAGTAGCGCACGGGGACATCGACCGGACCGGCCGTCGTGGGGAACGCGCTGGTGGGCAGGGTCAGGAAGGGGTAGCCCTCGGGTGGGCGGGCGCGGTCCTTGAGCTGGTACACCTGGCTGCGTACGACGGTTCCGCGGTAGGGGCCGAGTGCCGCGTCCACGTCCTCGCGTGCCTCGGGGATGACGGTCGTGAGGTGCTTGATGTATTCGCGGAGCATGTGGCACAGCGGGAACTCGTGGCTGGGACCGGTGTAGTCGACCTCGTACCAGTTCGGGTGCGGGTCGAACGCGGAGCCCGCGCCCCGGCCGTCGAGGACGGGCACGATGTCGTGCTGGTTGGTGATGCTGGCGACCCAGGTGCGCGGATCGGCGGGCTTCTTGTTGTCGACCGGCGAGCCGACGGTCACGACGTGCGTGACCCGGTAGAGGCGGCAGAACTCCTCGTTCTGCGCGAGGTTCATCAGGGCGATGCCGCCCTCGCTGTGCCCGATCAGCGCGACCTCGGCACCCTTCGGAATGCCGTAGTCCGCAAGGGCGAGCAGGATCGAGCGGGTGTAGGGCGAGTCCGACATGAACAGGTTGCGCCAGGCCCCGATGAAGTCCTGGGGGGAGTCGTTGCGGGGCCGGCCGGGGGCCATGCCGGGTGCCTGCAGGACGTGGCGGACGACGCCGTCGGGGCCGCGCACGTCCTGCACGAGGACGCGCCCGTCGGTACGGAGCGCCTCGATGTTGCCCAAGAACCCGAGGAAGGACCCCTCGGCGGCGATGAGCTGCCGCTCCTGGTCGGAGAGGTCCACCGGCTCGGCGGCGCCCTCCCCCTTGTCCATGGCCGCCAGATGGGCGGCGCTGATGCCGTGCAGCGGGTCCGCGGACAGTTCCCGTCCGGCGGCGAGCGCCCAGGCGGTCTCGTCGTTCTTGGGGTCCTCGTCCAGCAGGGCTCGAATGGCGAGGAGCTCGGCCATCAGCGGCGCGAGTCCGGACAGCGCGCGCTGGGCGCCCTGGTCCCGGAACAGGGCGCGCAGCGCCCGAACCGCCTCCAGGTCGCGGTCGGCGGTGACCGCGACCATCAGCCGGCGCATACCGGGGTCGCGTTCGAACTCGGGGTGGTCGATGAGCACGGCGGCGATCCTCAGCCGCAGCGAGGTGACGGCGACCAGCGCGGCCAGGCTCTCCCGGCCCAGCGCCTCCCCTGCCGCACCCAGCACCTGTCCCATGCCGCTGGCCGCGGTGATCGCCGAGCCGCCCAGGCCCTGCTTGTTCGTCAGAGCGCGCAGCAGCGCCCACTGGGCGGCGAGGCCGGTGCGGGGCCGACGGCGCACGGAGGCGGCCAGGGCCGGTGCGAACAGCGCGCCGCTGGTGCGCGCGGACACCGCGCGGATGCCTTCGGCGGCCTCGACCACATCGCGCGCGCACCGGCGCAGCAGCTCCCGGTCGTCCTCTCCGTCCGGCGTGGGCCGTCCGGGCGCGTGGCCGTCCACTCGCATCCCTCGCTCCCTCCCTCGACCACCCGCTGAGGCACGGTTCGCGCGTACGCCGCCCGGTGTCCGCCGGGCCCGTGCCCGCGGGACACGTCCCGACCTGGTCCCATCGTCGGCCAGGGTCTCCGGCCCCGCACCTTCATCCATCCAGGTAGAGGATGGCGCCGGGGCCGTCCCACTCGCCGCGCCTGAGCTCAGGAGGCCTGTCCGTTGCGCATAATCGCCGCACATGACTCCCTGCACTCCCCCGCTCGTGGCAGGACCGTCCTTGGTACTCCCGGGAGGTTCGTCCTCCCAGCTCCTGGGAGGTAAGCCGTGACCGCGTCCCTCGACCACGCGGAAGGCCCGCGGGCCCCGCTTCCCGACACCGTCCCGGTCGGCCTCCCGCTGCGCACCGGCTACCTGCTGACGCTCGTGGTGGGACCGCTGGCCGTGCTGCTCCTGGCACTGCCCGCCGCCCTGGCCGCCGGCTGGGGGCCGCACTGGTACGACGCGGTTCTCGGCGCCGCGATGTACGCCCTGTCCATCATGGGCATCACGGCGGGCTACCACCGGCACTTCACCCATCTGTCGTTCAAGGCGAAGCGCCCGCTGCGGATCGTCCTGGGCATCGCGGGCATGCTCGCCCTGGAGGGCCCGGTGACGATGTGGGTGGCCGAGCACCGGCGCCACCACCAGCACGCGGACCGGGAGGGCGACCCGCACTCGCCCTGGAAGTACGGCACCACCCGCCGCGCCCTGCTCAAGGGGCTCTGGCACGCCCAGGTCGGCTGGTTCGCCTCCTCGCCGGTCCGCTCGCACTACCCGCGCTACGCGCCCGACCTGCTCGCCGACCCCGACGTACGCCGTCTGGACCGCTGCTATCCCCTCGCCATGGCCGCCTCCCTCGGGCTGCCACCGGTACTCGTCCTGGCGGTGACCCACGACTGGAGAGCGGCCACGGTCACCCTCCTGTGGGCGAGCCTGGTCCGCTACGCCGTCGTCCACCACGTCACCTGGTCCGTGAACTCCGTGGCGCACGCCTTCGGCAGCCGGCACTACCGCACCCGCGACCAGTCCCGGGACGTGGCCTGGGTGGCCCTGCTGACGTTCGGCGAGGGCTGGCACAACCTCCACCACGCCGACCCCAACAGCGCCCGGCACGGCGGCCTGAAGGGCCAGCCCGACCTCACGGCCTGGCTCATCGCCCGCTTCGAACGGTGGGGCTGGGCCTACGACGTGCGCTGGCCGGACGCACGGCGCATCGCCGCACGGCTGCGCACGGAGACGACCACCCGGCGCGCCGTACCGTGACCGGACCGGCCCCGCTCACTCCCCTACGGCCCGGCGCGATCGCGTCGGCACCCGGACCGTCGCGGGTATCTAGGCTCTGTGGCATGGCGACACGACTTGTGCAGATCCATATGAGGGCCCTGGAAGCCCCGGTCCTCGGCAAGTTCTGGGCGCAGGCGCTCGGATGGGGGGTCGGCAGCGAGGCACCTGGGGTGATCCACCTCGAACCCGTGGGCTTCACCTACCCCGACCCGGTGGCGGTCTGCATCAACATCGTCGCCCGCCCGGAACCCAAAACGGTGAAGAACCGGGTCCACCTTGATCTGGCCACCACCTCTACCACCCATCAAACGGAGCTGGTCGCGCGTCTGCGGAAGCTCGGTGCGACGCTCGCGGACGTGGGTCAGGGCGATGTCCCGTGGACGGTCATGGCCGACCCCGAGGGCAACGAGTTCTGCGTCCTGGAGCCCCGCCCCGTCTACCGGGACACCGGCCCGATCGCCGCAGTGGTGGCCGACTGCGCAGACCCACGGGAAATGGCTCGGTTCTGGGGCGAGACGATGGACTGGACGCTGCACGAGGTCAGCGACGACTACGCGAGTCTGCGCTCCGCGCAAGGCGTCGGCCCCTACCTGGAGTTCCTGCGCACCCACGACACCCAGAGCGCAGGGAACCGCGTCCACCTCGACGTCTGCCCCTACCCCGGTGACGATGTGAGGGCTGAGGAAACCCGACTGCGCGCCCTGGGTGCCACCGATCCCGGCACCGACCAGTCCACCCGGTCCTGGCGGGTTCTGGCCGACCCGGAAGGCAACGAGTTCTGCCTCCTCACCCCTCGCTGACCGCCGGTAACGGTTTCGGCTGTCCGTGGACCGGCGGCTGACTCCGTGGCGTCCGCTCCGCGGATCAGGCCCATGGGTATGCCCCGTTTGAGCTGGCCATATGGCTGAAGAGCGTGTTCATACCCCCGGCCGCGGGAAGTGCACGTACATGACGTGTGACCCACCGTCCGACCAGCCGCAAGGGAGACCCCGTCGGCCCACGGCTGCTGCTGGTTCCGACGCGGCAGCCGATCCCCCTGCTGGACGGCGTCGGGCCGTCCTCGCGCTCCTGGTCGTCGCGTCGGTGGCGTACAACGGCTGGCTCCTGGAGTTCCTGGTGCCCACCGGGCTGGACCCCGCCAACTCCTACGTCAGTGAGGCCTTCGCGGCCGATCAGCCGTACCGGATCCTCTTCAGCGGCATCGAGCTCAGCTGCGACGCTCTGCTGGTCTCAGCCGCGCTCTTCATGTACCGGGAAGACGCGCGGAGACTGCCACGGGCAGGGTGGGTGGCGATCGGGGCCTTCGGTGGGTTCTCGGTTCTGGATGTGATGGTGCCGATACGGTGTGCGCCCTCCCTCGGAGGCGGCTGCGAACCGGTCAATCCCTGGCACACCGCGACCAGTGGGCTGGTGCACTTCGCGCTGTTCGCCTCCATGGCGTTGTTCGTCGCGGACACGCGACGGCAGCACGGGGCCGGCCACAGCCCCATACGTCGATGGGGCCCATGGCTCCTGTTCATCTCGATGGCGGCGGCCCTGGCCACCGTCGGCCCCCTGCTCGGACATCCGGGCGGCCAAGGCGTGGCCCAGCGCCTGCACCTCGTGTGCGTCGGCCTCTGGCTCCTTCTGCTGGCAGCCGGACTGCGGCCCGGCGCAGTGCCTTGCACGCGCGAGTTTCGTTCCGGCTTGGCAGACGCCGACGCGTCCCCGTCCGAACGGGAGAACAGTTCCTGAGCCAGGCGCTGCCACCGGATCGCCCTACGCGTCCGGCGCCCGCCGTTCGGGTGGACCTTCCAGGAATACCCGCTGAGCAGCAACGAGCCGGGAAGGGCAGGAGCACCACGTCGGCCCGCACGGGGTCGGCACCGGAGGGAGCTCTCATGGCCGCAGATGCTCAGAGCGACGACACCGTCCACCCGCTCGTCGCGCCCCTGGCCCAGTCCATCGTGTCCGCCGGCGTAGGCGCGCCGATCACCCAGGACATGGTGAACCAGGCCAGGGCATTGCAGCAGTCACCGGGTGGGAACGCTCACCCTGTCACCCAGAACCCGGCCTCCCCCGCCGACGACAGCCGCGGCAAGATGGGGATCTGAAGCCCGAGCAGTGTGTGTGCCCGAGGTGGTCAGTCGTTGGCGCAGGTGTTCGCGAAGGCCGGGTTGAACAGACCGATCACATTGACGGTGTTGCCACACGCGTTGACCGGCACGTGCACGGGAACCTGAATCGTGTTCCCCGAGATCGCGCCGGGCGAATGCACGGCCGCACCCTGCGCACCCGCGTCAGCGAAAGCCCACGAGGCACCAGCAGCAACCATCGCACCCGCGGCCAGAACAGCGGCAGACAGCTTCCTCAACGAAGACACAGTGTTACTCCTGGGCAGACGAGGACCGATCAAACCCCCGCCGGACAGCGGGGACACCCACCTCAACGCACCACGCCCCCACAGGTCACCCTGTCCGTTCAAAGCCATACGAGTGACACCGCTCCGGCAGCCACGGGGAAAGCACGCACCGACACCGCTTCCTGAACCCGTGGCCCAGGGCTGCCGAACCCGTGGCCGACGGGCTTGTACACACGCAACCACCGGGACACGGCTCACACCGTCTTGATGCCACCGCCCTCGACGACATAGTCGGCGCCGGTCATGCTCGCCGCGCGGTCCGAGGCGAGGAACGCGACGACAGCCGCGACCTCCTCCGGTTCGACCATGCGGCCGGTGACCATGCCCATCGCCGCGGGCACCCCGGACACGAAGTCGCGGTGCCCGACGCCGTCCGCCTCGGCGAGGCGGGCGCCGAAGCTGTCGTCGTCCTCCCACATGCCGGTACGTGTCGGGCCGGGCGAAACCGTGTTCACCCGGACGCCCTGAGGGCCGAACTCCTCGGACAACGCCTTGCCGAACGCGTTGAGGGCGGCCTTCGCGGCACCGTACTCGATCGGCCCCGTGCCCGGCAGCCGCGCGCTCATCGACGAGATGTTCACCACCGAGCCACGGCGCTCCAGGATGCTCGGCAGCAGGCGGCGGGTGACCCGTACCGTGCCGAACAGGTTGACTTCGAAGCTCCGCGCCCACAAGGCGTCATCGGTCGCGAGGAACCCTTCCAGAGTGAACGCGTCGCCACCGCCCAGGTTGTTGACCAGGATGTCCACGGCGCCGAGTTCCGCGAGCGCCCGCGTCCCCAGTTCGTCGGCGCCTTCCGGCGTACTCAGGTCGACCGCGACGGGGTGGGCGCCAGTCTCCTTCAGTTCGGCCGTAATCGTCCTGGCCGCACCGACCACTCGGACCCCCTCGGCGACGAGCTGCCGGGTGATCGCGAGACCCACGCCCCGGCTGGCCCCGGTGACGACCGCTGTCTTCCCGGCGAGATCGAGTTCCATGTCAGACTCCTTGCAGATTTTTGAACCACAGGTACAAAACAAGTGCACAAAAAAACCACCGCCCGGGCAGGCTGATCAGAGCGACTGCATCACCGCGTCCACGACCCGCCTCAACTGCGTGGCGTCCTCGGCGGTCTTCGCCAGCACGCGCATGCCGATCACGGTCGCGAGCAGCCAGGCGGCCACCGCCGCCGCGTCGCGTCCGCCGTCGATCTCGCCGGCTCGCTGACCTTCCTCGACCGTCGCCCGGAACGCACTCTCGGTACGGGCGAACATCCTGCGTACCGTTTCGGCCGTGTCGGCGTCCGAGGAGGCCAACTCGGTCGCGGTATTGACCGCCATGCAGCCGCGTCGATCCCGGTCGCCAAGGTCGAGTTCGACCAAGGCTTCCAGAGCGCCGCGCAGCCGGTCCTTCGCCGAACCGGGATGATCGAGGAGCTCCTCCAGCCAAGCGGCCTGCGAGTCGCGGTAGCGCGCCAGCGCCCGTTCGAACAACGCGTGCTTGCTGCCGAAGGTGTTGTACAGGCTTCCCTTGCCGATGCCGATCTCGTCGACGAGGTCCTGAGGCGTCGTCGCCGCATACCCCTTGCGCCAGAACACGCCCATCGCGCGCTCCACCGCCACGTCCGGATCGAACTGCTTCGGCCTGCCCATGCCACGATCATAGCGCTGTTTTTGACCTTGAGGTCAACTACGGAGCTCGCCTCGCGCCCCCGCAAGAAGGCCGATCCCGACAGGTGGCATTCCGGCCACGGCGGCACACCTCCGACCCAGGGCCGCGCAGGCACCCTGGCGTCACGCCTGCCCACAGCTCTACCGTGACACGGGGGACGCACCCACCCCCAGTTCCTGCTTTTGTCATGGCCGCGCCATTCTTTTTCGGCTTGTCATTCACGCACCCCGTGACCTCGATGACTCCAGGCAAGAGGTGAGCCATGTACGTGTACCGCAGACGCCTGCACCCCCCAAGCCGACTGCCTCGGCTCAGTGTCGTCATCCTGCTCCTCGGCGTCGTCGCGGCCGTCGCGGCCGGGCCCGCCCGGGCGACGCCGGATGCCGCGCCGTGGCGCCCGCCCCTCGTCCGGCCGGTCGACCCCCAGCACTGGCGCAACCCCGACGACATGACCTGGGCCGAATACCGCTCCGTCCCGGGCACGGACTGGGCCAACCCCGACCGCCAGCCCACCCGGCGCAAGTTCAAAGGGGCCCTCGTGCTGCTGGACTACGCCGACGAGGAGTTCTCGGTCACCAAGCCCGCCGGGGCCGCCAAGTTCGGCAATCCCCTGCCCAGCGCGTCCGGCATTCCCCGCGCCCAACTACCCAGGTTCTACCAGGACTTCCTCAACAAGCCCGGCCCGCTCAACCACGGCCACACCATCAACGAGTACTGGATGGAGGATTCCGGCGGCCGCTTCGGCGTCGGGCTGACCGCCTTCGGCGCCTACCGCATGCCGGGCAAGTCCTACCAGTACGGCATCGAGCCCGGCATGAACCCGGACGCCTGCCCCGTGGGCGCGACCTGCGGCAAGGACATCCGCGCCGACGGCAAACGGGCCTGGGTCGCCGACGTGGGCGCCGGCAAAGCCGCGGAATTCGACTTCGTCTTCTACCTCACCGCCGGCGTGGACGAGTCCTCCGCCTGGCAGGAGTTCGGGCCGATGAAGTTCGCCTCCGCCCAGGACGTACCGGCCGCGTGGGGACCCCCCTCCCCCATCGCCTCCGGACAGAACGCGGCACGCACCCGCTATGTGCCGTGGACGTCCTGGCAGGCGGCCGCCCGTATCTGGCCCAATGCCGCCAACGGCTCCTCCACCCAGGCCGAGAGCTCCGGCATGGCCACCTTCGCCCATGAGCTCAGCCACATCCTGGGCATCGGCGACAACTACAACAATCCCTACGGGACACCGCTCAGCCGCTCCTACACCGGCATCTGGGGCATGCTCTCGCGCGGCTCGTTCAACGGTCCCGGCGGCCCGCACACCCGATGGCAGATACCCGCCACCGCGGGCGGCTCCATGGGGGCCCAGCACGTCCTGCGCGACAAGCTCAAACTCGGCATGGTCGACGAGAGGAACATCCTGCGCCTGGACCGCGACGCCCTCAAGGACTCCGGCCCTGTCGTCGCCCGCGTCACCGCCCGCTCGGCCCCGCCCGGGGACAAGGGGCTGACCGGCCTCAACATCACCATGGCCCGTGACCTGTCGCCCACCTGCGACCGGTCCACCGATCCGCTGTGCGACGGCGGCGGCTACGAGAACTACACCGTCGAGGTCGTCGACCGCATGGGCATGGACTCCTTCACCCCCGACAGCGGCGTCCTCCTCAGCAAGACCAAGAACGCCGACCGGGCACCGTTCGCCTGGGTGATCGACGCCCACCCCGAAGACATCGGCCTGGTGGACTTCATCCGCCCCGACGGCACCCCGCAGAAGATCACGATGGGCGACTACCGGCAGCTCAGCGACGCGCTCTTCCACGCCGGGGCGGACTCCGGCAGCTCGTACGAGTACATCGACGAGGCCAACCGGCTGCACTTCTACGTCCTCAACGTGCGACGCGACGCCACCGGCGTGCTCTCCTACGACATCGGCGTCAAGTCCTTGGACGGATCCGGACCACAGGTCCGTGCGGTCGCCCTCTCCAAGGGCTCTGTCACGAGCGCACCCGCCACGGGCCGGGCCGTGTGCACGTTCCGCCTCGCCAACACCGGGCAGCCCGACCCCCGCAACCAGCCACACCTGTCCTCCGACATCTACCGGCTGAGCGCCGCGACCTCGGCACACGGCTGGTCGGCCTGGCTCCCCAACCGCCTCACCGCCACGGCCGCCGGCACCTCCGTCCCCGTCGACGTCGCCGTCACGACCAAACCGGGCGCCGAACGCAAGGGGACCGTCACCCTCACCGCCCGCTCCGAGAGCGACCCGACCAAGACAGCCCAGGCCACCTGCTCACTGCCAAAACCCGGCAGATAGCTCCCCAAGGCGTGGGGCGGCCGGGCCGCATCAGCCCGGCCGCTCCACGCCGCCGTTCCGGATCAGGGTGTGATGCGAGCGGCGGGACACACCGCCCGTCTCTACGCGTCTCCGCCCCTACACCTCTACGCCTCTACTCAAAGCCTCGCTCACTCCCCGCTTCCGTCGGGGTGACCATGACCAGGGGGATCTCCCGGGCCGTCGCGGTGCGGTAGGCCGCGTACGAGGGCATCGCGGCAATCACCGCCGGCCACAGACGGGCGGACTCCGCAGCCGTGGCGGGCCGCGCCGTCGCCGGGGAGATGGCCGAGCCAACCTGGAGGGTGACTTCCGGGTTGCTCAACAGGTTCAGGTACCAGGCGGGATGCCGGTCCGCGCCCGCGTTGGACGCCGTCAGGACGTAGGCGTCCCCGTCCCGGACGTAAGCCAGTGCCGTGCGGCGCAGCAGGCCGGACTTGCGGCCCCGGGTCGTCAGAAGCAGGTCGGCAACCCCGGGGCGGGGGTGGCCGCCGGTCTCCTCGAAGCGGCGGATGTGGTCGGCGATCCACGGGGTCGGGTTGTCGTGCACGATCTCGGTCATACCGCGGACACCCCGGCCTGCGCGACGGCCGTCCGGCCGCCACCCCCTCCGCACGTCGCGGGGATGTTGCTGCTCTGCGTTTCCATGGGCCAGAGCGTAGGCCGGGGGCTGGTTTCCGATCGGATACCACCCTACGGTGTGGATCATGACCAAGTTGCAGGCCGACCGCAGGCCGCTGGATCCGGAGATGTTCGACCCCGTCTGTCCATCCCCGCTGGTGCCGTTCCGCGTGGGCGACAAGTGGGCCCCGCTCCTCCTGCGGTGCCTGCAGGACGGCCCCCGCCGTTTCTCGGAGCTCAAAGTGCCGCTGCGTGGCATCACGGCCAAGTCGTTGACGCTGTCCCTGCGCAGACTTGAGCGGGACGGTTTCGTCGTCCGCAAGGAGTACGAGGGCGCGGAGCGCCGGGTCGAGTACGCCTTGACGCCGCTCGGCCTGGGCCTGTTGGGCCCACTGGACGCGGCCTGTGAATGGACGCGCGACCACTGGGACGAGCTGATCGATGCTCAGGAGGCGGACAGGCCAGGCGGATTCTGATGCCGCCGTCCGGGAACGCTCCTACCAGGTTCCGCAGGGCGCGGGGGGTGCCGCCGCCCAGGTCAAACCGCGCGGCAGCCACCCGCCCCCCTGGCCACGGCGACGGCGAGCGGGGGCGGGATCGGCGCATCAGTGGAGCCTGCGGCGGGCAGAACCGCTACGCGGCGATTACGCCATGCCCAGCCAGCTCTCCAGCACGGCCTCGCGTTCCCGCGAGCGCAGGACTTCGACGGGCTGGGTTTCATTCCACCAGTTCGTCAGGGCTACGGGCGAGGCCTCACCGCGTGTGAAGCGGGCGAGCAGCCCCAAAGAGAGATCGACTTCTCGCTGGGTGTAGGCGATCGCCGCACCGGAGTACACCGTTGACTCGACGCTCTCCCCTTCCGTCGTGGTGACGGCGACCGTCATCTCCGCCGGACTGCCGGGCACCCAGGCGTCAAGAGCCGCGGCCGCCACGGACAGTCCGCGTGCCGCCCACCGCACGAGCGTGGAGCGGACCGGTACGTGCAGCACCTGGAGATCCATCACCGCCGACCACCGCCAGGCGTGCGGAGCGGGGCCGGTGATCCGCACCCCCACCGGGGAGAGCAGCACCCCCGGTCCCCCCGCCGCGGGCGGCGTACCCACGTACACCCTCTCCCCGTTGACCCAGAAAAGACCTATGGTGCTGCCCATCCGGTCGGGCGCATGGGTGGGCAGTGACGGTTCCACAATCAGCTCCATCTGTTCGGCCGCCGCACGGCGATCATGTCGAAGCAACTGAACATAGACCAACGTGACGGACAACCGCCGCAATCGCGCCACCAGGGCGTTCACCGAGGGGATGGCAGCGGACGGCTCACGGGGCGGGCATGAGAGCAGAGCCGGTGCCGGTCTCGGTGAAGATGAGGGAGACGTTCTGCCCTCCGAAGCCGAACGAGTTGCTGAGCACGGCCTCTTGAGGGGTGTCTCGTCGCTCAGCGACGACGTCGAGGGCGATGTCGGGATCGACGCCGGCCGCGGTGAGGTTGCGGGTGGGCGGTATGACCCCGTGCTCCACGCTGAGGACGGCGATGAGCGCCTCGATCGCTCCGGCCGCGCCGAAGAGGTGACCGAGCGCCGCCTTGGGGGCGGTTACGGCGGCGCGACCGAGGACTTCCTGGATCGCGTGCGCCTCGGCGACGTCACCGACCGAGGTTCCGGTGGCATGGGCGTTGACGTGGCTGATCCGCTCGGGAGCCAGACCGGCTTGGGCGAGGGCCTTGCGCATGGCGGAGATCTGTCCCGAGCCGTCGGGCGCGGGTGCCGTGATGTGGTGAGCGTCGGCGGCGATACCGGCGCCCGCGAGTACCGCGTGGACCCGCGCGTTACGGGCTCTGGCATGCGCGGCGCTTTCGAGCACCATCACGGCGGCTCCTTCGCTGAGGACGAATCCGCTGCGGTCGGCGGCGAACGGCCGTGACGCGGAGGCGGGTTCGCCGGTGTGCCGGGACAGTGCTTGTGCCTGGACGAAGCCGGCGACGGTGATCGGGGTGATCGCGGCCTCGGTTCCGCCCGCGATGACCACGTCCGCCTCGCCGGCACGGATGAGCCGGGCTCCCAGGGCGATCGCCTCGGCGCCGGAAGAGCACGCCGATACAGGGGTGTAGGACCCGGCCTGTGCACCGTATTCAATGCTGATCAGCGCCGCGGCAGCATTGGGCATGAGCATGGGAACCGTACGCGGCGAGACGCGCCGAGTCCCGCTCGCCTCCAGGGCGTCGTCTTCCTTCAACAGCGTCTGTACGCCACCGATGCCCGTGCCGATCGCCGACGCCAGTCGGTCCGGATCCACGTCCGGGGCGCCCGCATCGGCCCAGGCCTCGGCCGCGGCGACCAAGGCCGCCTGCTGCGAGCGGTCGAGCCGCCTGGCCCGTACCGGCGGGAGCAACGTGGCGGGATCGACTGCCATCGTCCCGCCGACGACCTCGGGCAGGCCGACGTCGTCGTGGCCGCTCAGAGCATTGCCCTGGATGCCTGACTCACCGGCGAGCAGGGCTTCCCAGGTGGATTTGACGTCTCCGCCGAGTGGGGTGATCGCGCCGAGTCCGGTCACGACGACTTCGGTCCCTCGCATACGTTCCAACCTTTCTTGTATGCCATACAAGCGGGCAGGACCTTGTTGTATCACATACAATCCGGGGGTGGAGAAGAAGCCATCCAGAGCACAGGCAACACCGACCAAGGCGCTCGAGCGTGGTCGCGCGACGAAGCGTCGACTGATCGAGGTCACCGCCCAGCTCTGCGAGGAGCGGCCGGGTGCCGAGGTGAGCGTCGCGGAGATCGCGAAGGCGGCCGGCGTCTTCCCCAACCAGGTCACCTACCACTTCGGCTCCAAGGACTCGCTGCTCGTGCACGCCGCCTTCCTGGGCCTGCTGCACGACACCCGCCGCATCGAGCGCATCGGCCGCCAAGCCCCCGATGCGGCGGCATTCCGGCGCAACATCGCCCGCGCCGTACTGAATCTGCCCTCGCTGCCCTCAGTGGCCCGAGCACTCGCGGCCGGGATCTCCAAGCCCGAACTCGCGCCGGTCATCGACCGGCACCTCCAGTTGCTGTTCCGGCAATCGGAGCGCTTCGTGAGCCGGTTCATCGACGAGCGCGGCTGGAAAGCCCGCCGACCGCTCAATGTGGAGGCCAGGACGTTCTGGAGCACCGCGCTCGGCGCGGTGCTGCTCGTACGCGCCGGGGCACACGGCACCAACGCCGAACTCGACCTCGCGGGAACACTGACCATCCACGACGATCCCGAGCGCGGCTAGCTCACACGCTCGGGGCCGGACGTCCTTGCCGGGGACGGCGGCACACGGACGACACCGCCTCGCCGCCCAAGGCGCGCTATAGCCGTAGCTGTAACCGCGTCCGTCCAGGGCGATCAACGGCCGGGAAGGGCGTGTTCGACCTCCCCAGGTCCCCCCTTCCCGGCCGGCCCCGCCCGCTTACCCCGTCCACCCGGATCCATGCCCGACCGTTTCCGGGACGCTGCATCGAGATCCGCTTCGGGAAAGCAAGCCACGGCCATCCACCGGGCCGGGCTCCACGCCACCGGCACTCTTCCGCTGGCGAGCAGCGAGCGGGGCGTGGGCGGGCCCGGCGACTGTACGGGAAGCTTCTAGTCCGGGCTGATCGCGCTCTCGATGTGGGCGAGTTGGGCGGCCAGGATCTCCTCGAAGGCGGCGCCGCGGTCCGACCCGAGCGGGCGGACGTCGCGGGCGAAATGGGCGAGGGCGGGGAAGCGTTCGGGGTCGGCGCCCAGTACCGCCACGCGGAAGTGCTCCATGCCCTGTTCGTGCTCTTCCGGGGTGACCGCGCCGGCCCCGGCCTCGGAGGTGATCAGCGCGGCGATCAGGACCGCGATCCGGTGGTAGCGCACCGGGATCTCCTCGTCGCGCAACCCGGACGCGCGCAGCGCCTGCAACACCTCTTCCATGACCAGCCGGGATCCCGCGCCGCCCGACGCGTAACGCCCCCAGACCGCGGCGAGCTGGGGCTGCTGGCCGAAGGCATCTCTTATGCGCAGGGCCAGAGCAGTGATGCGCTGCTTCCAGTCCCCCTCGGCGCGGTGGCCGTCCATGGCTGCGAGAAGGATCCGGTCGGCGACCGCGCGCAGCAGTTCCGTCTTGCTGCGGAAGTGCCGGTAGAGGCTGGAGGAATCGGTCCCGAGGACCGCGGCCAGTTTGCGCACGCTGAACGAGTCCGCGTCGCTCGTGCGCAGCAGCTCTGTCGCCGCGTCCAGGATCTCTTCGGTCGACCAACGCCTACGGGCTGCCATGTCGCTCCTCTCACCGGACTCGACCCTAACCTATGCACTTGGTGTTGCACGCACCGCGTGCATAATGAGGACACGAGCGCGCCAAGCAGCCCAGGAGCTGGGGCGGTGTGCCGACTCGTGCCCTTGTGTCCGGGGTCGGGCGACGGATTCGGCGCTCGCCCCGGGGAGACGAAAGGACGCAGACACATGAAGAACGCACTCGATTGCGCAGCGCTGGACGCGGCCGTGGAAGCCGTCCACCGCGCCGGGATGCCGGGCCTGTTCGCCGAGGTCAGAGACGGCGACCAGGTATGGCGAGGCGCCGCGGGGGTCGCCGATGTCACCACCGGTCGCCCCGTCACCGCCGACATGCGCCACCGCGTCGGCAGCATCACCAAGACCTTCACCGCCGCCGCGGTGATGCAGCAGGCCGAGGCCGGCCGGATCGGGCTCGACACACCGATCGGACAGTACCTTCCGAAGCTGGTTCCCGGAGAGCGCGGTGAAGCGATCACGGTCCGGATGCTGATCAATCACACCAGCGGCCTGGCCGAGTACCTCCCGTATGCCTACCCCTCCCTCAAGGCCTACCCCGTCCTCGCCGACACCGGGCCCGAGAGCCTGGACGACCACCGGTACACGCGGTTCGACCCCGTCGAACTGATCGGGATGGGGGTCGCCGCACCTCCTGTCGGTACCCCGGGCGGCACACCGGGGGTGTACTCCAACACCAACTACCTGCTCCTCGTCGAACTTCTGGAACAAGCGACCGGCATCACGGCCGAGCAGTACATCACCCGCAACGTCATCGAGCGCGCCGGACTCCGCGACACCGGATTCCCCACCGGCCCGCATGTCGCCGGTCCGCACTCGCAGCTCTACGAGGCGTGGTTCGGCATGATCGACCCGCCGCGCGACTACAGCGTCTACGACATGTCATGGGTGGGCCCGTCGGCCTCCCTCATATCAACCGTCTCGGACCTCAACCGCTTCTACGGCAAGCTGCTGGCCGGGGACATCGTCAGCCCGTCGTCGCTGGCCCAGATGCAGCGCACCGTCCCGGTCGTCTCCCAGGAGGGCAAGTTGATTGAGTACGGCCTCGGCCTGCACCCCACAGAGAGCCCCGGCCAGGACACCTTCTGGGGCCACGGTGGCACGGTCTGGGGCGGCGGAACGCTCGCCATGACCCGCGCCGACGGCCGACGGGGAATGGCCGTCGCGGTGAACATGCAGAGGTGGAACAGACTCGACGCCTCCGGCAGGCCGCAACCCCATCCCATCGACGACGCGCTCGCCGCCCTTTTCCGCGTGGCGATGTACGGCTGACGTCCATTCAGGAAACGGCTTGGCCCCGGCCGGCAGCGGTACGTCCGGATACGGTTGAGCACCGTACCGGGCGAGGCCGGCCGCTCTGGTCGGGTGGCCGGCTGGTCGCCGCTTCTCTCTCCCCCCCCGGACCAGCACACCGACCTCGGCGCACACGGCGAGGCAGGGACCCGTAGATCAATCGGCCTCCCGCTCCACCGGCAGCCACAGCTCGGCATCCGCCTCCCTGCCGTCGGCGGACATCCGCGTACGAAGGATCTCCGGCCCGGGGCGGCTCCGGTACGGGTTCGACGGGAACCACTCGGTGAACGCATCCCGCCACAGGGTCTGGATCGCCTGCGGCGCCGGCCCGGAGGTGGCGAAGACCGCCCACGTCCCGGCCGGTACAGGGAGCGTGGCCATGCCCTGCGGCGCCGACGCCGAGGTGACGACCCCGTGGTAGTAGTCGAGCTCGGTGCCCTCCGCCCGGCTGGGATCGAGGTCGTCGCAGATGGCGAGGATGCCGTGCGGTTCCTGGTCGGACAGTTTCTCCAACAGTTCCCTGGACTGGCCGCTGCTGGTCCTGCGGACGAAATCGATGATCGCCTGGTTCGGCCCCGAGTGCACGAGCGGAACCCGGGTTTTCGCGCCGACGACGCTGAACGGCGGCTTGCGCACAAGGCGGTAGCGCATGCTGCTGCTCCCCTCGATGATGAGGCGGAAGCTCATACGGGGCTGGGAGCTGAGTGCCGCGCCGGTGCGCCGCGCCTCGCCGGGCCCGACGCCGTGCATCGCGCGGAACGCCCGCGCGAACGCCTCGCCCGAGCCGTATCCGTACCGCACCGCGATCTCCAGCAGCGTCCGCTCACCGGCCAGGACCTCCGCGCCCGCCACGGTCAGCCTCCGACGCCTGATGTACTCCGACAGCGGCATCCCCGCCAGCGCCGAGAACATCCGCCGCAGGTGGTACTCCGAGGTGGCCGCGACCCGCGCCAGCTCGCCTACGTCGACCGAGCTGTCGAGCTGCCGCTCGATCTGCTCCATGGCCTGGTTGAGCCGCTCCAGCACGTTCGCCTCCAAGATCCCGACCATCGATTGAACCAGAAGCGGCCGCGCATGCCGGACCCGAGAAAAGCGGTGCGGCAGGTGTCGGGTCACCGGGGCATGCGGCCCCGCACGATGGAGGCATGGACGACACGACCCTGGTATCCCGCTTCCTCCGCGACGGCTTCGTCAAGCTGGAGGGCGCCGTCGCACCCCGCGTGGCCGCGAGTTGCGCGCGGCTGCTGTGGGGGGAGACGGGTTGCGATCCGGACGACCCGAAGACCTGGACGCGGCCCGTGCACTGGGTGGGCGGTATGGCACAGGGACCGTTCGCCGCCGCACCCAACTCCCCTGACCTGCACCGGGCGTACGACCTCCTGGTCGGCGCCGGACGCTGGGAGCCGCGCTACTCGCTCGGCACCTTCCCGCTGCGCTTCCCGCACGAGGAGGAGCCCGACGACGCGGGCTGGCACATCGAGGGGAGCTATGCGGTGGAGGGTGAGACGTGGCCCTTCACCAACCTCCGCTCACGCGGCCGCGCGCTGCTGATGCTGTTCCTCTTCAGCGAGGTGGGGGAAGAGGATGCCCCGACCCGGATCCGAGTCGGCTCCCACCTCGACGTGCCGAAGGTGCTGGAGCCGTACGGGGAGAAGGGCGCGAGCGTCCTGGCCATCGCGCCGGACCTCGCGGCGGCATCCGCCCAGCGGCCGCTCGTCCTCGCCACCGGTTCCCCCGGGGACGTCTTCCTCTGCCACCCGTTCCTGGTGCACGCGGCACAGCCCCACCACGGGACGCGGCCACGCTTCATGGCCCAGCCACCGCTGATGCCGACCGCCCCGTACGAACTGGAGCGGGCTGACGGCGCGTACTCACCCGTGGAGATCGCGATCCGCCGGGGCCTGGGGCGAGGCCACCTCCGGTCCTGATGGTGTCCGCCCGCCTATGGCCGCGAGCCCCACCACAAATCCCACCAGTACGCCCATCGTTCCCCCGTCCCAACCGGTCAAGAAGACCAACCCTATGCAAGATCCCTCCCGCCGACGTCGCTGATACCAGCCACAGCTCTGCGGGCGCGGCTGTCACGGCCGGCGGCCGGGTGTGCCACGTCGGTTGTTCGCGGAGGGGTGATGGGGCGCTTGCGGCAGGACGGACGACCCTTTCGTTGACGTCGACCTGCGGGGTGCCTCCGCGGCCGTGGGGTCGGTTGCGGAGTGCACCCAGGCAATCATGTTCTTGAGGTGCGGCGCCAACCACTCGTCCTTGGTCACTCGCGGCACCACCCTGCGGATCTCCCGCTGGATGGCTTCGGTCCTCTCCGCCATCGGCAAGCCCTTCATGTAGGGGTCGCCGCCCTTGGCCGGGTTCATGTGCTGGACGATGTCGACGCCTTGCGCGGTCATCATCAAGGTGACGGCGAGGACCTTCTCGAAGCGTTCGAGATTGTCGTCGAGGTTCTGCACGGACGCCACGGCCATCGGGTTGTGGTCCTCCTGCCCGACCTTGACGGGACGGCTGAGCACGCCTGAAGGGGCAGCGCGGGTCTGCATCTCAGGAATGACCGCCGCGGCCACGGTCTCGACCTGCACCATCCCGGAGTTCAGCCCCGCCTTGTCCTCGTCGCTCCACACTCCCACCAAGTTGGGTGTGAGGCCGTAGCTCCACTCCTTGCCCATCAGCCGCTCCCCCAACGCGTGGAGGAGCAGCGCCACGTCGGTCATCTGGGCATTGAGCGTGTCGATGGCGTGGCCGATGCGTGTGCCGTCCCAGTTGCCACCCATGACGAACTCACAGGAGCGGAAACGGGGGCGGGAAGGGGAAGGGGAAGGAGAAGGGGAACGGGAGCGGGAGCGGGAGCGGTCGCAGAAGAGCAGAGGGTTGGACGTCGACGCGTTCGCCTCGCTGGTGATGATGGCCCAGGCCTCGTTGATGGTCTGCCGGGCGGTCGCGAAGATGTGGGGAGCGGCGCGCACGGACACCGCGTCCTGGACCCGGGGCGTATGGCTGCCCAGGGTCTCGGGGTGGGCTTCATAGGCCTGACGGCCCTCTTCGGTCATCCAGGTGCTGCCGTGGACGAGTTCTCTGATGCGCCTGGCCACGTTGGCCTGCTCGGGAAACTTGCGCTCCGCGTGTGTACGGGCGTCCAGAGAGCCGCCTTCTGCCCGGGTCGCTTCCATGAACATGGCGAATGCCCTCTCCGTGTGGTCCAGCAGCCCGGTGGCACGCTCGACGTCATGGGCATAGCGGGCGGTGAGTACGCTGTTTCCGCTGACCAACGGCAGGGCTTCACCCGATTCCAGGGCGAATTCCGCGCCCAGGCCCGCGTCACGTACCGCCTGATGCGCGGGCATCATCTTCCCCTGGTACCAGGCACGGGTGTTCCGGGTGGCCCGGTCCCCCGTGAGAACGAGCCCCGCCTCCGCCATCGGTTGCAGATCCCCGGTGCCCAGCGGCCCGGTGCGGGGAATCACGGGAGTGACCCCTGCATTGAGGAAACGCACGATTCGCTGGACGAGCTGGGGGCGCACCCCCATGTGCCCGCGGGCCATGGTGTTCGCCCGCAGCAGCAGAGCGAGCCGGGTCACCTGCTCCGGGACGGGCTTGCCCACACCGGACGCGTGTGAGCGCAGCACGTTCTTCTGGAATGCGACCTGCTGCTCCGGGGTGAGAGCGGCATGGTGCAGGGGGCCCAGCGCCTGGTTCCAGCCGTAGACCCGCTGGTTGCCGTCGCTGAGGTGTTCCAGGGCCCCTTGGCGGGCGTAGGCGAGATTCTGGGAAGTTCTCGCAGGCAAGGTGAAAGTCAGATCGTCGCCCGCGAGGACGCGACGGATGGTGTCCGTCGAGATACGGTCCCCGTCGACGATGACCTCGTGTCCGGCCTCGCTCGGTGGCGAGCGGTACGCGACATGGCCGGGTGTGACAGGCGCCGCGCCGCTCAACCCTGCCGAAGGCAACACCGCGCCGACTGCCAACGCCAGCACTGTGGCGCATCGCAGCCATCCTCCGAGCGGCCCAGGGCAGGATCTACTCCGGCCTTCTTGACTGATCATATGATCGTTACCTCCTGCCGTAAGAGGAACAGCACGAGGCGCCAAGATCGCCCGGTTGATCTCTCTGTGGGCGCGCCGCCCGATCGAGACTTCGGTAGCCTCTCCGCCCGTCATGCCGGGCACCGATTAGGCTCTACCCATGCTGACCAGCGGAGACGAGTCGTACGAGGCCGTCAGGCGGCTTGCCGCCGGGGTCGCTCTGGACCGGGCGCTCGATGTGACGGACCCGGATTCCTGGATCGGTCTCGACTTCTGGGTGCGCCAACTGGCCTGGCAGCGGCCGGAGCTGTTCCACTCGAAGGCGTCGCTGTCCAGGCGGCGGCTGAGGTGGGATCCGGGCGCGTCACTGCCCACCGTCACATGGCGCCGGAAGCCCGGTGGGACCGAACTCGCCCTCGCCCTTTGCCACCCCGACGGCCGCATCCGCGCGGCCGCCCTGGACCACACCGATGACCACCCCGCGCTGCTCGCGCTGGTCATCATCCGCTGCGCGGACTGGGCGGAGCCCGTACGAGAGCGAGCCCGTGCACGCCTCGCCGATACGCCCCCGCACCGGCTTGCCGCGCACGCCCCGCTGACCCTGCGAGTCGGTCGCCGCCGACGAGGCGGATTCGCCCAGGAGCGGCTGACGGAGGCGTTGCGTACGGGGCCGGCCGCACACACCGAGGCACTGCTCGGCAGCGGTGACCGGGCCACGGCCCGCCTGGCGCACCGCGTCGCCGTCGAGCGCCGACTGCTCCCCGCCGAGCGGCTCGCTCAGACCGCCGCTCGGCACCGAGACGTCGCCGTGCAGGACCTGTGTGCCCAAGCGGCCGTGGCCACACTCGGCGAGGGCAGTTCCAACAGTTTCACCGAGGTCGTGGTGCCGCTGCTCGCCTCCCGCCAGTCCCGGGTCAGGTCGGCGGGGGTGACGGCACTGCGCCGGACCGGACGGCACGCCGATGCCGAGCCGTACCTCGGCGATCGCTCCGCCGTCGTACGAGCGTGTGCCCGCTGGGTGCTGCGGCAGGGCAGCATCGACCCCGTTCCGCTGTACCGCGCACTGTGCGCCGACCCCGAGGCACAGCCCCCCGCTGTGGTGGGCCTCGGCGAGTGCGGGATGCGTGAGGACGTGGACCTGGTCCGGGCCCTCCTCACACACCCGGCGGCCGCGGTGCGCGCCTGCGCGGTGGCCGGGCTGCGGGCCCTGGACGCGGTGCGCGCCGACGACGTACGACCGCTCCTGGACGACCCGTCGGCGGCCGTGGTCCGGCAGGCGACCGCCGCCCTGCTGCCGTGCGCCGACCACATACCGCGGGAGCTGCTCCGCCGGCTCCTGGCCCAGGACCGTCCGCGCCACCAACGGGTCGCAGCGGTCCGGCTACTGCGAGCCCTTGGGGTGCACGCCCAGGTCTGATGGCGCAGGCAGGTGTGTGCGCTGCTTGCCAACGCCCGCCACGGAACCCCAGTTCCAGGCCACGGGCCTATCCGTGCGGCCGCCTCGTCTCGCGTGGGATCATCCGTCCATGAGCGGCAACCTGGAAGTGAGTGCTCTGGCGGTCAACGTCACGATCCCGCAGGCGCTCCGCTGGACGGACACGCGACGGGGTGAAACCTTCCAACTCACCACACTCAACATCCGGCTTCTCCCGGACGGTCACCTCGCCGTAAAGGCCTATGGCCGACCCGTCGGCGGTGGTCGGGGCGCATACGTCTCGTTCCCCGTCCCCGACCGACCAGAACTGGCAGCTCTGGTCGCGGACGCGGCCACCCGTGCCGGAACGCTGTGGGCCGCCCATCGTGGCCTCGGCTGAGCCTTGGCCGCGGGTGGATCGGGGCTACTCGGTGCCCGGCCGCCGAAAGAGCGCCCGGCCAGGTGTGACCGCACGAAAGTCGAGCCACATCCCTGCAACCGCGAGGTCGGGCCCAGGCGTCGAAGATGTGGGAGGCCACTGAAGTACGTACTTGCGTACGTACCCGCCCGGCTTAGTTCCAGAGGGCGTTCAACCACCCAGCACAAAGCCCCCGTTCCGGATAATTAGTTGCATAGGGTGTACAACCGTCCAGTCTCCTCATAGGTCTTGGTGGATGTCGCGTTCTCCGCCCGGACACGCGCATCCCTCACGAGGAGGCTCATTCCATGTCACGCGCTCGCGTTCGCACCCCTCGGTCGCGGCTCGGTGCCGCCGTCGCCGTCGCCCTGGCCGCCACCGCGGCCGTCACGCTCAACGGCCCGGCCGACGCCGCGACGCCGGCTCCTGCCCGCGCCGCCGCAGCCGCGCGACAGGGCGCCGGGAACGCGACTTTCCCGTTCGTCAACAGTGTCCTCGCGACCGCAGGGCCCAGCGGGTTCCTCGCCGTCCGTACGGACGACGTCGCCTGGACGCGGTACGCGGACGGCGCCGTCACCCCCTTCCCGAAGAGCCCGGCGGTCACCTACCAGGGCGCGGCCGGAGCCGACATCGTCGTGGCGAGCGAAGGAACCCGCCACACCATCCACGACATGGCCAAGGGCGGCGACCCGGTCGTCATCGACATCCCGTACAAACTGCGTGAGGTCAACGGCTCGACGCTCGTGATGGTCGACCCGGCCACCCACGACCTCCACCTGGTGAGCCGGGCGCCCGGCGGCGAGGTCGTCGACCGCAAGGTGACGGGGATGCCGGCCGGTGTGCCCTGGGGGTCGCCTTATGGCTCGACACCCGGGACCGTCGCCGTGCAGACCTCGGCGTCGGACGGCGACTTCTATCTCGCCCTGGTCGACGTGGCCACGGCCGCCACCGTCGAGACGTACGACCTCGACCGCTACAGCGGCTTCGCGCAGGTCACGCCCGACCGCGTGCTCTGGGAGCCGGCATCCGGCCAGACCAGGATCGTGGACCGGAAGACCAAGCAGGCCGAGACCCTCCCCTACCACGCGCAGATCGCCCTGGGCGGCGACTGGCTGGCGATCACGGGCAACGACAAGGTCGTCGTCGACGGGGTCACCTATCCGAACAAGCCGATCGTCCTGAAGTCGCTGAAGGACGGCCGGAAGGTGCCGCTCCTCGACCTCGCGAGTCATGTGGCCCCGGCCGGCGACGGGACCCTGCTCGTGTCCGGCGGCACCTTCGCGCAGGGCCAGGGGCTGTTCCGCATCTCGCTCGACGCGAGCGGCTCCCCCGTGGCCACCATGATCGGCGACGGGCAGAATCCCCTGGAAATGATCCTGAAGGGGGCGAACGTTCCGAGCGTCTTCCACTTCGACGGCACCGACAAGCGCGTGACCTGGGAGACCAACCAGCCGGACCTGGGCGTCTCGCTGGACCTGACCCACGTGGCCACCGGCCGCACGGTGTCGCTGTGGAGCTATTACGACACCTACATCAACTGGAAGGGCTACTTCGACCAGGTGGTCGGTGCCTACAACGGCGAGTACACCTGGAAGATGACCGCCCGCCCGGCGTCCGGCGTCGGCCCCTCCGCCGTGAAGACCGGTACCACCACGGTCGAGCGCGGCACCGCACCACGCGACTTCAACGACAACGCGCAGGCGGACGCCCTCGTCCGCGACAGCTCGGGCAACCTGGGCGCGTACGACCTCAGCCACCTGCGCGCCATGGGCAACAGCCCCGACTGCGACGACGAGGGCTGCCCGCCGGTCGTCCACGACCCGAAGCCGGACGTGCTGGGCACCGGCTGGAACACGTACACGCTGATGGCCTCCCCCGGAAACCTGGCGGGTTCAGCAGCGGACGACGTCGTCGGCCGGGACCGTGACGGTGTGCTGTGGCTCCACCAGAGCGACCACCAGAAGCTCCTGCCCCGCACGAAGATAGGCGGCGGCTGGAACATCTACACGCAGATCACCGGCGGGTCGGACCTGAACGGCGACGGCCGGGGCGACCTCCTCGCCACCGACCAGGCCGGGGTGCTGTGGTTCTACGCCTCCACCGGCGATGCCACCACCCCCTTCAAGGCCCGTCAGAAGATCGGCGGCGGCTGGCAGGTCTACAACCTCCTCACCGCGCCGGGCAACATCGCCGGCGCCTCCGGCGGCGACCTCCTCGCCCGCGACAAGGACGGTGTCCTCTGGCTGTACCTGGGCAAGGGCGACGGCACCTTCACCGCCCGCCGCGAGGTCGGCGGCGGCTGGCAGAAGTACACGCACATCATCCCGGCGGGCAAGAACAGCAAGGGCGTGGCCGACCTCTACGCCATCGGCTCCTCCGGCTCCGCCCTGTACTCCGGGCGCAACAGCACCACCGACCCCTTCGAAGCGGCCCACGCCCTGCCCCTGCGCAGCGACTCCACCCGCTTCCAGACCTTGTTCTGATCCTGCCTCACGTCTCCACGGGGTGGCGGTCGCCGCGGTGACTCCCTGGAGGGAGTGAACGCCGCTGGCTCCAGCGCCGGTTGATCCCGTGGCAGTCGCGCGGCGGTGAGCGCGTGAACGGGTTACGCACTGCCCCGCGCACGCGAACACACGAGCACGCGAATAACCACCGCACCAGCAAGGGTGCACAGGCCCCGCAGAGTGGGAAATGCAGCGTTCCGCTGCCCACTCTGCGGGGCCTGTGCGTCGCATGTGCCGCCCTGCTCCGCAGGCGCGGAAACAAGCCCCTGACCTCGATCGGCCGACGCGGCTTCGCCCACGGTCGCGAGCTCGGCAGGCCGCGCTGAGCCATCGAGCGCGCCCACGCCTCCTGGACCAGTTCACACGAATCCCTCGGAAATCCCCTTGCGCAATGGTCAAGAAGTGTTGACCATTGGACCCATGCCTACCGATGATCTTCCCGAGACGTTCCACGTCACCACTGACGACCAGCTGCGCGCCGTCTCCAACCTCACTCGCCACCGGATCATGGCCGTGCTCCGCTTCGAGCCCGCGACGATCACGCAGATCGCCGAGCGGGTGGGCCTGGCGAAGGGGAGTTCCAGCTACCACGTCCGGCTGCTCGAACGCGCCGGGCTGGTGAAGGTGGTACGTACGCGGAAGGTCCGCGGGGTCACCGAGCGGTACTACGCGATGGCCGCGCGGTCGATCGTGCTGCCAAATCCGGGCGAAGGCGGGCCGGATGTGCTGATGCGGCATGCGGTGGCCGACCTGGAAGCGGCGCCGGCGGAGAGCGAACGGCACGTACGAATGGCCCATCTGCGGCTCACCGACGAGCAGTTCGCGGAGCTGGGGGCGCGACTTCAGGCGCTGGCGGACGAGTACCGAGAGCTGTCCGACCCCGCGCTGCCGGACGCGTCGCTCGTCTTCGCCCTGTTCCACCCGGCATCGCGAGTTCAGGCCGAGGGGGAGGCCAAGTGATGTCGGACGGACGGAAGTTGCCTACGGGCTTCGGGCAGTTGTGGACCGCGCAGACGGTTTCCTCGCTCGGCGACGGGGTGTCGCACGCCGCGCTGCCGCTGCTCGCCCTGACGTTGACGCGGGACCCGATGGCGCTCGCCGTCGTCACGGCCGCCGGAACGCTGCCGTGGCTGCTCTTCGGGGTGCTGGGCGGTGCGCTGGTGGACCGCTGGGACCGTCGGCGCACGATGTGGGTCACCGACGCGGCACGTACGATGCTGCTCGCGATACCGGCGGCAGCGGCCGCGCTCGACGTACCGAGCATTGCGCTGCTCGCGGCCGTCGCCTTCCTGCTCGGCCTCGGCGGGCTCTTCTTCGACACGGCCGCCACGGCCTATCTGCCGGACCTGCTTGGCCGCGACCCCGCACGCCTTGAGCGCGCCAACTCCCGCCTGCGCGGGGCCCAGACCGCCGCGTCCGGCTTCGCGGGGCCACCTGCGGGCAGTGCCCTGCTCGCGCTCGGACGGCCGGTTCCGCTGTTGGCCGACGCGGTGTCGTTCGCGCTCTCCGCCCTGATCGTACGGTCGCTGCCCGCCCTGCCCCGGCCCGTGCCGCAAGCCCGTGAGTCGCTGCTGCGGCAGGCGCGCGCCGGCGCCTCGTATGTGTTCCGTGACCGGTTGCTGCTCGGGCTCGCGCTCCGTCCGGCGGTCGGGAACATCGCCTTCCTGGCCGTGGAGACGGTGCTCGCCCTCTTCGCGCACGAGCGTCTCGGCATCGACACCTTCGGCTTCGGCCTGCTCCTCACGGCGGAGGCCACCGGCGGTCTGCTCGGCGCGGGCATCGCCCCTTTCCTCGGCCGCCGACTCGGCACCGGCACCGCGCTGACCTGCACGGCCGCAGTCGAGGGAGTCGCCATCCTGGGCCTGGCCGCAGCCCCGAACCCGTACGTCGCCGGCCTCGCGCTCGCCGTCTGCGGAGCGGGCATGGGCGCCACGATGGTGCTCGGACCCTCCCTGCGACAGGCGATCGTCCCCGCCCACCTGATGGGCCGGGTCGCCTCCACCTCCCGCATGCTCGCCATGTGCGCCGCCCCGTTCGGCGCGTTCCTCGGGGGCTGGCTGGCGACCGCGTACGACGTACGCACCCCGCTCTACACCGCAGCCGGCCTCCTCCTCACCATGACCGCCGTCACGACGACCATGACCAGCAACCGCCGGGTCGAGGCAGCACTGCGCGCCGCCGCCCGGGCCGACGGCCCGGATCAGCCGGAATCGCGGGAATCCGTGCAAGAGGGTGCCCTCTAGTCCTACGCGCATAGGCGAGCTCGTCGGTCAGGGCCTCAATGTTGACACCGCGCCGACGACGCTCGCTCAGGCTTCGCGTCGCCGCTTCAGAACGATGTAACCGATACCGGCGGCACCAGCCACCAGCCCCACACCCGCGCCGATCTCCAGCCCGCCGGGCCCGGCCTCCGAAGCACCCCCCATTCCGCCCCGGGCACCGCGACTGGGCAGTGCGCTCGGGACGACAGGCGCCCGCGTGGTGAGAGCGGTCCCCCTTCTGGGCAACGCCTCACAGGCGATCCCGTCGTCGGGGCCCTGGTCCTCATCCAGCCGGTAACGGGTTACCACCCTGTCTCCCCCTGCCTCCTGAACCGACGGAGCGGACTCGAACGTCACCGGGCTCTGAGCGCCGCATCCGGTGAGCCCGTCCCGGCGCTTGGCGCTCCGGGCCGACGGGATCGCATGCCGCCGACCCGTAGAGGTTCGCCGGTAGGTGAGCACGGGTAACTTCCGTGCCCCGCTCAGCCGTTGAGGGTCTGCATCAGCTCGGGAGCGTAGCGGTCGCCGGAGACGATGCCGCGCGGGGCGACCGCGTCGATGGCGGCCAGCTCCTCGTCGGTGATCGTCACCGTGGTGGCGGCGACGTTCTCCTCCAGGTAGCGGCGGCGCTTGGTGCCGGGGATGGCGACCGCGCCCTGACGAAGCACCCAGGCGAGGGCCAGCTGGGACGGCGAGACCTGCTTGGCGGCGGCGATGCGGCGGACCTGGTCGACGACGGCCAGGTTGCGGTCGAAGTTCTCGCCCTGGAAGCGCGGGTCGGTGCGACGGAAGTCGTCGGCGGCGAAGTCGTCCGGGCTGGTGATCGCGCCGGAGAGGAACCCGCGTCCGAGCGGAGAGTAGGCGACGAGACCGATCCCGAGCTCGTTCAGGGTGGCCATGACCCCGTCGTCCTCGATGCCGCGCTCGAAGAGCGAGTACTCGGTCTGGACCGCCGTGATCGGGTGGACGGAGTGGGCCCGGCGGATGGTCTGCGGGGCGACCTCGCACAGGCCGATGTGACGGACCTTGCCGGCGTCCACCAGCTCGCTCATCGCTCCGACGGTCTCCTCGACCGGCACCCGGGGGTCGACCCGGTGCAAGTAGTACAGGTCGACGTGATCGGTGCCCAGGTGGCGCAGGGAGCGGTCAAGGGAGTGGCGGAGGTAGGCGGGGCTTCCGTTCTGGCCGCGGAGCGTCCCGTCGTCGCTGAACTCGATTCCGGTCTTGGTGGCGAGGACGGCCTGGTCACGGCGGCCCGCGAGAGCCTTGCCGAGGAGCTTCTCGTTGAGGAACGGGCCGTAGCTCTCGGCCGTGTCCAGCAGAGTCACACCCAGTTCCAGTGCGCGGTGGATGGTGGCGAGGGACTCGGTCTCATCGGTGTGGCCGTAGAAGGCGCTCATGCCCATGCAGCCGAGTCCTTCTACGGAGACGGTCAGGCCCCGGTTGCCGAGGGTGCGGAGTTCCATGGTGATCTTCCTTGCTGTTTTCGGGTCGTGCCCGTGGTGCGTGAGGGGTGGATGGGACGGGTGGGGTGGGCCATACGTACGGGATTCCCCAAGCGCTCAGCGCACCCAGGTACCGGTGAGGTTCTGGACGGCGGAGCCGTCGAGGTCGGTGAGGGTGGTGGCAACGAAATCGCGGGCCCACGGCGAGGTCTGCATACGGTAGGGCGGGTGGGCGGCGGTCAGTGCCTCGATGATCGGGGCGGCTGCCTCGGCGGGGGTCTGGGCGCCCGCGAATGACTGGCTGGTGCGGTTGAGGTAGGCCTCCAGCGCCGGGCCGTAGGGCCCGGCGGCGGCCAGTTGCTCGGGGATGTCCAGGCCCAGATTGGCGACGAACTCGCTGGCCACGGCGCCGGGCTCGACCACGGTGACATCGACGCCCACGGTGGCGGCGACGGGGGCGAGGGACTGCATGAAGCCCTCGACCGCGAACTTGGCCGCGCAGTACGCCTCGTTGAAGGGCTGGCCGACGACGCCGCCGACACTGGTGACGGTGATCACCCGGCCCTTGGACGCCCGCAGATGCGGCAGGGCTGCCTTGGTCACCGCTACCACGCCGAAGAAGTTGACCTCCATGGCCGTGCGGACGTCGTCGAGGCTGCTCTGCTCGATGGTGCCGACCTGGGCGGCACCGGCGTTGTTGATCAGCGCGTCGAGGCGGCCGTGCTCGGCGACGACCTCGTCCACGCAGCTCGCGATACCGGTGGCGTCGGTCACATCCAGGCGCTTGACCTGGACGCGGTCCGATACACCCGCATCGGCGGCGGCCCTGAGCAGGGCCTCGGCCTTGCCGGTGTCGCGCATGGTGGCGAGGGTCGTCCAGCCCGCACGGGCGGCGCCGATCGCGGCGGCCAGGCCGATACCGGAGGACGTACCGGTGATCAGAACCGTCTTCGGGGAGGTCATGGAGGAGGTCTTCCTTGCAGGGGGCACGACGGGCGGAAACCCGTAACCGGGGAGTTCCCCAGTTATGCCTTCAAGGTAAACGGGGAACTCCCCGGTTGTCCAGTTAGACTGGTCCCCCGACGAAGGGAACAAACTTGACCAGCAAGCCGAGCGTGTTGCGTGCCGATGCCCGCCGCAACCGCGAGCGGATCCTCGAAGCAGCCGTGCGCGCCTTCTCCGAGAAGGGCCCCGACGTGGCGATCGACACGATCGCCAAGGCTGCGGGCGTCGGCTCGGCCACGCTCTACCGCCACTTCCCCACCCGTGAGGCCCTGGTCGAGGCGGCCTACCGCAACGAGCTGGCGCGGGTTTGCGACAGCGCCACGACGCTCCTCGCCGATCATGCGCCGGACCGGGCACTCCGTCTGTGGATGGACCGTTTCATCGATTACGTGGCCGCCAAGCAGGGCATGGCGGACGCGCTGCGGGCCGCGGTCGCATCCGGCGCGGACCCCTTCGCCGAAACCCTCGACAAGCTCGGCACCGCGCTCACCACGCTGATGCACGCCGGCGCGGACGCCGGTCTGGTACGCCCTGACGTCGACCCCCTCGACGTCGGCTTCAGCCTGGCCGGCGTCGCACTGATCACCAGCGCCCCCGACCAGCGCGAACGGGCCGACCGCCTCCTCGACCTGCTTTTGGACGGCCTTCGGTACGGAGCGGACGGGGTCGACGCCTGACGGGGTGCGAATACCCTTCTCCGTACCAGCGCCCACGGCGGGGCCACTCGACGACCGCAGGAGAAGGTCCACCGTCGGACGAAGGGGCGCGGCTCCCCGCCCCGCTCGGAGTGCAAGTCGCAGCCCACGAATGGATACTCGAAGGAGACACGTCTTCACCGCTGCGGTCATCCACCCAGCGGATGCGAGGGCCGCGAGCGTACGGCAGAGCCGCGGACCGTACGCCACCTCGCCCTCGAAACAGGCGCCGGACGCGGCCGTTCGGCCACGGCACCCCCGCCGACCCTGCCCCGGTATGAGCGCGCGCCTGTCCCGGCGGGAGTGGGCGGCGTCGACCCAGGGTTGTTCTGGAACACGCAGATCATCAACGCAGAACAACCACACCGGAACACCCGATGAGCGAGCCCACGCGACCGCTCCTCCTCGCACGAGGCACCCCATGACCAGGACCCGCCGCATCAGCTGCATCATCCCTCCGCTGCTTCTGGAAAAGCTCCTGCGCAGCGACAACGACGAAGTCCACCGAGCAGCGCTGGACACCCTGCTGACCACCGCCGGACTGCGCGGTGAGCGAGCGATCCGGGCGGGATTCTCCGGCGTCACCACGCCCGGCAACGGACGGCGGACCGTCTTCGACTGCCAGAACGGCAGAATGCTTCCCTCGGCCATCGTGGCCCGACCGGAAGACGGGCCGGCGTCGACGGACGACGCGGTCAATCGGGCGTTCAACGGCCTCGGCACGACGCACGACTTCTACCACGAGGTGTTCAACCGCGATTCCATCGACGACCGCGGGATGCGCCTGGACGGATACGTCCACTTCAGCGTGGAGTACAACAACGCTTTCTGGGACGGGCAGGAGATGGTCTTCGGTGACGGGGACGGAAAGATCTTCACCGACTTCACCGGGTCCCTCGACGTCATCGCCCACGAACTGACCCACGGAGTCACCGAGAACACCGCCGGGCTCGCCTACCACGACCAGCCGGGCGCCCTGAACGAATCCGCCTCGGATGTCTTCGGGTCGCTGGTGAAACAGTGGTCGCTCAAGCAGTCGGTCGAGGAGGCGGACTGGCTGATCGGTCCCGATGTGTTCACTCCCGGGATCGACGCCGACGCCCTGCGGTCGATGAAGGCCCCGGGCCAGGCATACGACAACGCCCTGTTCGGCAAGGACCCCCAGCCCGACCACATGAGCAGGTTCGTCCATCTGCCGAGCTCCGAAAGGGGCGACAACGGCGGGGTGCACATCAACTCCGGCATTCCCAACAAGGCGTTCTACCTGACCGCCGCGGGCATCGGTGGATTCGCGTGGGAGGCGGCCGGAGCCATCTGGTACGAATCCCTCAGGGCTTCCAGCGCCGAGACCCAGTTCCAGGAATTCGCGAACACCACCTACCACAAGGCCGCGGAACTGTACGGCGACAACAGCACCGAGCAGTTGGCCGTCCTGGCGGCGTGGCACGAGGTGGGCATCCAGATCAGCGGGGTCCCCGCCGGTGTCGTCCGCGGGCGCGGCCGCGCTCACCGGAACGGCAGTGCCGGCAGCACCAGCAGTACGGACGCCCTGGCAGCCCTGTCCAAGCAGATCGGCGTACTCACCACCCAGCTGACGGGGCTGGCCAAGGACGTGGCCGCGCTGAAGGGCAAGAAGTGCCCCTCGGCGGGCGCCGCCCGCGGACCGGACCACGAGGCCCAGGAGCCACATGACCTGCCGGGCCTTGACCAGCATGGACGCGTGAACGCGCCACGCGGGGGCCACGTGTTCGGACCGGGGCGCCCTGGGACGGCCGGCACGCCGGCAGCGGGCCCATCGCATCATGCCGGGTGGATGAGACGGCTCTCGTAGGCGAAGATCACGGCTTGTATCCGGTCGCGGAGTTCGAGCTTGTGCAGGATGCGCCCCAGGTGGGACTTCACTGTCGCCTCCGCGAGGTGCAACGTGGTCGCGATCTCGGTGTTGGTCAGGCCCCGGCTCACCTCGATGAGCACCTCGCGCTCGCGGGGGCTGAGCCGTCGCAGCCGCTCGTCAGGGCCAGGGGGGCCGCCCTCGGGGATGTGCCCGCGGAGGTTCTTCAGCAGCAGGCGGGTGATCCGCGGGGAGACCACCGCGTCGCCCGCGGCCACGTTGCGTATCGCGGTGAGCAGTTCCTCGGGCCTGGTGTTCTTCAGCAGGAAACCGGAGGCCCCGGCGTTGAGTCCTGCGAAGGCGTATGCGTCGAGGTCGAAGGTGGTGAGGATCAGCACTCTGCTCTGCGGAGAGGCGCGCATCACCCGTCGGGTCGCTTCGATCCCGTCGGTCCCGGGCATCCGGACGTCCATGAGGACGACGTCGGGCCGCAGTTCCCTGGCAAGGCGTACGGCCTCGCTGCCGTCCGCGGCCTCGCCGACCGGTGCCATGTCGGACTGTGCCTCCAGAACCGTGCTGAAGGCCATACGGAGCAGCGCTTCGTCGTCGACGATCAGGATACGGATCGTCATGTGGGTCGCCCTTCTCCGCTGCCGAGGTCGAGACGGGTATGAACTCCCCAGCCGCCGGCCGGGAGCGGTCCTGCCCGCACGCTTCCCCCGTAGGCCGCCACGCGCTCGCGCATGCCCGCGATGCCGTGCCCGCCGTACGGGGTGGCGCCGGGCCGTGGGGGTGGTGGGCCGTTGTCGGTGACGTCCACGGTGACGGTCTCGGCCGAGCACCGAACCCGGACCTCCGCGTGCGTGCCCGGTGGGGTGTGCTTCAGGGTGTTGGTCAAGGCTTCCTGTACCAAGCGGTAGACGGTGAGTTGCGCGGTGGCGGGAATGCCGGTGTGGTCGCCGCGGACGTCGAGACGGGTCGGCAACCCGGCGGCGGCCATTTGGTCGGCGAGGGACGGCAGTTGTGCGATGCCGGGCAGCGGGTGACGCTCCGCGTCCGGTTCGTCGGCCCGCAGGACGCCCAGGGACCGCCGCATGTCGGTGAGGGCCTGCCGCCCCGTCTCCGAGATCTGGAGCATCGCGGTGGTGGCCCTGTCGGGCGCCCGGTGCTGCGCGTAAAGGGCGGCGTCGGTGAGAGCGACCATGACGGACAGGTTGTGGGTGACGATGTCGTGCATCTCCCGGGTGATACGTGTCCTCTCCTCGGCGACGGCGAGCCGCGCCTGCTGGTCCTGCTCCTGTTCCAGGCGGGCGGCCCGTTCCTCCACGGCCGCGAGGTAGTCGCCCCTGGTCCGCATGTTCACGCCCAGGACGGCGGCGGCGACGACCATCGCGGTCACCGCCACGAAGGGGGTCGGAAACGCGTCTTCCGCCACCCAGCGCAGACAGGCCAGCAGGACTCCCGTCTCCACGACGGCACCGGCGACCAGTGTGCCGCGCCGACCCGCGTTCGCGGCCACCGTGTAGAGCGCCACCAGCAGGGCGACGTCCGCCAGCAGTTGGACGTCCATCAGCCACTGGACGAAGGCCGCGGCCGCCACGACGCCGAACACCGTGAGCGGGGCCCGGCGCCGCCACACCAGGGGCAGCGCGACAGCCGCGGTGAGGGTCAGGGCGACGGGCCATGCGTGCGGCTCGAACGTGGTCACGACGTTGAGGAGGAGCAGCGCCGGCAGCAGCGAATCCCCCACCATGGGCGGCACCCGGGAGCAGCGGCGCCGAGCCGCACTGATCGGGCGCGCCGCCCGTGCGACGGCCAGGCCGGCACACCTGGTCAGTCGTACGGCCATCGAGGAGCGCAGCACCCGGTCTCGGAAACCCACCGGGTGAATCGGGCGAGTCGAGTGAGTACTGCCGGTTTCCACAGCCGCCTCGGCCATCACATGTTCCTGTCGACTCAACGTCATCATGGCCCCGGTTCGGGACTGCCACCTCGTACAGCTGGAGCCGGGTCGAACACGGAATGGGGAGGACCCGCACTGCCCGGCGCGTACCGCGCGCGGCCCTGTCACCGTAGGCCGCGGGCCGGTGCGCACGCATGAGTCCAGCGTCTGACGGCGCGGTGCCGACGTACGACCGCAGGAGGAGTCCGACCCCCTCCCGTGGTCGCAAAGCCAGCGCTGACCTGCCGCGTTCGATTGCGACTCCGGTTGCACCCGTGACATGCCTGGATGCGACGGGGATCGCACACGGGGAACCCTGGGAGTGCGACTCCGGTTGCACGCGCCGGCGACCCGGGGCCGATGTGACGGTGTGTGGTCCGTGCCGAGGATGGGCGGGTGACCGACATCATCACGGGACTGCACATGTCTCCCCTGGAAACGCTTGCTCTGCTGGGCGCCGTCACGCTGGTGCTGGCGCGCTGGCTTCCCCCCGCCGTCCGCCCATCCGTCACGATCGCGGCGGGAGCGGTTTTCGTCCTGTCCGCGACCGTGCTGAGTGCGGTGGGGCTGCGCTGGCAGATGCTGCCAGTGCTGGCAGGCGCCGCCCTCGCCTTGCCGTTCGCCGTCTCTCCGCTGTTCCGCCGACGTACCGGCCGGCCGGTGAGACGGGCCCGATGGTGGCTCGCGCTGCCGGGATCGGTCGCCTGCGTCGCCCTGATCGCCACGGGTCCCGTTGCCGCCTGGGCCTTCCCCGTCCCCGTGTTCCCCACGCCGACCGGCCACTTCGCCGTCGGCACCCGCGTGATGCAGTGGACCGACCCGAACCGCTCCGAGACCGCCACTCCCGAACCCGGCGACCGGCGCACGGTCGTGGTGCAGCTCTGGTACCCCGCGCGGAAGATGCCCGCCGGCTCGCCGCGAGCGCAGTACCTCGGCCGTACGGAGCAGGAGGCGCGCACGGTCTCCCATGCCCTCGCGCGCTATACCGGCCTGCCCGGCTTCCTGGTCGACGGTGTCCCGCGTGCCCACACCCACGCGGTCTTCGACGCCCCGGTGGCCCGCGCTGACGCGAAGTTCCCGCTCGTGGTGTTCTCCCCAGGACTGGGAGGCGTACGCACACAGAACACCGCCTGGGCGGAGGAGCTGGCCAGCCAGGGTTACGTGGTCGCAGCGCTGGACCACCCGTATGACTCCGCCGCCGTCGTCCTCACCGACGGCCGAACGATCAACACCAAGATCGCTTCCACGGGCGACGACGACGAAGACGACAGGCGAGCCGTCGAAACCACGAAGGTGCGAGCCGCGGACCTCAGCTTCGTCCTCACCCAGCTGGGCCGCATGGACCGAGGCGAAATCGACAGCCCGCTGACGGGACGTCTCGACACCGGCCGGGCCGCGGTGACCGGCCACTCCCTGGGGGGCGGTGCCGCCCTGCAAGCAGCCCGCCAGGACCGCCGGTTCGCCGCCGTCATCAATCTGGACGGCTACCCCCGCGACCCCGCCCTGCTCCCCTTCCACCAGCCGGCACTCGCGCTCACCCAGGCCGTCGGCACGGAAACCGACCCGCGCTACATACCGCGCCTCACCCAGGTCCTCAAGCTCAGCACCTCCACGAGCTACCGACTCACCATCCCCGGCGCCGCCCACCTCACCTTCATGGACGCCCCCCTGTACCTGCCCCCCGTGCCGTCGATGGTCGGCTCCTTGGGCCGCACCGAAAGCCCCCACGTGGTCGCCGCAACCACACTCGCCTTCCTGAACGCGACGCTGCGGCACCAACCCGGGGACGTGGCCGGGGTGCTGGCAACTTACGGTGATCTGAGCGTCTACCGGCCGGGCCGGGCGTAAGCGGAGGCAGGGACCGCTCCCCCAGAGGATCAGGAGCCGCCCAAAGGTGGGGAGCGGGCCGGTCCTGGCCGCGTCCCGCTCCGCTTCGCTCCGCGGGTGATACCGGACCACGTTGACGAGCCCCGGCGCACAACCCGCGCGCCTACCTGCCGTACAAGCGCCGGGATGGTCCGTCTACAGCGGACCCCGGAATCCTCATCAGGCGTCTTCCGTCAACGTCCACACGGCATGACGGGCGATGTACCGCAAATTCCTTGCATGGCACCGGAAAACCGCTGGGAAACCGTTTCTCCAGAAAATATGGGGGTGCCAGCTGTCAGACCTCGGGCGGCCCATGCGACCTCATTGTCGATGACGCACCTCAAGGACGGTGTGATCGACCAGGGAAGAGAGGCGGGAAGCGATGACCATGGATGACGGCGAACTCGTCGAGCGGTTCCGGAAGGGGGACTCCGAAGCCACGGAGATCCTCTGGTCCGCCACCAAGTGGCTGAAGGTAGTCGCCCGGCGGAGGCTGGGGGCGGGACAGTGGGCCGAGGCTGAAGACGTGGTCGCGCAGGCGTACGAGGCACTGCTGCGTTCCAGGAAGCCGGTCGCGAATCCGCGCGCATGGCTGAAGGAGGCCGTCACCAACCTGGTGGCGACGAGGATCCGGCAACTGGCGTCGGAGCGCAGGGGACTGAGCAAATTGTGGGACCCCGATCCGGAGACCTGTGTGCCTCTGCGGCAGGCAGAGGAGCAACTGGCCGCCCAGAAGCTGTGGGACGGGATCCTGTCGGCCCTGAACGAGCGCGAATGCCAGACCCTGGAACTGGCATTGGAGCAAACAGTAACTGGACGGTCCACGAGGGAGCAGGCCCGAGAGCTGAGGATCGCTGAGAACACGCTCTCCCAGAGGAAGGTGCGGGCGCAGAAGAGCGCGCAGGCCGCGCTCCTGGTGATGCGGTGGCAGGCAGCGTCGGTCGAGTGCCCGGAGCTGAGGCAGGAACTGGCCAGCTCGGCGACGCATGTCACCCCTGCCCTGATGGCGAGCGTGGAGTCGCACCTGAAGGGATGTGAGGAGCCGGGATGCCAACGGCTTCGGACGGAGTGGGAAGCACCCTCGCAGCACAAATTCGTCTGGACGCTGCCGGTGTTGCTTCCCTCTCCCGCCATGCGCGACCGAATCCGTAACGTCTGCGACGAGCTGGGGACGGAAGACACCGGAGCAAAGGCGCGTGTACGCGAGCTACGACGTACCGGTGGTTCCTGGACGTCACGCGCTGCCGCTGGCAGCGACGGTCGCGGGACACGGCGTGACGGCACTGGCCGGAACCCGCTCGACCGGCCTGTGGGAGCGTGGTACTCACACCAGCAGCCCTCGCGCCGCACAAAGCACCGTGTCTCCACAACGATCGGCGCATGCGTCGTCGCCGGACTCGTCGTGGGCGTGGCCCTGCACAAGAGCGGGTCGGACTTCGCGGGACCTCTGCGGGCACTGGCACCCGGCATCGTCGCCCCCTCCGACACTGTCCCGGGCAGCTCCGGCAGTCCCGGTGGCCACACCGGCAACCCATCGATCAAGGACGTCGGCAAACGCGGTGACCCATCCGGTCACAGCGCCGGCGACAGGGACCGCAACGGAAACCCCGACGGCAGCGACAGCGGCGGAAACGGTTCCCATGGCTCCCAGACCGGCAAGAGCCAAGACAACAGTCACGGCGGGGACGACAACAGCGGAAGCGGGCACGGCAAGACCGCCGGCAACAAGGGGAGTGATGACCAGGGTCGCCCGGACGACCGCGGCCTGGCCAAGAGTCACGGCGACGGTAACGTCGACGGCACCAACAGCTCCCACAGCGACTCCCGCAAAAGCGAAGACGCGGGTCTAGTCGTCCCGCCGCCCGACACCACCGGCCCCGCGGTGTCCCTCAGTCGCATCAGTACGGACGCGGTCGGGCAGGTGGTCCTCGACTACCACGGCGTTCAGATGCAGACCTGTGGCCCAGCCGGAACACCCACCACCTACCGCGTGTGGCTCGCGGCGTCCGACCCCTCGGGCATCTCCCACCTGACGCTGTACATCCAACACCCCACCGACGGGACGTACGTATCGGACGCCGGAGTTGCCGACGGAGGCGCCATCCGCTTCGACGTCCCGGACTACCGGGCGACGCCCAAGCCTCTGAAGACCGTGAAGCTGCGACTCACCGCCGTCGCGGTGGACACGCTCGGGCACCGTACGGACGCCTACCTCGGCAAACTGCCCTTGTACGAGTGCGGCGAGCCCGGCTGACCCACGGGCGTCCCGGCCCCTGTGGCCGCCGAGCCCCGAACAGACGCCGCACGCAACAGGAGCCAACAGGAGCTCTCTCACTTCATCGTCATCCCGTCTCCTATCCTGCCTCTGGAGCAGCACGTGAGTTCCGTACCTTCCCCGATCCCGCCCCGCACGTCACCGCCACCCAGTCCCTTCGTGACCATGCACACCGCCCTCGTCCTCCTGACGGCGTTCATCATGGGGCTCGTGGTCGGCGGCCTCACCTTCCTGGGCAACGGCCGCGTAGCCGGCGCGATTCTCGCGGGTCTGTTCACCGCCGGTGGCAGCGTGCCCGTCCTGCGGAATCTGATCCGCTGACGTGGCCGTGGTCCTCTGACGCAGCTCTGATCCGCCGACGCAGACCCGGTCCGCCGACCCGACTGCGTTGCACAGATACCCCGTTGGCGACATCGACCGGTGCGGGGCGGCCCGCGCCGGTCGAACGCGTGCAAAGTGTTGACAGCCGTAGGGAGTTACCCAATCATCAATCCTCGTCCGTAATTGCGACCATCGTTCGAAACCTCGAACAATTGCATGTCATGAGCATGACTCTCGGGCTCCTTCACCTTCCCCGGTGAACGGTGCCCTCCTCACCCACCTCCGGGAGAGAAACCATGTCTGTGGGATTGGTTCGCTCAAGGCCGGCCAGGCCGCTCGCTCTGCTGGCACTCGTGCTGGCCATGGCCGCGGCTCTGCTCGGCGGGCAGGTGTCCGCCGGCAGCAGGGCCGCGGCCGCCGGGTCGCTGCCCTGTGACCTGTACGCCGCCGGCGGCACACCCTGTGTGGCCGCGCACAGCACGACCCGGGCCCTGTACTCCGCCTACAGCGGCCGCCTGTACCAGGTGAAGCGCGCGTCGGACGGCTCCGTGCGGGACATCGGGGCCCTCGGCGCGGGCGGTTACGCCGACGCCGCCGCGCAGGACGCGTTCTGCGCCGGGACGAGCTGCCTCATCACCGTTCTCTACGACCAGTCCGGCCGCGGCAACCACCTCACCCAGGCGCCGCCCGGAGGGTTCCAGGGCCCCGCCGCGGGTGGTTACGACAACCTCGCGGAAGCCTCCGCCGCGCCCGTCACCGTGGGCGGCCACAAGGCGTACGGCGTCTTCATCGCGCCTGGCACCGGGTATCGCAACAACAACACCAACGGCATCGCGACCGGCGACCGGCCGGAAGGCATGTACGCGGTCCTCGACGGCACCCACTACAACGGAGGTTGCTGCTTCGACTACGGAAACGCCGAGACCAACAGCCGGGACAACGGCAACGGCACGATGGAGACCATCTACTTCGGCAACAGCAAGAGCTGGGGCTACGGAACGGGCAACGGCCCCTGGGTCATGGCCGACCTCGAAAACGGCCTGTTCTCCGGAGTCAACCGCGGCTACAACGCCAACAATCCCAGCGTCGGCCACCGGTTCCTCACCGCCGTCGTCAAGGGCGAACCGAACCACTGGGCCATCCGGTCCGGAAACGCCCAGTCGGGCGGCCTGTCCACCTCGTACGACGGTCCCCGCCCCAACGCCACCGGGTACAACCCGATGAAGAAGGAGGGGGCGATCATCCTCGGCATCGGCGGCGACAACAGCAACGGCTCCGCCGGCACCTTCTACGAGGGCGTCATGACGTCCGGCTATCCGACCGCCGCAACCGAGAACGCCGTACAGGCCGACATCAACGCGGCCCGGTACGCCGCGTCCCCCGTGGCGGGCGCCCCGACCACGGGTTCCAGGGTGTCCCTGCGCGCCACCACCACCTGCTGCACCAACGACTACCTCCGGCACAACGCTTCCGACAGCAACGCCGTCATCGCCGCGACCTCGTCCTCCAGTCCGGCTGCCGACAGGGCCGCCGCCACCTGGATCGTGCGCGCGGGCCTGGGCGACGCCTCGTGCGTCTCCTTCGAATCCGCCGACAAGCCGGGACAGTACCTGCGCCACTACGACTACCGGCTACGCGTCGACAGCATCGGTGACGGCCTGTCCCGGCTGGACGCCACCTTCTGTCCGCAGGCCGGCCACCGCGGTCAGGGGATCTCGCTCCGGTCCGCCAACTACCCCAGTGACTTCGTCCGCCACTACGACTACGCCACCTACATCGCCGGCCACGGCGGCCCGAACGCCTGGGACAGCGCAACCGCCTGGGCCGACGACACGACGTGGGTCGTGACCTCTCCCTGGGCCTGACGTCCTCTCCGTGATGTCCACTGTTTGACGGTGGTCACCTGCGCCCGCCCGCCGGTCGGGGTATCGCAGGTGACCACCACGGGCCCCGGCCCACCCTCAGTGCCCCCTGGGGAGCCCATTGAGTACGTCGAACAGGCGGTGCACGGTGATGTTGCCCGCCGGACCGGGTGACGGGTACGGCTCATCGTCCGGCCAGTGACTGATCCCGAAAGGGCGCGCTATACGCCTGCCGCGTCCTCGGCCTTGTCGAACTCCTCGGACTCCTCGACCTCCTCGGCCTCCCAGCGCAGCAGGTCACCCGGCTGGCACTGGAGCACCTCGCAGAGCGCGGCGAGCGTCGCGAAGCGCACCGCCTTGGCGCGGCCGTTCTTGAGTACCGCCAGGTTGGCGGGGGTGATCCCCACCCGTTCTGCGAGTTCACCCACGGACATCTTCCGCCTGGCCAGCATCACGTCGATGTCGACGGCGATCGGCATCAGATCACCTCGTCCAACTCGGCCTGCATCCGGGCCGCTTGGACGTCGCGCGCGACGGCTTGGGCGAGCAGCATCCGCAGGACGAGCACGATGAGCGCGACGCCCAGGATGGCCACACCGATCCCGCCCATGATGAGAGTGACGCCGGGGTCCTCGCGCTGGCCCGGCGCGTTGATGACCGTGACCACGAACCAGAGCAGCGCGATCGCCACGATGGCCCCGATCACACCGTCCACGTACCGGAAGGCGGCGTGGGAGAACACCGTGCCGCGTCGCACCATCGTCACCAGCCGCCCTACGCAGACCAGGGCGACCTGGACCGACACCATGCCCAGGATCGCGATCACGCGCAGCGCGGTCAGCGGGAGCGATCCGTCCTCCGGGTCGTTTCCGCCGGCCAAGGTCCACACCATCAATACCTGTACGAACGCGGTACCGGCCAGCACCACCCAGAGCACGGCAGACAGTGCACGCACGGTCAGCTTTCCCATGTCCCACCCTTCCATCGACTTGCGATGTAAATCTATCGAATCTCGATAGGTGCGACAAGTGGGGACGAGCAGGGGACGGTCAGTCCTCGCGCGGGAGCAGTGTGCCCAGGGGGCCGAGGTCGAGGTTCAGGTCTTCCAGGGAGTAACCGTGCTCGGCACACAGGTTGGCGAGGCTGTCGTGGAGGGCGAGGAGGGTGGCCCCGAGCTCCTCTTCCTGGTCGTCGGTGAGGTCGCCGGCGTCCACACGGCGCAGGGCCTGGCGTTCGATGAGCTGGCGCAGGAGCTCGATGAGGGTGAGGACGAGTTTGAGGAGGTCCTCCCCCACGGTGTCGGGGTCGGTGTGGATGCGGTGGGCGGGATCGGCCGCTCTGGCGTCGCGCGAGGTGGGGGGCGCCTGGACCAGCCGGAACGCCCGCGCCATGGTGTCGCCCACGCTGTCCAGGCCTGGGTCAGCGCCGCGGCTGCGGGGCTCTTGGGGCTGGTCACGGTCCACGTCTGCCTGCCGGAAGGTCGTGCGCCCGGGAGGCATCCGCCAAGGAGGCATCCCTCTGGGAGTCATCCGCCTGGGAGTCATCCGTCTGGGAGCTGACGGACACGATGAGGGCGCGCAGCGAGATGCGGACGAGGTCGATGTCCGCGATCGACAGGACGATGTCACCCGCCACGACCACTCCCCCGCTGAGCAGCCGGTCGAGGAGGTCGACCAGCGCGACCTGGCGGCCGGGCAGCGGCTCGCGCGGCTCCGCAGGCGTCATGGCCCCTGCCCCTCGAGTCCGGCCTGGTCCGCCGCCTCATCGGCTGTCATGGCGAAGGAGTACGGGGCCCAGGGGCCCGTCACCTCGACGCGGATGTCGGGGAACTCCCGGGCGGCGTGTTCGATGTCGGCCCGGAACCGGGCGGCGTCCTCGTCGGGCACGAGGTAGGCGTCGTTGACGACGTTTTCCCGGCGGTCTTCCCGGGGACCAGTGAGGGCTCCGCTCTGGGGTGCGTGACGGACCCGGTGCGGGGTGTAGGTGGCGGCGATCGCCTCGACGGACGCGGCCGCCTGCCGCGCCTCCCGGTAGACCGTCTCGCGGGCGTGGTGCTGTGCTTTACGACGCTGTAGGTATGCCTTGCCCGGTGTGGTGGGGCCGGGCCCGTCGGCGCTGCCGACGGGGGCTGCGGCGGGCGGCGGGGCCCCGGGCCTGAGGTAGACCTTGACGCCGTATTCGGTATGGGCCTCGAGCTCGGCCAGGCGTCGCGCGAAGACGGGCTGTTGGTCGGTCAGTGCCAGACGGGCCCGGCTGTCGTCCCGGTAGACGGTGGCCATGCGCAGGGGCAGGACGGTTTCCCGGGTGGCGATGGCCTGCACCACCTCGTGGTGGGCGCGGGCGACGCTTTCGAGCCACTCCAGGTCCTCGAAATGGTCCTTGAGAGCCGCCTCGTTGAAGTCCTCGTACGGCACGGGGCTGACGACCAGGGCGAGAGGGGCGGGAACGGCCCCGGCGGCAGGGGCGTGCCTGGCGGCAGTCGTGCACCCGGCGGCTGGGCTGGGCTCGCTTTCCGGGTCCGCGGCCAGCAGGAGGACGGGAGTCCGGCCGACGCCCCGGAGGTCGGCGAGGAGCCCCCGCAGCGCCTCCGTCTGCCGGGTGACGGCATACACGTACGTGAGGGTGTCCTGTCCGGTGTTCACTGCGGGCGCCTCCGTGTCGCCCCACGAGGTGCTCCGCCGGAAGCTCCGCCGGAAGCTCCGCCGGTCTCCTCGGTGTTCTCCACAGTCTCCAGAGGTTCGTGGCCGCCCGTCCGTCCCTGGCGCAGGGCCTCCAGTTCGGCGCGCAGGCGGCGGTTCTCCTGCTCCAGGGGGCTGCCGGTGTGGCGGGACGACAGGGACGGGTCGTGCTCCCACCAGTCGATGCCCATCTCCTTGGCCTTGTCCACGGAGGCGACCAGGATGCGGAGTTTGATGGTCAACAGCTCGATGTCGAGAAGGTTGATGCGGATGTCCCCGGCGATCACGATGCCCTTGTCCAGCACCCGCTCAAGGATGTCGGCGAGGCTGGACGAGGAGCTCTGCCCGTACGGCGTCGGCGCGCGGGAGGCGAAGGATCCGGGTCGGCCGGGCAGGGGTTCGCTCACGGGTGGCTCCCGGTGTCCTCAGGGCAGTTGCTGCCGGAACTCGGAGATCTCTTCCAGCCGGTCGAGCAGCTCGTCCTCCTGGCGGTCGAAGGTCTCCTGGTCGATCTCACCGCGCAGCAACTGCTGCTCCAGCTCGCCGAGCCGGCGCCAGACCGGTGCCGGGTCGTAGTACTCCTCCTCGGCCTTGTCGACCACACGCTGGGCGACCCAGGTGACGGCACGTACCGGAGCGACGGGCAGGGTGAAGAGGCTGGTCAGCAGTCCCATCCGGTATCCCTCCTCTCCCTGGTGGCGCTGTGATGCTGCGATGCGGTCGGGCCGGTGCCGGTGCCGGCCGGTGGCCGGTGCCGGATCACACGAAGCTGTAGGGCGGCAGTGGGCCGGAGAACCGCAGGTCGACACCGTCGCCGATCCCGCGGGCCAGCTCGGCCTCAGCCGCGCGGAGACCTTCCTGCTGCCCGTCCGGTACGAGCAGCGAGAGATTGAGAAGATCGTTAGACGCGGGCGGTCGGGCGATGTGTTCCCTGGCGTAGGGGACGAGCGCTTCGGTGATGCCTGCGGCCAGGGTCTCCTGCCGGGCCTCCACCTCGCGGGCGACCAGTTCCCCCAGGGCCAGGGGCAGGCGCGGGTCCTGGTCGCCGCCGCGGATCCGCTCGTTGAGGTCCCGTGCCTCGGGCACATCGGCGAGGATCTGCTGCAACAGGGGCGTCTCATCGGTCTGCGACGCGCGCACGTGGTACTCGGCGCAGCCGTCGAGGCGCTCAAGGGTGCTGAGGTAGCTCTCGGCGTTGCTCTCCAGGGCCTGGCGGACCGCGAGGTCGTCGGTGGCGGTGTACCCGAACTGCAGCGGCAGGACCGAGCCGTCGGCCATCAGGCGCTCCTGGACCTCCTGGTGCGCGGTGAGGTCCCGGCGTTTGGGCCGGATCTCTTCGGTGATGTCGCTGACCACGGCGCACAGGGGGCCGGCGGCGACGCTCCGCAGCGCTGTGGGTTCGGATCCGACACCGCTGACGCCGTCCAGGCGGCGGGGGTGGTCCTGGGCGGTGATCGAGTACACGTAGAGGGGCATCGCTTACTCCTTCTCCCGCTCCCGCCGTACGGGCCGCCGGGAAGACGGCCGGCGACGCCTGGGTGCCTCCTCGACCTCTTCCTCTGCTGCCTCTTCCTCCGGCTCCGCGGACTTGGACGACTTGCCGGACAGGGCATCGGTCACGGCCTCCGCGGCCCCGCCGAGGGCTCCCTTGGTCTTTCCCCGCGCGCCGCCCTCGAGCATGTTGCCCATGACCTCCGGCAGCTGGGCGGGGGCCTTGCGGCCCGATTCGAGGTCGAGGCGGTTGCAGGCCTCGGCGAAACGGAGGTAGGTGTCGACGCTGGCGACGACGATCCGGGCGTCGATCTTGATGAGTTCGATGCCCACCAGCGAGACGCGGACGAAGACGTCGATGACCAGCCCACGGTCGAGGATGAGTTCCAGGACGTCGTAGAGGCTGCCCGTGCCGCCGCCCCCTTGCCCTCGCGCGACCGGGCTGCCGCCCTGCGGCACCATGGTCATGGTGCCTCCTTCCGCCGGCGACGGTTCAGGTCTGCCGGTCGATCATGCCGCGACTGTAGCGGCGGGTGCGTTCGTAGGAGATCAGCTCGCCCTCCTCGTCCAGCGCGACCCGGTAGCTGGCCATCACGCTGGTGGTGTCCGGGATCCGTTCCAGCTCCACCACCTCCACCTGCGCTTCCCAGCCGCCCTCGGCCGGCTTGAGCGAGGAGACCGATTCGGGGAAACGGCCCAGGAGTTCGGCGAGCTGGTCGGCCGCGGCGCGCATCGCCGCCGCCGCGCCGGGCCTGCCGGAACGGTGGCGGGGTGCGGCGCGCCGGGGCGCTGTGCTCTCCGGAGCTCCGTCCTCACCGGCGGCGCGCGACGAGGCGCGTCGGGGGCGTGCTGGTTCCGCTGCGGTCATGGATCCCTCCTTTGGGAAGACCGCCTCACAGAACCTAGAATGTCACCATATTCATGGATAAGTCTCGCCGTAGGGGCAGAAGTTTTTCGAGGACCGCCCAGGCTGGACCTCCCACTCCTCGATGGGCGGCACGACGTCACATCCGCCGCCCTCGGGCGAGCATTCAGTCCGTCAGTGCCCTGGTAGGGGATGATCATGGAGGACACCAGCAAGATCGCGCTCGCAGCCGCGCTGGCCGGGGGTTATGTACTCGGCCGAACGAAGAAGGGCCGCCTGGCGTTCACCGCGGCGACCTATCTCGCCGGACGCCGCTTCGGGCTCGGACCGGGGCAGCTGCTCAAGGAAGGCGCGTCCCGGCTCAAGGAGATGCCGCAGTTCGCCGACCTCGGTGAGCAGCTGCGCGGCGAAGCCCTCGACGCCGGCCGTCAGGCGCTGGCCACGGCCGCCAACCGCAAGCTCACCGACCTCGCCGGCTCCCTCCACGAACGCACCCTGGAACTGTCCCGCAGCGGCGCCGGTCGCGGCCGGGAACAGGAGGACGAGGGTCAGGAAGAAGAGTCCGACGAGGACGAGGAGCCGTACGAGGACGAGGACGAAGCCGTAAACGCGGGGCGTTACGACGAGGAGGACGAGGAGGACGAGGAGGAGGAAGACGAGGAGGGCGGCGAGCCCGAGGACGAAGCGGAAGAGGAGGAGGAAGAGGAGCCTGAGGAGGAAGAGCCCGAGGAGGAAGAGGAAGAACCGCCTCCCCCGCCGCCGCGCCGGACCCGCACCCCGGCCCGCGCCCGCGGCACCAGGACCTCCGCCCCCGCCAAGAAGACCGCAGCGCGTCCCGCCCCCGCGAAGAGGGCGGCGGCCCCCGCGAAGAAGACCGCAGCCGCCAAGCGCGCACCGGCCAAGAAGGCCGCCCCCGCCGAGAAGACCCCGGCGAAGGGCTCCCCGCCGGCCAAGAAGGCCACGGCAAAGAAGACCACGGCCAAGCAGACCCCGGCGAAGAGGACCGCGCAGAAGAAGACGGCGGAGAAGGCCCCGGCAAAGAAGCCGACGACGAGGAAAGCCGCCAGCAGCAGGACGGCGTCAAAGAGCGCGTCCGCACCCGCCAAGAAGAGCACCGCATCCCGGACGGCCCCGTCGAAGCCAGCCGCGAAGAAGAGCAGTGCCGCGCCGCGCAAGAAGACGGCCACGCAGAGCCCGGGACGTAGCTCGGGAAGTAGCCCGGGACGCAAGAGCGCCGCATCCAAGGCCTCTGCCAAGAAGACCACCGGCCGCACCCCGGCCCGGAAGACGGCCGCGAAGAAGACCGCGGCCCGCAAGACGGCCACGCGGAGGTAGGCCATGGCAACCTCAAACCGCTCCTCGTCCCAGCCCTCGGGACTGGACCAGCTGCTGAAGGAAGCGTCCGGGTACCTCGGCGCCCAGGCCGACCAGCTCGCCGACAAGGCCACGGACAAACTCTCGGACCTCACCGACCAGCTCTACGACGTCGCCGACAACGGCGGCTCCCTCTCCGACGTCGCCGGCATCGGCGGCCGCCTCCTCGAGGGCGACTCCCCGTTGAAGGCCTTCGCCGGACAGAAGCTCGGCAACCTCAAGGACAAGGTGACCGACACCGTCTCGGGCCTCGGCGGCGGCAAGGGCCGCGGCCGCAAGAGCGGCGGCAAAGTGGTCAACATCGTCGAGGCGCTCGACATCGGCCTTCCCCTGCGTACGGTCTACGACTTCTGGACCCAGTACGAGGACTTCAGCGGATTCGCCAAGGGAGTCCGCGATGTCTCCCGTGGCGAGGAAACGGAAAGCGACTGGAAGGTCAAGGTGGGTCCCTCCACGCGGAGCTGGAAAGCCACCGTGCAGGAGCAGATACCCGACGACCGCATCGTGTGGACCTCAGAGGGCGCCAAGGGCACCACGCGGGGCTGCGTCAGCTTCCACGAGCTGGCCCCGACACTGACCCGCATCATCATCGTCGTCGAGTACTACCCCAGCGGGCTCTTCGAGAAGACCGGCAACCTGTGGCGGGCACAGGGCCGCCGCCTGCGCCTCGACCTCAAGAACTTCCTGCGCCACACCACCCTCACCACCGACGAACCGGAAGGCTGGCGCGGCGAGATCCGCGACGGCGAGGTCGTCCGGACCCACGAAGAAGCCCTTGAGGACGAAGAGAACGAGAACCCGGACGAGGAGGAGGAAGAGGAAGAGGAAGACGAGGAAGAGGGTGAGTACGCCGACCAGGACGACGGCGCCGAGACGGACGAGGAGGAGGACGAGTACGCGGACGAGGAGGAGGACGACGGGGAGTACGCGGACGAGGATGAGGAGGCGGAGTACGCCGGAGAGGACGAGGAGGAGGGCGAACCGGACGAGGAGGAGGACGAGGACGAGGAGGACGAGGACGAGGACGAGGAGGACGAGCCCTCCCCGCCCCGGCGGCGCCGACGCTCACGGTCCGCGTGATACCAGCGGGTAACGCGTGCCGACCTGCCGGAGTGTCCGCCACAGTGCATTCCTACGTGAGGAGTGCATTCCTCCGTGCAGGTGCCCGCGTGCGAAACGCGAGAAGGCCGACGGAACGTCTCCGTCGGCCTTCTCGACACCCTTCCGGACCCACGAGCGTCAATGCTTGTCACTGCTTGAGCGTCAACGCTCGGTCAGTGCTTGAGTGCGTCCTTGGCCTTCTGACCGGCCTGTTTGACGTCACCCAGCGCCTGCTCTCCCCGCCCCTTGGCTTCCAGACTCTCGTTTCCCACAGCCCTGCCCGTGGTCTCCTTCACCTTGCCCTTGGTCGTCTTGCCAACGTTCTTGACCTTCTTGCCTGCACCCATGCCGCTCACCTCCACGCCACGGCAACGTGGGCTCGCTTCTGTCGTACCCCGCGTGAACATCACTACGCATAACGGGCCAAATATGCGAAATCGCACGGGGTGAGGGGTGCTCCGGGCAAGGCATCCTGGCCAGCTCGGCCGCCTCGGCCTCGGCCTCAGCCGCCTCGGGCTCAGCCGCCCCCACCCGTGAAGTCCAGTACCAGGTGGTCCTGGACCGGCCGGTACCCCAGCCGCCGGTAGAGCGCGTTGCTCGTCGGGTTGGCCAGGTCCGTGAACAGCACCACCTGCGCCGCTCCCCACCCCAGGGCAAGGCGGGTCGCGGCCACTGTGGCGACGGCCGCGAAGCCACGGCCGCGCAGGGCGGGCGGGGTGTAGACCGGTCCGATACGGGACTGGCCGGCCAGCACCCCCGAGGCGGCGGCCAGTGACACCGGGCCCTCCTCCGTCTCCCACAGAACCACCTGTCCGGCGGCCGTACGCCGGGCGGCGGCAGCCGCGGCGCCCAGCGCGGTCGGCAGCGCCACCTCGTCGAGGAACGCGGTCATCCATTCCGTGACCACCGGGAGATCCGCCTCGGTCGCGATACGGGCGCGGCCCGCGACCGGCGCCGGCTCGGCGAGCGCCGCCAGCTCGAACAGGCGCTCCTCCCGGTCCACCCGGTACGGCCCCCATGCCTCGCCGAAGGCGCGAGCGGTGACTGTGGTGCCGTTCACCCCGACCAGCGTCTCTCCGCGCAGCACGTCGGCGAGTTCGCGGGCTGCCTCGTCCGGCATCGTGCCGAGCACGGGCGGCATCCCCGGGGTCTGGACGTACGCGCCGCCCACCGCCCGCCCCGGCCCGGTCCACCACCCGAACCGGGCTCCTGGCCAGTGCCCTTCGCGCGCCCCCGCGCCGAGGGTGAGCAACACGGTGTTGCGGGCCGGGTCGGCAGCGAGGAAGGGGTCCGCGGCCACCAGGAAGGTTTCGACGTCGTCCGTGAGATGCCAGGTCATACCCGATCGTCTTACGGCACCGGGTTCCGGCGCACCCCTTTTTCCGCGCCCGCACGGTGACGGGGGGATGGACGGTCAGACCGCGCGGTCGAGAGGGCGGCTGCCGCCGCCCCCACCGGGTGCTTGACTGAGTGCCGCAGTCGACGCAACTGGCCGCCTGCGGCACTCAGTCCGCAAGCGGGCTACTCCGGACGGACCTGCGCAGCCTGCATGCCCTTCTGTCCGCGCTCAGGGACGAAGGAGACCCTCTGGCCCTCTTTGAGGGACTTGAAACCGTCGCTCTCAATGGCCTTGAAGTGCACGAAGAGGTCGTCCCCGCCCCCTTCCGGGGTAATGAAACCGAACCCCTTCTCGTCGTTGAACCACTTCACCGTGCCGAGTTGCCTGTCGGACATGATCTACCCCAAGAGGTCGCGTGGCGGCCAAGCACCGCCCAACGGATCCTGGCACGCGGACGCGAGCTTCGGCTCGAAATGTCAACTATGAGCCACCACGAGACGCATCATCGCCCGACCTCCTGCCTGCGGTCCCCGCCTGCCGACGAGCGGCATGAACGTGGACGCCGCCCGGGCGGTGTCGTACAGTCCGCTGGCGCGCCGACCCGGAGGCGGGGCGCGATCAAAAGGGGGATCGGAAACATGGCTGGTGCGCCGCTGAGAGCCGGCGAGTCCGAGGAGGAGGACTGGGCCAAGGGGTTCGAAACGTACGCCGGACTCGACGGCGACGCTGTGCCGTCCCGCACGGCAGCGGCACGAGGGCCCGGGTTCCGCCCAGTACGGGGGCCGGCCATGGCCGTCACACTGCTGCTCGCGCTGGCCGCCGTCGCTGCCGTCTACGGACTCGTCGCCGACATCGCCGCCTTCCGGCACTCGGGTCGGTCGCTGGTCCACGGCGGTTACGACGCGCAGGCATTCGGCCTGCTGGACGCGGACCGGGACCGACACAGCACGGCCGGCAGCCTGCAACTGTGGGCCATGACCGTGACGGCCGGCGTCTTCATCGCCTGGTTCCACCGGGTCCGGACCAACGCCGACGCCCTGGATCCGCACACGTGCTCCACGGGACCCGGCTGGGCCATCGGGGTCTGGTTCGTACCGTTGGTGAACCTCGTGATGCCATGGTTCATCGCACGCGAGATGATCTACGCGAGCGACAGGTCGGCGCGCGGGGACGACGCACGCCACGAGGACTCAACACGCAAGCCGTCGCTCACGCTCCTCAACGCGTGGTGGGCCGCCTGGGTCGCGTCGAAGGTGCTGCTCGTGGTCGGCTCCCGCCTGCCCGCAGCAGGCGATGAGACGGCTTCGGTACACCGGACTTCGGGCGTCTGGATCGGCGTCGACGCCCTGAACCTCGTGGCCGCGCTCCTCGCGGTTCTCCTTGTTCAGCGACTGACACGTCTACAGCAGCGCGGCTACGAGCGGATGAAGGCACCCCCGGCGCCCCCGGCAGCCTCAAGCGGCTGATCCGGTCGGTCGTCAGTTCTTCTTCAGCTCCTGGGCGAGCATCACGAGGATGCCGCTGGGGCCGCGGACGTACGTGAGCTTGTAGACGTCCTCGTAGGTCGCCACACCGCGAAGCGGAAAGCATCCGTGCTTCGCGGCTGTCTCAAGGGCCTTGTCGATGTCGTCGACGGAGAAGGCGACGCGGTGCATGCCGATGTCGTTGGGACGAGTGGGCTGGGACTCGATCGCGTCGGGGTGGATGTACTCGAAGAGTTCGAGGCGCCCCTGACCGTCCGGCGTCTGGAGCATCGCGATTTTGGCGTGGTTGCCGTCGAGCCCGACGGCGGTGTCGGTCCACTCGCCGCTGACCGTGTCACGGCCGACGACCGTGAGGCCGAGATCCGTGAAGAAGGAGATCGTTTCTTCGAGGTCGCGAACAGCGATGCCGACGTTCTCAAGTCTGATGCCCATGCGCCGCATGTTACCGAGCACGAGCCCGCTGATCGGACGCTTGGGGCGAGGACGCCGGCAAGGCCGACCGACCGCGCCCGCGCCCTGTTCCAGTAGATCGGAGCGGCGGTTACGAGTCGCACAGAAAGCCGCAGCGCTAGCAGAAGGCCGCCACCGCCCTGGACATCGGGAATAGCATGACGCCGCCGATGCGGATGCAGGCCACGCGGGACTCGCGTGGCCTGCATCCGCCGACTGGGCGGAGAGCATTTACCCCTATAGGCAATTCAGCGCCGGGGGTATATCCGCTCGCGCGTCAAAGAATTTCGATGTCCTTTATCCGCGGCGGACGGTTCGGGAAGGTAATGTCCGTCCACCGGTTGATGCGGACCGAGTCGCCGTTGACGTCGTAGTAGATCAGGTCGTTGTTGCCCGTCGAGATGCGGTCGACCCACCAACTCCCGAAGGACATCCGGCCCTTGTTGGCGTAGCAGTCCACGCTGCTGCGGTCCAGGTGGGACCAGATCTTCAGGAAGTTCTCCCCGCCGCGGCACTCGACGTGGTTGATGGCGAACGCGTTGCCCGTGGGCATCGCGACCGTCATCGCCGTGGTGGCTGCCAACGCCACGATCACGGAACGGGCGACCCTCTTCGTCTTTGAGATCACAAGTTCTCCTTCATTCGATTGTCGAACGGGGAGGCCACGTCACGACCGCATCAGTGGAGGTCTGCCGAAAAATTTTTCGCATACCCCCGTGCAGCCCTTCCGTAGTCTCGTCTCTCGGACTTGCCTGACGAATATCACGCAAGGCAGCTGCATACGGCAATCACCTACGATCCTCTGGGCCTGAATTACCCCCATGAATGTCCAGATCGAGATATGCCTGATGCTGCTTCCCTTACTCCATTTACCGGCCACGCGCCTCAGCGACAAAGGGCTGAACGGGCAGTCCCGCGGGCATCATTGCCACCCGATGGGGCAACCGTCCCAGGAAGGTCAGTACTGCCAGTGGGGACGGCCGCTCACGATCCGGCAGTAGATCCTCCTGCCGTTGGCCGCATCGGTGGACCTCCCGAGGTCGGCTTTGCGGCAGAACTGACCGGCGTTGTAGCAGTTGCCGGCGTTGGAGACGATCTCGCAACTGCCGGAGTGGGCAGAGGTGGTGGCCGTCGTGCTCGGGTGGCTGCCCGGGGCCGGTGTCCTCGGGGCGCGCGGCTTGGGCGTGGAGGGGGCGGGGGTGTGCGGCTTCGCGCTCGCGCGGCTCGGCGTGGGTGCGGGAGCGGAGGAGCTAGTGGGGGGCGCGGGCGGAGAGGAAGGGGACGAGGACGGGGAGGGGGACGCGTCGGCGGAGGTGGCCGCGGTGGTCACCGCGGGCGGTGGCGAGGTCGCGACGGGGTTGCCGTCCTGGCAGCTCGCGAGGGTGAGGGCGGCCGCCAGGGCCGCGCCCATGACAGCGGCTCTGCGGCCCCTCCGGCGGGAGGGTCTGGGTATGCGCATGGCTGAGCACTCCTCGTACGGGATCCGAAGGTGCGCGCGGCGTCCTTGCCGCTCGCGCCGCTGCGCAGCAGGCTACGCTCCCGACGCCCGCCCCACGGGGCGAACCGGTGACCGGCTGGGGTCTAGGGTCGCTGAGGCTCGGTCAGACCCGGAGTCGTCGGAGGCTCCGAGAATCCCCTGGTGTGGCCCATGCGGACCGCTCGGGACGACGGATGGGCGATGGCTCTGGTCGACGGGCCTTCCTCGATTCCGGGGCCGTGACGCAGCTGGTGTGCGCGTTCCATCAACCGCCGGGCGTACGCGTGGTTGCCCCGGGCCCATTCGACCTTGGCGAGGAGGCGGTACGCGTAGCTGAGCGCGGCGGGATCGTCGATCGCCGCGAACCGGTCGAGGGCCAGGCGCGCAGGGGGATGCGCCTTCTCGGGGTCCCCGGTCTTGCGCAGCGCCTCGGCCACCGTCGCGAACGCGTGTGCCGCCCCTTCCCGATCGCCCCGCTCGTCCAGGAGCAGGGCCGCTCGTCGGGCCGGTTCCACCGCTTCCGGATGCTGCCCGGCGTAGATGCGCAGGGCCGCCTCGCCGACGAGGCACTCGGCCAGCAATCCCTGCTCCCCGCTCTCCTCCGCGTGGGGGCGTGCCTCGGTCTGGAACCGCAGGGCCTCGTCGACGAGGTCGGCGGCCAGGGCACGTTCGGCGAGGTCCATGAGGTGCCGGCCGTGCGCGGCCGCGTCCTGCGGGGCCTGCGCAGCCGCGCGTACGAGGGCGGCTCCCACGTCCTGGCGGGTGGCCGAGGGATCGGACGGGCGCAACGGTGGCCGGAACGGGCGTAGTCGGGTGCCCGAAAGGGCCAGTGCGGCCTGGGCCCGGGTCGTTCCCGTGCTGTCGCTCCTGCTCGTGGCGTACCGATAGGCGGCCTCGGCCTCTTCCCTGGCCTCGGCGGGTCTCTCCTCCGCGTGCAGGGCGTCGGCCACGTCGCAGCTCAGCTCGGCCGCAAGGCTCCACCCGTCCTCGCGCGCCGCCCGTGCCGCCGCGCGCAACTCCCCGAGCGCGGCGGCCCGCCACGAGCGCGAGCTGTCGTCCCGCGCGGGCCCCAGCCGACTGCGCAGATGCGGGTACAGGGAGGCCCGCCTCCGGACCACCGTCGCGGGCGCGGGGCGCGCATAGCCGCGGTACAGATCGTGGAAGGCGTAACGGTCGCCCGCGCGTTGGAGGAGGCCGACGTCGACCAGCTCTTCCAGCATCAGTCCGCAGATGCCGGGGGGCAGATGGCAGAGTGCGGCGGCGGAGTGGCGGTCGAAGTCCGGACCGGGGTGGCTCGCGCAGTCCTGGAGCACCTGCTTCTGCTGGGCGCCGAGGGCCTCGTACGACACGGTGAAGGCCGTACGGACGCGATCGTCGTCGTCGTGCAGGTGCTGCAGCGGCCGGTCCGACTCCCGCATCGCGTCGAGGAGCAGGTCGGGCGGGGTGCGGCGGAGCCGGGCGGCGATGGGACGAAGGGCGAGCGGGAAACAGCTCAGCAGTTCGGCGATTTCGGCGAGTTCGTCTGCGTGGCCGGTGAGTCCGCTGATGTCCTGGAGCAACGCCACCGCGTCGGCCACCCGCAGCGGGGCCAGGGCGTAGTGGCGCACCTGATGGGGCGCGAGGGCGGCGGTGAGTGAGGCACGGCTGGTGACCAGGACCAGCGTGTCGTGCGGTGTCGCGTCGGTCCGGGAGAGGTCGGCCAGGGTCGTGATGTCGTCCAGCAGGACGACGGGCACCGGCACATCCGCGGTCCCGGGCTTCTCGTGATCGTCGGTGAGCCGGCGGTGGAGTTCCGCCGCGAGCGCCGACTTGCCGACCCCGGGAGGCCCGTGGACGACCAGGACGCCCGGCCCCTGGCCCGCCAGCGCCGTGAGCTCCCGCAGCTCGCGCTCCCGCCCGAACAGCCGGGTGGCGGGCAGTGGTTGCGGTGTGTCGGGCTCGCGATCGGCCTCGTGCGGGGTCGGCGCGGTGAACGCGAGGTTGTGGAAGATGGCGATCCGCTCGCCTGAGTTGTGGGCGCCGATCTGCGGGTGCTGGGGGTGCTCGCGCGTACTGAGGGTCTGATGCAGTCGGGCGTGGAGGGTGCCGAAGTCGAGTACCGGCCCGGCGTCGGGCACGCCCGTGCGCAGCAGTGTGAGCATCGCTCCGGTGAAGGCGGACAGCTCCTCGTCGACCAGGGAGTAGGCGACCTCGGTGGCCGCGCTCGACGTGAGGACGCAGACGCCGTCGATGTCGGCGGCCTGCCGCAGCAGGGTTTCGGGGGCGCTCATGCCGCCTTCCACCGCGGCTCCGCTGAAGCAGCAGTCGAGGACCATGGCGCACTTGAGGCCGTGGCGCCGGTGTGCCGACCGTACTTCGTCGCGGATGTGCGCGTACGGCAGGGACCGCCACATCTGCTGTTCGTTGGAGTCGTGCAGGGCGAGGTGGAGTTCGGTGGGGCGGTCCGGGTGCAGCAGGCCGTGCCCGGCGTAGTAGACGAGCAGCGTGTCGGTGGCTTCGCCCACCGCGGCGTGGATGGCGCGCATGACGTCACCGCCGTCGGCCTCGCCGTCGAGAACGCGGCAGCTCGACGGGGCCAGGCCCCACACGGAGTCGTCGCACAGGGCGTCCCGCAGAGCGGTGATGTTCCGTCGCACGGCGGGAAGTTGGGCCAGGCGGCCGGCCGCCGTGTACCGGGACACGCCGACGAGGACCGCCCGGGAGGCCGCCGGGTCGGACAGCAGAGCGGTCATGTGTCGGACGGCTCCCGATCCTCGCGGGCCTGCAGGATGCGCAGGACCTCCTCGGCCGTCCCCTCGATGATCGTCCCGTCGCTCTCGGTGATCCGCACGGTCGGCCTCCGCACGCCTCGGGGACGTCGCCAGGCGGCCGTTGTGACCAACAGCCCGAGCACGCCGACCGTGCTGTTGGCCACGGCGATGATGGTGTCCAGGGACCCCATGGTCGTCGCCGGTGACGTGGCGGTGTGAGCGGACTCGATGGTGATGCCCGCACGCGCCACGGACGGGTCGCGGCGCAGCCACCCGGTCAGGGCCGTGGCACTCGCGGCGCTCCCCGCGCTGATCCGTACCTCGGCCATCCGGCTCCCCCGTGGATCATGTGCCCAGTATCGGACCACCAAGGTCAGGATCCCAGCTCCGTCCGGCGAATGGGAGGACTTCCCCGGGTTTCCCCCGGCAGGAGGACAGGCGTTGCCGTTGCGGCGGTACCTGCGTGGCCAGCTTCTCGTCGATATCGGTGTTCTACGGGCGCGATTCCTCGACCGTCGCAGAGGAGAGCGGGTCGGCGTCGAGGTGGGAGGCGGGACCGGTTGAGAGCCCTTCCGTACGCGTGGACGATCAGCCCGGGAAGCGGCCCGTGGAACGCAACTGCCAGCGCCGTTCGGCATAGGCGAGGTCGTCGCGCCACAACCGTCCGGCGGCGGCGCGGATCAAGGGGCGCAGGACCGGGGCGGCCCGGCGTACCAGGGCGAAACCCGCGCGGTCGGATGCGGCGACGACCGCCTCGACGACCGCGGTGCGCGGGCGGCCCCGCTCATCGGGTCCCAGTGGGGTGGCGTGCGTCTCCACGACGCTGCCGGCGCCCTCGCCTTGGGTGATGTGCATGACCACCGTGCGTGGTTCGGGCGCGGTGAACACCGCTCGTACCGGTACGACCAGCCGTCCGGCGACCTTGAACGAGACGTCCACGGTGAAAGCGTCGCCTTCCTCGTCCGGCCTGCCCCGGGGTGTGTCCAGCACGGTGAGATCGACGAACGAGTACGGGTGGAACCACGCGCCGTGCCAGGGGTCCAGGCGGTTGGCCAGGACGTCCTCGGGTTCGCACGTCCCCACGCCCGTGTAGACGGCCGACACGGCCCCGGCCGGTGCGGGGCGGTCGGGCAGGACGGGTGCGTCGAGCGGCGGTTCGCCTCCCACCTCGTCCAGGCGGACCCACACCAGCACCCCGTCGTCGTGTACGGGCCAGGGGCTCCAGCCCGTGTACGGGGTGCCGTCCAGGGCGAGTCCGTGCCAGTGGCACATCAGGCGTCCGCAGGTGACGGGGCTGTCCTTCAGCGGCGCCCCGAGGTGCGGGCAGATGCCGGGCCCTCCCACCGCACGGCCTTCGGCGTCGCGCCAGACGACGACCTCGTGCCCTGCCACGGTCTGCGCCAGTGGCCGGCCGCCGTCCAGATGGTGCGAGGCGCCCACGACGTACCAATTTCCCGACGGACGCGCCTGGGCGCGCTTGACGGCCGCCGCGATCACGCCCGGTTTCGCGTCGCGCCAGGTGGGGCGCTGCTGTCCCCAGGAAAGCGCTCGCCTGCGCAGGGACAGGGGCAGCCGGGCGCGCCGGGACGCGGGGTCGGGCTTCATGCAACCTCCTCGTGAACGGGGCGGCGCGAGCTTTCCAACGGAGGTGACTGCGGTACGTACGCGGCCCGGCGTCGCCCGCGCACACGCAGCCGTGCCGCCGCCACGCGCACGAGCCCGTCGGCGGCGACCGTGGCACGGCGTCCGCGGGACACGGCCGCGCGGCGGTGCACCACGGCGTACCCGTCCGCGGCCACGGCGTCCAGGATGCCCCCGTACAGCACGCACGCGGTACGGATGCACGGCCGCGAGACGTCGGCGAGCATGGGGATGCCGGGTACGGCCTGGCGGTAGACGCCTCGGGTCAGCGCTTCGAACTCGCGCAGCGCGGCCGTGATGCGCCGGTCGGGGCGGCCCGTCGCACGGCTCCACCGCAGCAGCGGCCGGTCGGCGCCGTGCGCCATGAGCAGGTCGGCGGGCAGGTACACCCGACCGCGGTCGAGGTCCTCGCCCACGTCGCGCAGGAAGTTGGTGAGCTGGAAGGCGACTCCGAGCGCCGCCGCGTGCGGCGCGGCCGCCTCCCGGGGCGCGACCGTGCCCAGGACGGGCAGCATCTGGAGTCCGATCACGGCCGCGGATCCGTGCATGTAGGCGCGCAGATCGGCGTACGTGGCGTAGCCGGTGACCGACAGGTCCGCGTGCATCGCCGCCATGAAGTCGGCGAACAGGCGGTGGTCGATGGCGTACCGGCGTGCCGTGTCGGCGAGGGCCAGCACCACCGGTTCGCTGCTGCCGCTCCCCCGCAGGCCCTCGGCCAGCGTGCGGTGCAGGGCACAGAGGGCGGCGTCGCGGTGTTCGAGGCCGACAGCGGGGTCGAGGGTGTCGACGATGTCGTCGGCCCAGCGGGCGAATCCGTACAGGGCGTGCACGGCCGCCCGGTGCTCCACGGGCAGGAGCCGGGTGGCGAGGAAGTAGGTCCTGCCGTGGCGGGCGTTGAGCCGGCGGCACTGCCGGTAGGCGTGGCGCAGTGCGGGGTCGGTGATGCCGGCGGCGTCGAGTTCGCGATCGGTCATGCGGGGCTCTCCTGGGGACGGACACGGCGGCCGTGCCGGCGTGCGCGGGCGGCCCCGGTGACGCGCGCCGCCGCGAGCTTGCCCGAGAGCAGCACGGTGGGCACGCCGACGCCCGGTGTGGTGCCGCAGCCCGCGAGGACGGCGTTGTCGGTGCCGTGGACCAGGTTGCGGGGCCGGAAGGGGCCGGTCTGGGTGAAGGTGTGTGCCGCGGAGAAGGGGGTGCCCGCGGCGTGCCCGAGCGCGTGCCAGGAGGCCGGGGTGACCAGGCACTCCTCCTCGATGGCGGAGGCGATGCCGTCGAGGCCGCGCCGCTCCAGCTCCCGCAGGAGGCTGTCGCGGTAGCGCGGCGCGAGGCCGCTCCAGGCGGTGGCATCGGGTCCGATGTCGGTGTTGGGGCACGGCGCGAGGATGTAGTGCAGGTGTTTGCCGGGCGGCGCCAGGGCGGGGTCGGTGGCGGTGGGCCGGGTGATCAGCAGGGAGGGGTCGCTCATCAGGTGCCCGGTGCGGGTGAGTTCGTCGAAGGTGCTGTGCCAGGCCGCGCCGAAGGAGAGGGTGTGGTGGGCCAGGCCCGGCCAGGTCCGGTCGGTGCCCAGGTGCAGCACCACCGCGGATGGCGAGTGCCGCAGCCGCAGCGGCCGCCGGGGAGCGCGACCGAGGAGCCGGTAGGCGACGGGCAGATCGGTGGTGAGGACGACGGCGTCGCAAGGGATGCGCGCGTGGTCGGTGACGACGGCGGTGACGGTGCTGCCGGAGCGTTCCAGGCGTACCGCCTCCTGTCCCAGGCGCAGTTCGGCGCCCGCGTCCACCGCGGCCGCCGCCATGGCCCGGGGCAGCGCGTGCATGCCGCCGCGGGGGAAGTACACCCCGGCGACGGTGTCCATGTAGGCGATGACCGCGTACGCGGCGAGCGCGCGGGCCGGAGGGACTCCGGCGTACAGGGACTGGAAGGTGAACACGCGGCGCAGTCGCTCGTCCTTCAGGAAGCGCCCGACGCGGGCGTCCAGTCGCCCGAACCCGCCGAGGACGGCCAGCCGCGCCAGGTCGGTGGTGAGCAGGTTGAGCGGCGAGTCGAAGTTCGCGTCGATGAAGCGGCGCATCTGCGCGCGGTACACGCGCTGGAGCCAGTCGCGCAGGTCGCGGTAGCCCGCTGCCTCCCGGGCCCCGGCGAAGCGCTCGACCTCCGCGCTCATCGCCTCCGCGTCGGTGTGCACGTCGAGGTTGCTGCCGTCGGCGAAGGCCGCGCGGTAGGCGGGGTGGAGCGCGATGAGCTCGACGCGTCGGTGGAGGCTGTCCCCCACCGCCGCGAAGGCCTCGTCGGCGAGGTCGGGCATGGTCAGGACGGTGGGACCGGTGTCGAGCCGGTAGCCGCCGAGGTGGAGGCTTCCGGCGCGGCCGCCGGGCCGGGTCTCGCGTTCGACGATCGTCACCCGCCGTCCGGCGCCCAGCAGGTGCAGGGCGGCGGACAGCCCGGCGAGCCCGGCTCCCACGACCACCACGTGATCGGTGCGCCCCGGCACCGAGCGCGTCACGGACGCGCCCTCTCGCCGTGGCTCTCCAGGGCCGCTTCACGGTGCTCTGCGAACCCCGGACCATGGGCGCGCTGCCCGTCCCCGCCGGCTGCCCGCGTACCTCCACCGCCTGCCGCACCGGCCACGGTGTGCAGCAGCTCGCCCAGTCGCCGTCCGGCGACCCGGTCCAGGCCGGCGCTGCCGAGGTGGCGAAGCCCCTGGGCGACGAGCTCCTCGATCCGGGCCTCGGCGCTGTCTCTGACCCCCGTCGCCGTCAGAATCCCGCGGACCTGGTCAAGGTGGTCCCGCGTCAGGTCCGGGCGGCCCAGGGCGCCTTCGAGTACGGCCAGGGCGTGCCGGTCGCCGGTGGCTTCGAGCCGTTCCCTGGCCAGGGCGATCAGATAGGTCGGCTTGCCCTCGCGGATGTCGCCGCCCGCGGGCTTGCCGGTGATCCGGGGGTCACCGAAGACGTCATTGAGGTCGTCGCGCAGTTGGAAGGCCATCCCGACGCGCTGACCGGCGCGGCCCACCTCGCGCCGCGTGGCCTCGTCCGCACGGGCCAGGGCGGCACCGAGCGCGAGTGGCCGTTCGACGGAGTAGCGGGCGCTCTTGAGGCACGCGGTCCGCCGCGCGCGGAGCATCGAGTGCGAAGCCGTGGCCTGACCGTGGACGTCCAAGTACTGCCCGGCGACCATCTCCGTCCGTATGTCGCTCCACAGGCGGCGCACCGCCGGGGCGGTCCCGGGTGCCGGGGGCGTCTCGGCGAGCAGGTCGTCCGCCCAGGACAGCGCCAGGTCCCCGGCGAGGATCGCGGAGGCGCCGGTGAAGGAGGCGAGCCGTGCGGGCGGGACGGCGTGGGCGTACTGCTCGCGCACCTCGGTGTGGAGGGTCGGCCGCCCGCGGCGCAGGGCGGATCCGTCGATGACGTCGTCGTGGATGAGCGCACAGGTCTGCAGCAGTTCCAGGGCGGCGCCGATCCGCAACGCGGCCGCGACCGGCAGCCCGGCCGCGCCGCCGCACGCCCGCAGCGACCACCACAGCAGCTGGGAACGGCTCCGGGCGCCGCCCCGGCTGAACCGCGCGACCCGTTCGGCGATGTCGGCGGCGAAGAGCGGATCCAGTGCCCGTGCCCGCGCCACCCGGTCGGCCAGCACCTGCTCCAGTACGCGGCCCACGGCGGCCCGCACGTCCTGGTCCACCCGGTGTGCCGCGGCGGCCGCCGCGCACGGCGACTGCGCGGCGACGCGACGCGCGTGGCCCGCTGACGCGCGGGTGCGGCCATATGGCCGCACCCAGGCGGTGGAAGCCGACACCGCTGCCGTGCGCGGCACGGACGGGGCGTCGTCCGTGGTGTGATCGGTCGCCGGTGAGCGGCGCATCCCGGTTCCTCTCGTCATGGTGCGTGCATCGCTTCGTCCCCCCTCACTACGGGCCGGACGACCGGCACGGATGCACCAGCGGCTACCTGCGCCACGGACACTGGCGCATGTTTTCCCGCCCCTGGCCGGTTCGCGCGCCGATGGAGCGCAGTCACCCGGGCGAGTGGCCTGCATCCGATCGCGCCCCTGGACAGGAATGCTGGGGACGGGACGTCACCGAAAGCGGGAAGAACGGGAAGAAGGAGGCCGCCGTGCACGAGGTGGACGTCGCCATCGTCGGCGCGGGAGCCGCCGGACTGTCCCTGGCGCACCGGCTGTCCGGCCCCCGCTTCCGTGCGCGCCCCCGCACGGTCGCCCTCATCGACGCGCCGCCCGGGCCGCTGCGGCCGCCCCGCCGGACCTGGTGCTTCTGGGAGCCGGGCCCCGGCCGCTTCGACGCCGCGGTCACCGCGTCGTGGCAGCGGCTGCGCACCCGGCCGCGCACCGGCCCACCCGTCGAGGGCGACATCGCGCCCCTGCGGTACAAGATGATCAGGTCGGACGCGTTCGAGGCGCTGGTGGCCGGACAACTGGCGCGCCACCCGGCCGTCCGGCGCCTGGAGGCCACCGTCGAGGCGGTGGAGGACGGCCACCTCGGGGCCCGCGTCCATCTGCGCGACGACCAGGACCGCCCGCGGGTGCTGCGCGCCCGCTGGGTGTTCGACTCCCGCCCCCTGGGCAGCCTGCCCGCCGCGCGCACCACCCTCCTCCAGCACTTCCACGGTTGCTTCGTCCGCACCCCCCGCCCCGCCTTCGACCCGGCCACCGCCGATCTGATGGACTTCCGCACCCCGCAGCCCGCACGCGGTCTGTCCTTCGGCTACGTGCTGCCCCTCACGCCCCACGAGGCCCTGGTGGAGTACACCGAGTTCTCGCCGCGAGTGCTGACGCCGACTCAGTACGAGGCGGCGGTCGGCCACTACACCACCGCCGTGCTCGGCCTCGGCGAGCTGGAAGTGGTCTCCACCGAGACCGGCGTCATCCCGATGACGGACGCCCCGCTCACCCGCCAGACCGGCGCGTCCGTGTTCCGCATCGGCGCCGCGGGCGGCGCGACCCGCCCCGCGACCGGGTACACCTTCGCCGGACTGCAACGCCAGACCCGGGCGGTGGCCGCGGCACTGCACCAGGGCCGCAGACCCGTGCCGCCGCCCGCCCACTCGGCCCGCTCCCGCGCCATGGACGCCGTACTCCTGCGCGCCCTGGACAGCGGCCGGGTCGAGGGACCGGAGCTCTTCGCCCGTCTCTTCGCCGGAGTGCCACTGGGTCGGCTCCTGCGGTTCCTTGACGGACGCACCCGCCTCCACCAGGACCTCGCCATCGGGCTGCGCACCCCCGTGGCCCCCATGCTGCGCTCGGCCCTGGAGCTGCCCTTCCTCCCCCGCCGCCCCTACGACCGCACCTGACCGCACACCGCTCACGGGAGACCGCATGACCTTGCTGCGCGACCAGGACCTGGCCCTGGCGTTCGACCACGCCGCCCGCAGCTACGACGCTCTGGTGGCCATCAACCCCGGCTACCACTCCCACCTGCGCCGCTCGGTGCGGCGCCTGGGCTTCACCGGCGGCGGCGCGGGCCTGCGCGTCCTGGACCTCGGCTGCGGCACCGGTGCCTCCACCGCCGCTCTGCACACCGTCCTGCCGGACGCGGCCATCACGGCCGTGGACGCCTCCGCCGGCATGCTCCAGCGGGCCGCCGCCAAACCCTGGCCCTCCCACGTCACCTTCGTCCACGCACCCGCCGAACGGCTCGCCGAGGCCGGTGTCGAGGGCCCGTTCGACGCCGTGTTCGCCGCCTACCTCTTCCGCAACCTCTCCGACCCCGGCCCGGTCCTCGACGCCGTACGCCGCCTGCTCGCCCCGTCCGGCCGCCTCGGCGTGCACGAGTACACCCTCAGCGGCCGCCGCACGGACCGCGCGGTGTGGACGCTGGTGTGCCGCGGCCTCGTCCAGCCCCTGGCCGGCGCCCTGGGGGACGGCGACCTCTACCGCCATCTGTGGCGCAGCGTCACGGACTTCGACACCGCGGACCGCTTCGCCGCCCGCCTGCGCACCGCCGGGTTCGACCCGGTACACGTGCTGCCCCTGCCCGGCTGGCAGACCGGCATCACCCACACCTTCGTCGCCCGCCGCGCCGACGCTCCCGCCCGGGGAGCGCGATGACCCGCCCGCGACGCCACACGGCCCCCCACCCCGGCCGGGACCGCCGGGCCCGTGCGCTCCCGCCCCCGGCCGGAGCCGCGCGCATCCAGGGCGACCGGCCGAGCACCGCGGTGGTGGGGGGCGGCATCGCGGGCCTGGCCGCCGCGACCGCCCTGGCCGAGCGGGGCGTGGCCGTGACGCTGTACGAGCGGGAGCCCTACCTCGGCGGCCGGGTCGGTGCCTGGCCCACCCGGCTGAGGGACGGGACACGGGCCACCATGAGCCGCGGTTTCCACGCCTTCTTCCGCCAGTACTACAACCTGCGGAGTCTGCTGCGGCGCGCGGACCCCTCCCTCGCCCGGCTCACCCCGCTGCCGGACTACCCGCTGCGGCACCGGGACGGGATGCGGGACAGCTTCCGCCACGTCCCGCGCACACCCCCCTGGAGCGCCCTGGGATTCGCCGCGCTCAGCCCCTCCTTCGGCCTGCGCGACCTGCGCCGGATGAACCCGGCTGCGGCCCTGCCGCTCCTCGACGTCCGCGTCCCCGACATCTATCTGCGCCTCGACCGCACCAGCGCGCACGACTTCCTGGAGGACATCCGCTTCCCGCCCAGCGCCCGCCATCTGGCGTTCGAGGTGTTCTCCCGCAGTTTCTTCGCCGACCCGCGCCATCTGTCGGCGGCCGAGATGGCGCTGATGTTCCACATCTACTTCCTGGGCTCCTCGGAGGGCCTGCTCTTCGACGTGCCCGACGCGCCCTTCACCCAGGCCCTATGGGACCCCCTCGCCGCCCACCTGGAGCGGCACGGCGCCGACGTCCGCACCACCAGCCCCGTGGAACACATCGACCCGCTGCCCGGCGGCGGTTACGAAGTGACCACCGGCGCCGGGGAGCAGAAGCTCCACGACGCCGTCGTCCTGGCCCTGGACACCGGCGGACTGCGCTCGCTGGTGGGCTGGTGCGACCGGCTGGGCGACCCGGCGTGGCGCGAGCGCGTCGCCCGGCTGCGCAACGCCCCGCCCTTCCTGGTCACCCGGCTGTGGCTGGACCGGCCCGTAGCCCGCGACCGGCCGGGCTTCCTGGGCACCAGCGGGTACGCGAACCTCGACAACGTGAGTGTGCTGGACCGCTGGGACGGCGAGGCGGCGCGATGGGCGGCGCGCACCGGCGGATCCGTCGTGGAACTCCACGCGTACGCGCTGCGACCGGACCAGGCCCAGGACGTGGAGCAGAAGCGGCTGATCGACCAACTGCACCTGGTGTATCCGGAGACCCGCGCCGCCGAGATCGTCGACGTCCGCCACGAGTGGCGCGCCGACTGCCCCCTGTTCCCGGTCGGCGGACATGCAGACCGCCCACCGGTGCACACCTCCGACCCGCGTCTGGTGGTGGCCGGGGATTTGGCGCGGGTGGACCTGCCCGTGGCACTGATGGAGCGGGCGGCGACCACCGGATTCCTCGCCGCCAACGCGCTCCTGACCCAGTGGAACGTACGCGGGGAGCCCCTGTGGACCGTCCCCGACCGGGGACGTGGGCCGCTGCTGCGAGCGCTGGGCGGAGGAGGCGGACGCTAGCCAGGATCCGGTTTCGTGGCGTCCAAGGCGCGGACGCTAGCCGGGATCCGGCTTCGAGGAATCCAGGCGGTATCCAGCCCGGCCAGTCGACTGCCACCGCATCGAAGGCGCATCGGTGTCCCTCAGGCTGGGGCACCACTCTCCCGCAGACAGCGGGCGAGCGTGTGCAGGCCACGGCGGGCGTGGCTCTTGACCGTACCGAGCGGCCACCCCGTCACCTGGGCGATCTGGGTGTGCGTGAGGTCGTCGTAGTAGGCGAGCCCGAGAACGCGGCGCTGCGTCGCGGGAAGTTTCGCCAGCTCCTGCCGGACCAGCACCCGGTCGAGCACGGCTTCGGGCCGCGCCCCCGGATCGTGCTCGTGCTGCGCGAGTACGGCCCCGGCCGCCCTGACCAGCTCGGCGCGGCGCGTCCGGGCGGACAGCGTGTCCGCGATCTTGCGCCGGGTGATCCCGACGAGCCAGCCGGCCAGGACGCCCCGCGCGGGCGAATACGTGGAGCGGCCGCGCCAGGCGGCCAGGAACACGGACTGGGTGACGTCCTCCGCCTCGCGCGCGTCGTCCAGCGCCCGCTGGGCCAACGTGTAGACCATGGTGCTCCAGCGCTGGTGCGCGGCGACGAGGCACGCTTCTTCGCCGCGGGCGAACCCCTCGGCCAACTCCTCGTCACCGAGCGCCCCCTGGGCCGGAACCCCCGACGGTGGCCCGGGCGTACCGCCGTCGGCGGTCCCGGGACAGGCGGCCCACGATGCGGTCATGATCGGTGCTCCTCCTCGGCCACTCCAACGCGACCGGGTCGCGCCGCAGATGGCGGTCGACGGGCGGACCGGTGGTACGGCGTCCGCCTGTTGCGGTCGCCGCTCCCCCAGCCTGCAAAGACCCGCCGACGACCTCAACTCGCATCGGATGTGCGTCGTATAGTGCGCGGGTGAGCACCGACCACACGCTCGGGACGGCCCGTTCCGAAGACATCGGCATCACCACCGGCGTACTCGCCCAGCGGCTCGGCGTCTCACCGATGACCATCCGGTCCTGGGGACGCCGTTACGGGCTCGGGCCCGCGCAGCACGAGGGCGGCCGCCACCGCCGCTGGAAGGCGCGGGACATCGCCCTGGTCGAGGAGATGTGCCGCCTGACGGCCCGGGGAATACCTCCCGCCGAGGCGGCCCGCGCCGCCAAGGCCGCCTCCCGGCCCGACCCCGCGGCCCCCGCACCGGACACCGGCCAGCCCGCGGCCGCGTACGCGTACGACACCCGCGACGCCGTGCCGCCGCATCCCGAGGGCACCTCCACACCGTGGCCCGCGTCCGATCCGCTGCCCGCGCCGACGCATGGCAGTCCGCTGGCGCTCGGCACCATTCGTCCCGAGACGCGCGGCCTGGCCCGCGCGTCCGTCCGCCTCGACGCACCCGCCGTACAGGCAAGCCTCAACGCGTTCCTCCAGGAGCACGGCGTGGTGACGGCGTGGGAGGAGATGATGATGCCCACCCTGTACGCGGTGGGCCGTAAGTGGGAGTCCGGCGGCGACCGTTACGTGGAGGTCGAGCACATGCTGTCGTGGCTCATCTCCACCACTCTGCGCAGCGTCCCGCTCCTGCTGCCCTGCCCCCGGCCGCCGCGCGCGGCCCCTCCCACCCTGCTCGCCTGCCTCCCCGACGAGCAGCACACCCTGCCGCTGGAAGCGCTGGAGGCGGCGCTGCGCGTACGCGGAGCCGCGGTCCGCATCCTCGGCGGCGCCGTACCCACGGAGGCACTGACGGCCGCGGTGCGCCGTACCGGCCCGGAGGCGGTGGTGCTGTGGTCCCAGACCCGCTCGACCGCCAGCCTCCCCCTCGCCCAGCACATCGCCGACACGCACTGGGGCATGCGAGGGGCGCGGCGAAGCCCCGTCGTCCTGCTCGCGGGCCCCGGCTGGGGCCACCGCGCGGCCACGCACGGCCTGCTGCGCCCGCGCGGCCTCGGAGAGGCACTCACCCTGCTGGCCCGCGTACGGAAACCCACCTCGTGACGGACATCGACACGGCACGGGGTTACGGCACGGGGTTTACGGACCGCCGATGCGAGCAGCAGGGCGAATACGACCATCCGGTTCTACGACGAGGAGGTCCGCATGTCGGGCGAGGAGAAGACCAAGGCCCACACCGAGCAGGCCAAGGGCAAGGTCAAGGAAACCGTCGGCCGTGCCACGGGCAATGAGCGCATGACTGCGGAAGGCCGCGCCGACCAGGCCAAGGGCGACGCCCGCCAGGCCAAGGAGTCCGCCAAGGACGTGTTCCGCCACTGACGCGGCACGTACGCCTGGTACGCGGGCCCCGACCCACTCTCCCGGGTCGGGGCCCCGCCGCGTGCCGCACTCGGACGTGCGTCACCGCTTCTTCTTCAGCGCGCCGGGCTTGTGCACGGCCGTCCGCCCCGACTTCTCGCTGCGCACCTCGTACTGCGGGTCGTCCGGCGAGGCGGCGACCGTACGCCCCGCCGCGTGGACGCGTTCGGTGAGCTTCCGCTCCACCGTGCCTTCGGTTTCGCTGCCGTGACTGCGCCAGACGACCTCGTCGCCCCGGGAAAGCTCCTGCTGCCCCGGGGGCTCCTTCCTCTTCTTCGCCATCGCCCACTCCTTTCCCGGCCGACCCGGCCTCGCTGGGGAACCGCTCTCCACTCTGGCGGTGAACCTGGCGGGACGCATCCGGGGCCGCCGCGCAGCGCAAGACAGGCGGCACACACCCGACACGGGATGACGAGACGGAAACCACCTAAACTAGGTCGAAAGACTCTCGAAGCCCTCCTGTCGGCGCTGCCAGCCTCGCCATCGCGGCCATCGCGGCCATCGCCGAGCGGGGCTTTCGCACAGGGCGGGCAGGGCACGAGGAGCGGGGCACGAGGCGGAACGGAGTGGAGATGCGACGGTGCTCCCAGGAGCCGGGTGATGAGGCCGAAGGCCTGTTCGGCATGGAGGAGCTCATGGCCGCGGCCGCGCCGTCGGAAACCGAACAGGCGCGGCCGTTCCGCGACGGTCCGGAGGCCCGCCGACTCCTGCGCGTGACGGAGATCCACGCGGAGCCCGGCGCGGCCGCGTCCTGGCGAGGCCGCCAGATCATCGCCCGCTTCCCGGACGCCCGGCTCATCGAGACGGAGTCCCACTGGCGCATCCCCCACCTGCACGGCAACGAGGGAAACGTGGAGCGCTGGGTACGGATCAAGCGGGAGACGCTGGTCCTGGGCGAGCGCACCTCCCTGACCGTCCGGCCGAACGGCCGCTCCGCCGACTGGATCGCTCCTGGCCTGTCCAACGGATGCGCCATGGCCTGCGCGTACTGCTACGTCCCGCGCCGCAAGGGCTTCGCCAACCCCATCACCGTGTTCACCAACGTCGACCGCGTCCTCGGTGCCCTGCGCCGCCACATCACGGCCGCCGGCCCCAAGACGGAACCCAACCAGTGCGACGAGCAGGCCTGGGTCTACGACGTCGGAGAGAACGGCGACTGCTCGGTGGACGACCTGATCAGCGACAACACCGCCGACCTCGTCCACGCCTTCCGCCGCTGGCCCACCGCCAAGGCCTCCTTCGCGACCAAACTGGTCAACCCGGACCTCCTGCGACTCGATCCGCAGGGCCGCACGCGGATCCGCTTCTCCCTCATGCCGCCCAAGGACTCCCGCCTCCTCGACATCCGGACCAGCCCCGTCCCCGATCGCGTCGAGGCCGCCGCGGACTTCCTGGACGCCGGATACGAGGTGCACTTCAACCTGTCCCCGGTGGTGCTCCGGCCAGGGTGGCAAGAGGACTGGGACGAACTGCTGCGCATGATGGACGACGTACTGCCGCGCCGGGTCAAGGACCAGAGCGCGGCGGAGATCATCATGCTCACCCACAACCAGGACCTCCACGAGGTCAACCTCGGCTGGCACCCCCGGGCCGAGGAGGTGCTGTGGCGAGAGGACCTCCAGCAGCCCAAGCAGTCCGAGAACGGCGCCTGGAACGTCCGCTACCGCACTGGGGTCAAGCATGAGGCCGTGGAGACCCTGACCCGCATGATCGAGACGCGCACACCCTGGCTGCGGGTGCGCTACGCCTTCTGACTGACGCACGTGGCCGCCGGGAGGCACGAGTCTCGTGGGCCTCCCCGTCGTGTCGGGCGTAACGGACCCTCCCGTCAGGGCCGGGCGACCGCTCCCGCCGCCGGTGCGAGGGCGTACGCGCTGACCAGGCCTGCGACACCGAGCACGCAGTTCAGGCCGACGGCCGTGGAGGGCGATGTGCCGCCCCAGGCCATGATCAGGACGACACCCGTCACCAGGACGGCCAGGAACGACGAGTAATGACGGCGGAGCGACCCCGCGAAGTCGACGGACATGGGTATCTCACCTTCCTGAGGCTGGTGAACCGGGACATCCCCCATTCCACCGGCCGTGGTGCCGGCCGTCCACGGAATCCCACGAGCTCCGAGAGACCGGGAAAGGGATCAGAAGTTCGGTCTTCTTCAGCGGATTTCGGCGAAGTTCCCCGCCGGGGGTGTGCCGGATGCGAGTATCGCGGCCATCCGGGGTGATGTCGGGGGGCGGAGGCGACGTGGAGGACCACGCACGCGGGTCACTGCCACCCGTACAGCGGTTCGCCGCCGAGTTGCGACGATTACGCATCAGCGCGGGCGACCCTCAGCTCAAGACGATCGCCGCGCGAGCACAGTGCAGCCAGGCGACGGTCTCCGAGGCGCTCCACGGCAAACGCCTGCCCAGTGAGACCCTCACCCGTCGGCTGGTCACCGCTCTCGGCGGGGACTGGGGTTGGTGGAGCGAGTTCTGGCGAGCCGTCCGGACCGAGCAGGACGACCTGAAGCACCCCGCCGGGGACGCCCCGCTGCGGATGCATGAGGTCAACATGGTCTGTTACGCGGACGCTCCCGCCCTGTACCGGGCCGCGACCGACCGCGTTCGCGCTGCCCGCCGTGAGATCCGCCTCACGTACGTACGGCTGCATCCTCCGGACCACTGGGTCTCCTCGGAGGTGACCGCCTACTACGAGGCGGTGTTGCAGTGGGCCAGGGAACACGCCGACGAGTCCACGAGCGTGCGGCGCATCATCGGAGTTCCGGAGCGCAACGGCACACCGCCGCCCGCGTATCTGGCCTGGCTGCACCGGCATCAGGCAGAGACCAGGGACGTGTACGCCTACGAGGCCCGGGTGATGCCCTGGAACAGCTCCTGCGCCTGGCACAACACCGCTTTGCTGGACGACTCCGTCTCCTTCCTCTCCTTCTCCGGCGCCGGCCGTCAGCAGCTCACGGGATTCAGTGTCGAAGGGCCGGTGTTCCTGTCGCACTTCGCGTCGATGTTCGACCGCGCCTGGGGGGCGTTGGAGACGCTCGACGACTACGCGGCCAGGCACTGACGGGGACGCCCCCGGAAACCGGATGCTGTTCGAACGCGTCCTGAAGATCGATAGGGTCGGTCGCTGTACTGCACGGACACGGGGGAGATGGCATGAGCCAGGCGCTCTACACGGAACGGTCGTGGAATCCGTTGGCGCGGACCGTTGAGCTGACCGAGGAGGAACTGCGTCGCGGCGGCAGGATCACGCCGCTGAGCGAGCTGAACCTGCCGGCCATGGCCGAGGCGTTCCAGCGCGGCCAGTGGCTCGGCGGCGGCGGCACGGAACGTCCGCTGGACCGGTTGGCCGCCGACGGTGGCATCATCCCGGTCACGCGCGTCACCGGCACCACCACGCCGGTGAAAGTACGTCAGGCAGCCGAATTCGCCCAGCGTTTGGGAGAGTTGGCGGTACGGCACTGCGGCGGTCCCGCGCAGCTGCACGCCCTCGTCGAGCGGGCGCGGGCGGAGGGTGTGCCGTTGTGGATCGCCCGGCGGTACGCCCACGGACCCGCCGGCCCGGTGGCCGTGGCAGTGGACCGCCGGCTGGTACGCGTCGATGTGTGGGGTCCGGGCGCTCCTCCCGTACGGATACGGGCGCCGCACGGTTTCCTGAGCAGCGTCGCCGACCAGGCGCAGGGGCTGCGGATGACCGTCGGGGAGGCACCGGCCGCCCTGGTCCTCAGGAAGAAGCTGCGCAAGTCCAAGAGCTACGTACAGGCGCGGCTGCCGCAGGGAGTCTGGGAGTTGCGACGGGCGAACCACGCGAGTTCCTGGGTGCTGCGCGACGAGCGGCGGGTCGCCCTGATCGAGCGTCCGCCGCGCCGTCCCGACCTCGATCCCGGTACGGTGCTGCTGCCCCTGGCGCCCGTGCGCTACGAGAGCCCGGACCCGCTGGACGCCGTGATGGCCCAGGTCTTCGCGGTCGCCTTCGGTGTGGGCGACACCACGGGGACGGCCCGCTTCCGGCTTCAGCGCCAGCCCGCCAGGGCCGGCGAACCGGTCGCAAGCGATGACGCCTGGGACCGCCCCTGGTTCAGCAACCTGGGCAGCGGCGGCGACGACAACGAACCGGGCGGCTCGGACGGCTGGGGCTCCGACGGCGGAGACGGCGGGGACGGGGGCGGTGGCGGCGATGGAGGCGGCGGGGACAGCGGCGGTGGGGACGGCGGCGGGGACTAGGGAGCATGTCCCAGCCCACGGGAGGGAGCACCGTGGGCCCACCGTGGGCCGGGGGACGCCCTGGACAGGCGCTCGCGCGCAGACTGTGGAGCAGGCCCTGGGCGGCGGGACCGGCGGGGCCGGCGGGGCCAGGGAGGTCCTACCGGCCCATACCGCTGCCTGCCGTACAACTCACCGACTCGCGACTCACCCACACGGCCCAAGCAGAAACGAAACCTCACTCCCCATACAGCCCCACCACCGTCACAGGACGCGCGGCCGAAGGGAGAGTAACGCCAGGGCGGTCGGTCGGCTGCCCGGAGCGCCATCGGGGCACCTGGAGGCCGTACGTGTCTGACTCACCGCAACACCGCATCTTCGCCATGCTGGACGTGGACGGCGACGGCGTCATCACCCGCACCGAATACCTCGCACGGGTCGACCGCGTGGCCTCCGCCATGGGCCGCGACGCGCACCACCCGGTCGTCACCGAGTCCCGGGCGGCCCATGAGGCGGTTTTCGCGGACATGGACGCCGACCACGACGGACGCGTCACCTTCGAGGAATACCGCGGCTGGGTCGGGCACGAGACCTTCGAGCGCTCCTGCCGGCGGGCTCTGGGGTCGCTGTTCGACATCGCCGACACCGATGCCGACGGACAGCTGAACCGTGCCGAGTTCGCCCGCCTGCGCACCACGGCGGGCAACGCCGAGACCGACGTCGACGCGGCATTCGACGCTCTGGATGCCGACCAGGACGGACTGATCAACCGCGACACCTACCTGACGGGCATCCGCGACTTCGTCACCACGGGCAACTCCCCCATGGCCGCGGCCTATGGCGCCCCGGTGCTGGACACACTTTCCTGACCCGACTCTCGGCCGACGGCAGCGCCGCGCTTCGGGGTTGCTGCCGTGGGCTGACGTGCGGGCGGACGGGCGGGCGGACGGGTCAGAGTGGGCCCTGGCCCGCGATGCGGAGTGCTACATCGATGTGGCTGTACCCGGGCATGGGCGACCCCGCGGCCTTCTCGTAGCGCACAGCGTCGGCGATCCCCAGTTTCTCGCCGTTGGCGAGGGTTCTGTTCGTGGTCCACAGGAGCATCCGTAGGTGTTCGTTCTGGACGCTGAGGATCTGGGCGGAAGATTCCAGCGGCACGCCGCTACGAAGCCGCCAGTCGGCGACGGCGTCCCAGAAAGTGGCCACGGTGTCCCAGCAGACCAGGCTCCGGGGCCCGAGCAGCGGACGTATCTCGTCGAGCGACCGAAACGTGTCGAGTCCGTGGGAGGCGACGTTCTGGAGGTTCTCCAGGAACGCGACGGCAAACTCGTACTCCGCCTCGTCCTCCAGCAGTTCCTCGACGAACGCCAGAACCTCGGCGGTCACACCGAGGTCCCGCTCGGCTGCGCGAAAGGCGACCTGTCGGCATACCTCCAGATCGTCCGTGCTGTCCACCGACCCAGGCTTGAGACCCGCGGTGTCGAGGAATCGCCGGGAGCGCCCTACGGGGCGTCGGCGCCATGGGATGCGCATGGATACTCTTCCTGGTGTGCAGCGATGGCGATCACGGTCGCCGTGGCCGGACAGCATGACACAGCGTTCCGGCACGGGCGTTCACGGGGAGCGGCATCAGTCGCTTCGCGGGCTCTTCGAGTGCAACCTGCCGATCGCTCGTGCGCATCGTGCGGCTCCTGGGGGACCTGCGGCACCAGCGGCCTCTCCCCCTTGGTGATCAGCCCGGCGATCAACTCGTCGTTACCCACGAGTCGGCAAGCTGTCTCGGCGCGGTCCTCGGGACCGACGGGCCGGGACCGCGAGCGTGAGGACTACTACTGACGTTCGCGACCAGCGGGGGCAACGCCCCCCATCGGGATCGGGCAGTAAGGGGAACATGAAATATATCAAGGCCGCCTGGGACGACGAGCTTCAGGGGTTCTTCACGGACGCGCGGGCATACCTGGCCGCGCTCCCGGAGTTCGCTGAGGCGCTGCCGCCCGGTGCCCGCGCGTTCGCCTCCGACGCCGAGCACTACCGGCGCGACGCCGCGTGCTGCGTGAAGGACCTGGAGCTCTCCGACATCCGGATCGCGACGGACAAGAGCGGCACACTCACCCTCGTATTCGCGCCCAACCAGTGGAAACACGAGACGGGCCTTCGTATCGCCTACGAGGGCGTCGTCCGTTTCGCCGTCTCCTACGACCACGGCGTCGACTGGATGCGGTGCGATGCCGTGCTCCTCGACGAAATCCTGCCCGCCGACGACGGCGGCTGCGTCCACGAGATCGCCCTGACCGACGCCACGATCACGGTCCATGCCCGCGACCTTCGGGCGGACTGGGACGTGGCCCCTGGTGACGTGGCCTGCGGTACGGGAGGACCCAGGTGAGTGGTCCCTCGCGGCGGGCCGCGTGAAATGGAGAGCGGTATTCGGTCCGCGGCCCGGTGGGCTTCACGGTCTGGTGGCGCGCAGGGCCACCAGGTGTTGGCGGACCTCACGCGTCAGAGGATGGTTCTCGCCGAACGCTCGCAGGCACGTGGAGAGGGTCCGGTTGTACAGGCGGAGGGCCCGGCGTCCCGCTCCCACGGTCCGGTAGAACCCCGCCAGGCTGATCTGGCTGCCGATGGTGTCGGGGTGGGCCGCGCCCAGTACCTTCTTCTGGCGGCGCAGGGTGTTCCAGAGCAGGGGGAGGGCTTGGCGGAAATCCCCTGCCGTGGCGTAGGCGACGGCCAGGTTGTGGGCGGCGGTGAGTGTGTGGAGGTGGTTCTCCCCCAGGGTTTCCGTGCACGCGGCGAGGTTGACTTCGTACAGCCGCACGGCCCCGTGGAGGTCACCCGTCCCCTCGTACGTCCCGGCGAGACCGTTGCGGACGGTGAGGGTGCCGGGGTCGTCGGGGCCCAGCACCTCCTCCATGCCTGTGAGTGCCTGCTCGAACAAGGGCCTGGCGCGGTCCGGTCGCCCCGCGAGCCGGTGGGTGTACGCCAGCAAGCCGAGCACGCCGAGGGTGTCCGGGTGGCGGGCGCCGAGGTCCCGTGTCCGTATGCGGTACGTCTGCTCGTACAGCTCTATGGCCCGGTCCAGGTCACCCGCTTCGCGGTGGGCGTCGGCGAGGTGTCGGCGGGTGTTGACGGTGTCGGGGTGGTCCGCCCCCAGGGTGTTCTCGCGGACCTCCAGGATCTGCTGGAAGAGGGGTCGGGCGCGCTCGGGATTGCCCGCCGTGAGGTGCGCCACTGCCAGGTTGTGCCGGTCGGTGAGCGCGCCGGGGTAGTCCGGGCCCAGTCGGGCCTGGTTGTCGTGGACGGATTGCTCCAGGAGCGGGACGGCACGCGCCCCGTCGCCGGCTGCCAGGAAGCCGTAGCCGAGGTCGGCACTACGGGTATCGCGGACTTCCTCGTTCCAGGGGTCTTGCGGAGCGCCGGGGGCGGTGCTGGCCGCGGGAGCGGCCGTTGATGGTCCGGGGCGGCCCGTGGGTTGTTCAGGCGGGGTGTTGAGGCGCGCGATCCCGTCGAGATCGCCGACCGAGCGGTAGGCGAGAGCGAGGGCGACCCGGGCGGCACGGGTCATGCCGTGGTTCTCGCCGTGTACCCGCTCCAGGTCGGGCAGGACTTCCTCGAACAGCGCGACGGCTCGGTCCAGGTCGCCGGCGTCCCGGTAGGCGCCCGCCAGGTTGGCCCGTACGAGAAGGGTGTCGGGGTGTTCCTCGCCCAGGGCCCGTTCCATGTCACCGACGATCGCGGTGAGCCGGGACACTGCCTGGTCGGGCGGCTCCGCCATCCTGCGGCGCATGCCCGTGATGTTGTTCCTGGTCACCAGGGTGAGGTGATGATCCTCGCCGAGCACGCGCACGCATGCCGTGAGGTTCTCCTCGAAGAGGCGAAGGGCTCCGGTGTGGTCTCCCGCCTGCTGCCGCGTGCGGGCGAGGGTGTTGCGCGCGGTGAGGGTGAAGAGATCCTCCTCGCCCGCGGGTGTGTCGTCGTACAAGGGCCGGTCGCCGGGGCTCCCCTCCAGTACGGCGAAGGCCTTGTCCGGGTCTCGCGCCGCCTGGTAGGCCGCGGCGAGGTTGTTACGGCTGGCGAGGGTGAGGGGGTGTGTGGCCCCCAGTACGCGTTTCTCGTCGTCGAAGGCCCGCTCGTACAGGGGGATGGCGCGTTCCAGATGCCCTGCCGCCTCGTAGGCGTGCGCCAGGTTGTGCCGGCAGGTGAGGGTGTTGATGTCGTCGGGGCCCAGTTCCCGCTCATGGTGGTCGAGGGCACGACGAAGGTGTGCGCCGCTGCGGGCGGCCAGTCCCTGGCTGAGGAGGAAGACACCGGCGTGGTTGAGGAGGCGTGCCGTGGTGCTGGTCTCGGCGGAGGAGGGTGTGTGGCCGGCTATGGCGTCCATGTGCGGAAGGACGGCCCGCCCGAAGGACCAGGTGGCGGGGTCCTTCCAGTCGGTCGGCCGGAGGAGGGTCTCCAGGGCGGCTGTCGCGCGGCCACGGGCCTCGGTGAGGAGGTGGGGCTCGCGGTGCGGGTCTGCCGGGTCGGCGGTACGCGCGACGGACTGGACCAGCCGGTGCAGGGAGAAGGCACGCGTGGCGGGGTCCACGGTGATCATGCTGTACGCGTTCAGGACACCGACGGCGCTCGCGACCTCGACCGGTTCGCCCTCGTCGTCCACGAGGTCGACGGGTATGCCGTCCGGGGCGTACCAGGCGAGGGTGCGCAGCATGTCGGGCGCCAGTGGCTGCAGTTCGCTGATGCGGTCCAGCGTCACGCGCCAGATGCGGGCGATGGTGCGCTCGGCGACCGTGAAGCCCTCACCGCCCTGCTGGTACAGCGGGCCGGGGTCCTGCCGAAGCAGTTCCAGGTAGGTGCGCGGGGTCAGCAGCGGGTTCTGGGCGAGGAAGGCGGCGGCTTGCTCGACGGCGAGGGGTAACTGGCCCAGCTCCGCGCACAGTTCGGCCGCTCCGGTCAGGTCCCGGGAGCCTCCGCCCCCGGCGATGCGGGTGAGCAGGGCCAGCGATTCGGCCGGTTGCAGGGCGTCGAGCCGGATGACGGCCGTGGCGTCGTGCCATACGGTGGCGAGTCTGCTGGTGATCAGGAAGCGGCCCTTGGGCGCGCGGGCCAGGAGGGGGGCGATGTCCGCGAGGTGGTTGACGTTGTCGAGGATGAGCAGCCAGCCGCTGTGCGCGGCCAGCCACTGCATCCCGTTCTCGGCCAGCGCTTCCACCGTCATCGCCTTGGAGGCGGCCGGCTGGAGGGACGTGGCCAGCGCAGCGAGGCCCTGCTGCACGCTCGCCGCGCTGTCGGCCGATATCCACCGGACGGGCGTGAGACCGTGCTTGCGGGCCCGGGTGGCCGCCCAGTGCACGGCCAGCGTGCTCTTGCCCACTCCCCCGAGGCCGTGCACGGCATGGAGCCACACGCCGCCGGGCTTCTTCAGGGAGGCGTCGAGAAGGTCGAGTTCGGCGGCGCGCCCCACGAAGTGGGCGGTGCGGTACGGCAGGTTGTCCAGTCCCGGCCTGGCCTTCAGCTCGGCGGCGGGCCGCACGGCCTCCGGTGGCAGCACCACGCTGGAATGGTCGTTGTAGATGCCCGTGACGGCGATGCCGCCGTTCGCGGCGATCGCGTTTCCGCTGCCGGACACCTGCTGCTCCGGCGCGTCCCCGCCGACCGTACCGCCCGCGAGGGTGCGCTTGCCCAGGTCGTACCTTCTGCCCCATCGCCACTTGGCCATCGCGCCGCTCCGGTCGCTACTCGGCCACGATGCCGGTGACGGCAGTGGATCCCGCACCGGTCGCGTGCGCGTCCCCGGTGTTCACCGCTCGGGCCGGCCGTCCGCCGTCCACCCGCCTGATCCCTGTCACCGCGCTGCCCCCGTCCCGTGCCTCGGCGTTCCCCGTCGCCAGGGCCACGTCGTCCCCGGTGCCGGCGACGAGGGCCAGCAGGGCGCGCAGGTCCTGGGCCGTTCGCTCCTGCTCTCGCGCGTCCAAGGACTCCAGCAGGGCCTCGAACCTCTCCTGCCACGCACCTTCCTGACGCAGCAGCTCCCGGTCCGGGTCCGCGGCCGCGCCCGGCTCCAGTGCCCGGGCGGTGCGGTCCAGCCGCTCCAGTTCGGCCCGCCCGCGTTCCGCGTCCCCACGGCCGAAGAGTGCGGCGACCCGCTCCCGGACCGCGTGCCACGCGTCGGTTCCGGCGGCCTGGGCCACCGCACCGCCGCTCGCCGCGGCCAGTGCAGTCAGCGTCTCGACCAGCACCGTCCCCCACCTGCCCCTCACGTCGCCCGGACTCGATTACTCGCAACGTACAGCAACTGGGCGCCGAATCAGGCGGGATGAGTGCCGCGTGGCGGACGGGCGAACCCGTCAGGGTTGTTCTGGAAGTGGCCGTTCCGCACCGGTGTCACCCGTGCCTGCGTCTCGGCTCCGGATCGTTGCGGCCGCCCGGTCGAGTTCGTCGAGCACGATCCGTACGGCTCGGCGTGCGGAGCGTTCGGGGCGGTGGAGTACGTCGATGTGGCGTCGGGTGTGCACGCCGCTGAGCGGCCGGAAGACCAGTGCCGGGTGCGGGCGCGTGGTCCAGCGGGGCATCAGGGCCAGGCCGCCCCCGGCTGCCACCGCCTCGGCGACCACGGTGAACTCGTTGATGCGGTGGACGATGTCGAGCCGTCGGTTCGCGGCGTTCGCGATGGCGTCGATGGTCGCCATCAGGGGGAAGCCGTCGTGCACGGTGATCCAGGGCTGGTCGGCGACGTCGCGCGGGGTGAGGCGTCGTCTGGCGGCCAGGGGGTGGTCGGCCGGCAGGGCGATGTCGAGCGGTTCGCGCAGCAGCGTGCGAGCGGTGACCGTGCCGGGCCAGGGAGGCGCCTGGTCGAGACGGTGGGCGAGTACGAGGTCGTAGTGGCGGGTCAGTCGCGGGAAGTGTTCCTGCTCGACGTCCTCGTCGGCGAACGAGAGCCGCGGGTGCCCGGAGCCGGTCCGGCCGCGCAGCAGGAGGGGGAAGAACGCGGAGGCGGCGCTGTGGAAGGCCGCAACGGACACCTCCGCGTCCGGCTGGTCGACGAACTCCTCGATGGTGTGCCGCGCCCGGGCCAGCGCGGTCTCCACCTCGATGGCCGCAGCGGCCAGGGCGGTGCCGGCGTCCGTGAGGACCAGCCGCCGTCCGTCGCGCTCGGTGAGAGGGACGGGAATCGAGCGTTGCAGCAGGCGCAGCTGCTGCGAGACCGCGGACGGCGTCATCAGCAGCGCCTCGGCGGTCGCGGTGACGCTTCCCAGTTCGCCGAGCTCCCGCAAGATCTGCAACTGTCGTTCGTTCACGCCCACAGTGTAGGGATACTTCAAGATCCCTTAAGAAGTACGGCCTTGGCTTCACGGTGGAAGCAAGGGAGCGTAGGGGGGTGTTCCACTCCCGCCGCACTGACGCAGTGCTTCTCCTTGTCGCCATCGTCTGGGGCTCCAGCTACCTGGCCGCGAAGACGGCCACCTCCGCGCTGCCCGTCCTGGTGGTGCTGTTCGCGCGGTACGCGATCTCCGGGCCGGCCTGCCTCGCCCTCGTCGCCGCCCGGCAGGAGCCGCGCTGCACGCGCGACGAGGTGCGCGTCGGTTCCTTCTTGGGGGTCACCCAGGCGGCTGTCCTGGTCCTCGAGACCTACGGGGTCGCGCACACCAGCGCGGCCAACGCCGGCCTGATCATCAGCCTCACCATCGTGCTCACCCCCCTGCTGGACCGCACCGCCGGCAACGGTTCCCTGCCTCCGCGCTTCTTCGCCGCCACCGGTGTGTGTCTGCTGGCCGTCACCCTGCTCATGTCCGGCAGCGGCTTCCACACCCCCCGCCTCGGCGACCTGCTGATGCTCGCCGCCGCGGTGGTGCGTGCCGTGCACGTCGCGCTCGTGGGGCATCTGACGAAGGGCCGCGCCGTCCGGCCCTTGCAACTCACGGCCGTCCAAACGGTTCTCGGCGCGGTGCTGTTGGCCGTGCCGGCCTCCAGCGGCCTGCCGAGACTGACGCACGTCGATGCCGCCGTCTGGGGCCAACTCGTCTATCTGGCCCTGTTCTGCAGCGTGTTCGCCTTCCTCGCGCAGACCTGGGCGGTCCAGAACAGTTCGGCGAGCCGGGCCAGTCTGCTCCTGGGCACCGAGCCGGTCTGGGCCGTCGCGGTGGGCATCGGGCTCGGCGGTGAGAAGGTCACCGCCCTCGCGGGTCTCGGGGCGGCGCTCATGGTCACCGGCACGTACTGGGGGCAGAGCATCGAACACGCCCACCGCACCACGCGACAAGAGGAGTCACCATGCCGGACAGCGGCACCTACCAGCGTCTGATCGACCTGCTCGACAGCACCGCCACCGTGTACAAGGTCATGGACCACGAACCGGAGGGCACGACCGAAACGGTCAGCGCACTGCGCGGACACCCGGTGTCGGAAGCGGCGAAGTGCCTCGTTCTCATCGTCAAGGTCGACCGGCGGGTCACCCGTTACGTGCTCGCGGTCGTCCCGGGTGACCGGCGCGTGGACCTCGGGGCCGTCCGCGCGCTGTACGCGGCGCGGTACGTGGGTTTCTGTGACGCGGCCACGGCCGAGCGACTGGCCCAGGCCGTTCCGGGCACCGTCCTGCCCTTCAGCTTCGACCCCGACCTCGAACTCATCGCGGACCCCGAGGTCGTCGCGCAGCCCCGCCTCTACTTCAACGCCGCTCGCCTGGACCGATCACTGGTCATGTCCGGGGCGGATTACGCGAAGCTCGCCCAGCCGCGGATCGAGCGCATCGCGGGTCCCGTAACGGAGTGACGGGGTGGCAGTGCCCCGGCGGGAGGCCCGAGAGGTTGCGCGCACGGGCCCGCGGGGTGCACCAGCATCCCGCGGGCCCGCGTATGACAGCGGCGCGCCGCCGCTGCGCCTGGAGGCGGACGCGTCCGCCGCGGAGAAGGTCCTGTCGAAGTCGGCGGCCGCCGAGAACGGCCTGGAGGTGAGCGCGGGGGCCCAGGGCCCGATCACCGACGTACCCGACGTGCCCATCGAGCTGGACGCCGAGGGCTTCCCCGCCGAGGCACCGCCGGGGGCCGGGGCGGGCGTCCTGCGCGCCGCCCAGGTCAACGGCTCGGGCACGGCCAACTGGGCACCGCGCAACCTGGGCACCAAGTGGGAGTACGGTCAGGACTGCACGAACTTCGTCTCCAAGGCCCTCTACTACGGGGGCGGGATGAAGACCCGCGGCGGCGGCCGCAAGCACGATCGTGCCTGGTGGCAGCAGTACTATTTCTTCGGCACCGTCAAGAACAAGAGCTACACCTGGTCGGGTGCCGAGAACGTCCGCCGCCACATGATCAACTACCGTGGGGCGCAGTTCGTCCACGCGGTGAACGCGCGCCCCGGTGACATCGCGCTCTTCAAGTGGAAGAAGGAGCGGGTGTACAACCACGTTGCCGTGGTCTCGGCCAACCGGCACGGCGTCCAGCTCCTGCAACACGGCGGCGTGGGACGCACCAGCCTGGCCGCGGCCATCGCCCGCTACCGCAAGAGCAGCAACTACATCGAGCGCGTCATCATCCTTCGACCGAGGTCACGCAGTTGATCGAAAAAATGCCGAAGAAGCCCCTTGCCGTCGCCCTGCTCGCGGGTTCCGCCGTTACGGCATGCACCTCGGGCGGGACGGACGTCTACCAGAGCGACTACTCCACCCACGAACCGCTGCGCGTCGTGGGCTACCCCTCCCGGGGCAGCCTGGAAGCGGTCCAGAAGACGGTGTGGCGCCTTGACGACGGCGACGCCGACGCGTTGGCCGGGCTCGCCGTCGAGGACGGCGAGGCTGCCGACACCACGGCCCGCAACTGGATCAAGGTCTTCGGCAAGGCCGCCAAGGGAAAGGTGACGGCCGACTTCTACGACGAGGGCTCGACCCGGCAGGTCGTCGTGCTGTACTTCGCCAGGACCGGCCAGAAGAAGGCCATCGAAGTACGCATCGGCGGAGACGACGCCTGGGGCGTCACCCTCGACGAGACCGACCCCGCCGAAGCGGCCAAGGTGCCCGACTGGGCACCGGCCACCCCGGGCGGCACCGGCTCGCGCTCGTCCGGCAACTGACCGGGCCGGCGGTCACGCGCCCCGCGTCACGGCCCCCGGGGCTGGGGCGCGGAGCATTTCGCTTCGGCCGACGGCCGTCATGCGGGCGAGGCTCTTTCGCCTGGTCTGGACGTGTCGCCCCGTCTGCGCGTGCCCCCGCAGGGGGAGGGCACCGGCGGATCGGGGGAGGACCATGACGTTGCTGTCGTGGTGTCACCCCCATCGCGTAGCCTCACCCGGTGTGAGAGGGATACGAGCCGAGTGGGGCCGTCTGCGGCACCGGCGCACCGAGGGCAGACTGGCACCCGCCCACAGCGCGGTCCTGGACCGGGTCCGGGAACTGTACGCCGCAGAAGAGTTCGAGCAGGCCGAGGAGGGCGGACGGTACCTCGCGACGATGCCACCCGTACCGGGCGCGGATTCCGCACTCTCGGACCGGCTGGCCAGGGCGTTCGCCCTGGCCGCGGCCGTCGCTCACGGGCGGGGGCTGGACGTGCTGCCCGAGGTGGAAGCGCTGATCTCGGATATGGAGCGGGCCGCGGGTGCCGACCCGGCTCAACGGGCCCTCGTACTGGCCGTCCGGGCGAGCCATGTGGAGATCCTCGTCCAGCAGGAGCGGTACGAGGAAGCGGAGTCCGAGGCACGGGACATCCTGCGGGCCGCCGTCCGCGTCGCGCACCTCGCGCAGGTGTGGGAGACCGAGCTGCTCACCCTGGCCAAGCTGGCCGCGGCGCTGAACGGGCAGGGCCGCCACGAGGAAGCGGAGGCCATCGCCCGCGGGAACCTGCCGCGCGCGGACGGACTCGGCGAAGCCGCGCTCCGCCGCCTCCTGGTGGGCAGCCTCAACGGTCAGGGCCGCTACGAGGAAGCCCTGGCCGAGACACGTCGGTTTCCCCCCACGGGGAGCCGTGCCTCCAGCGGAGCCGCCGACATCCTCACGGCCACCGCCCTGCATCACCTGGGCCACCGCCAGGAGGCGGAAGACGCCGCTCGCCGGGCCGTGACGGCCTGCGAGCAGTCACTCCACCCCGACCACCCCCGCACACGGGAGGCCCGTGCGCTCCTGGCCCGCCTCACCGGCGAGGATCCGACCGCTGAAGGGGGTTCCGAGGGCTGACCCGGACGCCGGGTGAAGCAGGGGTGGTGCCGACACCGCTGTCGCGGTGCGGGCTGGTGCGGGGCGAAGTCCTTCAGACCGTCGGACCGTCAGCCGATGGGGAGCCAGATGGAGAGCACGCGCGGGTCGGGGTAGTACCACTTGCCGGTGTCGCCGTCGTACCTGGCGTTCTCCAGCTGGACGTATCCCTCTTCGCGCATGTTGTAGTTGCACTCCGCCCACTTGCCGTGCCCCAGCGCGTTGCGGCAACCGTCGGCGGGTCGGCTGTAGTTGTACCGGGAGAGTCCGACCGCCGACTTGTGGTCCTCCTCGGTGTCCTTGACCAGAACCTTGTCCCCGGCCTTGTCGAAACAGGTGATGACCCCGTAACTGGTGATGCAGGGCAGGGCCGCGGCCTGGGCATCGGTTGCCGAGCTGGCGACGCCGAGTGCCGTCGTCCCCTCGTCCTCGGTGGTGGCCGCGCCGGCCGGGCTGCTCAGGGCCGTGAGGGAGACCAGCAGGGCCGCTGCCGCCGCTTCCCCTGCACCCGGGCCGAGGCGTCCTCAGAGGCCGCCGACCGGCTCCTGGGCCGACGGGTCCCATGGGGGCAGGCCGTGGACGAAGTCGGCGACGATGCGGGTGTAGCTCTCGGGACGGTCCAGGTTGGGGAAGTGCGCGGCGCCGTGGATCACGGCCGTCCTGCCGAGAGGGGCGGCTCGGGCGACGTACTCGGCCATATTCCGGAGTTCGGGTGCGTCCTGGGCGCCGTTGAGGGCGAGCACGGGCACGGCGATCCGACCCGCTCGCGCGGTGAGGTCCGCGACCACGACGCGGTGGTCCGGCTCGCCGGGGCTGTGCTTGCCGATGGTCCGCCGTCGCATCTCGCGCAGGCGGGCGTAGGTCTGGGGAGGGACGGCGTCCCGCGCGCGTTCGGGGCCGTGCGCCCAGAGATCGCCCGCCTCGTGCCAGCCTTCGATGTCTCCGGCGGCCAGAGCCTGGAATTGCGCGGCCTGGGCTTGCCGGGACCAGGGTTCGGTGAACGCGCCTTCGTCCGTGCCGCCGCCGGTGATGACCAGAGCCCGAACCAGTGCGGGATGCTCCAGCGCGGTGGCGACGGCGATCGCCGCGCCCATGGAGATGCCGACGAGGACGGCGGGGTGGGCTTCGAGGTGGCGCAGTAGTGCGGCGAGGTCGTCGGTTTGGCGGAACGGGCGGTTCGCATTGGCGGACCAGCCGTGCCCACGGGCATCGGGCGCGATGACCCGGAACGCCTGGGCCAGGGGCGGGACCTGCTCGTCCCACATGGTGTGGTCGAGGAACCCCGCGTGGAGCAGGACGACGGGGACACCGCTGCCGCCGGTGTCGCGGTAGGCGAGGTCACCGTCCAAGGAGGCGAAGAAGTCGAGACCGAGAGCTTCACTCATGACAACTAGGTTGTCATGAGACGGGAGCGATGACAACCGAGGTGTCATCTATCATCGGTGTGTGAGGGAAGAACAACGCCCGCTGCCCCCCGACGAGGCAGGTCCGCGACTCATGGCGGTCTTCGCGCTGGTCGGACCGCTCTATCGGCGCGTCCAGCGGCAGATCGAGCAGGACGCCCCGCCGGGCCTGTCCGTGGGCGTGCGCGCCGTGCTCGCCCTGCTCCACGAACACGGGCCGATGACCGTCCCCCACATGGGCCGGGAACAGTCGATCAGCCGCCAGTTCGTGCAGCGGATGGTCAACGACGCCGCGACGGAAGGTCTCGTGGAGGCCGTACCGAATCCCGCGCACGCCCGGTCCTCGTTGATCCGCCTGACCGGCGCCGGTCACACGACGATCGAGGGCGTCCTCGCCCGGGAGCACGCGCTGCTCCGCGAGGCGGCGGACGATCTCACCGTGGCCGACGTGGACGCCTGCGTACGCGTACTCAGCCGGATGCTCACCCTCTTCGAGGACTCGGACGGCCCCGCGTAGCCCGAGACGGATCCTGACGGACCGACGCGCCTCGTGGCCGACCCGGTGACCGCGGCGCGCGCCGGAACAGCCCGAATCCCTGACCGCGGCCGCAGCACGCCGTCGAGCTGTGCGATGCAGTCCCCCGACCCGCACCGCACAGCTCTCGCCCGCCGGGGCGCCGCTTCAGCAGAGCCGCGTCACACGCTCCGTACACTCAGTACGTGTCGAGACGGAACCGCTGGAAGTTGGCGTACTGGCCGCTCTGGTCCTGACAGCCGAAGTGACGAAGGCCGATGTTGCTGTCGTCGACGCACAGGCCGGTCGCCACGTTCCGCAGGACGTAGCTGTGGTCGGCGGTCTCGGCCAGGGTGAACCGCTGGTAGTTCGCGTACGGGCCGCTCTGGTCCTGGCAGTTGAAGTGACGCAGTCCGATGTTGCTGTCGTCGACGCACAGGCCGGTGGCCCAGTTCTGGATGACGTAGGTGTAGTTGCCGAGGTAGGTGAAGTTGAACTTCTGGAAGTTGGCGTACTGGCCGTAGGGGTCCTGACAGCCGAAGTGGCGCAGGCCGATGTTGCTGTCGTCCACGCACAGATTGGTGGCGACGCTTCTCATCCTGCGGGTGTAGACGGCCTGGACGCCGGCGGTCTTCGCGTCGCCGGACCGGCCGAGGACGTCACCGCCCGTCGCCCCCTTGGCCACGGCGGTCGACGCGGACGCGGACGGTCCGGTCGCGGCCGTCGAGGCGTTCGCCCCGACGAGTGTCAGCGCGGTCGCCGCCACGACCGCGGCGGCGATCCGGGAAACCTGTCCCACCAGCTTTCTCGTGCTGTTCACCGTACCTCCTGAGAAGTCCGGCCGGCGGGGCCGCCGAGCCGGTGACGAGTGGGTCGCACGCCCGCCGTTTGTCCGATGCAATCGAGACAACGGCGGGCCATGCGCTGGACGGCACCGGGGAACGGGTGTTCCCTGGTGGCGTTCCACGGCCCTGACACTGCCGGGGAGCGGAGTTGGCCGCGTGGCCCCGATGTGATCCGCGCAGGTCGGCTCAGGTCGAGGGGCCGGACAATGGGGGTTGTCCGCGGACATCTCGGGGGGACCGACCGTGCGCAGAAGAGGACGTCCACAAGGGGCACCGAAGGGTGCGACGCGAGCAGCCGACGCCTTAGCCGGTTTTCTGGGGGAACTCACCGCCGAACTGACGGTCCGTGAGCTCGCTCAGCGGTACGGCGGCAGCAAGACGACGTGGAGCGAATACCGCAGCGGCGCCCGGGTCATTCCCCTCGGCCGGCTCAACGCCGTGGTACGGGACCGGGTGCGCGACCCGCGCGGACGGCAGACGCTGCTCCAACGGGCACACCGGCTGCACGAGGCGGCGCTCGTCGCCGAGGCCGAGGCGGCGCCCGGTCTCAAACTCGACGAGGCCTTACGGCGGGCCGAGGCCGATCTCGCGGAGGCCGAAGGGCTCGTCCGCAGCCTCCTCGCCCTCGTGAGCGCACTGCTCGGGAACAACGACGTCTTCCGGGCCGCCGCTCCGGACCCGGCGCAGCGGCCCGAGGCGGCCCGGACGGCCGGGATGCCGGCACCAACGCCCTCCCCGCAACCGGATACGGACTCCGAACCAGCGGCCGACGCACTACTGGACCGGGCGCTCCGGCAGTTGGAGGCCGTACGGTTCCTCCACGACGGCGCCCGGCAGATCCTCGGGCGGGCGCGGGCGGCGAGCCGTGCCGCCCTCCCCGCCGGGTCCACGACACCGGTGACCGCCGGTACCGATCTGGTGCTCGCGCTGGCGCGCACGGCCGACGGGCTGGCTCACTCCGGGCACGAGGTGGAGTGCCTGTGGCGGGAGCACCGGGCCGCGGCCGGCCCGCCGCTGCGAGGCGTTGTCCTGGAGCGCACCGACCGCCCTTCCGCGGCGCACGTCATCACCCCCACGGACTTGCCGCCGCTGCCGTACAACGCCTCGCCCCCGGCGACGGTGGTGCCGGGGGCGGCCGGGCAGCTCGTCGCCGCCGCCCCGCGTCACAGCCCGGTGCGTACCTCCCTGGCCGTGACCGCCGTCCTCGCCGTGTTCACCGTCCTCGCGGTCGCGGTGTCGGCGGCGACGGCCGTGGTGGTCGTTCAACGCGAGCGTTCCGCCCCGCCCGCCCCCGTCTCCCAGGGCGTCCAGCCGTACCGGTTGCAGTACCAGCCCTCCCCCGGCGCTACGGGACGATCCGCGACTCCGCTCACCACGCCTCCGCCCGGGAGCCCCTCCCCCGTGAGCCCTTCCCCACCGAAGACACCGCCTCCGGTGGCCCCGGCGGCGCCTGCCCGGGGTGGCGGGTTCGTGGCGCCGTCCGCCCCGGGGACCGCGGTTGCGCCCGCCCCCGGCGACTCGGCTCCGGCTCCCGGACCCACGCCGGAGCTGCCGGACGCCCCGAACGGTCTGTTCCGGCTGGCGAACGCGGGCAGCCACCTGTGTCTGTCCGTCCCGCCCGGGAGCCAGACCCCCGCGGCGGGCATGGTCCAGGTCGGCTGCGGTGAGGACGCCGAACAGCAGTGGCATCTCACCCGGGAGTCGGCCGGGCCGCCCGCTGTCTACTCCGTGCGCAACCGGTTCAGCGGCCTGTGTCTGTCCGTCGAGGGCGCCAAAGTCGACAATGACGCCGCCGTCACCCACTACCTGTGCGGCGACCGGCAGGGCCTGTTCCCCGACCAGTTCTGGACGCTGCGCTACCGCAGTGCCTTCCGGGCCTGGCAGTTGGTCAATGTCCACAGCGGCAAGTGCGCCGGTTCCCGCGCGGGTTCGCGCGGCAACGAGCCGGTGCTGCAACAGGACTGCCGCGACGACCCCTGGCTCATGTGGCAGGCCTGAACCATGGGGCAGGCCTGAACTGAGCGTGTCACGTGACGCGTCGACCCGCGATCCCGTCGCGCTCGCCCGATGCTCGTGGTCCTCCGGTGGGAGCCGGAGGAAAGACCGGTCCTTCCAAGGGGGAAATCATGAGGAGAAACGCGAACCGGAGCACCACCGGACGCGCCGGACGTAGAGCGACCGTTGCCCTGCGCGCGGCGGTCGCGGCCGGTGCGGTCACGGCGCTGCTGCCCACCGCCGCCTCGGCCGAACCGGCAGCGGTGGCGGGCGTCGTGCCCGGCCTCGCAGCCGGCGTCGAGCGGATCAGCGTCGCGCCCGACGACGCCGAGGCCGACGACAACTCCGCCGGCGCCTCGATCACACCCGACGGCCGCCACATCGTCTTCACGTCGTCGGCGAGGAACCTGACCCCGGACGGTACGACGGGAAGCGACCGGGTGTACGTCCGCGACCAGCAGGCACGGCAGACCACCCGGATGGGGAACCTGACCGCCCTCCAGCCCCCGGTGATCAGCGGCGACGGTGAGTACGTCGCCTATCCCGTGCAGTGGGTGAACAACGTGCGGATCCGCCAGTACCAGGTGAGTACGGGAAGGACGGCTTCCGCCGACTGCTCGGCGTACAGCTGCAACCAGCCGTCGCTCAGCGCGGACGGCCGTCATATCGCCCTTGCCATCCTCAAGCAGCAGTCCTCGACCCAACGCGTCGAGGTTCAGGACGCGAAGACGGGAGCCAAGGAGACCGTCGCCGACCTCGGCCACACCTCTCCCTCCCGCCCCTCCATCAGCGGCGACGGCCGCTACGTCGCCTACCAGGACGGCAGGACGCGGGACGTCTTCGTACGGGACCGGACCGGCGGTACCACCTCCGGCCCCGTCGAGGGCCTCTCCGCGGCGGCGACACTCGTCCAGCTCAGCAAGGACGGCAGCACGGTCGTCTACCTCTCCGGCACCGACACCTACGTCCACGACCTGCGCTCGGGCACCGCCGAGCTCGTATCGAACGCTCGGGGCGTGGCCGTCGATCCCACCGGCCGCTACCTGCTGTACGCCCCACAGGACGCGACGGGACCGTCACTCGTCCTGCGCGACCTGCGCACGGGCACCGAGGAGACCGTCTCCACCCGACCCGCCTCGGCCGGGACCGACGCGGTCAGCGCCGACGGGCGCGACGTGGTCTTCGCGTCCACGGCGGACGACATCGTGCCCGGCGACACCAACGGCAAGTCGGACGTCTTCGTCCGCCACTTCTTCTGATCGCCGCTCCGCCCACGCCATGGCCCGGCGTGGCCACCTGTGCCGCCGCATCGCGCGGGGCCCTTGGTTTCGGGCCGGTCAACTCATGGGCGCGTCTTGCCGGGCTGCCCGTTCGGGGATCGTCGGGAGGACCTTCTCGGCGATGCCGACGAGAACGCTGTCGTCCGGGAGGGCACCGGTGGTGCTCCATACGGTGACCTCGTAGTAACCGCCCTCGTCCTTCCGGTCCAGTGCCACGGACAGCGTCCGGGCCAGTGGGCCTTGTTCGGCCTGGGACGTGCCACCTCCAAAGGCGATTTTGAACGCCATGGTGTGGTCCGAGGAAAAGGTGGCCGGCCGGCCGAGAACCGTCAGCGTCTTGAGGTCCCTCTCGTTGCCGAACTTCATCAACTTGCCGTACTGGGCCACCGACAGCCTGTTGTACGTGGCCGACAGATGCACGGTGTAGGTGCCGAACCTGACCTCGGCCTCGGGCGAGGCGATCTTCTCGCCCGTCAGAGGCGCGGTGTTGCTGGTCCCGGAGGCCGTGGTCGCCGTCTCTCCCGGTGTGCCCAGCAGCTGGGCGAGGTCGGGCCGGTTGAGTGCCGTGCACAGCTGGTCACCGCTGACGGCCCGCGGTGTCGCCTTGTATGCCGCCGGCGGCTCCTTGCGCTCGCCCGCCGGACACGACGCGGGGTGCGACGCGCTGTCCTCCGAGGACGGCAGGACGCGTGGGACCACCCATACCGCCGCCACGAGCGCCCCGACCACGGCCACCGCCGCGACGGCCTGGCCCCAGACGTGGGGCTGCTTCTCCGGGGTGCCCGGGGCGGGCAGCGGCGCGGACGGGGCCTGCGCCAGGGCGGCGCCGTCGACCGCCTTCTCGGACTCCGCCTCCTCGGCCTCGGGGACCGGCGGGCCCGGGTCGCGGCGTGCGCGCAGGGCACGGCGCACCGCGTGGACGCGTATCGCGGTGAACACGAGGAATACCGCACCGAGCCCCGCCATGACCGGGTCCTGGTCGCGGACGGCGAGATGCACGAGGCGTACGCCGAGAACGGACCCGAGCACGATGAGCAACGGCTCGCGGACCCAGTAAGGGAGGAGACGGAGGAGGAAACCGAGCATCTGGTGATCTCACCATGACAAGACCACGGCCGCCAATCGTTTCCCGGCCGATCACCGGCCTGGTGGGGTGGTCCCGGCCCACCGCTTGGAAGCCGGGCGCCGGATCAGCAGGTCCCTCGGCCACGGCCCCGTGACCAGGGCGAGGAGCGAGAGCGCGCAGCCGATCCACAGCACACTCGTGGCCGCCAGCGACTCGACCACCAGCCCGCCGAGCAGAGCGCCCAAGGCGATGGAGAGGTTGAACGTCGAGACGAACAGCGAGGACACCGCCTCGGTCGCCCGGGGCTCCACACCGAGGATCCACGTCTGGAGCGTGACCGGAACCGCGCCGTACCCCAGGCCCCACAGCACCAGCGCACCCGCGGAGACCACCACACCGGCGGATGTGAGGGCGAGCAGCGTCATGGCCGTCGCCAGGAGCAGGGCCACGGCGCCGATGGTCTGGCGCAGCCGCGTGGTGACCAGGGCGCCTGCCGCGAAGTTGCCGCAGATCCCGGCCAGACCGAAGACCAGCAGGAGCAGGCTGGTACCGCTGTCACCGACGTCGCGCTCGTGCAGGAGGGGGCGGACGAACGTGTACGCGATGAAGTGCCCCGTGATGATCAGGAACGTCAGGGCGACACCCACCCGTACACCGGAGTTGGCCCTGAACACCGTCGGCAGGTCGCCGAGCCTGAGAGTGCGCCGCGGTGGCAGCTCGGGCAGCAGAAGGACCATGCAGACGAGGGCCAGCAGCCCCAGTGCGCCGACGGCCGCGAACGCGGTGCGCCACCCCGCGAGGTCACCTATGAAGGTGCCGGTGGGTACACCGAGGACGGAAGCGGTCTCCACACCGCCGAAGATCACCGCGGTCGCCCGCGGAACCTGCTTCTCCGGAACGAGCCGCAGGGCGATGCCTCCGGCGAGCGACCAGAAGCCGCCCACGCTGATACCGATCAGGAAGCGCGCCACCAGGACCAGGGTGAAGTCGGTGGCGAACGCGGACGCGAGGTTCGCCGCTCCGACGAGCCCGACGAGGAGGACCAGCACCAGACGGCGGTCGAAGCGGCCGGTGGCCACGGTGACCAGCGGCGCCGCGACCGCGGCCACCAGCCCGGGCACGGTCACCATGAGTCCGGCCGTGCCCGCGGAAACGTCCAGGTCGGTGCCGACCGGGGTGAGCAGCCCCACGGGCAGCAGCTCGGAGGTCATCAGCGAGAAGATGCCCAACGTCACGGCGAGAACGGCGAGCCACCCCCTGACCGGTGAACGCCGTTGCGCGGGGGGTGAGTTGTCGGCGAGGGCTGGCATGACGGTGTCGGCCGTCCTTTCAGGCGTGGGTACGGAGACAGGTACGGGCACGGGTACCGGTACGGGCACGGCCGCCTGCACGGGCAGCACGGGTCGGGCGGCGCGGTGCCGTGGGTGGAGGGGACGCACCACGGGCGGTGACCGGCCTGGACGGCGGCCACCGCCCGTGGTCGGGGCAGGAGTTGCGGAATACGTATGTCGGCGCGGGGATGCGGCAGAAGGGAACTACTGGGTGCCCGGGGTCTTGCGCGTGGCGACGTTCATCCGGTTCCACGTGTTGACCGTGAAGATGAGGGCGATGAGCTGGGCCAGCTCCGGCTCCGTGAAGTGCTGAGCGGCCTCGACGTACACGGCGTCCGGAACCCCGTCGGGCAGCCGGGTGACGGCCTCGGTCAGGGCGAGCGCGGCACGCTCCTCGGACGTGTAGAGGCTGGACTCCTCCCAGCCGTTGAGCTGGTAAATGCGCTCTTCCCTCTCGCCCGCCTTGCGGGCGTCACCCGTGTGGTAGTCGATGCAGTACGTACACCGGTTGATCTGGGACGCGCGGATCTGCACGAGTTCGACCAGCACCGGATCGAGGCCCTGGCGGGCGGCGGCGTCCAGGGCGAGGACGGCCTTGAAGACCTTGGGAGCGACGGTGGCGAAGTTCATGCGCTGCGGAATCTGAACGGTTGTCATACCGAGAACGGTAGGAGCGGATTAGCCCCCCGGTATGGTGCATTCTCATGTCGAATCGTTGGGGCAATTCTACTGAAGGCCGTGACCCTGTGGCTGCGGGGACGGACGCCGGGACGCCCTCGCGACCCGGCCCCGAACCGGGATCGGGAACGGACTTCCACCTGGAGCTGAGTGGCGAGGGCACCCTGCGCGAGCAGGTGATGCGCGCCCTCCGTGAAGCCATCGGTTCCGGCCGCCTGGCACCCGGCACCCGTCTGCCCTCGTACCGGAGCTTGGCCAGGGACCTCGGGATCGCCCTCAACACCGTCGGTGAGGCGTACGGCGAACTGGTCGCGGAGGGCTGGCTCGCCGCCCGCCAGGGGTCGGGCACCCGCGTCGCCCGGCGCAGCACACCGCTGCCCTCGGACCGCCCGCGCCGATCGGCGCCGCCCGTGCGCCGCCCCGCCTACGACCTGATGCCGACCTCGCCGGATGCCGCCGCGTTCCCCAGGTCGGCCTGGCAGACCTCCGCGCGGCGGGCGCTGAACGCGGCGCCCAACGACGCGTTCGGCGTGGGCGATCCGCAGGGCCGCGTCGAGCTGCGGACGGCCCTCACGGAATACCTGGCCCGGGCGCGGGGCGTGCGCACCTCACCCCACCGGATCATCATCTGCGCCGGCTTCGCCCCTGCGCTGAGCATGCTCGGGCAGGCCGTGAAGGGCGAGGTGGCGGTCGAGTCGTACGGACTGGGCTTTCATCGCTCCCTGCTGACCGCGGCCGGGCGCCGCACCGTGCCGCTGCCCGTGGACGCGCGGGGAGCCGTGATCGACACGCTGCCGACGACCGGTGCGGGCGCGGTGCTGCTCACTCCGGCCCACCAGTTCCCCACCGGGGGGCCTCTGCACCCGGAGCGCAGGGCCGCGGTGATCGACTGGGCGCGGGCGACGGGCGGTTTGGTGATCGAGGACGATTACGACGGCGAGTTCCGCTACGACCGCCAGCCGGTCGGCGCCGTCCAGGGCCTCGATCCCGATCGTGTCGTCTACATCGGGTCGACCAGCAAGAGCCTGTCGCCCGCGCTCCGCATCGGCTGGATGGCGGTGCCCGACCACCTCGTGGGTGACCTCCTGGCCGTCAAGGGCGACCGCGAGATGTGGACCGGGGCCCTGGACCAGCTCACCCTCGCCGACTTCGTCGCCTGCGGCGCGTACGACCGGCATCTGCGCCGCATGCGGCTGAGTTACCGCCGCCGGCGCGACCGGCTCGTCGCCACGTTGCGGGCGAGGGCGCCCCACATCGGGATCGACGGCATCGCCGCCGGTCTGCACGCCGTCCTCGGCCTCCCACCGGGCACCGAGCCGAGCGCGGTACGCGCGGCATCCCGCCAGGGACTCGCCCTGGAGGGCCTCGCCGCCTACCGCCACCCCGACAGTGACATGCCACCGCGCGACGGCCTCGTCATCGGATACGGGACTCCGCCCGACCACGCCTTCGAGGCCGCGCTGGAGGCACTGTGCCTGGCACTGCCGGACGCGGAGTGATGGGGGCTATTCGCGCGCGTGGCTCCATCCGTGGTGCCGCCGGCGTCTTTCTTGCGGGACGGTGACCGAGACCATCACCTTCGGTCTACGCCCCTCACCGCTCCTCCGCCTCGAAGGCCTGGGCGACGGCGAGGCTGTCCTCGTAGACGTGGTGCCGGGTGACCAGGCCGTCCTCGACGGTGAGGTGCAGGGCGAACCGCGCACGATACGCACGTCGGGTGGGCCGGGCGGTCTGGCGGATCTCGCCGAGCACGACCGCGTCGTTTCCGTCGATGAGGACGCGCTCGATCTCCGTCGCCGCGTGCTCCGGCATGTGGTGCTGGGCGACCTCGCGATAGTGGGCGGCCGCGTCGGCACGGGTGGACCGGTCCCGGATCCACGGTGTGGCAGCCCGGCCGTGCTCGGCCTCCGGCCAGTCCAGCTTCCAGTCGGCCGTCTCGGCATACAGCTCGGCAATGCGGTCGGGGTCGCCCTCCCCGATCCTGCGCAGCAGCTCTTCGACCACGGCGCGTGTGTTCGTGGGTGCGGCTATGGACACGATGACCTCTCCCTCCCGGCCCGCGTCCCGTCGACGCGGCGAGGTCACCAAGGTTGCCCACGCAGACGGGGCGAGGCCATTACCTCTGACGTAGGGCGCCTGCATCGCCACAACCGACAGCCTGGACGCAGGGGAGTGGCCCCTTCCCCTGCGGCGCATCAATGTGCGCAACCGGGGAACCGGATCCTCACAGAACACCGGAAACGGAACGGGAACCGGAGTCGGAATCCAAACCCGAACCCGAACCCGGAGCCAGACCAGGAAAGGGAAGCTCCTTCATGGACGCCATCGTGCTGCTGCGTGAGGACCACAAGAACGTCGAGAAGCTGTTCAAGCAGTTCGAGAAGACCGGCGACGACGACCACGCCGAACGCCGCGAGCTCGCGGACAAGATCATCGAAGAACTGACCGTTCACGCGTTCATCGAGGAAGAGATCTTCTACCCCGCCGCCCGCCAGTCCGCCCCCGACACCACCGACCACATCCTCGAAAGCGTCGAGGAACACCATGCCGTGGTGTGGATGCTGGCCGAACTCAAGAAGATGGACCCGGCCGACGAGCGCTTCAAGGCCAAGATGACCGTCCTGATCGAGAACGTCCGCCACCACGTCGAAGAGGAGGAGGACGACTGGTTCCCCGACGTCCGCAAGGCCATGGGCCGCAACCGCCTCACCGAGCTCGGCGAGCAGATGCAGACCGCCAAGGCGAAGGCCCCCTCCAACCCCCTCGACGTGCCCAGCGCCACCCAGTAGTTCCCGACCGGCCGCGTCGCCGGGGCAGCCTCTCAAGAGTCACTTGGTGATCCCGGAGAGGGGTGCGCCGCATCCCGAGTGCCTCTGACAGCTCGGATGTCACCACTCAGGCGTCGCAGCTCAGGTGTAACAGCTCAAGCGTCCTTGACAGGGGAAGTGATTAGGCGCCATATTATCTGCATGACGAGGGACGACATCCAGGCCGAAGCACCCACACTGGACCAGGCCAGGCGGCAGGTCGAGCACTACGGCCTGGATGTCGACCCGCAGGCGGTGCTGGTCGCGGTGCGTCTGATCTCGGCGGGCGCGAGGGTCGGACGGGCGGCGGAGGCGCACTTCGCCAGGTTCGGCCTGTCGACGGGACGCTACCGCCTCCTCGCCGACCTCGAAGACCACGGCGGGGAGAAGTCCCCCTCGCACCTCGCGGCCGACCTCGGAGTCTCCAGGGCCACGGTTACCGGCCTGCTGGACGGCCTTGAGCGCGAAGGCCTGATCGCCCGCCGCCCCTCCGCGGAGGACGGGCGGGGCACGGTGGCCATCCTTACCGCACGCGGGGCGCAGCGCCTGCGCGACATGGCCTCCGAGCACTTCCGGCGACTGGAGGCGATGGTAGGCGGGCTCTCCGTCGACGAGCGTGCGGTGTTCCTGGATCTCCTCGCCCGCGTCGTACGCGGCAGCGCGGCCCTGGCCGCTGACTGACCCGACCCCCATCCGGTTCGGCCCCGCCTTCGGGCTGGGCCATTTTCACGCAGTAGTAGTTAGCCACCTAATTATAGTGACGGGTGTGCGCGCCTGCTCGCCCGCCCACAGCACCCCTTCCCTTCACTCCCCCACGAGAAAGAGGCCGGCATGCCCGCAACCAGGGACACGACCCACCGGAACCGACCATCCTCCCGCCCATCACGGCCGTTCCTCCTCTGGCGCGAGGTGCTGACCGCCTATGCCGCCCCCGCGCTCATGGCCGGCGCCCCCGGGGTCGTCACCGGGCAACGGGACCTCGCCCTTGCCGCCTGCACCTCCATCGCCGGCACCTCCGCCGTGGTGGCGTTGCTGGTCGGCATCTGGTTGCGGCACGGCGGGCGACCCCGGCCCTGGACCGTCGCCGTGCCGCGTACCGCCTTGACCACGGCACTCGTCATCCTCACCACCGGCGCGGCAGCCCTGCTCGGCTGGTTCGCCGCGCAGTGGCTCCCCGCCCGCACCCCCGTCACCGCAACGCCGTGGCTGGAGCGCCTGCGTATCGACCTGCCCGTCTCCACGGCCCTCGCGACCACCATCGTCACGCTGCGCTGGCGCAGCACCACCACACCGCCCCCGGCATAACCCACCCCGCCGGGACACCGGTCCCGCGCCTCTCCAGCCCACCGCGTCCGGCAACGCCCAGTGCCGGGAAGTCACCAGGAAACGAGCACACGATGATCGTCGTCATGGGAGCAACCGGAGCCACCGGAAACGCCCTGCTCCACAGCCTTCTCCCCCTCGGCCTGCCCGTCCGCGCCCTGACCCGTACTCCTCACCAGCCCATCCCCGGCACCACCGGCGCACAACCGCCCTGTGAGGTGCGGTACGCCGATGCCACCGACCCGCACTCCCTGCACACCGCTTTCCAGGGCGCCGACCAGCTCTTCCTCGCCCTGGCCAACAGCCCCGCACAGGTCGCGCTCGAGACCCGTGTCATCGACATGGCCGCGCGCGCCGGCATCGGACACGTCGTCAAGATCTCCGCACCCGCCGCCGAACCGGATTCCCCGGTGGCCATCTCGCGCGGACACCACGCCGTGGAGGAACACTTGCGCGCGAGCGGCCTCACCCACACCATCCTGCGTCCCTACGCCTTCATGCAGAACCTCCTGCGCCTGGCGCCCACCGCATCCCGGGGCGTCATCCTCGGCGCGACGGGCGACGCGCCGTACAACCACATCGACTGCCGCGACATCGGCGACGTCGCCGCCGCCGCGCTCACCAGGCCCGCCATCGCCGGCGGAACCTACACCCTGACCGGACCGGAAGCCGTCTCCTACACCGAACTCGCCCACCGGCTGTCCGCCCTGACCGGCCGACGGATCCGCTACGTGGACCTCACGCCGGACGAACTCCGCGACAACCTCATCAGCAACGCCCACATGCCCACGTGGCTGGCCGACCATGTGGTGGAGATCCAGCAACTCGCCCTCGCCCGCCCCGAAACCCCCACCACCACGGTCGCCGACGTCCTCGGCCGCCGCCCCCGCACCCTCGACGCCTTCCTGCACGAGCACCAGGCGCGGTTCCACCCATAGGCGGCTGCCTCGCGGAGTGCGTCGCGGCAATTACTGGCGCTTCAGGGAGTGAACCTGGGAGCTGCCCTCAAGAAACTCGTTTGAGATTGGCCCAGTTGTGCGGGACATTGCGCGGTCAGGCAGGAGGTATGGAGAGGGCCCGGGGTCGGCTTCCCCGGGGTTCGCATGTCCCCCCGCCTGGACCACCGCACCGTGACCGAACAGGAGCCACCCATGGCCGACACCTCGCACACCACCGCCGACCGCCGCGCCGACGAGCGGATCGGCCAGGACCCTGCGGATCATCCCCCGACCTCGGGTGACGCGGCGATACACCAGGCCCGCAACTCCGCCGCGTTCTGGGCAGCGACCGGCAAGTCCCGTGGCCATGAGGTGATCCAGCGGCGCGGCTTCCTCGCGGTGCTTGGCGATGAGCGGGCCGGGACGCGGTTCTTGGTGCAGGAGCCCGATCTCGACTCGGACGAGCTGGCCGAGTTGACCGAGCTGGCGGGCCGGGCGAACGGGCCGGTGGGTGCGGAGGATCCGTTCGGCTCCACCGACCTGAGCCATCTGGGCCTGCGCAACTGGCAGATGCCGATCATGGTGCGCCCGCCCGGCCCGGTCCCCGCCCCGGCGATCGAGGTGGTCCGGGTCCAGCGCGCGCGTGAGCTGGAGGCCGCCGAGCAGATCGTGATCGAGGGCTTCGAGTTGGACGGATTCACGCCGTACCGACCCGGCGAGATGTTCCCCGCGACGCTGATCGAGCAGCCGGGCGTGGACGTGTACCTCGCTGTTCTCGACGGTGAGGCGGTCGGAGCCGGTGTCACCGTCGTCCACGACGGATTCGGCAGCCACTACTGGGTCGGCACGCCGCCGACCCGGCGCTCCCGCGGTGCCGGGCGGGCCGTCATGCTCGGCTCGCTGGCGCCCATGGCGCATCTGCCGGTGACGCTCACCGCCTCCCGGCTCGGACGTCCCCTGTACGAGTCGCTGGGCTTCACCGCCGTCACGCCGTCGACCTGGTGGTCCTCCCACTGACCAGCACCGAGGCGAAATCATCCGGGTAGGGCGGGTCGGCCCGCGGAGTCCCGGCGGGCCAGGTGTGGACGAGTCCCTCCGGCCCGCCGGTCCGCAACCGCCAGGAGTGCGGGCAGTCGGTGCCGTGCTGTTCACGGCCCCAGCGGGCCCCGGCCACCGACAACCCTTCACGGATGGGTGGCCCGTACGGTGATGGTCGGGTGGAGACGGCGGGTGTGGTCGAGCGGGCGCACCGGGCCGGTGAGCCGCAGCGGTACGCGGAAGCGGGCGTCGGTGCTGGAGGCGGCGATCCGCAGTTCCAGCGCGCCCGGCTCCACGATCCGGTGCCCCTCACGACCGGTGAAGGAGGCGAGGTCGGCGGGTACCACCAGCTCCACGCGGCACCCGGCGCCCGCGGCCAGCGCGACGCGGCGGTAGCCGACCAGCCGCTGCACCGGCTGCACCACGGCCGCCACCGGATCGTGGAGGTAGAGCTGGACGACCTCGGTGCCCGCCCGCTCCCCCGTGTTCCGCAACTCGAAGGCGAGCCGGAACTCCCCGTCGGTGCCGGTTTCCGCGGTCTCGACCGCCAGCCCCGACCATGTGAACTCGCTGTAGCCGAGGCCGTGCCCGAAGGGGTAGGCAGCCGTCGGGTCGGTGCTGGAGACCTCGCTCGCCTGGGCGAGCCGCGCGGCGAGGTAGGTCGAGGGCTGGACGCAGGGGTGTGCGGGGATACTGACCGGCAGCCGCCCGGACGGGTTGACCCGGCCGCTGAGCACGCCCGCCACGGCCCGGGTACCCGCCTCGCCCGGGAAGAAGCACTGCACGATCGCCGCCGCCTCGCTCACCGCGCGCCCCAGCGCGTACGGCCGTCCCGCCAGCAGGACGACCACGACGGGGGTTCCGCTGTCCAGCAGGGCGTCCAGCAACTCGCTCTGGCGTCCGGGGAGTTCCAGGGAGGCGGCGTCGCAGCCCTCGCCGCTGGTGCCGCGGCCGAAGAGTCCGGCCCGGTCGCCGAGGGCGAGCACCACCAGGTCGGTCCCGCGCGCGACCCGGACGGCCGCCGGGATGCCGCTCGTGTCGTCGTCGTCGACCCCCACGCCGCGTACCGTCCGCACCTCGCAGTCGGGGAACTCCGCGTGCAACGCCTCCCGCAGGGTGGGAAGTTCGATGCCGAGCGGCGCATTCGGATGCTGGCGGCCCACATGTACGGGAAAGGAGTAGCAGCCCAGCACCGCGGTGGGCTCGTCGGCGTTGGGGCCGATCACGGCGATCCGGGCCGGACGGCCCAGCGGCAGCACGCCGTCGTTGCGCAGCAGCACCACGGCCTGCTCGGCGAGTTCGGCGGCGAGTGCGCGGTTGGCGGGCGGGTCGAGGTCGACGAGACCGCGCAGCGCTTCGGGGGCGCTCAGATCGGCGTGGGCGAGGGCGTCGGGCACGGGGTTCCAGTCCGGGTCCAGCAGCCCGAGCCGGACCTTCTGCACCAGCACCCGGCGCAGTGCCCGGTCGATCAGCCGCTCCGGTACGAGCCCGGTGGCGACGGCGTCGAGCAGGGGCGGTCCGAAGGTCTTCACGGTCGGCAGTTCGACGTCGACGCCGCTGGTGAGCGCCAGCGCGGCGGCCTGCGACCAGTCCTCGGCCACGCCGTGCAGGGTCTTGAGGAAGGCGATGCCGAAGTAGTCGGCGACGACCGTTCCTTCGAAGCCCCAGGTGTCCCGGAGCAGCCCGGTGAGCAGTGCCTCGTCGGCGGCGGCGGGGATGCCGTCGGTGTCGGTGTAGGCGTGCATGACCGAGCCGGGGCGGCCTTCGCGCAGCACCATCTCGAACGGCGGCAGGATGACGTCGGCGCGCTCGCGCGGGCCCATGCCGACGGGGGCGAGGTTGCGCCCGGCGCGGGAGGCGGAGTACCCGGCGAAGTGCTTGAGGGTGGCGACGACGCCGGCCGACTCCAGGCCCCGCACATAGGCGGTGGCGATGGTGCCGACCAGGTACGGGTCCTCGCCGATGGTCTCCTCCACCCGTCCCCAGCGGGCGTCGCGTACCACGTCGAGGACGGGTGCGAGGCCCTGGTGCACGCCGACGGCCCGCAGGTCGCGGCCGATCGCGGCGGCCATCCGGCGCACCAGCGCCGGGTTGAAGGCGGCGCCCCAGGAGAGGGGTACGGGGTAGGCGGTGGCGCCCCAGGCGGCGAAGCCCGCCAGGCACTCCTCGTGGGCGAGTGCGGGGATGCCGAAGCGGTTGGCGGCGGCGATCCGGCGCTGGGAGCGCAGCAGCGACAGCGCGCCCAGCGCCGGGTCGACCGGTGCCGTGCCGAACGGCCGGGTCACCTGGCCGAGCCCGTACGGCAGCAGCGCGTCGAGGTCGGGCGGCTCCTCCATCTCGTGCTGGTGCGGGGCGACGTCGCCGCCCTCGTCGCTGGCGCCCACCCAGACGCCGAACAGCTGGGCGGTCTTCTCCCGCAGGGTCATCTCCGCGATGAGCACGTCGGCGCGGGTCTCCGGGCTGAGCGAGGTGTCCCGCCAGGCGGGAACACCCTCCGGGGCGGGGGTCGGGGTGGTGTGAGGCTGGGGGTTCGGGGTGGTTTCGGGCTCGGGGTTCAGGGTGCCGCTCATTTTCCTCCCACTCCCGTCAGGCCCTGGACGAGGGCGCGGCGGGCGAACAGGTAGACGACGAAGAGGGGAAGCATGGACAGCACCACGGCACTGAGCAGTCCGGGTACGTCGACGCCGTGCTCGGTCTGGAAGTCGTACAGGCCGAGGGTGATGACCTTGGTGGACTCGGACTGGGTGAGGATCAGCGGGAACAGGAAGCCGTTCCACGCCTGGAGGGCGGCGAAGACCACGACGGAGGACAGGCCGCCCCTGGACAGCGGCAGCACCAGTTGCCGGAAGACGCGGGCCGGTGAGGCCCCGTCCATGGCCATCGCCTCGTACAGCTCGGGGCTGATGTCGCGCATCGCGCCGGTGAGGACCAGCGTGCAGACCGGGAGGCAGAAGGCGGCGGTCGGCAGGATGACGCCGATGAGGTGGTCGTACAGCCCGGCCTTGCTGATCAGGTAGAACATCGGCACGATCACCGCCTGCGCGGGGATCGCCAGGCCCAGCAGGAACAGCCGGAACACCCAGCCGGTGGCCCGGCCGCGCGCTCGTACGATGGCGTAGGCGAGCGGCGGGACGACCAGGAGCACGATCGCGACCACGCCGGCGGTGACGGTGAGGGTGTTGAGGAAGTCCTGGCCGAAGCCGTTGGACAGGTCGGTGAGGTAGTTGTGGACGGTCCACTCGGCCGGTGGGCTGAGCGGGCCCTTGGTGGAGTAGTCGGCGCGGGTGCGCACGGTGGCGAGCACCAGCACGTACAGCGGCAGGCCGACCAGCAGCAGCCAGAGCAGCGAGCCCAGGCCCGCGAGGTAGTTGGGGCGCCCGCGCATCACAGGCCCTCCGTCGTGCCGCGCATCCGGTCGTAGCCGGAGAACTTGACCATGGCCAGTGAGATCAGGGTGGCGACGACGACCAGGACGAGGGCGATGGCCGACGCGGCGCCGAAGTCGTAGCTCTTGAAGGCCTTTTGGTACATGTAGTAGGCGCTCACGGTGGTGTCGGTGCCGGGGCCGCCCTGGGTGATGATGAGGACGGTGTCGAAGGTGGTGAGGCCGCCCACGACCATCAGGACCGTCGAGGTGATGATGCTGTTGCGCAGTTGCGGCAGGGTGATGTGGAAGAACTGCCGTACGGTGCCCGCGCCGTCGATGGCGGCGGCCTGGTAGAGGACCTGGGGGATGGCGCGGGCGCCGCCCTGGTAGATCAGGGCGTGCAGCGGGGTGAACTGCCACACGCCCACGAAGGTGAGGACCGCGAGGGCGCCGCTGCGGCTGCCGAGCAGGTTCCCGTCGCCGAAGAGCCAGGTCAGCTGGGAGGGCACACCGAAGTTGGGGTCCAGGACGGCCCGCCACACCACGGACACGGCGGTGGCCGACAGCAGCAGCGGTATGAAGTAGATCGCGGAGAGCACGGCCCGGTTGCGCTGGTGCCCGGCGGCCCAGACGCCGAGGAGCAGGCTGACCGGTGCCTGGGTGACCACCCCGAGGCCGGTGAGCAGCAGGGTGGTCCCGACCGACTGGGTCATCACCGGGTCGTGGATCAGCGCGGTCCAGTTGGCCAGGCCGTTGAAGCGCGGCTCGCTGATGCCGTCCCAGCTGGTGAAGGAGAGCACGGCGACCAGGACGAGCGGCAGGACCGCGAAGAGCAGGAAGAACACCGCGGCGGGCGCCGCCCATACGAAGCCGGGCCGGCTCACACCCGTACCGGCCTTCGCGGCGGCCCTCATGAGGCGGGCAAGGCCTGCATGGCCTTGATGAAGCCGTCGGCGTCGAGCTTGCCGGAGAAGAACCGCTGGACGGCGGTGCGCAGGGGGGTGGACGCGCTGGGCGGGTAGGCCTGGTCCCAGGAGAGCTGGAACGAGGGTGCGGCCTTGACCAGCTCGTACTGGTACTTCGAGTACGCGGGGCTGGCCGCCTTGTCCAGGAAGTCGACGGTGTTGACGGTGGTGGGCAGGTTGCCGATGGCGAGCTGGGCCTGGACGAACTCCTTGGAGTACATCAGTTTGAGGAACGCGGCTGCGGCCTCCGGGTGCTTGGTCTTCTTCAGGATCGAGTAGAAGTTGTTGGTGTTGCCCACGACGTCGGCCGGGTCACCCTTGCCCCCGCTCACGGCCGGGAAGCCGGTGTAGCCGAGGCCGGTTCTGGCGAAGTCCGGGTTGGCCTCCTGCTGGGTGGAGTAGTACCAGGAGCCCATCAGCTCGAAGGCGGCCCGCCCCCTGGCCACCAGCGCCGCGGAGCCGCCGTCGGTGAACTTCACGGAGTCGAAGGTGCGGCCGAACGCGCCCGAGTCGGCCAGTTGCCTGAGGGTGGCCAGTGCCTTGCGGCTGTCCTCGCTCGCCCAGGCCGCCCGGTCGCCGTTCAGGGCCCGGGAGAACAGGCCGGGTCCGGCGATACGGTCGTACAGGTACTCGAACCACATCAGGGTGGGCCACTGGTCGGCGCCGCCGAGCGCGATGGGGGTGACGCCCTTGGCCTTGAGCGCCTTGCCGGCGGCGATCAGCTCGTCCCAGGTCCGCGGCGGGGTCAGACCCGCGTCGGCGAGCACCTTCTTGTTGTGGAACAGCAGCACGGGCTGAGTGCCGCGCATCGGTATTCCGTACGGTTTGCCGTCCACGACGGCCGAGTTGAACACCGAGGGCAGGAAGTTGCTTTTCAGGCCCGGGTCCTTGGCGATGAAGTCGTCCAGCGGAAGCAGCAGGCCGGCCTTGACGAAGGGCTGGATGGACCCGCCTCCCCAGTTGAAGAAGACATCCGGGGCGTGCGAGGTGTTGATGACGGTCTGCAACTTCTGCTGGTAGTCCGCGCCGGGGACGGTGTCGAGCACCACCTTGACCTTGGAGGTCTTGTTGAAGGTCTCGGCCATCTGCTTCTCGACCTTGTTGGCGGCGTCGCCGTAGACCATCACATGGATCGTCCCCGAACCGGCGCCGGACGATCCGCCGTCCGATCCGCACGCGGCGGTCGTGCCCAGGACGAGTGCGGTGGTGGCGGCGATCGCGGCGAGTCTCAGTCCCATGCTCTACCCCTCATTCGAATGTTGCGCAATGATGAGCGAATGTTGCGGGGACCCTAGGGCCGACCTCACGGCCCGTCAAGAGTCCCGGCGGGATCCGGGCTCAGCGGCCGAGCGACTAGCATCCGTGCCGTCGGCCATCCACCGCGCGGCTCGCCCAGCGGGGCGGGGCAGGAGGTAAGACGTGAAGAGAGCGGCGACGCTCGCTGAGATCGCACAGGAGGCGGGGGTCTCCGCTCCGACTGTTTCGAAGGTCCTGAACGGCCGGGCCGACGTCGCCCCGGCCACCCGGGAGCGGGTGGAGGAGCTGCTGCGCCGACACGGATACCGGCGGCGGCGCGGCACGCAGGCGAGCCCGCTGCTCGAACTCGTCTTCCATGAGCTGGAGAGCGTCTGGGCGATGGAGGTGATCCGCGGAGTCGAGAACGTGGCGCGCGCGGAAGGCCTGAGCATCGTCCTCTCGGAATCCTCCGGACGGCTCACCCCCGGCCAGTCCTGGGTGGACGGGGTGCTCACCCGCCGCCCCACCGGCGTGCTGCTCGTCCTGTCCGGCCTGGACCGCTCCCAGCGGGAACAACTCGCCGGGCGCGACATCCCGTTCGTGGTGCTGGACCCGGCCGGCGACCCCGGCCAGGAGGTGCCGGCCGTCGGCACCACCAACTGGGACGGCGGCCTGGCAGCCACCCGGCACCTGCTCGACCTCGGCCACCGCCGGATCGGTCTGATCGGCGGCCCGGGCCACATGATGTGCAGCCGGGCGCGGGCCGACGGCTACCGCGCGGCCCTCGACATGGCGGGTATCGCCTACGACCCGGAGCTGGTCCGCGAGGGCGACTTCCACCACGAGGCCGGGCACCGGATCGGACGGGAGCTGCTGCACCTGCCCGACCGGCCGACCGCCGTGTTCGCCGGAAACGACCTCCAGGCCCTCGGGCTCTACGAGGCGGCCCGCGAGCTGGGGTTGCGCATCCCCGAGGACCTCAGCGTGGTCGGCTTCGACGACCTGCCGCTGGCCCGCTGGGTCGGCCCGCCGCTCACCACCGTCCGCCAGCCGCTGACCGAGATGGCCGAGGTCGCGGCCCGCATGGTGATCGACCTCGCCCGCGGCACACGCCCCGGAAGCCGTCGGGTGGACCTCGCCACCAGCCTGGTCGAGCGCTCCAGTACGGCTCCGCCGCACCAGGCATCCCCGAACGGCTGACGGAGCATCAGCCCGGTTCCGGGCTCGGCGACAGGACCACCCCTGGATGCGAAACTTTCGAAGACGACGGCATCCCCCGACGGGATCCGTCGGTCAGCCGGCGGACCCGGCTCGGGTCGTCTGCTGGTCGGCCAGCACGCGCTGGGTGCGGAAGTTCTCGCGGTAGGCGTCGTGCACCGCCGCGTCGTCGTACTTGAGAAGCGCCTCGTCGTTCGTCGTCAACGCGCTCTTCGTGTACGGGTGGCTGCCGGTGAAGACGAGCTTCTGGTCGGGCTTGCCCAGGTACGTCCCGTCGATCAGGAGGTATTTGGAGTGCGTGGCCATCGCGTTCCGCGTGTTCGGGTCACCGTCGCCGTCATCGGCGTCGTCCAGGCGGTGCAGGGAGATCCCGCCGAACCTGGTCGGCCTGGAGAGCTGGTCGGCGATCGCCGTGCCGGCCCCCGCGACGTCGAGGTAGCGGTGGACGATGTCGACGTAGCAGCCCGCGTCGTCGAGCTCCCACAGCTTCTTGGCGACCTCGGGCCGGGTGATCTGGTGCATGGCGACCCGGATGACGGTGCGGCCGTCCTCGGTGCCGTGGCCCGGGGAGTTCCCGTAGCAGGCGGGCTGCCCGTTGACCGGGTCGTCGACGGTGTTGAGAATGTTGAGGATCGGGTCGGAGGCGGCCCGGGGGAAGAAGTACGCCTTCGCGCTGCCCGCCGGATACTCCGTCGGGTAGTCGGCCACCTGCGCCTTCGTCCCGGCCTGGGCACTGGCGAGGTCGTCGAAGTAGCCGGTGTACGCGGCGTACAGCGCGGTGTTGCCCGCCACGGTCAGCGCGTCGTTGAAGGCGTGCTGACGGTCCCACGGAGTCTGGTTGGCGGACGTCTGCACGACCACGTCGTCGACCGGGACCGTGCCCGCGCTGCTGCCGGTGGTGCGCGAGAAGAGCACGAACTTGTTGTGGTTGACGCCGTGGAAGGAGTCGGCCGGGTTGGGGTCCTTGGCGAGGCACGCCTGGTTCTCCGCGCAGACCCGCACCCATGAAGTGCCGGACCCCGCCACGGGCTTGAGGCCTTCGACCAGCTTCGGATACGTGACCTTGCCCGCCCAGTGCAGCAGGCTCTCGTTGTCCAGGACGACCCGGACGTTCACCCCGCGCCGGTGTGCGGCGGTCAGCCGGGCGGCGAGATAGTCCGAGCCGAGCACGTACATCGACATCTTGATGTCCGAGCCCCTCGGGGCCCCGTCGACGAGCCGGGCTATGTGGCCGAACACCGCGTCCTGGGCGGCCGTGTCCCCCGTCGGGTCGTTGAACACCGCACCGGTGGTGACGAGCGGCGCCGGGTCGGCGCCGGCGGAGGTGGGAGCGCCCACGACCAGGGCGGACGTCCCCAGCACCAGGGCGAGCAGAGATCGGGTCTTCTTCATGCCGCACACCTTATGCAGGATCACCAACTCGCCGGACGCGACGATGGGGAGCAGCCCTTGCCGGGTCCACTGGCCTCCTGTCCAGAGCGGGGCGAGCATGGCCAGGCGGTCCGCTCCGGGCGCGGCGCTCCGGCGGGACTGCTCGGGTGCGGGGTTGCGCTCATATGGCCCTGAATTGGGGGCAGTTGATGTCCATGAACTTTCCCAAACCGGTCAAGTTGGCGCTCCTGCTCCTCCTGGCGTTCGTGCTGGAGGTGCTCTATCTGCACTTCCGTTCCGACAAGGGGTGGGGCGGCTCCCTGCTCATCGGCGTGATCCTGGCCCCCTTCGTGGTGGCCCTGTGGAAGTTCCGGGACTGGTACACGAGCCGCGCCCGGAGGGCCGGCCGGAACTGGCGTGAGGCCCGCGAGGAGCGCAAGCGGGCGCGGGGCGTGTGAGTACGGGCCGGTAGTCGGCCGGGTGGCCCGGTGAGCCCGTCGGCCCGCGCTGCGGATCAGCGGTCACCGCTTACGGCTCACGGCTCACCCGCGACTTCCCGGGCGGCGGCGAGCCGGTGCTGCAGCTCGATGTGCCGGAACTGGTAGACGGCGCCGACCCGTCGGAGCACGCCCCGGTCGTGGGCGTCGGCGAGGAACGCCATGAGGTCGTACGGCAGTCCGGGGCGCAGGGCCAGATACCCGCGGGCAACGGTGTAGTGGCCCCAGGCGGACTGCCGGATCCCGATGGCCAGGCCGGTCAGTACGGCCGGGATGAGCCCGACGACGAACCCCCACACGGGGCCGCCGGCCGCCTCGGCTCCCCACACGCGTGTCGAGCCCGTCAGCACGGCACACCAGCTCTGGACCCCGATGCTCGTGGCGCCGACCACCGTCGCGGTCAGGACGCAGGTGACCAGGGTGCGGCGGTCGTTGGCGAGCAGGACGCGGGCGTCGACCGAGGTGCCCAGGTCGACCGGGACGGCACGCAGGCCGTGCACGAGTACGCAGGCCACGCCGAACACCGCGCCCGTCTGCACGGCCGCCCAGAACGCCGCGTGCGGATCGGGCGGGGCGATGTACTGAACGCCGTCGCCGCCCGACATGACGTCCGAGAGCAGGCCCTCCAGCAGGATGCTGCCGCCGATGAGGAGACCGGCCTGGAGTCCGCGGCCGAGGCTCTGCCCGCTCCAGTGCCGGCGCACCCGGGCGGCCGGACAGGCGAGCTCGGTGCGGCCGCCGTCCGTGTCGACCGCGGCCGCCGCCACACCGTAGAGGAGGGCGTGGACCGTGCCGCAGCCGTTGCCGAAGGCCCCGGCGTAACAGACGGCGCCCACGAGCGCGGTCGCCAGGGCCCGTCGGTCCCAGTCGGCGGGCCGTCGTAAGCGCGACAGACCGCCGAAGGCGACACCGGAGATGATCACCCCGGCCAGGGCCAGGGTGGCTCCGTCGGCCAGGCGGTTGAGCACGAGCTCGGCGGTGACGGCCGGGGCGGCGGCGAGGACGCACAGCACCATGGCGGTGAGGGCTGCCGCGAGACCGCTCGCCAGACCGCCGCAGATCCCGGCCGCCATGACCCCCAGACCTCCCCGCTGGTCCCAGCTCACCGGTGCGCCGTCCGGGGTGAAGTGGTGGGTCAGTTCCATGCCGGTGCCCTCCAGCAGCCAGGCCACCGTGCCCAGCAGCACCCCGGCCAGTACGGGCGGCAGCGCGGTGGGAGCGGCGTGCCGCAGCTTCCACCAGGCGAGTTCGGCGGTTCCGTCGCGTCCGCGCTCCATGTACCGGGCGAGGTGGCGCAGGGCGGGGCGGGCCCGGTCCGCGCTCCACCGGGCGGGGCGGCGGGTGTGGGGCCGGTACGCGGCGTCGACGAAGGCGTCGAGGAGGTGGTGCTCCACGGCCGTCCGGGACTCCAGCCGCAGCAGCTCGCCGGGGTCCGGCAGCCGCTCGTGCCGCTCCCCGGGGCGGGGGTTGTAGACGAAGCGCGCGAGGGACACCATCAACGGGCTGGTCAGGGCCCGCGCCACGGGCGTGGAGTCACCCGGCCGCCCGGTCACCGCGCTCCAGCGCTCGGCGGCCGGGGTACGCGGTCCACCGGAATCGTGGCGCAGGTAGTCCGCGACCTCCTCCGCGCGCAGCGGCTGGAGGTGGATGCCGGCCAGTTCCGCGAGCCGGGCGGGGACCGCGCCGCACGGCCGCAAGGCGGCCCGGTACTCGGCGGGACGGCTCGACAGGACCAGGCCGCAGCCGTACGGCAGGGCCTCGCTGATCCGGTGCAGGGCCAACGCTCCCGCTTCGGGCGGCAGTTCGTCGAACCCGTCGAGCACCGGCAGGACAAGGCGCCGCTCCAGCAGCAGGTCGGCCAGGGTGACCTCCCCGTACGCGTCGGCCGCGCGAGCGCCCAGCTCCGGGTGGTCCTGCACGAGCCGGCGCCCCATCCACGTACGCAGGTCCAGCGCCGCCGGATCCCAGGAGGCCAGCGGGAACAGCACCGGCACCGGGTCGTCGGCCTGCCGTCGTTCGATCAGCGCCAGCACCAGCCGCACCAGCAGCAGGGTCTTGCCCGACCCCGGCTCGCCGAGGACCAGCAGCCGCCGGGACGGGACGCGCCGCGTGAAGACGTCGGCGATCTCGTCGTCCCTCCCGACGAGCACTTCGGAGTCCGAGGCATCGGCCAGATCCGCGTCGGCACCGCGCCAGGCGACGGGCAGCGGGTACGGGTCGGCCAGGCTCCGTATCGCCGCCTCGGCCTCCCACTGCCGCCGCACGGCGTCGGCGAGCCGCCCGGCGACCTCGGCGTCGCCACACGCCACGACCGCCTCGGCCCGGTCGGCCCGGTAGGCGCTCCAGGCCAGATAGGCGCCGGCCCAGGTCGGCAACAGCGCCACGAGCACGGACGCCGGGTCCTCCATCCGCGGGGCGACCAGAAGCGCTCCCCCGGTGCCCACGGCCAGCAGGGTCAGGTACACGATCCCGGTGCGCCGCACGCGCGCTCCGGGGACGAAGCCACTCATGCGACGAAGGGTGGCCTACCGGGGTGGTGGAAGACGTCGGGTCGGCGCGTCCACCACACCAGGGGGTGAACGACGCGGCGCACGGGGAAGCGGCCGCTGCGCCGCTCTCGGTCCGTTCCGGCCCGAACCTCCTTCCTGCGTCGTCACAAGGCTGCCACCGGGCTCCCGAACCAGTGCGCCAGAGCCTCTCGCAACTCGTGTGCCGCCGCCTCCACCGGCGTGGACATCGCGCCGATCCACGCCGCGTGCCCATCGGGACGGACGAGGACCGCCTGGGCGTGCTCCAGTCCCCGCGGGCGGGTACGGGCGGTGGTGACCCGGTCCGCCCAGGGGCGGGCGGCGGCGGAGAGGGCGTGTACGGCTGACGTACCGCCGAGCAGCAGGGCGCCCCCGGCTGTACGGGTCAGCAGCGCCATGAGGCTGTCCTCGCCGTCGGAGCCCAGCGGGATGTCCGGCACGAACCGTCCTGTCCAGGGGTGCCGGGGATCTCCGGTGGCGGGGTAACGGGTGCCGACAGCGGTGATCGTTTCGGCCAACGGCCCGGCCGTGTCCTCGGACTCGGCCAGCTCGGAGAGCAGCTCGCGGACCGGCTCCAGACGGTCGTCTCGGCCATCCGCTTCGGCGAGCACCGTCTGCGCGCGGGTGTTGCGGAGCAGGCGGGCACCGGCCGTGTGGCGTTCGTCGTGATAGGTGTCGAGCAGGGTGTCCGGCGCCTGCCCGCGTGCCACCAGGGCGAGCTTCCAGCCGAGGTTGACGGCGTCGTCGATCGCCGCGTTGACGCCGATGGCGCCGGCCGGAGGGTGGATGTGGGCGGCGTCCCCGGCGAGGAGTACCCGGCCCGCCCGGAACCGGTCGGCGAGCCGTGCCGCGTCCCCGAACCGGGTCAGCCACAGGGCCTCGGCGATCTCGGCCCGGTGGCCCAACGCGGCGTCGATCGCGCGCTGGAAGGTGCCGAGCGGTACCGGCTCGTGCGGGTCCGCGGGCGGTGCCGGGTCGGCGGTGACCAGACGGACGTAGCCGGGACGCGGGATCGCGAAGACCGAGCGTCCCTCGGGGCCCGCGTTGGGGCCGAACGAGACGGTGGACGGGTCGGCGAGCAGCACGTCGCCGAGCAGGGTGAACTTCCGTGCGGGCGTTCCCCGAAAGCCGATCCCGGCCGCCTTCCGTACCGTACTGCGGCCGCCGTCGCACCCGACCAGCCAGCGGCAGCGCAGCGTGGACGGGCCGTCCGCGCCGTCCGCCTCGACCGTCACGCCGTCACCGTCCGACCGCAGCCCGGTGAGCCGCCGGCCGCGTACGATACGCGCTCCCGATTCCACGGCCCACTCGGCGAGCAGCTCCTCGACTCGGGTCTGGGGGATGCCGAGGACGTAGGGGTGCCGCGTGCGCATGGCGGCGAGGTCGAGGCGGGAAGCACCGACGAACATGGTCGTGGACACGGCCGGCCCCTCGGCGAGGAAGCGGGCGGCAAGACCCCGGCGGTCGAGCAGGTCCAGGCTCCGGGCGTTGAGGTTGAACCCCCGGCAGAAGCGCGGCGGTTCGGGATCCCGCTCCAGGACCAGCGCCCGGACCCCGGCGCGTCCCAGCTCCCCGGCGAGTGTCAGCCCGGCGGGTCCCGCGCCGACTATCACCACGTCCACGTCGACACCGTCGGCCGCGCCCTCTCCCTCTCTCACTCCCCCGCCCTTCGCCACGGCGTCACTCATCGTCCGTCAACCTCCGGCCACGTCAGGGTCCCGCGCTCGATCTCGTCGGCGGTGCTTTCCACCCAGGCCAGCTCGGCGTCCGCCATGGCGGCGGCGTATTCGGCCTCGATGACGAACAGGCGCGGCGCGTGGTGGTCCTCGCGGGCCGCGCGGTAGGCCTCGGCGCCCTCCGCGATCCGCGCCCGCAGTGCGGCGGCCCGCGCCCGTAGCGCCCCGGCGGCGCGGACGCGGCCCAGCGCTCCGAGGTACCCGACGGCGGAGAGGAAGCGCGGATACTCGGGCGAGGGCTCGCGGATCAGCTCGTCGAGCCACTCGGTGAAGCCGCGCCGCCCCGCGGGGGTGTGGCGGTAGACGGTGCGGGCCGGGCGGTTGCCGACCTGCTCGGTGCCGTCCGCCTCGATCCACCCGTCCCGCGTGAGCGCGCGGACGGTGTCGTACAGCGATCCGGTCGTCAGCTTGAACGCGCGCTCCATACCGCGCTCGCGGAGCGCGCGGGCCATGGCATGAGGGTGCATCGGCTGCTCCAGGAGCAGGCCGAGTACGGCGAGAGCGAGCGTGTTGGCGGGGCGTTTCGGGGGTTTCTGCCCTTCGGCGGGAGCGGGCGGGTGGCGGGTGCTCATGGGGGGCTCCAGTTGCGTCGGCGGCTTCGGCCGCGATACCAGGGTACTAGGAACAGACTACTCGGATCCGAGTAAGTCTAGGCCCCAATGGCGCGACGCCGCCCGAGCGTTCCGGTCCGTACGGCCGAGCGATGCGTTCACTCGATCGTGAGTTCCTCCGGTTTCACGGCCCGGACGACGCGATCATCTGGGGGGCGGCGCGTGAACCATGCCGTTCGAATATGCCGCGGACTGGTGCTGGGGAGACGGTATGTCGCACGAAACGCAACGGCGCGAGGGCCTGGACGGCCAAGCGGTCCTGCTGGCGGCCGGGTTGGCCGATCTGGCGGTGAGCACGCTGGGCACGGCCCTGGGGACGGTCCGGGGGCTGCTGCGCCGCTCGGACGCCGCCGAGGTGGCGGCGGAAGCCGAGCACGACCTGGTCGCACGGGGACGTCTGGTGCTGGACCGGTACGCGTCCGTGCCACCCGCCCATCTGGAGATCCTGGCCCGCCACGTCCTGGCCGGTAAGGGCGTCGATGACGTCTGACCAGTGGGGTCCGGCGACGTTCAAGGCCCGCGTCGACGAGGTACTGCACCACTTCGTCGCGCAGGAGGCCGACGACTTCACGGCCATCGACCCGGCTCTCGCGCCGGTGGCCCAGCAGGTGGAGGCAGCGGTCGCGGAGGGCAAACGGCTACGGGCGGCGTTCTGCTACTGGGGCTGGCGCGCTGTGGGGCAGCCGGACAGCGACGCGCTGGTGCGGGCCGCGGCCTCCATGGAGCTGGTGCACGCCGCCGCGGTCGTGCACGACGACCTCATCGACGACAGCCCGCTGCGGCACGGGCGCCCCACGGCGCACACCGCCCTGCGCGACGCCGTGGCGCGGCGCCCGGACGCGGATGCCACCGCGCGGTCGCTGGCCATGCTGGTCGGGGACCTGCTGATGTCCCTGGCGGGGCAGCTCTTCGCCACCTGCGGCCTGCCCGCCGCGTATCTCGCCCGGGCCCGTCCGCTGTGGTCGGTGATGGCCCGGGAGCTGATCGCGGGCGAGTGCCTGGAGCTGCTGCGTACCGGGGAGCCTCCGGACACCGCGGTGTCGCTGAAGGTAATCCGCTACAAGACCGCCAAGTACACCGTCGAGCAGCCCCTGTTGATCGGCGGCGCCCTGGCCGGGGCGGGCACCAGGCTGCGCGAGGGCTACTCCACGTACGGGCTGCCCCTGGGCGAGGCGTTCCAGCTCCGGGACGACCTGCTCGGTCTGTTCGGCGACCCGGAACGCACCGGCAAGGCCAACATCGACGACGTGCGCGGCCGGCGCCCCACGGCTTTGCTGGCGGAGACCTGGCGCCTCGCCGACGAGGGCGAACGAGACGTGCTGTGCGCCCTGTTGGGCCGACCCGACCTGGGCGGACAGGATCTGGACGCGGTCCGTGAGGTCATGCGCCGCCTGGGGGCCCCGGAGCAGATCGAGAACATGATCGGCGCACGCGTCGAGGAGGCTCTCGACGCCCTCCACGAGCTGGACGTACCGGCGCACGCCGTCACCGCCCTCACCGCCCTGGCGCATTCGGCGGCCGTCCGACTGTCCTGAACGCCCGGTCCGCGCGTCCCACGGCACTCCCGGCGCCCCGCCACCTGTCCTTGCGAGTCCGGCACGCCCCTCCCGTCCCTCGTCGACGCCCCTCCTGGAAGAAGGAACACCGCCATGACGTACACCGAGGCATCCATGTCCGCCCTCCGGCAAGCGGGCGACGAGCTGGCGGACGCCACCGTCGCGACGCTTTTCGAGCGCGGGGAGGTGGGCAAGTTCAACGCCCTGATGCGGTACGTCTCCACCGTCGGCGCCCCCCTGCCCGAGGGTCTGCCCGACGTCGCGCGCGCATATCTGGAGGCCACGCGAACGGTGCCGACGTGGGTCGACTGGGGCGAGATGGAGAAGGCCCGGCTGTTCTTCATCGACAACAACGTGCACATCTCCACCGCGCTGTCCTTCGCCTCCATGCCCGCGTGCTATCTCGTACCGCGCGTGGCGAAGCTGCTGTCGACCACGCACGGGCTAAAGTACCCGTCCAAACGGATGGCGGAGACCGGGCAGTTCACCGTCTACCTGATGCAGCCCGACGCCTTCGAGGCCGGCAGCCGGTTCATCCCCGCCGCCCAGAAGGTCCGCCTCCTGCACGCCTCCATCCGCCACCACCTGGCCCGCGAGAACCTCTGGGACACCGACACCTACGGGACGCCCATCTGCCAGGAGGACATGATCGGCGGGCAGATGTTCTTCTCCCTGCTCGTCCTGGACAGCCTGCACCGCCTCGGCATCCACATGTCGGCGGAAGGGGCGGAAGCGTACTACTACGCCTGGCGCGTCGTCGGTGCCATGCTCGGCGTCGACCAGGACGCCGTGCCCAAGACCCTCGACGAGGCGCGCCGGTTCCTCGACCTGTACATGGTCCAGCACATGGGGCCCTCACCGGAGGGCACGCTCCTGACCCGCCAGCTCATCGACCTCTACGAGGAGGTCGTGCCCGGCACCCTCTTCGACCCGATCGTCTCGGCCCTCATCCGCCACCTCGTCGGCGACACCTGCGCCGACTGGCTCCAGGTGCCCCGTACTCGGTGGGACACCCTCGTGAAGGCCGTGCCCCACCTTCTCGGCGTCCTGGAGACCATCGAGGACCGCTCGCCGCTCGGCGCCTGGGCCCTGGACCGCCTCGGCCACCTCACCTCGGTCCTCGAGCTGTCCTCCCTCACGCGTGGACGCGTGATGCACTACGCCATCCCGGACACGTTGAAGAAGGACTACGACATTCCCAGCACGGCGCCCCGCAACCAGCGTTGGACACCACCGGCCGCCACGGTCTCCTGACGCCGGTTGCGCGGAGGAGACCGGCTGCTTCGAGCCGCGCGGCGGCCACTGGGCACCCGGCTGCCCGGGCGGGTCCGGGCAGTGTCAGGCGGCGAGGAGGGAGTCGTCGGTGGGACGGGCTCCGGGGAGTCGGTGGCGGGCGGCGATGAGGGCGGCGTCGATGTCGCGGGTGCCGGTCGCGATGCACAGGGTGTAAGCGACGTCGTTCATCCGCTGGCGCGCCGCCTCCGTACCGCTGTCGGCGTGCAGGGCTCGCAGCGTCAGGTACTGCTCGACCAGGTTGTTCAGTACGGCCGGGTGCGCCATGAGCATGGGAAGTGCCTCCTCGTCGCTGCTACGTGGGCTGTACAAGCACCACCCTTTTGCCCGCACTCCCGCCCCTCATTCCCCTTCCGTACCAAAGAGATCGCGCGCGGGCCCTCGTACGCCTGGTCTACGCGACGGGCGTGGCCAGGGACAGGTCCACCGTGACCGGGCCTTCGCCCCCGTGGTGGGTGGCCGACGACGCCAGGGGCTCGTGACCGGCGGCCGTCGCGGCCAGGACGTAGGGGCCGCCCTGCGGGACGGCCACCGCGTACCGGCCGCTCTCATCGGTGCGGGCGGTGCCCGCCTGGCGGCCGTGGCGGTCGATCAGGGTGACCTTGGCGTGGGCGACGGGCGCCCCGCCCGCGCCGACGACGCGGCCGTGGAAGGCGGCCGGCGCCTCGGTGGCCCGTTCGAGCGCCGCGTCCTCCTCGCTGCTGGCCCGCAGCTGGGGCTTGGCGGCGGGCCGCCCCTTGGGCAGGAAGACGGCGAACACCAGACCGCCCACGACCGCGGCCGTCGCGATCAGGAAGGACACGCGGAAGCCGTGCATGGTCGGCAGGGCGACCGGGCCGAAGTCCCGCGACGTGTTGGCGAGGACCATGCCGATGACGGCGCTCGACACCGACGTACCGATCGAGCGCATCAGGGTGTTGAGGCCATTGGCCGCGCCCGTCTCGGACGGGTCCACCGCACCGACGATGAGCGCGGGCAGCGAGGAGTAGGCGAGGCCGATGCCCGCGCCCACGACGACCGCGATGACGATGGTCTGCCAGGCCGCGCTCATCAGGCCGAGCCCCGCCCCGTACCCGACCGCGATGATCAGCATGCCGAGGATGAGAGTGGTCTTGGGGCCGTACTTGGCCGACAGACGGGCGTAGACCGGCGCGGTCAGCATCATCGTCAGGCCGAGCGGCGCCACGCACAGACCGGCGACGACCATCGACTGGCCGAGGCCGTAGCCGGTGGCCGACGGCAGTTGGAGGAGTTGCGGCAGTACGAGCGAGATGGCGTAGAAGGCGACGCCGACCATCATGGACGCGAGGTTGGTGAGCAGCACCTCGCGCCGGGCGGTGGTGCGCAGGTTCACCAGGGGCGCCTTGACGCGCAGTTCCATCACGCCCCACAGGACGAGGACCACGACCGCCGCGCCGAGCAGGCCGAGCGTGGTGGCCGATCCCCAGCCCCAGTCGCTGCCCTTGGTGATCGGGAGCAGCAGCAGGATCAGCCCCGCGGAGAGGCCGAGCGCGCCGAACACGTCGAAGGTGCCCTCCGCCCTGACCTGGCTCTCGGGGACGACGAGGAGGGTGAGCACGATGGCCACCACACCGAGGCCGGCGGAGCCGAAGAACAGGGCGTGCCAGTTCGTGTGCTGGGCGACCAGGGCCGCGAGCGGCAGCGCGAGTCCGCCGCCGACGCCGATGGAGGAGCTCATGAGGGCCATCGCCGAGCCGAGCTTCTCGCGGGGCAGCTCGTCGCGCATCAGGCCGATGCCGAGCGGGATGGCGCCCATGGCGAAGCCCTGGAGGGCGCGGCCGACGATCATCACGAGGAGTTCGCTGGTGAAACCGGCGATCAGCGAACCGACGACCATGATGGCGAGGCTGGTCAGGAGCATGCGGCGCTTGCCGTACAGATCGCCGAGCCGGCCCATGATCGGGGTGGCCACGGCGCCGGCGAGCAGGGTCGAGGTCATGACCCAGGTGGCGTTGGAGGGGGAGGTGCTGAGCAGCTCCGGCAGGTCCTTGATGACCGGCACGAGCAGCGTCTGCATCACCGCGACCGTGATGCCGGCGAAAGCGAGTACGGGGACGACACCGCGTATGCCGCGCGGCGCGGCCTGCTGGTCGGTCGTCGGCTGGGGCATGCGGGGGCCTCCGGAGGCGGGACGAGGTCGGCGGCGGCACCCGGGCCGGGTACGTGTCACTCAAACCTGTTTCCCGAGGCGACTATTCCGATGAGCCCCGGGGAAATCCGCCGGAGCCCGAATCTTGACCCGGTTGGGAGACGCTTGACCTGTTCATTGCCTGATTACCGTGATCGACGCACCGCGGCGGCCGTACGGCGGGAGAGCGCGGTGGAGAGGAGGCCCAGGGCTCCGCCCGCCGCCAGCAGGACCAGGCCGCGCAGCCACACCCCGCTGTCGATCTGCGTGGCCAGCAGGACGCAGGAGAGCGCTCCCAGGACGGGGATCGCGGCCGGGGCGCGGAAGTGGTCCGGGTTGCCCGACCGGTCGCGGCGGCGCAGGACCAGGACCGCGGTGTTGACCGTGAAGAACACGACCAGCAGCAGGAGGACCAGGGTCGCGGCCAGGGACTCGATGTCGCCCGTGAGCGCGAGGAGCAGGGACAGCGCCGTCGTGGTGGCGATGGCGGCCCACGGCGTGCGGCGCCGGGGCAGTACCCGGGTGAGGAACGCCGGCAGCAGTCGTTCCCGTGCCATGCCGAAGGCCAGGCGGGAGCACATGATGCCGGTGAGCAGCGCTCCGTTGGCGACCGCGACCAGGGCGATGGCCGAGAACAGCCACTCGGGTACGGCGCCGGCCGCGCGCACGACTTCCAGGAGCGGGCCGTCGGAGCCCGCCAGAACGCTGGTGGGTACGGCGGCGGAGGCCGCCGCGCCGACCGCGGCGTACACGAATCCGGCCGTGCCGAGGGCGCCGAAGAGGGCGCGCGGATAGGCGCGGCGGGCGTCGCGGGTCTCCTCGGCGACGTTCACGGACGTCTCGAATCCCACGAAGGAGTAGTAGGCGAGCACCGCCCCGCTGAGCGCGGCGGACACCGGACCGCTCCCGGGTGTGCCGAGCTGCACCAGCCGTCCCGGGTCCCCCTCGCCGCGGACGACGACGAGCCACACGCCCAGCCCGATGACGAGAAGCAGACCGCTGGCCTCGATGACCGTGGCGACCACGTTGGCCCGGGTGGACTCGCTGATGCCCCGCGCGTTGAGCAGGGCGAGGGCCGCCAGGAACAGGACGGCGACCAGCGCCACGGGCAGGTTCACGAAGGCGGTGAGGTAGGTGCCGCCGAAGCCTCGCGCCAGCGCGGCGACCGAGACGATCCCGGCTGCCAGCATGCAGTACCCGGTGAAGAAGCCGACGAACGGACCGTACGCGAGCGTGGCGTAGTACGAGGCGCCACCCGCTCGGGGGTATCGCGTGGCCAGCTCGGCGTAGGAGGCCGCCGTCAGCAGCGCGAGGCAGAGGGCCACGGCCAGCGGGACCCACACCGCGCCGCCGGACTCCGCGGCCACCTGCCCGATGAGCACATAGACACCCGCTCCCAGGACGTCGCCCAGGATGAAGAAGTACAGCAGGCGTGTGCCGAGGACCCGCTTGAGGGGGGCTTCGGTCGCGTCGGCCGACGGTTGCTCTGTCTGCGTGGTCACGTCTGTGCACGGGCTTTCTGCTGGCGGCGGGAGGGCCCGGGGGCCGGTCGTGAGCCCGGGCGGCACCGCGCGTCACGGCGGGCCGGGGCTGCCTTGCCGTATGACCGCGAAGGTCCGCGGGCAAACCCGGCCAGTGGTCCCGCGGGTTTGCGCGGCCGGACGCGCTCCCCCGCGCCGCCCCGCCTTCATATCCACCCCCGCCGAGCCGCGATCACCCCCGCCTGGAAGCGGTTGGCCGCGCCCAGCTCCTCGTGGAGGCGGCTGATCCGGCGTCGCATCGTCCGCACCGACCAGCCCAGCTGGCGGGCGATCGCCTCGTCCTTGAGGCCGCTGACCAGCAGGGTGAGCATCTGGCGGTCCTCCTCGCCGAGAGGGTCCTCGCCGGGCGCGTCCAGCGGGGTGGCCGTGCGCCAGCACAGTTCCCAGTAGTCGATCAGCCCGTCCAGGAGGGCGGAGGGGCGGATGACCACCGCGCGTACCTCGGCCGTGAAGTCGAGGGAGAGGGGCATGAGGGCGAGGCGGCGGTCCGCGATGGCCAGTTTGATGCGCAGGCCGGGCAGGACGCGGGCCTGCTCGCCATGGGTCACCAGCTCGCGGATGTCGCCCAGCACCCCGGGCCACTCCAGGGCCTCCGGGGCGTACACGGCGCGGTAGCGGACACCGCGGGTGAGCGCCGTCGCCTCCACCGGGTTGGAGGTGGTGAGTGCGTACGGCGGGCGGTCCAGCGTGATGACCTCCTCGCGCGCCTCCTGCTGGAGCTGGACGAACCAGCGGCCCAACGCCTCGCCGCCGGTGATGACTTCCACCTGTTCGGAGCCGCCCTGCTGGGCCGTGGTGAAGAGCCGGGAGAGCTCGCCCGCCGCGGCCCGTACGCCGTCGAGGTCGGCGGTACGGGAGCGGACCAGGGACTCCAGGGCCGCGCCGGGCTCGATGGCCGCGTAGCGGCGCCGGGTTCCGGCGAGCCGGCCCACCAGGCCGTGCTCGCGCAGCCGGTCGAGCGCGCGGGCCACCCGCTCGGTGGAGCAGAACAGGTCCTCGGCCAGCTCCGCGGGAGCGGCCGTGTGGCGGACCAGGATCGCTCGGTAGACGCTCTCGTCGAAGGGGTCGATCCCGGCGGCGGTCAGCTGGGGCATGATCAGGATCCTGGCCCGTAGGTGCCAGGGGCAGCAATGGGCCAGGCCAAATCGTTGTCTGGACCACTGGATTCCGATTACTTGGTCTGGCATGACCCCTCGAAGATCTCTCACCGCCGCACTCGCGGCCGCCGTCCTCGGCGGACTGCTGTCCGCGGTACCCCAGTCCGCCACGGCGGACCCCCACCAGGATCCGGAGCGGCGCGTCATCGTCACGCTGTCCGGGGCGGCCGCCGCGGCCGGGAAGGGCGTTCTGCGCGCCGGCGACGCCCGGGCGGTCGGCACGGACCGCGCCGCCGTCGCGGGACGGCAGAAGTCGTTCCTCGACCGGGCCAAGGGCGCCGGAGTGCACACCGGTTCGCCACGCACCCTGAACCTGCTGCTCAACGCGGTCGCGGTGACCGTGAAGGCCTCCGAGGTCACCGCGCTGAAGCGGTTGCCCGGGGTGGTGTCCGTGGTCCCCGACACCAAGGCGCGCCTCCTCACCGACGCGAGCGTGCCACTCGTCAACGCGCCGCGGGTGTGGCGCCGAAAGGACCCGGCGGGCAAGGGCGCCGACGGCCACGGCGTCACCGTCGCCGTCCTGGACAGCGGGGTCGACTACACCCATCCCGACCTCGGTGGCGGCTTCGGCGAGGGCCACAAGGTCGTCGCCGGTTACGACTTCGCCAACGGCGACACCGATCCGATGGACGACAACGGCCACGGCACGCACGTCGCCGGCATCATCGCGGGCCGGGCCGCCGGGAAGGGCGGGGTGACCGGTGTGGCGCCGGGCGCGAGCATCCTGGCGTACAAGGTCATGGACGACGCGGGCGAGGGTTACACCTCCGACATCGTGGCCGGTATCGAAGCCGCGGTCGACCCGGCCAATCCGCACCGAGCCGACGTCATCAACATGAGCCTCGGCGGCTACGGGGACGGCACCGATCCGCTCGGCGCGGCGGCGACCGCCGCCACCAGGGCGGGAGTTGTCGTGGTCGCCTCCGCCGGCAACGACGGGCCGAGGAGGGGCACGGTGAGCACCCCGGCCGCCGGCGACGGCGTCATCGCGGTCGGCGCCTCCATCAGCGGGCTGCGCATACCGAGCGCCGCGTACCGGGGCGGCGAGAAGATCCAGGCGTACCGCGGACTGGTCTCCGCGAACCCGCCCGTCAAGCCCGTCACCGCCGCGCTCGTCGATGCCGGGCGGGGCACCGCGGAGGACTGGGAGCGGGCCGGCGACGTCAAGGGCAAGGCCGTCCGGGTCGACATGCTGGTCGCGCAGTCCTCGCAGGACCTGTACATGACCGAGATCGAGATGGCCCGCGAGGCCGAGCGCCGCGGTGCGATCGCCCTCATCGGCGGACCGTCCGGGGGCGGTGGCCCCGTGCACGCCGCACCGGGCGCCCAGTCCCAGGACCAGCCCGGCCGACCCGACCGGCCCCAGGCCCCCTCCCGCGACGGAACCGTGCCGCTCGCCGCGCGGACCTCCCTCAAGGACTCGGGCGACTCCCTGCGCATGGACACCATCGTCATGCTGGGCATGGACTCCACCCAGTACGCCGAGCTCGGCCGCCGACTGGCGAAGGGCAGGGTCGAGGTGACGGTCAGCGGCACGGACGCCACCGACGCGATCGCCTCGTTCTCCTCGCGCGGTCCCGACCTGCGGTGGGGTCTGAAGCCGGACCTCGTCGCGCCGGGCTTCGACATCCTCTCCACCGTCCCCGCCTCCCTGTACGCCCCCGGCTACTACCGCATGTCGGGTACGTCCATGGCGGCACCGCACGTCGCCGGCTCCGCCGCCCTGCTGCGCCAGCTGCACCCGGGCGAGACCCCGGCGAAGGTCACCTCCGAACTGGTGGGCTCCACCCGGCAGCTCCGGGATGGGGGGACGATTACCGTCGGCTCCGGCCGCCTCGACGTCGCCGCTGCCGCCGCCACGGCCGACACCGGCATCACCACCACCCCGGCGACCCTCTCGTACGGCCTCGCCGACCTCGCCCGGCACACGGTCGGCGGCACCAGGAAGCTCACCGTGACCAACTCCGGCACCAGGACGCGCACGGTCCGCCTGAAGGCGAGCGGCCCGGCGAGGATCAGCCCGGACACCCTGCGCATCCCGGCCGGCGCCCGTGCGACGGCGACGGTGACCCTGCGGGCCGCCCGCCCGGACGGCGAAGCCGAGATCACCGGCACGGTCACGGTCACGCCCGAGCACGGCGCCGCCCTGCGCGTCCCGTACCTCCTCGTCGTCCGGAAGATGTTCCTCCAGACCGGCCCCGACCCGAGCGACGGCACGTCCACCGCCGTCGTCCTCAGCCCCGCCCCGCTCGCGAGGCCGCCGGTCCTGACCGTCACCCCGCCGCACGGCAGGCCCTACACCGTCACCACCACACTCCGCACCGAGAACGTCTACCAGGCGGAGATCACCGGCCGGGGCGAGGGCGCCCACCTGGTGTCCGCCGAAGGCGTGACCGCCGACGGCAAGACGCTGACCAGCAACCGCGACGGTTTCGAGGTCACTCCCCGGAGCAGCCGCACCTCCCGCTGGCAGCCCGTCGGCCCCAACGCCGAGAGCGGCGACGTCACCACCGCGCCGAGCGCCCCGGGCGCCGCCGTCCTCACGCAGTACAACAAGGCGGGCCCCTGGTCGACGGAGGACAACGGCGCGACCTGGAAGCAGCACACCAGGCTGCCGCTCGGCGACGCGAGCGGCCCGGCCTTCACCGTCATCGACCCGCACGACCCCAAACGCTGGTGGTACGCGGCCAACAGCGCGTCCGGCATTCCGCGCACCGGCTCGATCCTGCGCACCCAGGACGGCGGCCGCACCTGGCAGACCCTCGACACCCCCGACGGGCGCGTCATCGACCTCCTCACCGACGAGGCGGGCAGCACGCTCCTCGCCGTCACCGCCACCGACCTGCTGATCAGCCGGGACGGCGGCGACACCTGGGCCGCCGAACCCCACGGCATCCCCGCCGACCGCGTCTACGACGTGGCGATCGGCGGCGACAGCGTCTACTTCTCGACGGGCAAGTCGCTGTGGAAGCGCGACGGGCTGGCATCGGGCACCCTCGGCAAGGCCACCAAGGTGTACGAGCCCACCGGCAACCGGGTCTCCGTCGACGTCGTCGCGGACAGCCGGGTCGTGGCCATGTACGAGGTGGGGTCCGGCGTCGTCGGCTCCTTCGACGGCGGCAGGACCTGGGCCACCCTGGACACCGGCGAATACGGCGGTACGGGTCTGACCCTCACCGGCGGTGACCTGTACGTCGGCTACGGCAAGGACATCCGCGTCGGCCACGACCACGGCCGCCGCTGGAGCACCCTCCCGGCCGCCAACCCCGCGTCCACCACCTCCGACTTCACCCGCTGGGCCGACGGCTCGCTGACCGTGTCCGCGGACGCGGCCGGTGTCTACCGGGGCACACCGGACGGCAAGGACTACCGGCGCATCGGCGTCCAGGGCGGCACCGTCAACTCCCTCGCCCTGAGCGGGGACCGCCTGCTGGCGGCCGGCCCGCAGGGCACCCACCGCTCGCGGCTGCCGGTCTCCGGCGCCGAGTGGGGCACCACCGGCGGTGAGGGCAGGCTCGGCGTCGCGACCCGGCTGCTCCAGGCCTCCGCCAAGGACTCGCGGATCGTGTGGCGGGTGCGCAGCGGCGCCTGGGGCGACTTCCACCTGGAACGCAGCGGCGACGCGGGCGCCACCTGGCAGCAGAAGGGCGAGAGCAACGGCACGGTGTTGGCCCTCGCGGTGCACCCCGCCGACCCCGACCGGGTGTACGTCTCGTACGCGAACCTCCTGGGCAAGGGCCTGTTCTCCACCGAGGACGGCGGCTCCACCTGGAAGAACCTCCTGCACGACCAGACCTACTTCACCGCCGTCGCGGGCGACCCGAAGAACCCGGACCGGCTGTGGCTCGGCACCCCCGACGGCCTCTACCGCTCGGACAACGGGGGTGACGACATCACCAGGATGGCCGAGGGCCGGGTGGACACCATCGAGTTCGCCGGCGCCAAGATGCTGACCGGCGGCGACGCCATCAGGGTCTCGACCGACGGCGGCAGGACCTTCCGCACCGCCGACACCGGCAAACTGCCGTTGCGCGTCAACGACATCCAGGAGGTGGGCGGCTCCCTCTACGCGGCCAGTACCAGTTACTGGGATTCCGCCCTGCCGCGCGGTGGCCGGGGCGTCCTGCGGTCCACGGACGGCGGCCGCAGCTGGCAGAACGTCTCCACCGGTCTGCAGAACCTCAACGCCACCAGCCTGGCCGCCTCCGGAGGCTGGCTGTACGTGGGCACGGTCCAGGGAGGAGTGCACCGCCTGAAGCTCTGACCGGGTGGGGGGGGAAGGCGGTGGCCCGCCTGTCGGGCGGGCCACCGCTGTCCGCGTGTCCGTCGGCCGCCCTCCTCCAGGCGGTCGAGCCCGTAGGGGTTCAGCGCGCAGCGGGCCAGCCATCCCCCCTGCCGCACCAGGACTCGCCGTGGTGAGGTCACCCGCCGCCGTGCCTTCCCCGGGCACACTGTCACACGCTGCCATGTCACGCGGCCGTGGCTCCCGGCGCGCCTGACACAGGCGCACCACGGGACGCTCCATGCCCATGTTCTGGAGGTCGGCATGACGTGTGCCAGTTGGTTCTCCCGCGCGACGGCGATGGCTGTCACCGTCGTCCTGGCACTGCTGCCGGCGTACGCGGAGGCGACGGCGGAAGCAACCGCGGGCAACGCGCCGACCGCGGTGAACGCCCCGGCTCCCGGTACCAAGGGGCCCGTGGGATGGGAGAGTCTGCGCCGTCTCGACCGTCTTCCGGTTCTCCCCTCGGGTGTGCGGACCTTGCAGTTCTCCAGCTTCGACCGCGCCGGGGGCAACGCTCAGGACGGCTTCTTCGGCACCTACTCCTGTCTGCGCACCAGCGGCGGCGGTTGCGTGATCGCGGAGCACCGTGGAGCGGGCGAGATCGGGTCCATCTGGTTCACCCGCGACGAGGGCGATGTGACCCGCACGGGCACGCTCACCATCGAGCTCGACGGCAAGAAGGTCCTGGACGCGCCGCTTCAGGATGTGGTGAACGGCCGGCTCGGCGCGCCTTTCGCACCGCCCCTGGTGGCCAACGCCGAGGCGTCATCGGGGGGCGTGCTCATCGAAGTGCCCATGGCGTTCCGCGAGTCCATGCGCATCACCACCCAGCACAATCCCCTCTTCTACCACGTGTCGTACCGCTCCTTCGCCGACGCCGACGGCATCGTCACCTTCGACGCCCACGACCCGGCCCAGGATGTCGTCGCCCTCATCAAAGCGGCCGGCACCCGCGACCCCAAACCGGCGCTGCCAGGAACCCGTACGACCACCCAGGCACTGAGCCTCGCCCCGGGAGGCACCCAGACGCTCGCCACCTCCCTGACGCCCGGGCTCCTCACCGCACTGGAGATCCACCTCCCGCAGGTGTCCGGCGCCGCCACGCGGAGGGCGGTGGGACGTGGCCGGGTCCCCGGGGGCGGCGAACCCGCCGCGCCGGTGGTTGGCCGGACGCTGCTCACCGCGCTGCGGCTGCTGATCTCGTTCGACGGTCAGCGCACCGTCGACGCACCACTCGGCGAGTTCTTCGGCGCGGGGCAGGCCATGGCCCCCGTGCGGGCCCTCATGTTCGCCACCGATCCCCGGACGCAGACCTTCCGCGCCTGGTGGCCCATGCCCTTCACGACGCGGGCCCATGTGCAGCTCTACAACGGCTCCGACATCCCGGTCACCGCGGGCAGCGCCTCGGTGAGCACGGCCCCCTCCCCCGCCCATGCCCAGGCCGTGCGTACGAGAGCCGAGGGCCGCTTCCACGCCCTGTCCCACGCCGGACCGACCGTTCCCGGCACGAGCTGGTCGTTCCTGCGCACGCAGGGCCGGGGCAAGTTCGTCGGCGTCAGCCACAGCATGCGGGGCGACACGGACCGTACCTATCTGGAGGGCGACGAACGGGTGTACGTCGACGGGGCACGCACCCCCCAGCTCCACGGCACCGGTACCGAGGACTTCTACCAGAGCGGGTGGTACTTCAACCGCGGCCCCTACACCCAGCCCTTCAACGGGAACCCCACCCACCTCAGCGCCTCATCGGGCTGCGCGACCGGGCGCGACTGCACGGACGCCTACCGCCTCCAGCTGCACGACTCGGTGGCCTTCACCGAGTCGATCGACTACTCGATCGAGCACGGTCCGATGAACGACCGTCAAGCCGACTACTCCTCCACCGCGTTCTGGTACGGCACCTCCACCACCGCCTCGTACACGAGCGACGTCCTGCACCTGGGAGATCTCGCCGGCGAAGCGGCTCACCGCTACACGGCCGGCGCCGCGAGCCCCCTCCCCCTGCTCGATTCCGCCTTCGAGGGTGACGCCCGTACACCCACGCGGCTGCGCGCCCCGACCCGGGCCACCCGCACGCCCGTCACCTTCACCCTGGCCATCGACCCCCGCAACCGAGGCGTCGAGCTACGGCGCACCTCCGACCAGCAACAGGGCCCGCAGCAGGCGGAGATCAGCATCGACGGGCACCGGCTGGGCGACTGGTACCAGCCTCTCGCCAACACCGACCGGCGCTGGCTCGACGACACCTACCAACTGCCCGCCGCTTACACCCGCGGTCGGAGCCTGCTCACCGTGACGCTCACCCCGGCACCGAACGGTGCTGCCTGGTCCGCCGCCTCGTACGAGGCCCGCAGTCTGATCTGAACGGGGCACCGGGCCGGGCGCGGGGAACCGGCTACCCGGGCGGGCAGCCGGTTCCCCGGCGGTTCACGACGGACGTCTCACCGGCACGTCCCCCTGGGCGGCAGCACGCCGATTGTGAGGTTCACCGCGGTTCCGGGGAGGGCCGGCGTGCCCGCGGCCGGACTCTGATCGGAGACGGTCCGGTCGTGATTGCACGTCGGGTCGACGACGGTGCTCACCGCGCCGAGGACGAACCCCGCGGAGGTCAGGACCGACGTGGCCACGGCCCGGGTCTCGTCACTCACGTCGGGCACCCTGAGCGTGAGTTTCTGCCAGGTGGAACCGTTGGACCACCTGATGAGGTTCGGTGCCTGCAACTTGGCGCTGTATGTGGCGTCGTCGGGGAAGGTGACCAGGATGGTGTCACTGGTGATGACGACACCGGAGGCCGTCGGACGGTGCTGGGAGGACATGTCCACCGTCAGGATGTCGTCGACGTCCGAGATCACCGGTCTCGCCGTGCCTCCGTCGGTGAACGTGCCGTTGACGTCGAACACCAGCTGTGTGGCCGCGGCGGCGGCGCCCTCCCCCATGGGCGCGCTCGCCCCGACCGGTGCGACGAGCGCCGGTCCGAGCTGGTGTGCGTCGGACGCTCCCGCTCCCGCCAGGTTCACGACGGTGGTCAGGACCACCGCCAGCACGCCTCCGAAGATCTTGTCGCGGACTCGCATGATCGTCTCCCCTCCTGGGCCCCGGCCGGTCGCGTCGGGTGCCGGCTCCGGCCCGGTCGGACCGTGCCACGGCCGGTGGCGCCCAGCATCGGCGGATCCGTACACCGGCCGCCATACGAGGGTCTGCGTATGCCCGGGGCCCGGGGCGGCCGAGTAGCCTGGGACCGGCCCGCGGACGAGGGGGACCTCATGGGGAGCTCGCTGTCGCTCAGCGACCTGGATCTGCGTGCCCTGGCGGGGATCGTCACCGAGACCCGCACGGACATACCGGCCCAGGGGCTGCCGCCCTCGTTGCTCGACGATCTGATGCGGCAGATCCCGTGTGACGAACTGACCGTCGCGGGGTTCGACAGTCACCGGCGCACCTGGTGGCTGGCACAGGCCGGCTCCGGCGGGGACGACACACCGGATGAAGACGCCGACTCCACGCACTGGGAACACTACTGGGACTGCGCGCCGTGCAGTTACCCCGACCGCAGCGCCGACCTGCGCAGCGTCCTGACGATCGCGGACTTCTACTCGGCCCGGCAGTGGCACGGCACCGGTATGTACACCGACTACTACCGCCCTCTGGGCATCGAGCACGAGCTCACGCTCTGCATGCCCGCCGGGACGCCCGGGACCCGCGGCCCCGGCCGGACCCTGCGGCTGTTCCTCTTCCGCGGGCCCGGCCGGGACTTCTCCGAACGCGACCGCGCGGTGCTCACACTGCTGCGGCCCCACCTGCACGAGGCATACCTGGAAGCCGAACGGCTCCGGCACCCCGCTCCCCGGCTCACGCCCCGGCAATGGCAGCTACTGCGCCTGCTCGCCGCGGGGCACACCAACGTCCAGATCGCCCGCCGGCTGGGCGTGTCCGAGGGGACCGTGCGCAAACACCTGGAGAACGCCTACCGCCGGTTGCACGTCACCAACCGCATGGCCGCGGTCAACCGCGCGTTCCCGGAGCGCTCGCAGGGCCCGCCCCCGCACGCGGTGATTCCGTACGGGCAGACGGTGGTCCCGTACGGGCAGGGCTGACGGGGAACGCACGCGCGCCCCCGAGGTGAAATGTGCCATTCAAGATCTCGTGGATCGTCGGACTGGGCGTCACCTCGGCCCTGTACTGGCTCTGGGCGAGGCGTACGGCCAACCCGCCCGCGCAGACCGTCCACCCGGCCCCGTCCGGGAGCGGTGACCGGGCAGGGGCGGACGCCTGACCTGGTGTCACCCGGTCGGCACGACATCCGCCCACAGGGCGGCGGCGTCGGGCGAGAGCGGTGCGACCGCTCCCGCCGCCGCGTCGTCGTCGCCGTCCCACCACACGCCCTGACCGGTCGTCAGGACAGAGCCGTCCCCCGTTGCCTGGCCCGGGGCCCGCCACTGGCCGCTCAGCACATAGAGCATCCCGGAGTGTCCCGGGCCGGGCGCGACGGGCTCGGTGACGCGGTCCACCCGGGCCGTCCAGTGGCCGCGCCGCGCCATCAGGTTGAGCACCCGGCAGGGGCCACCCGGCAGTTCGGCGGTGAGCGCGAGATCGCCGGAGAACGCGAACGGCTCCCCCGCGCACACCAGCAGCCGGTCGAACACACCGGAGGACGTCAGCCGTACCCCGTCTCCCGCCAGCAGGGTGAGGGTCCGGTCCACCCCCGCGAACGCCGAGAAGGGACCTCCCCGGCCGATGTCGGCGACGCTCGCGCGCCACCCGAACGCATCGGTGCCCGCGGGCCGCGAGGTGATCTCCCTGGTCGTGCCGCCGCCGTTGCGCCAGGGACCGGCGGGCAGGGTCTCCACATCGAAGGGGTGCATGGGTGGGCTGCTCCTGGGCGGGCGCGGGTCGGGGTGGGTGTCAGGTCCGCAAGTACGAGGCGCCGTTGACGTCGAGAACGGTGCCCGAGCTCCACATGGCCTGCGGGGAGGCCAGATACAGCACGGCTGCGGCGATCTCGCCTGGGTCGGCGACGCGGCCGAACGGGCTCTGGGCCCGGATGCCCTCTCCCTCGGGTCCCTCCAGGCGGTCCGCGACCCGCTCGGTGGCGACGAACCCGGGGGCGACGGACGCCACGGCGATCCCGTGCGGGGCGAGGGAGACCGCGAGGGACTGGCCCAGGGCGTGCAGGGCGGCCTTGGTGGCGCCGTAGGCGGGATGGTCGGGCTCGCCCCGGAAAGCGCCGCGCGAGCCGATGTTCACGATCCGCCCCTCGCGGCCAGCCTCGATCATCCGGCTCGCCACCCGGTGGCTGAGGTGGGCGGGACCGAGGAGGTTCACGTCGACGGTCTGCCGCCAGGCCTGCTGCCACTGCTCGTACGAGGTCCGGGCGAGCGGGTGGGCCACCATCACGGCGGCGTTGTTGACCAGGATGTCCACCCCGCCGAGCGCCTCCTCGGCCCGGGCCGCCAGTTCCTCGACGCCGTCCGGGTCCGCGAGGTCGGCGGCGAGGAGTACGTGTCCCTCTCCCTCCAGTGCGGCGAGGGTCTTCTCGGCGTCCGGCCCGGAGGTGGAGCAGTGGACGGCCACCCGGTCGCCACCCCGGGCAAACGCGGCGGCCACCGCCCGGCCGATGCCCCGTGAGGCCCCGGTGACCAGGACGCCCCGGCCGGTGCTGGGCAGCTTCGTCACGGTCCGGTCCATCGGGGTCCCTCTCGTCGGCGGCGGCGACGGCCCCGCCGCCTGAGCGGTGCCGTCCTCCCGAGCCTACTGAGCATGATCACGATCTGGGAAGCAGTCCGTTCCGTTCCCGCCGCGGCCAGCGCCGGGCGCGGTCCCGGGCCCCGGGCGGCACGCGGACAGGACCGCCGTCCTGTCCGCCGACCGGTCACGATGGCCTCGGTCGGCCCGGGACGGCGGCCCTGTCGCAGCGGACGCGATGTCAGACGGTGAGGACGATCTTGCCGCGGGTGCGGCCCTCCTGGTTCAGGCGCCAGGCGTCCGCGGCATCGGCCAGCGGGAAGGTCTTCTCGACGTGCACCGAGAGCTTCCCCGCGTCGGCGAGCCGAGCGAGTTCGGCGAGGTCCTCGCTGTCCGGACGCACCCAGAGCGAGTGCCCGCCCTGCTCCACGGCGGCCTGGTCGGCGATGGACACGATGCGTTCGCGCTGCTTGAGCAGGGCCTGCGACAGATCGACGACGCCGCCCCCGACGAAGTCGAGCGCCGCGTCCACGCCCTCCGGCGCCAGCGCGCGCACCCGGTCCTCCAGGCCGTCCCCGTACGTGACGGGCTCGGCGCCGAGGCCGCGCAGGAACTCGTGGTTGCGCTCGCTCGCGGTGCCGATCACCCGGGCGCCGAGGGCCACCAGGATCTGCACGGCGAACGCCCCGACACCACCGGCGGCGGCGTGCACCAGCACCGTCTCGCCCGACTTCACCCCGGCCCGGTGGACCGACTGGTAGGCGGTCAGCCCCGCCAGCGGCACCCCGGCCGCCTCTTCCCAGCTCAACGCGGCGGGCTTGCGCGCCACGGACCGTACGGGTGCGGCGACGAGCTCGGCGTACGCGCCCTTCTCCACCCAGTCCTTGCGCACATAGCCGAACACCTCGTCGCCCACCTGGTACTCGGGCACGTCCAGGCCGACCGCTTCCACCACGCCCGAGACGTCCCATCCCGGGATCATCGGAAACGCGACTTCCATGATGGGATCGAGATACCCGGCGGCCAGTTTCCAGTCGACGGGGTTGATGGCTGCCGCCTTCACCCTGATCAGGACCTCGCCGGGCGCCACCTTCGGGTCGGGAAGGTCCACCAGGCGCAGGTCGTCAGCAGAACCGTACTTCTCCAGCACAATTGCCTTCATGACCAGCTCGAACACCGGCACGTGCCCGCTCATTCCCGGGCGAACGGGATACGCCCGAAAGGCCCAGCCTCCGGCGCACCGAGTCGGCTGGGACCACGGGCCCGGGGCACGGAGGTAAATGCGTCGACAGCACCCCGAGGCACCCGGCAGAGTGGCCGCCCGTGACGAGCAGCGAACTCTGGACCCGTGCGACCGCCGACCGCTACGACGCCGAAGAGACCGAGATGTCCTCGGCCGCCGTTCTCGGACCCGCCCTTGCCTTCCTGGCCGAGCTCGCCGGGGACGGCCGCGCTCTGGAGTTCGCCATCGGCACCGGACGCGTGGGGGTTCCCCTGCGCGAACGCGGTGTGCCGGTCGTGGGCATCGAGCTGTCCGAGCACATGGCGGCGGTCCTGCGCCGCAAGACGGACGAGGCCACGCTCCCGGTGGTCATCGGGAACATGGCCACCACCGTCGTCCCCGGCGAGTTCAGCCTGGTCTACCTCGTCTACAACACCATTACGAATCTGCTCACCCAGGACGAGCAGGTCGCGTGCTTCCGCAACGCCGCCCGTCATCTGGCGCCCGGCGGCCGGTTCGTCATCGAGCTGGGTGTGCCGCCGCTGCGGCTCCTGCCTCCCGGGCAGGTCGCGGTGCCCTTCGACGTGTCCGAACGGCATCTCGGCTTCGACACCTTCGACCTGGTCGAGCAGATCCTCGTCTCCCACCATTTCACCCGCGACGGCGATGACGGCACCTACCGCCGCGGCAACTCCCGCCACCGGTACGCCTGGCCGGCGGAGCTCGACCTGATGGCACGCCTCGCCGGTCTCGAACCAGAACGCCGGGTCGCGGACTGGGACGGGACGCCGTTCACCCAGGACTCCACGAAGCACATCTCCGTATGGCGCAAGCCGGTCTGAGACCGGCCCGGGGCACTCAACCGCCTAGTCCAGTTCGCCCTTCCCCCGCGAGGCCGCGCTGTGCAAGGTGCGCAGCGCCAGGAGCAGGACGCCGATGTCGTCCAGGTAGACGGGGTCGGGGAGCAGGTCGACCGGGCTGATCACGTACAGCAGCGCACCCCAGTAGGCGGCCTTGTGGGTGAGGGGGATACCGGCGTCCCGCAGCAGTCTGCGGGCGCGGACCAGCCGGACGGTCAGGACGACCGCCCCCACGGCGGCCGCCACGAGCAGGAGTGCGGCGAGGACCAGGCCGACCGTCACTTCCCTGCTCATACTCAGCGACTCGGCCAGAGCGGCTTGCGACGGGCTCATCGTGTCGCGGACGGCTGGGGACGGCGGTTTTCGAGGACCCGGGGATGCGCCCAGGGTTCGTCCAGCGTCGGGCCCATCGGCTGCGTCATGGCGCGGCCACCTCCTCGTTGTGCGGCGGGACCGTGCCCCGCATCACCTCACGTGTACCGTGCGCGCGGCGGTTGATGCGCCGAGCGCGGGATGTGTTGGCCGAGTGCCGCAACGGCGGCCGCCACCGCCACCACCCCGCCACCGCCGGGAGCGGGGCCGATGGCCGTGCGCCGCTAGGATGCGCGGGATTTGCCGTTCACCTTGGGGAGGGACATGAAACTCATCCGTATACCGGGCCGACTGCGTACGGCTCTTGGCGCGTTCGCCGTCGCCACGGGGGTACTCACCGGGATGCTCGTGGGGCCCGTGGACACCGCGAGCGCCGCCACGGTCACCACCGGACCGGTCTTCAACGATCCGACCGGTGACAGTGCCGCCCAGCAGGCCATCCGCAGCCAGGTGCGCTCGGTCGTCACCAACGCCGACAGCGGAACCTCGCTGCGGCTGGCCATGTACCACCTGTGGGACGAGACCGTCGCGAACGAACTGGTCGCCGCGAAGACGGACCGGGGCGTCAGCGTCAAGGTGGTCCTGGACGCGAGCACCCGCGACTACCCGGCCGCGTACGACATCCTGAAGGCCGCTCTCGGTACGGACACCACGAAGAGCTCGTACGTGAAGCTGTGCGCCACCGGCAGCTCCTGTCTGGGCCCGGCGGGTACCGGCATCAACCACAACAAGTTCCTGGTGGTCGGCAGCGTCGGTGGCGGAGCCCAGAAGAACGTCGTGGTGCAGCTCACCTCGAACCTGACACCGTCCAACTACTCTCGGTACTGGAACAGTTCGGTCACCGTCGTGGGCAACACCGAGCTGTACGACGGCTACCTCTCCTACTTCGACAAGCTGCCCGCGCAGAACCGCGCCGCCTGGACGTACACGTACGGCAACGCCGGCGACTACAAGTACTACTTCTTCCCGCGCGCGGGCACCGACGCCACCACGGACACCGTCGTGAACGCGCTGGACAACATCACCTGCCGCTGGACCGACACCGCCGGAGCGCACCGGACGACCGTCCACGCGGCCATGCTGAAGATCAGCCGCCAGGCCGTGGCCGACAAGCTGCGCGCGCTCGCCGGGGCGGGGTGCCTGGTGGACCTCGTCTACAGCGAGACGGACACGGGTACGTGGAACGCCCTGCACGGAGTCTCCGGCATCACCAACCGCTGCTACCAGCACGATGACGACGCTGACAGCACCACCCCCAACCGCATCGTGCACTCCAAGAACGTGATGGTGGACGGCATGTACGCGGGGACCGTCCAGAAGCTGATGTGGACCGGCAGCCACAACTGGAGCGGTCCGGCGCTCCGCGAGAACGACGAGGCGATGCTGCGGATCACCACGCCCTCCGTGTACAGCGCGTTCGAGGCCAACTTCCAGGCGGCACGCGCCGCGGCCGTACCCGGCACCAGCGACAACGTCACCGCCTGCAAGAGCGAGTAGCGAGGGCCGCGGCTCCCGCCCCATCGGGCGGGGGCCGACCCGACCGGCCGCGGGCCCGGGCGTTCACGGGTAGTTCGGCGCCGGGGAGGTGCGGAACACCCGGGGATCCTCGGCAGCGATCAGCCCGCGTAAAGGCTTACCGAGCCTGGCAAGGGGGTCGCTACTGTGACCTCATGACCACCGACGCCGTGCCGCCGCCCACCCCCGATGACATCGCGCTGCTCCCCCGGGCCGAGTTCGCCTTTCCCGGTCCGCTGCGCGACCGGCTCGTCGCGGCCGTCCTCGACGGCTCCAAGACCTCCACGACCGGGCTCGTGATCGATTACGAACACGAAGGCGAGCCGCTGCCGTCCGTCGGGCGCCGCGCCGTGGTGATCGACTCGGACGGCCGTCCGGTGGCGGTCACCGAGGTCACCGATGTGCGGGTCGTACCGCTCGCCCAGGTGGATTTCGCTCATGTGGTGGATGAGGGCGAAGGCGACACCAGCATCGCCGGGTGGCGGGCCAACCACGAGACGTTCTGGCACAGCGCCGAGATGCGCGCGGCCCTGGAGGACCCGGCGTTCACCGTGGACGACGAGACCCTGGTGCTACTGGAGCGCTTCCGGGTCGTCACCGACCTGCGCCCGGCCGGCTGACCGAGCACCGGGCCCATGGCCCGCTGCGGACGGCTGGGTACCGACACCGCCCGGCCACGGCCCTCACCTCACGCGGCCACGGCGTCCCACATGGCGTGCGCGGACGGGCGGACCGGGCGCTGGGGAGCACGCTCGGCGAGCCGCGTCATCCAGGCACCGATCTCCTGCAACTCCCTGCGCCCGACCCCGGCCCGTACGCGGGGGAACCACCGGTGGTCCTCCGCGTCCATGTGCCGTTCGACGATGTCCATCAGCAGACGGGCCTTGGCGTCGAACGCGACCTCGCCGGGACGCATGTCGTACAGCTCCGCGGCGAGCACGTCGGCGATGTGATGCTCCTCGACGAAGCCCAGGATGTCGGGCTCGGTCTCGGGGAGCAGCACACAGACGCGCGGGTACATGCCCTCCCGCTCGATAAAGGTGTACACGGTCAGTGCCCGGAGGAAGGGCTCCACCGCCTCGGTCCGTCCTTCGACCCGGTAGGAGCGGATCAGTCGCCTGATCTCCTTGTGGCCTTCCCTCAGCATCACGATCGCGTCGGTCGACATGGGCAGCTCCCTGAGGCACAGCGGGCACAGCACTCACTTACGCTCCAGGCCATACCCGGCAAACCGGATGCTCATGCACCGGATGGGGGGGTACCCGTCCGCTGTCGCGCGGTCACGGGGGGACGTCGGACACCACCCGCCTCCCTGCACACCACCGCAACACCACCGTCCCGCATACGCGAAGACGCCCGGCCGGGTCGTCCCAGCCGAGCGTCTTTGTGTGTCTGCTACCGAGAGCGGCTCACCCGGGGGCGGCTCAGTACCAGTGGTGGGTCTGCCAGAAGTTCCAGGCGCCCACGGGGCTGCCGTAGCGGTCGTTCATGTAGTCCAGGCCCCACTTGATCTGAGTGGCGGGGTTGGTCTTCCAGTCCGCACCGGCCGAGGCCATCTTCGAGCCCGGCAGGGCCTGGACCAGGCCGTAGGCGCCCGAGGAGGTATTGGTGGCGGTGTGGTCCCAGCCACTCTCGTGGGACACGATGTTGTTGAAGGCGGCGAACTGCGCCGGGTCCTTGATCATCTGCTGGGCGATCGCCTTGGCGCTCGTCGGGGCCGCGGCCTGAGCGGGGACCGTGGCGAGCAGGGAACCGGCGGCACCGACGGCGACGACGGCACCCGCGAGGGTCTTCTTCGAAGCGGCGATACGGCGGATGACAGCGTGGGACACGGAGAAACCTTCCGAAGGGAACGAGGGCGGTCGCCGCATGCCGAAGACATGCGTGAGCCACTCACGCGAAGGAGAGGGGTTCGTCTGCGGCCGGGGAGAAACACCCGCACCGCTCGGCGACTCATCCAGTTCTACCGGCCACCCCCAGCCCTGGCAACGACCCCTCCTACTAGGCCGATTCGCAGCGGAGGACGAGAGTCCCTGATCCGGCCGGGCAGCCGTTTACGCAGGTGGGAGCAGGGATAAGCCGGACAGTCCGGCCGTCTCAGGGTTACGATGTCCGCTCGTACGTGACATGGGTCCTATGGGACGAGTCACCTTCAGGGCGTCCGATTTTTACGAAGAGTGACTGTTCGTACCCTTTTGAGGTGGGGGTGGGGCGCGGCGATCGCCTCGAAATCAGAGGGAAACGGGCGACTCGACGCCGCCCTTCACAGCCCGGGGCGAGCCTGCGCCCCACCCGTAGCGCTCCGACGCGGTCCGTTCAGGGGGCGAGGGCGCCCACGGACGGCAGATAGCGCGGCGCTCGCCAGGCCCGCAGCCGTCGCTCCACGGCGGCTCCCAGCGAGAGCAGGTCGGCGTCCTCGTGGTGGCCGGCCATCAGCAGGAGCCCGACCGGCAGCTCACCCACGGCGCCGGCGGGCACCGACAGCGAGGGATACCCGGCCACCGCCGCGGGGGTGGAGGACGGGATCACGTCGTTGTCGCCGCGCGCGCAGTCGGTCGTCCAGGCCGGCGGGTTCGTCGGCGCGGCGATGGCGTCCAGGTGGTGGGCGGCCAGCGTCTCGTCGAGCGAGCGCCGGGACAGTTCGGCCAGCTCCGCGCGGATGGCGCGGTACCCCGGGTCGGTGGTGGGCGGGGCGGCGAGGGCCTGCTCGAACAGCTCCTGCCCGGCGAAGCAGGCCTGCTCCTGGGAATGGGCACGGTTGAACGCGATCAGCGCGGCGAGGTCCCGGGGCCCTTGGCGCGTACGGAGGTAGGCGTCGATGTCCCGGTGGAACTCGCTGAGCAGCGCGGGGAATTCGAGCGCGGCCAGCCGGTCCTGGTACGGGGGCGTCACCTCGACGACTTCCGCACCGGCGGTGCGCAACATCATCGCGGTACGGGTCATCACGGCGTCGACCTCGGGACCGAGCGAGGGCAGGCGCCACAGACCGATGCGCTTGCCTCGCAATCCGCCGTGACGGCCCGCCGATTCATCCCACTGGGGCGTCCGTTGGGCCGGTATGGCGTCAGCACCCGAGCGGCCCTTGGGGCCCGTGACGCCTGTGAGGCCCGTGACACGGTTTCCGGTGAGCACGGACAGCGTCAGCGCGGTGTCGATGACGTTGCGGGCCATCGGCCCGGCGGTGTCCTGCTCGGCCGAGATCGGCACCACTCCCCTCTGGCTCACCAGACCGAGGCTGGGCTTGAGACCGACCACCCCGTTCATCCCCGCCGGGCACACGATGGACCCGTCGGTCTCGGTACCGATCGCCACCTGGGACAGCGACGCGGCGAGCGCGGCGGCCGAGCCGGCGGAGGATCCGCACGGGTTGCGGTCGAGGACGTACGGGTTGTTCGTCTGGCCGCCGACGGCCGACCACCCCGAAGTCGGCTTCGCCGCACGGAAGTTCGCCCACTCCGACAGGTTGGTCTTGCCGAGGATCACCGCTCCCGCCTGCCGCAGCCGGTCCACCAGAACCGCGTCCTCGGCCGGTGGCCTGCCCGCAAGTGCGAGCGACCCCGCCGTGGTCGGCAGGTCCCGGGTGCCGACGTTGTCCTTGAGCAGCACGGGGATGCCGTCCAGTGGTCCGCGCAGTCGGCCGCCGCGCTGCCGCGCGTCGCTGGCGGCGGCCTGGCGCAGGGCCGACGGGTCGGTGTGGAGCACCGCGTGGATCTTCGGGTCGATGGTCTCGATCCGCCGCAAGTACGCGCGGGTCAGTGTCAACGACGTCAGCGTCCCCCTGGCCCTGTCCGCCTGTAACTCCGGGATCGTCACGGTGTCCAAGTCGACCCCTCCCGGAGACGACGCTCGGCGCGGCGGTCCGTCCGCCGCGCCGATGTCCTGCGCGCTCGACCCGGGCGCGCCCGCCAGCAGCGCTCCGCCGACCACGGCGGCGATCAGTGCACCCACTCTGCTCGATGTCATGGCAGACAGGGCACTACACGCCTGCGTCACGGCGCAAGGGTCGTCCCGGCCGGGAACGCTGCCCCGTCGGCCGCGGCCCCCGGGCGTGCGGGCAGCGTCGCGGCACGGGCCCTACCGTCGACGAGCAGCCTCATCGCCGCACTGTTCACCGGATGCGGCGGATACGGACCGGGCCCCGCGCTCGAGCCGGTTCGACGGGTCGGCCACCTTGAGTGATCTCGACCTCGCCGGCCTCGACCAGTCGCCGGGCCGCGCGCCGGGCGGGTTCCATGAGCGCGCGCCAGCCGTCGTCGTCCCCGTCGTACACCGCCCGTGCGGCGTCGGAGGGGCAGATCGTCGCGGTGGGGCTGCGACGCTCCAGCAGATCCAGAATGGCGCGTTCCAGACGCCGGTCGGTCTGCCGTTCGGTGTCGGTCACTCTCCCAGTGTGGCAGCAGCGGCAGGGGGGAGCCGGGCCGTTCGCGCAGGACCAGGGCACGCAGGCTGTCACCCGTTCGGGCTAACCCGATGCGACGCCCAACCCCTGTCGGACCAGGCTGGAAAGGGAGCCCAGGCACCCTCGCCGATGAGCGTACGGGAGGTGCTCCGCCATGCGCGCCGAGACACGTCCAGCGGGTACACCCGGAACGACAGTGACGAGCGCCCGGGCCACCACGTAGGAACCCCGACGGGGCGGAACCGGTCCTTGCGGGCCGCGTCCCGCCACGGGAGACCGTCTTCACCCTGAAGATTTCCCTGGAGGTTGTCATGCGTATGCGCATCGTCGCCGCTACCACCCTGACCGCGGTCCTCACCCTGGCGGGAGCGGGTACGGCCCTCGCCGCAGATCCGGGCCCCGACACAACGACCGGCGTGGCCAGCAACTCGCCCGGCCTCCTTTCCGGCAACGTGACCCAGGTGCCGATCCACATTCCGGTCGCCGTGTGCGGCGACACCATAGATGTCATCGGCCTCCTCAACCCCGCCACCGGGAACAGCTGCACCAACGGCTAGGCACCGCACCCCGCCATCTCCATCGGCTGGGGCGTGACGCCCGGCCGGGGCAAGTCCGACGGGCCGTAACGCCCGGGACTTGTCCCGGCTGCCCCCACCTGCACTCTCAGTCGCGGGCCGTCACCGCGTGGTCCACTCCCAGGACGCGGCCTTCATGTAGTCCTTGTCGGTGGACAGGGCGGTCGTCCAGACAAGCCGCTTCGGCGGGTTCGACTCGTTTCCGGCGAAGACCGTGCAGAGCGTGTGGGTCTCGCCGACGTCCCATCCCATGTAGACGGGTGGCACCTCGCACCCGCCATCGACGTATCCCGTGTGGACGGTCGGCCGGTCGGCGACTTTCACGCCGTTCTTGTCGAGGGCCGCGGCATGGGCTCCCAGGTCGGCGTTGGGTGACCGGGGCTTGCCTGCCTTCAGCGTGTAGGTGAAGTAGACGAAGTACGGTGTGTCGCCCATCAGTTCGCCCGGGGCGACCGTGTCCCAGTGCAGGGACTTCGCCTGTTCGGGGGTCCCCTTGACGATCTTCTTGGCGGCGACTTCGAACGTGCCGCCTCCCGTGTTCGCGGGCTGGTACAACTGCGGTGAGGGTCGGCCCATCGCCAGCGCCGGACCCCACTCCCACTTCGGGGACGCACTCGCGGCCGGGCTCTCCTGACCCGAACCGCCCTTCACCGCCCGCCCTTCGGAGACACCGGGGTTGCCGCTCTCCGCGTCACCGCCGCAGGCAGTGAGCGTGAGCCCGAGGACGGTGAGGAGTACCCCGTACAGGGGTGTGGAGCGGCGGTGCATACGTTCATCCTTCGGCCACAGGTTCCGGACCCGGAGGAGCGGAAGGCTGAGCAGCCCGCGGATTCCCCCTGGTCGCGCTAGCGCGTCGTGTACATGCTAAGTGCCTTTCTCGCGGTGAAGGGCACGACCATCACCCCTCCTCGCGCCCTCCCCATCACGTACGGAAGTAGCGCGTGAACGCCGTGGCGTCGGTGCCCAGGACATCACCGAAGGGTGAGTCGAGTTCCCGGATGAGCAGGACGAGGAACGTGATGAGCCCGGCCAGGCCCATCACCATGACGATGTGGGTGAAACTGCGCCGGATGCCGAAGATGAACATGAAGGCGACCGTCAGCACCCCACCCATGATCAGGCCCAGCCAGAGGACGGGCGACAGGCTGCTCTGGGCGTCGGCCTCGCGCCCGCGCCGGGCCTCGTCGAGCGTGCCCAGTTGCGCGAGGAGTTCCTGAGCGGCGATCTGCTGGGCGGGGGTGGCCGTGGCCGGAAGCCGGGTGGCGGTGCGCAGCTGGTTCAGCAGCGTCCAGCCCTCGGGGCCGAGGCTCTCGCCGTCCGCCATCCGCGGCCACTCGGCGGTGACGACGTGGTGGGCGTACTGCCCGGAGAGAGAACGCACCTGTTCCCGCTCGTCCGCCGGCAGTGCGTCGGCGACCAGATACGTCTCGTGCAGCGCACTGGCCTCCTCCTGCACGTGGGAGGAAGCACTGCTGCTGGTCTCCCATACGGACACCAGGGCGAGCCCGAGCACGAGCGCGTAGAGGACGCCGACCATCATCGAGATGTACTCGGCGACGTCCTCGCGCGGTTCCTCGTCGGGGCCCGGCGGGAAGAGGCGCCCCTTCGCCACGACCACCGCGGCGGCGAGCATGGCCACCCCGAGAACAATGGCGAGGCTTTGCAAGGTGTCAGGCACGGGAGTCCCTCTGGATCACGGGGTGCGTCACGGGGTGAGTCACGTGGTGGATCACGGGCGGCGTGAACCCATCAGCGCCGCCGCGAGCGCGGCGGGAATGAGGAGCAGAAGCAGGACGGCCACGACCGACAGGCCAGAGACCTCCCGGGCCCTGCGCCGCACCCGGGTCAGGACCGAGGCCTCCTCGCCGGGGCGTTCGTTGGTACGGGGCGGCCGCGGCCGGGGCGGCACCACCGGCGCAGGGGGCCGCGGGGGTGTGACACCGGCCGTCCCACCGCCCGGCTGCGCGGGCGCCGCACCCGCGATGCCTCCGCCGGGCGGCGCGGGCGCGACACCGGCCGCCCCGCCGCCCGGGGCCACGGGCGCCGCGCCGGCCGTACCTCCACCGGGCGCCGCGGGCGCCACGCCGCCGGTCCCCGCAGCGGGCGGCGCGGGCGCCACGCCTGCCACTCCACCGCCGGGCGCGACCCCGGCCGCCCCGCCTCCCGGGGCTCCGGCCACCCCGCCTCCCGGCGCCGCGGGCGCGACACCGGCCGCCCCACCGCCCGGCTGCTCGACGCCAGCACCCCCGGCACCCCCGGCACCGGCGCCCGGAGCCACGGGTACGGCACCGGCGGTTCCACCATTGGCCGGGGCGGGTCCGGTCCCCACCGCACCCTCTCCGAAAAGGGGCGCCGACGGCGTTTCCCCGGGCGCGAAGGGGCCGGGGGGACCGGGGGGCGCGATCGGCGCGCTGTAGAACGGCGGCTGGGCGAGCAGGCCGCGCGTGGCCGGGCCGGGCGGCTGCCCCGGCAGGCCGCCGGCCGGCGGCGGTACGGCCGGTACGAGTGCGCCAGCCGAACCCGGCGCCCCGCCCGGCCCCGACACCCCGCCTGGCCCTGACGCTGCGCCTGGTGCACCTGGTGTGCCAGTTCCGCCTCCCCCGGGTGCCCCGGGCGTCCCAGGTGCTCCGGGTGAGCCCGGCGGTGGCACCGTGCCGGGGCCCGTCGCGGGAGGCGCCTGCTGACGCAGAGGAGGGCGTGGCTGCAAGGGGAACGCCGGACGGAAGGGGAACGGCGGTGCCAAGGCCGCCGGGGGCAGAATCGGTGGGGTGGGGACGCTGAACGAGAGCGTGGCGTGCGCGGTGAGGACGGGGGGTGCTTCGCCGCCTCCCGCCGGGCCCAGCGTGATCGTCCGGTCGCTTCCCGTGGCCACGCCCGCGCTGCGGTACGTACCGGGGGGCCGCACGACCTGCGCCGCGCACGTCACGGACGTACCGGGAGGCAGCTCGGGGACGTTCGTACGGCCGGAGCAGTCGATGCGGCCGGGTGCCAGCGCGGGGTCGGCCAGCTGTACGTCGTACACCGTCCTGTTGCCGGGGTTGGTCAAGACGTAGCGGACCTCGGCCTCGTTGAAACTGGTCAGCAGCGCGCTCTCCGACAGGGACAGCCGCCCGGCCACACCCGCGTAGCCGCTGTGCGCCACAGCCTTCATCCGTATCCCCAGGGAGGCGATCGCGCCGGTCGCGGTCACCCAGCCGGTGTGCGGGCCGGGGGCGGCGGGAAACCGGGCCGTGCAGGTGGTGCTCGACAGGGCCCGTAGGGTTCCGGGACTGCCGGAACCGCCGCCGCAGCGGAGCAGCGCGGGCGCTACGGCCGGATCGGTCAGACGCACCGAGGAGAGGTCGGCCCCGCTGTGGTTGGTGAGCCGGTAGACCTTCACGACGGGTGCGCCGGCCCGGATCCCGGGCTGTACCGCGCCGAGCCCGGGACGGGTGTTGACGGTGACGGTCAGCTGGAGGCCGTTCTCCCCGACTCCTCCCGCACGGGCCGCCGGTGCGCGGTCCGCGTAGGCCGCGCACATCGCGGCCGTGATCGTGCACACGGCGAGGAAGGCCGTGTGCCGGCCCCGTGGGCACCCGCGCCGAAGCCCCATCCTGACCACCTTTGAGCGAGGGTCGCTGTGAGGCAGATGGTCACCGGTCGCCGTGCGGCAACGGCCGCAGGCGTGCCGGTGCAGTCGTATTTTCTGCCTGATATCGCCCTGATGGGTGAGCAGCGGGCCGTGTGCCTGCCGCGTTCGCCGCCCCGGCCGGGTAGTCGGTCCGGCTCAGCCGGGATCTTTGATTGAAGGGGCACCACTCCCCCGATCGGCCGATCGCCGCGCCCGGGAGGCGGGGAAGGCATGGCGTATGACGAACGTGAGTGCATCCGGGTCACCGGTGCGACCTCGGCACGCGGAGCCGGCCTCGGCCCGGGCGGATCGCCCGGGTACGGGACGCCGGGCGGGTGCCGCACCACTGGGGCGGATCCGGCGGACGGGGCACCACTGACTCTCTGGAGCGCGCGGTTCGGCGCCTCCGGCACACCCGGGCAACGCCACGGTGAGGCCGGACAAACGCTGCTCCGACCACTCGTCCGGCCGGGGCAGCGCCAGCCCCGGTCGCCGTTCCCGTCCATCGACTCCACGAGCCCTTTGGGGATGTCCATGTTCACTGAAGTCCGAGCCCTCATCTCGGAAACGCTGCGGATTCCGGCCGACGACCTGGCCCTGGACACGTCCCTGGCCGATCTGGACTCCCTCGCTCGCGCCGAACTCGCCGTCGCCCTGGAGAACTCCTATCGCGGTGCCGTCGACGGTGACCGGGCGGCGCGCGCCCAGACCGTGGAGGAGCTCGTCACCCTGCTGGAGCGAGGGCTTCGCCGGTGAGCGGCGCCGTCGTGGTCACGGGGCTGGGCCTGGTGACTCCGGCCGGCGTCGGCGTGGCGGAGAGCTGGGCCGGCATCTGCTCCGGGCTGCCGACGGCGATGGTGGAACCCCTGCTCGCGCCGTCGCCCGTCCGCCTGGCCTGCCGGGTGACCGGTTTCGACCCCGAGCGGGTCCTGGGAGCGGAGCGCGCTCACCGTACGGCGCGGTTCGGCCAGTTCGCGCTGGCCGCGGTGGCGGAGGCCCTCGGTGACGCGGGGCTCGACCCCGCGCAGTGGGACGGTTCGCGCGTCGGCATGGTCCTGGGCAACTCCGTGGGCGGGCTCGATGCCTGCGTCCTGGCGCAGGAGACGATGCGCGACCGGGGCGCCCGGGCCGTCTCCCCGCTCCTCCTGCCGCACTACCTGTCGAACATGGCGGCCGGGCACACCACGATCGCGCACCGGATCACCGGCCCCTGCCTGGTGGTCTCGACCGCCTGTGCCTCGGGCACCACGGCGATCGGCACCGCCCTGGACATGCTGCGGGCCCGGCGCTGCGACATCGTCGTGGCCGGCGGCACCGAGGCGCCGCTGACCCCGGTGGTGGCCACCGGTTTCGCCCAACTGGGCGCGCTGTCCCGTGCGGAGGACGCGAAGGGGGCGTCCCGACCCTTCGATTCCCGGCGTGACGGCTTCGTCCTGGCCGAGGGCGCGGGCGTGCTGATCCTGGAGCGGGAGGAGCACGCCCTGGCGCGCGGGGCCCGCGTCCGTGCCCGCGTCGCGGGACGGGGCGAGACCGCGGACGCCCATCACCCGGTGGCGCCCCACCCCGACGGCACCGGGCTGGAGCGGGCGGTGCGCGACGCGCTGGCCGACGCCGATCTGTCCGCGTCCGACGTGGATCACGTCAACGCCCACGCCACGGGGACGCCTCGCGGGGACGCGGCCGAGGCAGCGGTGCTGGCCCGGGTCTTCCCCCATCGGCCGCCCGTCACCTCCATCAAGGGCGTGACCGGTCACAGCCTGGGGGCGGCGGGAGCCATCGAGGCGGTGTGCGCGGTGCTGTCGATCGCCCACCGGACCATCCCCGGCACGGCCAACCTCCGCGACCCCGACCCGGCCACCGACCTGCACCTCGTCCCCTCCACACTGCGCCGGACGGTGAAAGCGGTGCTCACGCACTCGGTGGGCTTCGGCGGGCAGAACGCCGCGTTGGTGGTGACGGCCCCGTGAGCGCGCCCGGCCCGGCCGCCCTGCGGCGCGGCACCGCCGTAAGGCACTGCCTGCGCCTGGCGTGGGTGTATCTCGTCTTCTTCGAACTCCCGGCCCTGCGCGCCCTGCTGTCGCGCCGGGCTCGGGACACGCGCGCCCGTGAGCGGCTCTTCGGCCACCTGAGCCACCGGCTGCTCACCACGGGCATCGAGAAGGCGGGATTCTTCCTGGAGGGCCGTCACGCGCCGCCCTCCATCGAGGCCGGTCGCCCGGTGGTGCTGCTGGTCCGCCACTCCGGCCCCTTCAACCCCCAGCTGCTGGCCCTGCTCGCATGCCACGAACTGGGGCGCGGCCTGATCTCGGTGGGACGCCTCCTGCCGGCCTGGGATCCGGCCCTCGCGTTCTTGCTGCGTCCGCCGCGGGTGGCGCTGATCCGGTGGAACCGGCACGGCCCGGCCCGGGCCATGCGGTTCCTGATCCACCACGCCCAGAGGCTCGGCCCGGACGACGTGCTCGCGTTCTTCCCTGAAGGGGCGCACATGACCGCTGCGCGAAGGCGTACGGTCCTGGCGAACCTGCACAGGTCCGATCCCGCGCGCGCGGCGTGGGCCCGGGACCTGCGCCACGTGCTTCCCCCGGTGCCGTCCGGGGCGGCGCGCGTGCTGGCCCAGGCCGTCGACGCCGATGTCGTCGTCGTGGGCCACACCGGGCTGGAAGACCCGCTGAGCTGCCTGACCGACGTCGGCTATCCGGTGACCGGCCACCGCCGCGTACACCTGCGCTGGTGGCACACCCCGGCAGCGGACGTACCCCGCGAACCCGCGGCGGCCGCCGCCTGGCTCGATCAGCAGTGGGCGGCCATGGACGCGTGGATCTCCCGCGTCCGCGCCCCGGCCGCGGCTCCGGCCCCTGGCCATGTCCCGGCCCCTGCCCCACAGTGACCGCACCGGCTCAAGGGCCGCCCGCCTTGCCGAGCACTCAGTACGCCGACCGCCATGCTTCGCGCCCGGATCACCGCCCTGGAGAGGCCGCAGAGATGACACACCACCCCACCCACACGCCCGAAGTCGCCTTCGTGCTCGGCGGAGGCGGCGCCCTCGGCGGCCACCAGGTAGGCATGGTCCGTGCTCTCTTCGAGCACGGGATCACTCCCGACCTGGTCATCGGTACGTCCATCGGGTCGATCCAGGGAGCCATGGTCGCCAGGAACCCGACGCCGACGGTGTGCGAGGAGATGCTGCGCTTCTGGCACGACTTCGTCGCCGACCGGGTCATGGGCCTCACCCCGCGCAGCCTGCTCAAGGCGCTCGCCCTGCGGCCCGAGATCAAGACGAACACCGCCGTACGCGCCCTGCTGGCCAGCCACTTCGCCCAGCCGAGCAGGATCGAGGATCTCCAGGTCCCGTACCAGTGCGTCGCCGCGTCCATCGAGCGCGCGGCCGTACGGTACTTCGACTCCGGCCCCCTGCTCCCCGCGCTGCTGGCCTCCAGCGCCGTGCCGGGGCTGTGGCCTCCGGTCCGGATCGGTGCCGAGCACTACGTGGACGGAGGGGTCGTCGAGTCCGTACCCCTGGCGCGGGCCGTGGCCAGTGGCGCGCGCACCATCTACGTCCTGCGGATGCGCCAGAACGAACGGCCCCTGCGCCCGGCTCGTACCCCCTGGCACCTGGGGGCGACCATCTTCGAGGTGTCCCGCAGGCACCATCTGCACCAGGTCCTCAACAGCCGTCCCGACGGCGTACGCGTCCACGTCCTGCCCAGTGGTGAGGACGCCCCGATGCAGGGGCCGGAGACCCGGTGGCCCGGCAGGAGCAGTGAACTGGCCGCCATCCACCGCCGCATCGACCTCAGCTACGCCGCCACCAGCCGCTATCTTGAGGCCCGCGCCACGCGGCAGCCCGTCGTTCCGCGCCGCACGGCACCCAGGCCGCACGTCCACCCCGCGTGGCCCGGGGAGGTGCCGTCCCTGGTGACGGAGAAGCACCGGCGGCAGTTCCACCTCTTCGACACCGACGCGGACGGTGTCGTCACGGCGGCGGACTTCATGGCCGCCGCCACCCGGATGGCCACGCGCCTCGGGCACGAGACGGACAGCCGGCAGGCTCTGGCCCTCCGCGACGCGTTCGCCACGTACTGGCGCAGTCTGACCGGTGAGGCCGGGGTGTTCTCCTCGCAGTCCCTGACGCGCGAGCCGTTCACCACCGCCCTGGCCAAACTCGCCTTCACCCCCGCCACCTACGACACCTGCATTCTGCCGCTGGTCACGGCCATCCTGATGGCCGCCGACCACGACCAGGACGGTCTTCTCGGCAGGTCCGAGACGCGCCAGCTCGTACGGGCCCTCGGCGCGGACGAGACGGAGGCGGCCCACATCGCCCACCGACTGGACACCAACGGGGACGGCATGACCAACCTCGACGAACTGAGCGAGTCCCTCCACGACTATTTCACCAGCGACGAGCCCGGGTGCGTGGGAAACCTGCTCTTCGGCGGGGCTGCCCCCGAGGCGCCGGGGGCGGGCCCGTCGTGAGGTCAGCGCCCGCCGCGCAGCCGCTTGAACATCCCGCGGGCCTGCTCCCGCTTGCGCGGGTCGGAGGCGGCGCGCCGCACCGAGGCGATCGTCCGCTGCCCCTGCGGGGTGCGGCTGAACTGCTTGATCTTGGCGAGGAGACCGGACATGAAACCCTCCCGATGTAGCGAGCCGTGACGCTACGTCGTCTGCCCCGGCACTGCCGGTCGAAACGGCGGCGCGGATGCCACGCGGGGGCGCGGCGGGTGTCGCGGGGAGCACGATGAAGCGCCGGGAGGATGAGGAGCCGTCCGCGCCTGCGGGCGCTCGGGGATGGCGCTCAGAGGGGGTCCCGCGCCCCGAGGGCAGCGATGTCGAGGACGGTGCGGGCCCTGGTCGCTCGGGGTGAACGCGGCTTTGACGACCGGGACTTGGGCGGGGTGGACCACCGAGCTGCCGAAGAAGCCGCGTCGCGGCCACGGGCGCAGTCCGCCGCCAGCCTGTCGAGGTCGCGTAAGCTCTGGGCCGCGCTCAACCGCACGAACACCCTGGTGCGGCTGAAGGTCCCGTACGGCGCCCGGTCCGTCACCCGGGACGCCGCCTTCACATGCCAGGGTCCGGGGAAGCGTGGGTCTCGTCCTTCGACTTCGAGGACACACCGCCGTTCCTCCCGTAGGCGCCCACACGCGCCACAGGAGTCGTACCGTGGCTCCCATGTGCTGGAGTGCGACAGCCGACCTCGTCGCGGGTGCGGGCATCGCGGCCGTGGGAGTCGTCTCGGTGACCCTCGCGGCCCGGCGCCCCCGCGATGTGCCCCTGGCCGCGCTGCCGCTCCTCCTCGGGAGTCACCAGATCGTCGAAGCCGCGGTGTGGCACCACGACGGCGGCACCGGGCCTGCCACGGTGGCCTGGGCCGTCATCGCGCTTCCCCTGCTGGCGCTGTGGGTACCGGCGGCCGTCCTCTGCGCCGCGCCGCCGAGCGCTCGCCTCCGTCTGCTCATCCCCTTGGCCGCAGGGCTCGCGACCGCGACGGCACTCGCCCACGCGCTGGCGACCCGCACCGTGACGGCCGAGATCCGCGGGCACACCGTCGGATACTCTCTCGGCCTTGCGCAGCCGGAACTGGTCGTCGGCGGCTACCTCCTCGCCACGATCGGCTCCCTGCTCCTGTCCGGCGACCGGGGGCTGGTCCTGCTCGGTGTGCTGGTCGCCGTGGGAGCCGCGGTGTCCGCCGCGCTGTGGCGGCAGGAGTACATCTCGACGTGGTGCGCGTCCGCGGCGGTGTGTTCGGTGATCGTGGCGCTCTGGGCGAGAGGGCGCCGTCCACCGGCGCCGGTCGCGGGGCCGTCGGGCCGAGGCATGCGAGAGGCGTGACCGGGACCTGGTGGGGGCGGCCCGCAGACCTCACCCGGCCACCCGCGGCCGGGACACGGGCGCGGCGGTGGGACACGGGCGCCGACCGGGCCCGCGCCCTGTTCGCCGCGGCCGCGCCCCGGCCGGCCCCGGCTCGTGAAGCGTCCTACCGCTTGGGGGGCTTGATCCAGCCCGCACGCACCAGCTGGTCGCAGTGCCACTTGGCGTAGCTCCGGCTCTCGCCCTTGTTCCGGGCGGCCTTGATGCAGTCCGCGTACGGCCACGGCGGCCCGTCGAGCCGGGGAGAAGAGGCGGGGGCGGCCGTGGAGGCGCCGTGGGCGTGGACCGGGCCCGCCAGTCCCAGAGCGGACATGGTCAAGACCGTGACAGCAATGATTTTCCTCATGGCCTGTCAACGATCACCGTGCGCGCGGGACACGCCCCTCCGCCGGGGTGGCCGTCGTTCCGCCGCGACCATCACCCGAACGGACGCACCCGGCCGTCACTGGGGGACCCTCCCGGCGGCGCGCGACCGATGATCCGTCCGCTAGGGTGCCTGCGGCCCGACGGGGCCAGAACCCGGGTGTGGCTGGAGGAGCCCGGCCGGGTGGGAGTCGGGAGGGGCGGCATGGACACCATCGCGACGGTACTGCGGAAGGCGCTGGCGATCGGCGGGGCCACCGGGGTGGCCGTGGTCGACTTCCGCCAGCGCCGGGTCCTGGGGTCCCTCGATCGCGGCAGCGGGCTCGACATGGACAAGGTCGCCTACGGGGACAGCGACGTGATGCGCGCCAAGCTGTACACCCTGGAGCTCCTCGGCTATGCCCCGGACAGCGTCGAGGACATCCTGATCACCCTCGGCACCGAGCTCCACCTGATCCGGCCGCTGCTGCGGCTGCGTGAGGGCGGCCTCTTCATCTACCTCGTCCTGGACCGCGAACGCGCGCTGCCCCTGGAGGAGATCCGCGCGGCACTCCGTGCTCTGGAGCCCCTCCTGGAACTGTAGGCGCACCGGCCCCGGCCACCGGACGGCCGGGACATCTTCCACGAAGCCATGGTGTGTGAGCACGCGTCGTGCGGGCATCCGACCTGCGAACGACTTCGAGGAAGGGACGGCATGGAGATCTCCGGCATCATCACCGCCATCATCATCGGCGCAATCATCGGCGTTCTGGGCCGCCTCGCCCTGCCCGGCCGCCAGCACACCGGCATCCTGTGGACCATCGCCGTCGGTATCATCGCCGCTCTGATCGGTACCGCCATCGCCGCCGCCCTGGACGTGGCGGACACCAACGGCATCGACTGGATCGAACTCGCCATCCAGATCGCACTCGCCGCAGTCGGTGTCGCCGCGGTCGAACGGATGAAGGGCCGACGCTGACCGGCAGGCAGGTTTTCCCCCATCGGCCGCCCGGGGATCTCCCCGGGCGGCCGACGCGTACCCACCATCCGGGCGCCCTTGAGGTCATACGGCGAACACCGAAGAAGCGGACCCGCTAGGGGTGGTAGAGGGTTCGGGCACGTGCCGTGTCGGCCTGCCCGTCCTCGTCGAGCCGCAGGAAGTAGGCCACCTGCCACGCCTGCGTACCGCGTGCCTGTCGGTTGGTGGTCGTCACCCAGGGCGGATAGACCCGAAAACCCCGTTTGCCGCCGGCGTCGGCTCGCGAGACGATGCCGCGCTCGCACAGCACCTCGCGCGGGAACACGAACTGCCCGAAGTGGCCGCTGTCGCGACTGCTGATGACGAAGAGGTCGATGCCGTCGTCGACGTCGAAGGGGCGGATCGGGCCCTGTGCGGACCGCTGCCATACGGTCACGAACTGGCCGACCTTCGTCGGGGTGGTCCTGGCCACGCGGAACCGTACCGCCAGACCGTCAAGGGTGAACCCGTGAGCCGCGTACTCCGCACTCTCCGGCTCGGGCACCGGCCGGGTGCAGACGAAGCCGCTCGGGTCGTACACCCGTGTCCTCGCCGCCACCAGGTCATCAGGAAGCCCCGACCAGGGGTGATTCTTCGCCACTCCCCCATCCTGCCATCAGCTCGTCGCACCCCTCCGACATGGGCAGCGGTGGTGATAATCTGCCGTGCTGTCAGATTGCTCAAGGTTCTTCCCGGCGTGCGGAGGTGCGAGCGCAGATGACCGACTGGGCCGAGTACTGGGACCGTCGTTACACCCACGGCGACATCGGCTGGACGCTCGCTCCCCACCCGCTGGCGGTCGAGGAGCTGGCGCTGGTGGCACCGGACGCGCCTTCCGGCCCGGCGGCGGCGCGGCCCCGCGCCCTCGACCTCGGGGCGGGTGCCGGACGCCATACGTTGTGGCTCGCCCGCCGAGGCTGGCAGGTGACGGCCGTGGACATCTCCTCGGTGGCCCTGGAGCGCACGCGCCGGCAGGCCGAGGAGGCGAGGGTGGAGGTGACGACCGTCCTGGCGGATCTGGGTTCGTACGGACCGCCGCGCTCCACCTTCAACCTCGCCCTCATCACGTACGTCCACATCGAACCGGCAGAGCGGGCGGCACTCCTGGCACGTGCGTCCGAGGCGCTGGTTCCGGGCGGACGGCTGGTGATCGTGGGGCACCATCTCGACAACCTCGGCATCGGCCTCGAAGGGCCGTCCGAACCGGAGCGGATGTACACCCCGGACCGCCTGCGCGCGGAACTGCCGGACCTGCGCGTCGAACGCGCCGAGCGGGTGGTGCACACCGTCACGACCTCGACGGGCGAGCGCGAGGCGTACGCCACGGTGATCAGGGCCAGTCGGCCGGGGAAGACGGCGCGTACCGCCGCGCGGAACGGACACGGACACGGGGACGGGGACCTCGACTGAGGGGGGAGCGGGCGAGCGCCGACCGCCACACCCACTCGCCCCCTCCAGCCACCCTCAGAGGGCGGGGCCGCACACCACCAGACGTACCAGCAGGGCCCGCAGGGCTTCGCTCTCCTCGGCGGACAAAGGACCCAGGAACTCGCGGTGGACCCCGGCCAGCACTTCCTGCGCCTCCCGCAGCCGTCGCAGTCCCCGTTCGGTCAGGTGCAGTTCCAGGGCCCGGCGGTCGGGGCCGCGTCTGCGCTCCATCAGGCCCGTCCCCTCCAGCTTGTCGACCAGGGTGACGACGGTCATGCGATTGATGCGGAGCTGGTTGCCCACCGCCCGCTGGTTGATGCCCGGTTCGGCCGCGACGACGCTCAGCACATCGAGTTGACGCATCGTCACCTGCAGCGGCGACAGGTCGCGCTCGACGGAACCCGCGACCGTCCGGGCCGCTCTGCACAACAGGAAGCCGTGCCACCGCTGAAGACCTTCGCACAAGAGTGGATCCGTGACGCCGAGTTCCTTGCCCACGGCCAATCCTCCGGCTCCTTCGGCGAGCGCCAGGTGCAGCGCACGGTCTGCCCCAGGGCACCTGCCGGGCCGGGCGGCGCGGCCTCGCGCCTCGGGTCCGACAGCAGCACTGACTGCCTTTCAGACAGAAGACCAATGACTTTGAGACACGTCAAGCCTCCGCGGCGGTCAGGACGGGCATGCGGCCCGCGCTCCGGCGCGTGACCAGTCGCGCGGACGGCGCGTTGCTCCAACGGGGCGCTCGCGCGGGCTTGTTGGCACGTACGAGGCCGCGCGCCCGCGTTGACGATTCCAGCGGGCCGCCCCATACTGACCCATCAGGTCCTCTGACTATCAGCGCTAGTGATTAATTGCCTTCCGGCAGCCATGGAGGCGCGGGTGCACGCGAGAACCGCGGCCCGTCAGCAGACCGACGAACCGGAGGGAAGGCAGTGGACAAGCGCACCACCGATGCCCAGGACATGCGCCTGATCTACGCCGGCTCCTTCCTCGGCAACTTCGACCGGATCGTGATCACCCCGCTGCTGCTGCCCGCGTCCAAAGGCCTGGGCGTCAGCCTCTCCTCCGTCACGATCGCCCTCACGGCCTATCTGCTGCTGTTCGGTCTGATGCAGCCCATCCACGGTCTCGTCTCCGACGTGTACGGGCGCGTACCGGTCATGCGGGTGGCCCTGATGGGCATGTGCGTCGCGGACCTGGTGTCCGCGCTCGCCCCCAACCTGGGCGTACTGATCCTCGGACGCGCGCTCGCGGGCGCGTCGGCGGCCGCCCTGCTGCCCGTGATGGTCGCGTACGTGGGCGACCGGCTGCCGTTCGCCCAGCGGCAGCGGACCGTCGCGAGCGTGCTCGCGGCCGGGGCCGTCGGCACGGCCGCCGCGACCGTGGTGGCGGGGGTGTTCACGCACCTGTGGAACTGGCGCGCGGCGATCCTGCTGGTGGCGATCTGCTCGCCGCTGCTCGTCCTGGCCTTCGGCCGCCTGCCGGAGGCATCCGCCCCGGCGCCCAGCGGCACGAGCGTCTCCGCCCGGCTCGGCATGGTCTTCCGTATCGGCTGGTTCCGGTTCCTGGTGGCCTTCGCGGTCTTCGAGGGCGCGGCCATGCTGGGCTTCTTCAACTTCCTCAACACGGCCCTCCAGTCGGGCGGCCACAGCGTCGTGTACGCGGGTCTGGTCACCGGCAGCTACGGTCTGGCCGCGGTGGCGGGCGGCGTGGCGGTACGCGCCCTGGGCCAGCGGGTGTCGGCCGCGACCCACTTCGCCGTCGGCAGCGCGCTGCTCGGCGTGGGCTATCTGGTGTGCGTGCCCACCCAGTCGATGCTGACCGTGCTGACGGCCAGCGTGCTGTCCGGGCTCGCCTTCGCCCTGGTGCAGTCCACGGTGCAGACCTGGGGGACCGAGGTCGCGCCGCCGCAGGTACGCGGCATCGCCACGTCGCTGGTGGCGTGCGCGGTGTACACGGGGGCGGCCCTGAGTACATATCTGGTCAGCGGCCTGGCGGACGACGAGCACTTCGGCACGCTCTTCGCGATCGCCGCGGCCGTCACCCTGCCCGTCGCCCTCGTCGGACCGGTCGCCCGCGCACGGTTCTCGGCGTCCCTGGCACTGCGGCAGGAGCAGCCCCTTCCGGCGCAGCCGCCCACGACGCAGACGCCGTAGCGCCAGGAGTTGGCGGCTGCCCGCAGGCCGCCGTACGACGTCGTGGCCGACCGGAACCTCGTGTCGCCCGCAGGGCTCTTTCGACGCGGAAGGCCGGGGTCTCGGTGCATACACCCCGTCCCCCGCCGATGTGTGCGCCCACGCCATGGTCCCCTCCCCCACGGCCTCCCTAATCTGTGCGCGCCCCCTACCCTCCCGCGCACCTCATGGAGCCGCCATGAAGAAGGCCGTCGCCGCAACAGGACTCGCGCTCGCGCTCATGGGCACCACCACCGCTCTGCCCGCGGCGCACGCCGCACCCGGTCCGGGTTCGTGCGCCGCCCTGACCGGCCGTACGATCCCGGCCTCGGTGATCGGGCTGCCCACCACCGGTGGTGAGGTGACGGCGGCGACCCCCGTCGCGGCCACCGGGACCGGGGCCACCGCGACCGGTGCGTACTGCCGGGTCGACGCCTCCCTGCACCCCGTGGACCCCGGCGCCCCCGACATCCACCTGCGGGTCGCCCTGCCCGTCCACTGGAACGGCAAGGCCATGATGTTCGGCGGCGGCGGATACGACGGTACGGTCCCCGACGTCACCGGCAACGTCCCCTTCGGCCCCCTCGACCGGCCCCGGCCGCTCGGCCGCGGCTACGCCACCTTCGCCAGTGACTCCGGCCACCAGGCCACCCCCGGCTTCCCGCCCACCCCCTCGCTCGACGGGTCCTTCGGCCTCAACGACGAAGCCGTACGCAACTTCGCGGGCGACGCCCTCGAAAAGACCCTGGACGCCGCCCGCCATCTCATCCGCCTTCATTACGCGGGCGCCGTCCCCACCCACACCTACTTCGCCGGCGGGTCCAGCGGCGGACGCGAGGCGCTCGCCGTCGCCCAGCGCCGGCCCAGGGACTTCGACGGCGTCATCGCGGCCTACCCCGCCTGGAACGCCGCGAGCCTGGACCTGTTCTTCGGATACGAGGCCCAGCTCCTCTCCCGCCCCGGAGCCTTCCTCGGCCCCACGCAGCAGGACCTGCTCCACCGCCGCGTCGTCACGGCCTGCGACGGCCGGGACGGCTTGCGCGACGGCGTCGTCTCCGACGAGCGCGGTTGCCGCTTCGACCCCCGCACGCTGCGCTGCCCCCACGGCCTGGACACCGCGGACACCTGTCTGTCCGACCCCCAGATCCACGCCGTCGAAGCGCTCTCCGCGCCCCTGCGGTGGCGCTACCCGCTGGCCAGTGGTGAGCGCGGTTACCCCGGCTTCCCCTTTCTGTCCGGCGCGGACATGACCACTCCCCTGCTCGGCATGGGAGCGGTGGCGCCGGGCCACCCGATGCCGACGAACAGCGGCTACGGGGTGCAGTTCTGGGACCAGTGGGTGCGCCACTTCGTCACCCGCGACCCCTCCTTCGACGCCCTGTCCCTCGACCCGCGCCATCCCGGCGCGTGGCGGCAGCGCATCAGCGACCTGTCGGCCCTCCAGGACGTCAACAACCCCGACCTGCGCCCCTTCGCACGGGCCGGCGGGAAACTGCTCATCCTGCACGGCACGGCCGACGAACTCGTCAGCCACCGCTCCACCGTCGACTACTTCGAGCGCGTCCAGCAGCGCGTCGGCAAGCGCGCCACCGACGCCTTCGCCCGGCTCTACCTCGTCCCCGGCGCCAACCACGCCAACATCGACGCCTCCTTCGCGGCGAGCTGGGACTCGCTGAGCGCCCTGGAGGACTGGGCCGAGCGGGACACGGCGCCCGTCCGGCCCGTCGTCACCGACGCCAACCCCGCCGCGCACGGCAGGACCCGGCCGCTGTGCGCCCACCCGTCCTGGCCGAGGTACACCGGCGTCGGCAGCCCCGACTCCGCGGCCGGCTTCACCTGCTTCCCCGCACCCCGCCCGTAGACCTCGCCGGACGCCTTCCGCCGAAGCGCCGCGTCCCGTCAGCCGATGGTGACGACACGCGCCCAGGGCGGCGGGGCGTCCGGAACGTAGGTGGGGTTCTCCTCGTCCACGGGCCCGGCGGGACGGCGGAAGAGGCCGACGACGGTGCGGCAGGGCGGCTGGGCGGAGGGCCACGGTGTCTGACCGTCCGTCAGGGTGACGATCACGTCCGGGCGCGGCCGGGAGCGCAGCGCGCGGGCGAAGCCCGAGCGCAGGTCCGTCCCCCCGCCCCCGACCAGTTCGATGTTCTCGGCACGGCAGAGCGGCACGGCGACCCCGGCCGCCGCGTCGCAGGAGATCACCGAGACCAGGTCGCGCCGCCCGCCCACCGCCCGCGAGATCGCCGCCACCTCCAGCAGGGCGCTGCCCAGCTCGGCGTCGCTCACCGACCCGGAGGTGTCGATCAGGACGCAGACCCGGGCCGGGGTACGGCGCAGACTGGGCAGCAGGACGCCGGGCACACCGGCCGAGCGCCGGGACGGGCGCCGGTAGCTGTGGTTCTCGCCCACCCCCGGCGCGCTCGCCGCCGAGCGGATCGCGGCCCCGAGCAACCGCCGCCACGGCTGCGGCGCGTGGAAGGCCTCGTCCGCCCAGCGGCGCCACCCCTCCGGCGCGTCGCCGGGCCGGCCCTTGATGCCCTCGGCGACCCGGAAGCGGACCGCGTCCCGCTGCTGCCTGCTCAGGCCGTGGGCCCCGTCGGGCCCCAGCTCCCACGGCCGGTCCTGCCCGTCGGCGCCGCTGCCGCAGTCCAGCCAGGCGAGATCCGCCGCGAGCCCGGACATCGAGGCGGTCCGCAGGTACTCCTCCATCAGCAGCCCCTCGTCCAGTCCCAGCAGCGACGGCAGCACCGCGCCTGCGGGCCGGGGCAGACCGTCGCCGTAGATGTCGTCGTTGATCTCGAAGTCGGCGGCGATGTTCCGCCGCAACCGTTCACCCGGCCCGTACTCGCCGTGCTCGCGCCCATACCGCTCGCCCCGCCCGTGGTGGTCGCGGAGCAGGTGGGAGACCTCGTGCACCCAGACGCCCGCCAACTCCTCCACGGGGGTGCGGGCGACGAAGGCCGGGGAGACGTAGCAGCGCCAGTGCGCGTCCACGGCCATGGTCGGTACGGACCGGTCCTCCACCACGTGCAGCGCGAAGAGCGCACCGGCCAGGTAGGGGCGGACCCGCACCGCGTGCAGCCGGGCGGCCAGCAACTTCTCCGTGTCCAGGGCGAGTCGGGGGCGGCCGTGCGTCCCTCCGGAGTCGTCCGGCCCCGGTACGGTGGCCCGGACCGGGCGCGGCGGCGCGGGCCGGGGCACGGGGCGCGGCACCGGGCGCTTCGCGGCCCCCGTCATCGGCACGCCCGCGCCGTACGCCCGGCGTAGGCCGCCGCTTCGGCGCGTTCCACCGACCGGGTGGCCCGCCGGGCGAGTCCGGCCACTCCGGCCAGCCGGTCCACCACCTCCGGCACCTCCCACGGGTCGCGCCGCAGCGCGGCCAGCGCCTTCGCCGGGGCGACCAGGAGGTCCGGGGCGCCGGTCTGCAGTGCCCGGGCCAGCACGGCCCAGGCCGCCTCCCAGCGCGCCCGCTCCGGGCGCGTCCCGACGGCGGCCACCACCGCCTCCAGCGCCGCCTGGCGCAGATCGCCCCGCACGGGGAGTTCGGCGTGGGCCGGGTCGGCCAGCAGCGCTTCCGGGTCCGGCAGGTCCATCCGGTCCAGATGGGCGAGGAGTTCGAGCCCCGGCCCGTCTCCGACCGCGCCCCGCACCAGCAGGGCCAGCACCTCCCGGGAGACCGAGGCCGCCGTACCGAAGGCCAGCAGTGTCAGCGCGGCCTCCCAGCTCCGGGGCGAGGGCCAGGCGCCCCCGCGTCGCGTCTCCGTGCTCGGCAGGCGGTGGATCAGCGTCGGCCGGACGCGCAGGAAACCGCAGACCGCGCGCCGGGCGAACGCCACCGCCTCCGGCAGCCGCTCCGGTGCCAGCCGGGGCAGCTCGGCCCGGGGCCATACCCCGCCGAGCCCGCGCACCACCACCTCCTGGTCGTGGGTCCAGTGCAGGTGCACGAACCGGTTGGCCAGCGGCGGGCTGAGCTCCCATCCGTCCGCCGCCGACGCGCGGGGATTGGCGGCGGCCACGATCCGTACGCCCTCGGGCAGGCGCAGCGCGCCGACCCTCCGCTCCAGTACCACCCGCAGCAGGGCGGCCTGGACGGCCGGGGTGGCCGTGGAGAGCTCGTCCAGGAAGAGCAGTCCCCGTCCGGCGCGTACGAGATCCACCGCCCACTGCGGTGGTGCCATCGGGACCCCGTTCACCGCCGGGTCGTCGCCCACGACGGGCAGCCCGGAGAAGTCGGACGGCTCGTGGACGCTGGCGATCACCGTGGTCAGCGGCAGGTCGAGGGAGGCGGCGAGCTGGGTCAGAGCGGCGGTCTTGCCGATCCCCGGCTCGCCCCAGAGCAGTACGGGCAGATCGGCCGCGACGGCCAGGGTGAGCGCTTCGAGCTGCTCGTCGGGGCGCGGTTCGGTGGTGGTCGTCCGCAGGAGGCTCAGGAGGCCGTCGGCGAGCGCGAGGCGGGCGTCGGTCCCGGGCGCCTCGGCGGGCGCGGGATGGAGGGCAGTGGGGTTCATGGGGCATCACCTGGGGTGTGGGAGGGACGGGACGAGCCGTCCCGGAGGTCGTGGAGGCATGCGGCGCGGAACGCGCGGGAGGAGCAGGGAGCGGGACTTCGGCGGGGGTGCCGGTCAGGCGGTCAGGCCGGTGCGGGGCCGGGCGCGGTTGGTCCGCTTGGCGCGCACCGAGGGAGGCGTACGGCGGTCGATCCGGGAGCGGCGGTCCGCGTCGGCGTGTCCCGTACGGGAGGCTTCGTCCTCCGCCGCCGCACCGGCGGTGGGGCGGACGGTGTCCAGACCCGCGCGGAAGAGCCCGTGGTCGACGCGGCGGGCCGCGGCCGACTCCAGTTCCTCGCGCAGCGGCCCGCCGGGCAGGACGGCATGGGGACCGAGCAGCCCCTCGATCACGGCCAGTGCCCCGGTGACATCGCCGTGGGCGAGCCGCTCCCGTACCGCGGGCAGTGCCTCCGGGCTGCGGTGCACCGCGTCGATCGCGCGCAGGCACGGCAGCGCCGGGCCGCCGAGGGCCACCAGCAGCCCCTCCCGGCGCAGTTGGGCCGGGTCGTGGTCGATCGCCGTCAGCACGCCGTCCCGCAGCGCGATCCGGTGGACCGCGCCCCGGCACTCCACCCGGTGCGGATCACCGGGGCCGGGCTGGGGAGCGGCCGCCCGTGGCGGGCCGGGCTGTGGCAGCGCCGCGGCGACGAGGGGGTGCAGCCGCTCGGCCGCCACCAGCCCGGCGCGCAGCAGTTCGAGGTCCGGGAGGACCCGGGCCGCCGCCTCCGGAAGGACCGGCAGCGCCGCGATGTCCTGCGGTGGCAGCGCTTCCCGCAGGGGCCGCGCCACCGGGACGTGGCTGTCGTCGGGGGCGACGAGTTCGAGTACGGCACGGCTCTGCGCACCGAGCCGCACGGTGAAGGCCCCGCGAGGACGTCCCTCGGCCCGCAGCAGCAGCTCCGCTTCGGCGGCCCAACGGGCCACCACCCACGGCGAGTCGGGGACGGGGGATCCGTCCGCGCCGCAGCGCAGCGCCAACTCGCCGGCGCGCTCGGCGTCCCACAGGTGGCGGTGCAGGTCGAGCCGGAAGCGGCGATCGGGGCGGGGGTGCGGGTGCGGGTGGGAGCCAGGGGCGGCGTGCGCGGTCCCTTCCCACAGGGCCAGCGACATGCGCTGTCCCGCGTCCGCCCGGGCCGGTGGTGTCCGTACCACCAGGTGCAGTGGTGGTCCGCCGGGAGCCCGGTAGCGGGCCAAGGAGAGGGTGAGCCCGGGCCGGAGCCGCCCATCGGGGGCGATCCGGGGCATGTTCCAGCGGAGCAGATCGGGCGCCAGGCGCCGCAGATCCGCGCGGAGGCGGGTGAGCAGTTCGGTGCCGTGGCGGGCGCGCACGGCGTACGGATCGAGATCGACGTCGAGCCGGGCGGCGGCGCAGGCGCCCGCCCAGTCACCGACCGCACGCCGTGCGGTGGCAGTCTCGATCATGGACGGTGGCACGGCGTACTCACGTACGCGCTGCCACATCAGAAGGCGGGCCGGAATCGGATGCGCGGAGCGAGGTGCCATCAGCACTCACCCTGCGCGAACGATTCCCCCAATCCGTACGAGGAGAAGTTCTTCATCACCGGCATCGTAGCCACCGCGATGGTGGTCTGCCACCACAAAATCGCCGCACCGCACCGCGGCGCCTCCTCTGAGGGGACGCTTCCGGTGACGGGTCCGTCACCTTTGCTCACATGACGACATAGGTGGGCATTTCGCCCTCCCGAACGGCCGTTGACGGCAAAGTGTGGTCCAGGTCACGGGAGTGACGTGATTCAAGTCCCGAGAAAGGGGCAAACGGGGCTGGTCACAAACGCGCCCCGCCGTTTTCACCACCGGTCACAAGAACCTCTTGGATCACCTTCCCACTTATGGGCGGCGGGTATCGTTGTACACAGTTTCCTCACGGAAACAGTCGGGGGTTCGCCGGTGTGTGAAGGTTCAGCGCCGGTACGGCTCTACGGCACCCCACCATGTCGTACCGCCAGCGTTGGAACGAGGTTGTCATGCCTGAGACGTCGGTTGAGACGTCACGCCCGGTGACCCGGGCCAAGTCGCCGCGTGCCGCCGCGAAGGTCGGCGAGCCGGAGCTGCGTCAGCTCCTCGCCGGTCTCACAGCCGTACGCGACGGCGACTTCGGCACCCGGCTGCCGGACGACGCGGACGGCCTGCTGGGCGAGATCGCCACCGTCTTCAACGGCATGGTCGACCAGCTCTCCCTGTTCACCTCGGAGGTGACCCGGGTGGCCCGCGAGGTGGGCACCGAGGGCACGCTGGGCGGACAGGCCGACGTGCCGGGGGTGTCGGGCACCTGGGCGGACCTGACCGACTCGGTCAACGCCATGGCGGGCAACCTCACCACGCAGGTCCGCGACATCGCCCAGGTGGCGACGGCGGTGGCGCGCGGCGACCTCTCGCAGAAGATCGACGTGGACGCGCGCGGAGAGATCCTGGAGCTGAAGGACACCGTCAACACGATGGTGGACCAGCTCTCCTCGTTCGCCGCGGAGGTCACCCGCGTCGCGCGCGAAGTGGGCAGTGAGGGACAGCTCGGCGGCCAGGCCCAGGTGCCCGGAGTCGGCGGGGTGTGGCGCGATCTGACCGATTCGGTCAACTTCATGGCCGGCAACCTGACCGACCAGGTCCGCAACATCGCGCAGGTGACGACCGCGGTCGCCCAGGGCGATCTCTCCCAGAAGATCACCGTGAACGCGCGCGGAGAGATCCTGGAGCTGAAGAACACCATCAACACGATGGTCGACCAACTCTCCGCGTTCGCCGACGAAGTCACCCGCGTCGCCCGCGAGGTCGGCACCGAGGGCAGTCTGGGCGGACAGGCCGACGTCAAGGGGGTCAAGGGCACCTGGCGGGACCTGACCGACTCGGTGAACTTCATGGCCGGCAACCTGACGGCCCAGGTGCGGTCCATCGCCCAGGTGGCCACCGCCGTGGCCAAGGGCGATCTGTCGCAGAAGATCGGTGTGGACGCGCGCGGGGAGATCCTGGAGCTGAAGAACACCATCAACACGATGGTCGACCAACTCTCCGCCTTCGCCGACGAAGTCACCCGCGTCGCCCGCGAGGTCGGCACCGAGGGACGGCTCGGCGGCCAGGCGGACGTCAAGGGAGTCTCCGGCACCTGGAAGGACCTCACCGAGTCCGTCAACGTCATGGCGGACAACATCACCGCCCAGGTCCGCTCCATCGCCGAGGTCACCACCGCGGTCGCGCAGGGCGACCTCTCCCAGAAGATCCGGGTGGACGCCCGTGGCGAGATCCTGGAGCTGAAGGACACCATCAACACGATGGTGGACCAGCTGTCCGCGTTCGCGGACGAAGTCACCCGGGTCGCCCGCGAGGTCGGCACCGAGGGCAACCTCGGCGGACAGGCGACCGTGCGGGGGGTCTCCGGTACCTGGAAGGACCTCACCGACAACGTCAACGTCATGGCGTCGAACCTGACGGGCCAGGTCCGCTCGATCGCCCAGGTGGCCACCGCCGTCGCGCGCGGCGACCTCTCGCAGAAGATCACCGTCGAGGCCAAGGGCGAGGTCGCGGCGCTCGCCGGCGTGATCAACACGATGGTCGACACCCTCTCCGCGTTCGCCGACGAGGTCACCCGGGTGGCCCGCGAGGTCGGCACCGAGGGACGGCTCGGCGGTCAGGCGCGGGTGCCCAACGTCGCCGGCACCTGGAAGGACCTGACCGACAACGTCAACTCGATGGCGAACAACCTCACCGGGCAGGTCCGCAACATCGCCCAGGTGACGACCGCCGTCGCCAACGGCGATCTGACGAAGAAGATCGACGTCGACGCCCGGGGCGAGATCCTGGAGCTCAAGACGACCATCAACACGATGGTCGACCAGCTCTCCTCGTTCGCCGCCGAGGTCACCCGCGTCGCCCGCGAAGTGGGCAGCGAGGGGCGGCTCGGCGGGCAGGCCGAGGTCGAGGGCCTCTCCGGCACCTGGAAGCGGCTGACGGAGAACGTCAACGAGCTGGCCGGGAACCTGACCCGGCAGGTCCGCGCCATCGCCGAGGTCGCCAGCGCCGTCGCCGAGGGCGACCTGACCCGCTCGATCACGGTGGAGGCCTCCGGCGAGGTCGCCGAGCTCAAGGACAACATCAACGCCATGGTCGGCTCGCTGCGCGAGACGACCCGGACCAACGAGGAGCAGGACTGGCTCAAGTCGAGCCTGGCCCACATCTCCGGGCTCATGCAGGGCCACCGGGACCTCGCCGTGGTGGCCGAGCTGGTCATGGACGAGCTCACTCCGCTGGTGTCGGCGCAGTACGGCGCCTTCTACCTCGCCGAAGAGACGCCGGACGGCACCCAGTTGACGCTCGTCGGCTCCTACGGCCGGCCCGTCGGCCTCACCGGTCACGACCGGTTCAAGCCCGGCGAGTCGCTGGTGGGACAGGCGGCGCGCAGCCGCCGCGTCATCGCCGCCGACGGCGTCCCCGCCGAGTACATCGGGATCTCCAGCGGTCTGGGCACGGCGACGCCCGGCGGTCTGATCATCCTGCCCATCGTGGTGGAGGAGCAGGTGCTCGGCGTGATCGAGCTGGCCGCCTTCACCCCGTTCACGGACATCCACCGCGACTTCCTCGACCGGCTCATGGAGACGCTCGGCGCGAACGTCAACACCATCCTCGCCAACGCGCGCACCGACGAGCTGCTGGACGAGTCCCAGCGTCTGGCCGCGGAGTTGCAGGCCCGCTCCGAGGAGCTCCAGGTCCAGCAGGAGGAGCTCCAGCGCTCCAACGCGGAACTGGAGGACAAGGCGCAGCTCCTCGCCTCCCAGAACCGTGACATCGAGGCGAAGAACCTGGAGATCGAGCAGGCGCGCCAGGAGCTGGAGGACCGCGCCCAGCAGCTCTCCCTCGCCTCGAAGTACAAGTCGGAGTTCCTGGCCAACATGAGCCACGAGCTGCGCACCCCGCTCAACAGCCTGCTGATCCTGGCCCAGCTGCTCGCGCAGAACCACACCCGCAACCTCACCCCGAAGCAGGTCGAGTACGCGGGCATCATCCACTCGGCGGGTTCGGACCTGCTCCAGCTGATCAACGACATCCTGGACCTGTCGAAGGTCGAGGCGGGCAAGATGGACATCAACCCCGAGCGGGTCCCGATGCGCCCCCTGCTCAACGACATCGAGGCGACGTTCCGTCCGATGACCACGCAGAAGAGCCTCGGCTTCACCATCACCACCGCTCCGGGCGTGCCGGCCGAGCTGTTCACGGACGACTCGCGGCTGCGGCAGGTGCTGCGCAACCTGATCTCCAACGCGGTCAAGTTCACCGAGTACGGCAGTGTCGAGCTGTCCATCGAGGTGGCCCGGGACGCGGAGATCCCGCCGGCGGTGGACGAGGGCTGCCCGGTGGTGGCCTTCCGGGTCAAGGACACCGGTATCGGCATCGCGGCCCAGCATCTGGAGGCGATCTTCGGCGCGTTCCAGCAGGCCGACGGCACGACCAGCCGCAAGCACGGCGGCACGGGCCTGGGGCTGTCCATCAGCCGGGAGATGGCCCATCTGCTCGGCGGTGCCATCACCGCGCAGAGCACGCCCGAGCTGGGCAGCACGTTCACGCTGTACCTGCCGGTCTCGTCCGGCGACCTGCTCGCCCAGGTGACCGGCAGTGACGCGCTGGCCGCCGCCGAGGACGCGGTGAGGGGCCTGTCCTCCGCCGAGCAGCGGCAGTTGCCCCCGGCCGCGGCGGATGTGCCCGACCGCCGTCCCCGGCGGCTGCTGGTGATCGAGGACCGTCAGCGCGGCCTGCTGTCCCTGGTCGCCGAGAGCGCGGTCGCCAACCTGGAGAACAGCCCGGAGCTGCCGGGTGAGCACAGCCACGAGGTCATCACCGTGGTCGGCGCGCAGGAAGCGGCCGCGGCGCTGGCAGCCGACCCCTTCCACTGCGTCGTCCTCGACGTCGACATGGCCAACAGCGAGGCGTGGACGTTCCTCGACGCCATGGACGGCGACGCCGCCCTGCGTCAGGTGCCCGTCCTGGCCCACAACAGCCAGCGGCTGAACGCGGAGCAGGAGCACGCGCTCCAGGCCCGGGCCTCCGAGCGCCCGCTGGAGGTCCTCTCCAGCCTGGACGAACTGCGCGAACGCATCGTGCTGCACCTCTCCGCCGAGCAGCCCGGCGATGTCATCGCGCTGGTCAGAGGCGACAAGCCACGCCATCAGGAGGTCGACGGCGTCGACGAGACCCTCAAGGGCCGTACGGTCCTCGTCGTCGACGACGACGCCCGCAACCTCTACGCCATCAGCGGCATCCTGGAGCTGCACGGCATCCGCGTCCTGCACGCGGAGGACGGGCGCAAGGGAATCGACACGCTCTGCGCCCATCCCGAGATCGACCTGATCCTGATGGACGTGATGATGCCCGAGATGGACGGCTACGCCGCGACCTCCGAGATCCGGCAGATGCCCGAGTACGTGGACCTGCCGATCATCACCGTCACCGCCAAGGCGATGCCGGGGGACCGCGACAAGAGCCTCGCCTCCGGCGCCAGCCACTACATCACCAAGCCCGTGGACGCCAACGACCTCCTGGCGTGCATCCGGCACTGGCTGGGGGAGAAGTGAGGCCCGCACCCGTCCGCCGGGCCACTCCCGGCCGTCTTCGTCCGTCCGTCGTTGACACCAAGGAGTCCCTCGCGCGATGAGTGTCAGCGAGCAGACCGGGGGCCACGCCGAACCCCACAGCGGTGAGGACGTGTCCCCCGGCTCCGATACGCCACAGCCGACTTCCGCATCCACCGCGGTGGCGGTGCCGACGCAGAAGGACGCCGCGTCCGCGGACGGTCCGCAGCCGTCGACGGCGGTCACCGAGAGCGCGCCGAGGCGCCCGCACACACCCGCCCCGGCCGTGGGCCAGGACGGCGGCGAGGCCGTGGGCCGGCTGGCCGCCACCGTGGAGCGGCTGCGGGCCGAGGTGCAGGCCGCGCGGGCCGCCGTCGAGGGCCGCGCCCTGGTCGAACTCGCCAAGGGCGTCATGATCGAGCGGCTGCACTGCGGACCCGCCCAGGCCGCACGCCAACTCGCCGAGCTGGCCGAACAGGCGGGCATGTCCGAGCTGGAACTGGCCGCCGACATCATCAACGAGGCCGCCCGCGACCAGGTCGCCCAGATCGCCGCCGACTTCGTACGGCGCACGGCCTCGGACAGCGACGCGGACACCGACGCGGACAGCGCCACCTCGGTGGCGGTACGGCTGCGGACCGCGGAGAGCGCGGCCCTGGCCGCCGACGACACCCAGGCGGTCGCGGAATCGCTGCTGCAACACGCGCTGGCCCCCCTGGAGGCCGTCGCCGTGGCCGTGTGGACCGCGGGCCGCGACGGCTCCCTGGCCCTCAGCGGCCACGCCGGGTTCAGCAGGGAGGAAGCCGAGCGGTGGCGTTACGTACCGCCCGGCGTGGCGACCGTGGCGCGCCAGGCCCTGTCGAGCCGTACCACCGTGCACCTCGAATCCGTGGCGTCCATGCCGTCGATCGGCCAGCCGAGCTGCCCCGAGGGCGGCCGGGTCGCCATTTGCGCCGGTACCGGCGGCCGCATCCACGGCGTGCTGGAGATCTGCTGGCCCCGGCCCCTCCCCCCGCTCCCCCAGGCGGTCGAGCGGCAGTTGGAGGCGCTGGCCGAGCTGTGCGCCCACACCCTGGAGAGCCTGCCCACGACCTCGCCCTCGGTGCCCCGCTCCGCCGGTCACGACCCGGCCGCGGCCGAACTGGTCGACCTGTCCGACGGACTGCACGACGCGGCCCTCGTCCTCACGCCGCACCTGAACACCGACGGCAGCCTGGCCGACTTCCGCATCCACCACGCCAACGTCCACTTCAAGGACCCGGCCGGCCGCCCGCGCAGCGCCCTCAACGGCGGACTGCTGCTGGAGACCTACCCCATGGCCATCGGGGGCAGCGACCTCTACAACCACATGGAGCGGGTCTACGCCACCGGTGAGCCCCTGCGCGTCCAGCGCATAGCGCTCACCACGCTCGTCGACCAGGTGCCGTTGCAGGTCGTCGCGGACATCAGTGTCACCCGGCACGGCAGCAGTCTGCTGGTGATCTGGCGCATCGAGGACGAGACCGCCCGTCTGGCCAGCCTGCTCCAGCACGCCCAGCGGCTCGGCCGCATCGGCGGCTTCGAGGAGGACCTCGCCACCGGCGAGATCACCTGGAACAGCCAGCTGTACGCCCTGCACGGGCGGCCCCTCACGCAGGGCCCCGTCCCCCTCAAGGACCTCGCCGCGCACGCCCACGCCGACGACGCCATCGCCATCGGCCGGTTCCTGCGCACCGTGCTGTTCCACCAGCGCTCCTCCACCGTCGCCTTCCGGCTCCAGCGCGCGGACGGAGTCACCCGGCACATCCGCATCGTCGCCGAACCCGTCCTGGACAGCGAGGGGCACCTGCTCCGTATCCGGGGTGCCTACCAGGACATCTCCGCCCAGCACTGGACCGAGGTCGCCCTTGCGGCCACCCGCGACCAACTCGCCCAGACCGCGCAGGAGTCCGCCGAACGCAACCGGCTGGCGCTGCAACTCCAGCACGCCATCATGCCGCCGGCCCACGGCCCGCTCCAGGTCTCGGGGCTCCAGGTCGCCGTGCGCTACCGGCCCGCCGAGTCCGAGGCGCTCGTCGGCGGCGACTGGTACGACGCCGTCGTCCTGCCCTCCGAGCACATCCTGCTGTGCGTCGGCGACGTCGCGGGCCACGGCATCGACGCGGCCACCGGCATGGTGGTCCTGCGCAACGCCCTGCGCGGTCTGGCCATGACGGGGGCCGGTCCGGGCCAGCTCCTGTCCTGGCTCAACAACGTCGCCCACCATCTGACCGACCAGGTCACCGCCACCGCGGTCTGCGCCCTGTACGACCCCTCCACCCGTACGCTGCGCTGGGCCCGGGCCGGGCACCTCCCTCCGGTCCTCGTCCGCTCGGACCGGGCGAGCGCCCTGCCGCTCACCGGGGGCCTCCTGCTGGGAGCGCTGCCGGAGGCGGACTACGAAGAGGACGAGGTGCAACTGGAGCCGGGCGACACCCTGCTGATGTATACCGACGGCCTCGTCGAGCGGCGCGACACCGCGATGCAGGAATCCCTCACCCAGCTGCTGACCAACGCCCAGACCCCGGTCGACGGCCTCAGCCAGCGCCTGGACCGACTGCTGACCTACAGCAAGTCGGACACCGACGACGACACCTGCCTCATCGGCATCGAGGTCCTTGAGGAGCCGTCGGCCTGACCACCGCGCCCGTGTGGCCCTTCCTCGGAAGGGCCACACGGGGCCACGGCTCCTCAGCCGGGCCGCTTGGCCAGGACGACCACGCCCGGCCCGGTGTGCTCGTCCGCCGGGAGCCGGAGCTCGGCGACCGTACGCAGCCCGGCCTCCTCGATCAGCTCCACGAGCGGTTCCGGCCGCCACTTGTGCGTCGTCCAGCGCACCGGCACACCCCCGTACGCCTCCGTGCGCTCCACGTCCTCGTCGCCGACGTGGGTCGCGGTGATGAAGTGGCCGCCCGGCTTCAGCGCGCGGGCGAACTGGGCGAGTACCTGCGGAAGGACGTCCCGGGGGAGGTTGAACAGCGACCACCAGCCGAGCACCCCGCCCAGGGTCGCCTCGCCCAGGTCGAGTTCGGTGGCCGAGGCGACACGGAAGCGGCACTCCGGGTGGAGGCGGCGCGCGTTCTCGATCATGCGGGGAGAGAGGTCCACGCCCGACACGTCCAGGCCGCGCTCGGCGAGGTAGGCGGTCACCGTTCCGGGCCCGCAGCCGACGTCGAGGACGGGCCCGAGCCCGCCCACCGCGTCGGCGAAGGCGTCGATGGACGCCCTGAGCCAGGGATGTCCGGTCCGGATGTCGCCGATCCCCGTAGTCAGCACCATGTGGGCGTAGTTGTCGGCCACGCGGTCATAGGACTCACGGACCTCGTCGAGATCGGCGGGGCGGTCGATACGGTGTGCGCGCATCCGCCAACCCTATGGCGGTACGCGGATGTGGGAAGCGGCGGCGACGGTCGGGGGAGCGCCGGTCCCGGGTACCCGGTTCTCGGGTCAGCTCCTCCGTGACGCGCACCCCGCCCGCGAGGACGCGTCCGCCCGCCGTGACACCACCGCGCCGCTCCCCCTCTGGTTGACCTTGACACGGTGACAAGCCCTTCACTGTCTGCCGAGGAGGTGGTCCCATGACGATCACACACCAGGACACCGACGTGGTCCGAGCACTCCAGGCGCTGGCGGACGCCCGCTCGTCCGTACGGCTGCGGGCCGCTCTGGCGGTGGGGACGGCGCCCGACCGGCGCTTCGTCGACGCACTCGTCGAGCGCTGCGCGAGCGAGCCGGAGTTCTTCGTCCGGGACATGTTGACGTGGGCGCTCACCCGCCACCACGTGTCCCTGACCCTGCCCGCACTGCTGCGCGCGGTCCGCTCGGAGCGGGCGCAGGCCCGCAGCCAGGCGCTGCACACCCTGTCCAAGATCGGAGACCGGCGGGCCTGGCCCGCGGTCACCCGGGCGCTGCTGTGCGACGCGGACGAGGAGGTGGCGCGGGCCGCGTGGCGGGCCGGGGTCGTTCTCGTGCCGGAGGGCGAGGAGTCCGCGCTGGCCGAGGTGTTGGTGTCGCAGCTCGGGCGCGGTGACCGCGAGACGCAGCTGAGTCTGAGCCGGGCGCTGGTCGCGCTGGACGAGGTGATCGTGCCGGCGCTGCGAGCGGCGATGACGGGCCCCGACCCGCGCGTACGTGCTCACGCGCTCGCCACAGAGCGGCTGTTGCGCGACCCGGACGCCGGATTCGGGTTCGCCATCGAGGAGGCGAAACGCGTGGTGGTCCTCGGCGAGGACCGTCAGGAGGGAAGATGAGACGTGTTGATCGGTGAGGTGGCGCGACGGTCCGGGGTCAGTGCCCGCATGCTCAGGCACTACGAGTCGCTCGGGCTGGTGCGCCCTTCGGGGCGTACGGGCTCGGGGTACCGGGAGTACTCCGGCGCGGACATCCGGCGGATCTTCCAGATCGAGAGCCTGCGGTCGCTGGGGCTGTCGCTGCGGGACATCGGGCGCGCGCTCGACGACCCCGGCTCCACGCCCTCGGCGCTCGTCGGGGACCTCATCCAGCAGACACGTACCCGTATCGCGGCCGAGACGGAACTGCTCACGCGCCTGTCCCGGATCGAGGCCGCGGAACCCGACGGCTGGGAGGACGTCCTCCAGGTCGTCGCGCTCCTCCAGGCGCTGGGGTCGAAGAGCGCAGGCGCCCGCCAGCGCGCGGCCCTCTCCTCGGCCGACGACGTGGCGGTGCCGGTCGAGGCCCTGGTCGACGCGGTACTGAGCGAGACGGATCCGCATGTCGCCGGGGCCCTGCGCTGGGCGCTGGCGCGAGCGGGCGGCGGCGCCCCGGACCTGCTGGTGAGGGGCCTCGCCTCACCGGTGGCGGCCGTACGGGAACGTGCCGTCCGGTCCCTCGCCGAGCTGCCCGGGGGCGAGGCGACCGACCGGCTGCGGGAGGCTCTGGCGCACTCCGATCCGGCGGTCCGCGGGTGCGCGGCTCTGGCGCTCGGGGCGAGCGGAGTGGCCGACGCGGTGCCGGTGCTCGTCGACATGATCGTGGAGGGCAGGAACGACACCGACGCCGCCGACGCCCTGAGCGTGCTGGCGAGCGACACCGCGAGGGCGGACCGGATCGCGGCCCTGCTCGTCGGCCGTCTGGCCCTCGACCTCACGCACCAGCCGGCCCGTGGGCGGCTGACCCAGGCGCTGGCGGGCATCCCCGGGACGACGGCGTCACGCGCCCTCGCGGAGTTGTCGGATGACGAGGACCGTGCCGTCGCGCTGACCGCGACGTATCTGCTGCGGCTGCGCGACGCGGGATGACCGAGCCGGCCCGCACGGTTTCTCGCGGAGGCGGAAGAAGCCGGCCGGAGCCCGTGTGGACGAGAACTGCGGGGACCAGGCCGTGCAGGTGCGTCCTGCGAGGTGCGGAAGCAGCGGTGGTGACGGGCCGCGCCGTTACCCCAGTCGGGCTACTGCCGCCAGAACGCGACTTCTTGGGGGCATGGCACGTATGACACACCGGAGAAGCGAAGAACGCCGCAGAGGTGTTGAGTGGCAATGAAAGGCCCCAACTGGGGCATTACGGTACTTGAAAGGTGTTCCACCGTGCATCTGCTTCCCCGTCACCGTCGTCCGCTGTGGCCGCTCGCCCTCCTCGCCGCAGCCGGGGTGATCGCCGCGGCGCCGACCGCCGCCGCCACCACGCACGCGCCCACCACCCCCGCCACCGCGACCGCCGAAGACCCCAACCCCACGCCCCCGGTGACGCCGCTACCGCCGGCCGCGCCCGTGACCCCGCCGAACGGCACACAACAGCCGGCGAAGCCGAGCGCCCCCACGGAGAACATGCCCGCCAAGCCGGCGGCGCCCCTGGAGAACATGCCGGCCAAGCCGGCCGCGCACGACCCCGCCGCCCAGACGCCGCACACGCCCAACACCCCGGCGGCCCCCGGCACGCAGGAGACGCCCAAGCAGACCGGTTCCATGGAGAACACGCCGGCCAAGCCGGCCGCTCCGGCGAACCCCGCGGGGGTTCAGCACCCCTCCGCCCCGGCGGCCCCCGTCAGTGAGCTGCCGGGCCTGACGGTGCCGCTCGGTACGACCTCGCAGCTGCCCGCCGCAGAGCTGCCGGCCGCTGCGCCGCACGCCTGACCAGGCGTGTAGCAGAGGACAGGAGACCCCAGCGGGACCGTCCCCGCTGGGGCCCGCCTCCCGCGCTCCCCCGCCCTACGCCCCGGCCGCGTCGGTGTCCGCCCGGTCCGCCTCGCCGTCCGGGTCCCCTCCCGCGATCGTCGACAGGTCCGCGAGCAGCCGGATGGTGTCCGCGGTGACGGCCGCGAGGACGTCCTGCCGTGCGTCGCCGCGCTCGCGGAACAGGGAGGTCAGCTCGTTCTGCGCCGCGTACGCGCTGCGCAGCGCCTCGCGCCGGTCGCGGTCCCGGTCGCGTTCACCGGGCTCGTCGTCGCCGTCCCCCGCCTCGCGGGCCGGGCGGTACTCAGCCGTGTCGTCGAGCGCGCACACGTCGCCGGCCGCACGCAGCAGCCGGGCCACGATGCCGGGCGCCGGGTCCGGCAGGGCAGGGCCGTCGGGCCGGCCGCCCGTCGCCTCGGCCAGCGTCCGGGTGATCGCCTCGACATGGCTGGTGATGCGGTCCCAGACGAAGTCCCACTCGGCGGCCGGCGGGACCGGTGCCGAGCGGCGCAGCTTGCGGCCCGGGTTGAAGCGGTAGCTCTCGTCCGACCAGCGGCGGGCCGTGCGCAGATCGGTGACGTGGTCGGTGAGCCGCCTCGCCCGGTCGTGCCAGGCCCGCGCGTCCTCGCGGGAGAAGCCGCCGTCACCGAGCCCGTCCGCGACCGTGCCGAGCAGCGCCGCGCTCTCCTCGGGCAGCCGGGCGCGGAGGTGGCCCACGCTGCGGGAGTGCACCGGAGGCAGCACGAGCGCGTTGACCGTGAGCCCGATGACCGCGCCCAGCAGGGTCTCCAGGAAGCGGTGGAGGATCTCGAAGCCCGAGTACGTTCCGTAGACCAGGACGAACAGGGCGGCGGTCGGTGCGTTGAGGCCCTGGGTGCCGAACCGGGCGTACGAGCCGAAGAGCATGGTCAGCGGCAGCACGACGAGCATGGCCAGCATGGTGTTGCCCATCAGCAGACCGGCGCCGGCCGCCAGCAGCGTGCCCACCACGACGACCACGAACTGTTGGAGCGCTGTCTTGAGCGAGCGGTAGACGGTGCTCTGCACCAGCAGGAGCGCCGTCCAGGGTGCCAGCAGTGCCATCGGCGCCTTCCACCACCAGCCCGCCAGTGCCCAGGCGATGAGCGCGGCCGCGGCCGCCTTCAGGGCCTGGACGGCGGTGTCCCGCTCGGGTCCCGGCCCGCCCAGCGCTCGTCGCGCCGACCGGAACACCGACGCGCACTCCCAGGTTGCCCACTGCCACCACTGGAGGGAGGCCTGGCGCAGATCTTTCAACGTTCCATCCCGTGCTCGCACTCCGCCGCTCAGGCGCTCTCCGCGGCCGACGGCGGGATCCGCCCGTCCCGTCCGCCGTGTCCCGTCCGCCCGACCGCCGCTACGGAAGCGGCGAACCGCCGGTGGCGTTGAGGATCTCGGCCGTGATGAAACTGGCGTGCTCGGAGGCGAGGAACACGTACGCCGGTGCCATCTCGGCGGGTTGCGCGGGCCGCCCCAGCGGAGCCTGCTTGCCGAACTCGGCTGTGTCGGGCAGCGTCGCCGGGATGAGCGGCGTCCACACCGGCCCCGGGGCGACGGCGTTGACCCGGATCCCGCGTTCGGCCAGCATCTGCGCCAGGCCCTTGGTGAAGGTGACGATCGCGCCCTTGGTCATGGCGTAGTCGAGGAGGTGCGGGCTGGGCTGGTAGGCCTGGACCGAGGTGGTGTTGATGACGGATCCGCCCGCCGGGATGTGCGGCACGGCCATCTTCGTCAGCCAGAACATGCCGTACAGGTTGGTGCGCAGGACGCGGTCGAACTGCTCGGTGGTGATGGCTTCGATGCCGTCGGACTGTGCCATCTGGTACGCGGCGTTGTTGACCAGCACGTCGATGCGCCCGAACTCCGCGACGGCCCGGTCGATCAGGTCCCGGCACTGCTGCTCCTCGCGGATGTCGCAGACGACGGCCACGGCCCGGCGTCCCGCCTCCTCCACCAGACGTACCGTCTCGCGGGCGTCTTCCTCCTCTTCGGGGAGGTGGGTGAAGAGCACGTCGGCGCCCTCACGGGCGTAGGCGAGGGCGACGGCCCGCCCGATGCCGGAGTCACCGCCGGTCAGGACCGCCTTGCGGTCGGTCAGCAGGCCACTGCCCCGGTACGACTGCTCACCGTGGTCCGGCGGCGGGTCCATCGGGCCGGTCCAGCCGGGGTGCTGCTGCTCCTGCTGGGGCAGGTCGGGCCGGGGGTGCTTGTCGGTCGGGTCCTGCGGGCGGGTCGGGTCGGTCATGGAGGGCGCCTTTCGTGAGAGGGGCGGCTCGCGGACGAACGCCTCGGGGCCGTCCCGGCGCGGCGCGCGTCGCCGGCGTCGTGCACGACCCGTGGGCTCGCTCGGTCCGCCCCGGGGTGGTCATGGCTGGAATACGCATCAGGTACCCCGATGAGCGCATGTATGCCTGTGCGTACCGCCCGGGGATGGGGACGAGTCGTGTGCGGGGAGGCGGGGTACGCGCGGGCGTAGGCCCGCCCCGTCGTACGGGCGGGCGGGCGGACGCGGTGGGTGCCCGCGCCGGTGGTCCGGCTGTGCGGGCACCCACCGCGGCGTGCTCAGACGGCGGCCGGGAACCTGTCCCAGGCGCGGTGCTCGGCCAGCGCCTCGACGATCTTCTGCACGGCGGCCGGGCCGCTGTCGCTCACCACGACCCCGGGTTCGTCCGCGCCGATGCCGGAGGCCTCGAACAGCCCCCGGGCGTCGTTCCAGCCACCGACCGCCTTGCCGTGCCGGTACGCCTCGGTGAGCAGCAACAGCACACGCGGGTCGGGCCCCTGGGGCGCGGGAGAGCCGGCCTTGGCGTCCCGCGCGCCGTAGGCGTCGGCGCCCGGCCGGGGCGTTCCGGCGAACAGGAGCGCGTCGTACTCGACGGACCGGGCGGTGGCGAAGGTGCGCTGGACGGCGACCGGCTCGCCCCCGCCGTCCAGGACGCCGCCGGTCGGTGCGATGACCAGGGGAACCATCCCGGCGTCCAGCACGGCCTGCCGCGCACCGCGTACGCCGTCGAGGTGGGCGGTGTCGTCGGCGACGATGCCGACCACGCGCCCGTCCGGCGGCCAGGTGTTTCCCAGCTGGGACAGGGCGGGGCTCGGGGTGGCGTCGGCGAGGGGCACGGTGGCCTCGGGCGCCGGCAGACCGAGGCCCTCGGCGACCTTCTCGCACAACTGCGTGTCGATGTTCGCCAGCACCCGCAAGGCACGTTCCTTGACGGCCTGTTCGAAGCATTTGTTCAGTTCGAAGGTGTAGGCGGCGATGATGTGCTCGCGCTCCGGGGCGCTCATGCTGAGCCAGAAGAGCCGGGGCTGGGTGAAGTGGTCCGCGAAGGAGGCGGGCGCCTCGCGGACCTTGCTCGCCTCCGGGACGCGGACCGGGGTCTCGACATAGGCGCCCGCGTCGGCGCCCGCGAGGAAGGGGCAGCCGCCGTCCAGGCTGTTGGGCCGGTAGGGGGCGACGCCGGTGTGCACGGCGGTCTGGTGCATGCCGTCCCGGAGCATGTCGTTGACGGGGACGTGCGGCCGGTTGATCGGGATCTGCGCGAAGTTCGGACCGCCGAGCCGGCTGATCTGGGTGTCGAGGTAGGAGAAGAGCCGGCCGGCCAACAGCGGGTCGTCGGTGACGTCGATGCCCGGTACCAGGTGGCCGGGGTGGAAGGCGACCTGCTCGGTCTCGGCGAAGAAGTTCTTCGTGTTGGCGTTCAGCGTCATCAGGCCGATGGGCTGGACCGGCGCGATCTCCTCGGGGACGATCTTGGTGGGGTCCAGCAGGTCGATTCCCTCGAACGTCTGGTCGGGGGTGTCGGGGAAGACCTGGATGCCGAGCTCCCACTGCGGGAAGGCGCCCGCCTCGATGGCGTCGAAGAGGTCGCGGCGGTGGAAGTCCGGGTCCATCCCGTTGATGAGCTGCGCCTCCTCCCAGACCAGGGAGTGCACACCCAGCTTGGGCTTCCAGTGGAACTTCGCGAGCACGCTCTTCCCGCCGGTGTCGACCAGGCGGAACGTGTGGACCCCGAAGCCCTCCATCATCCGGTAGGAGCGCGGGATGCCGCGGTCGGACATGTTCCACAGGGTGTGGTGGGTGGCCTCGGTGTGCAGGGACACGAAGTCCCAGAACGTGTCGTGGGCGCTCTGGGCCTGCGGGATCTCGCGGTCGGGGTGGGGTTTGGCGGCGTGGACGATGTCCGGGAACTTGATCGCGTCCTGGATGAAGAACACCGGGATGTTGTTGCCGACGAGATCGAAGGTGCCCTCATCGGTGTAGAACTTGGTGGCGAACCCCCGGGTGTCCCGCACGGTGTCGGCCGAGCCGCGGGACCCCAGGACGGTGGAGAAGCGGACGAACACCGGCGTCTCCACGTCCTTGGCCAGGAAGGCCGCCCGGCACACCTCGGTGGCGGTGCCGTAGCCCTGGAAGACCCCGTGCGCGGCGGCCCCGCGCGCGTGCACCACCCGCTCCGGAATGCGTTCGTGGTCGAAGTGGGTGATCTTCTCCCGCAGATGGTGGTCCTGGATGAGGACCGGGCCGCGTGCCCCGGCCTTCAGGGAGTGGTCGCTGTCGTACAGGCGCGTCCCCTGGGCCGTCGTGAGGTACGCGCCGCTCTGCGCCGTGCGCGCCGGGTCGGCGCCCGTGGCCTGACCGGTCGGGCTCACGGTCTCCGGCCCCTGCTGGTCGGCCTTCGGCGGCAGCGGCTCGGCGGGCCGGGTCGGCTCGGCGACGGGCGGCGACACGGGTCCCGGCCTGCCCGGCAGGCCGTCGGAGTCGGGGGTGGGGTGCTCGGTCGTCATGCTCTCTCCCAAGGACGGTCGTCAGGACACCTCAGCCATGACCGCTGGACGGCGGACCTCAAACGGGCTACCGGCGGTTGTCACCCACATCCGCCGGAGGTCCATGGCATCTGCCCGGTTCTCGGGCCCGGGCCGCCCGGCCGCGCGCCTCCGCGGTGTCCGGTGCCGCCGGTTCCGCGCAGGGCGTGCGTATCCCCGCGCCCGGCATCCGGCGCCGGGCCGAGGCCCTTCACCGCTTGTGCCACGCGTCGGCGCCGGGGTCGTACACGGCGAGTCCCAGCGCCTCGAAGGCCCGCAGCCACCCCAGCATGGGCCAGCTCCCCCAACGCCGCTTGTAGAGCGCCCCGTTCCGCAGGATGTCGTCGAGGTGCTGGACCGGTGGATCGTGGGTGGGGTGGTGCTGGTGGTACGCGGGCGCGCCGCCCACCCACCACAGGTCCACCCCGCACCCCGCCGCCGCGGCGGCGAAGTCGGTGTCCTCGCCCCCGTAGCCGCTGTAGGACTCGCAGAAGCCCCCGACGCGGTTCCACGTACGGGCGGTGAGGGCGAACGACAGCGACCAGAACAGCCGCGGGTCTCCCCCGCGCAGGAGCTCCCCCTCGGCGGGGGCCGGGCGCGCCGGGTGGGGTGGGGCAAGGCCGGCGAGTCCGGCCAGGTCGTAGCCCTCCGGCGGTGGCGGCGGCAGATAGGCGACCGTGCCGCACAGCAGGGCGCCGTCCTCGGCGGCGCCGGTGTAGCGCTCCAGGAGGGTGGGGCCGGGTACGCAGTCCACGTCGAGGAAGACCAGCAGCTCCGCGCCGCCTTCCAGGGCGCGCGCCGCCCCGGCGTTGCGGGCGGCGGCCAGGGGCAGGCGCCCGTCGGCGAGCGGCAGGGTGACCACGTCCGGCGCGGGCTCGCGTCCGGCGGTCAGGGGCGCGATCCGGGGATCGCCCATGGAGACGATCACATACCGGTCCGGGGCGCGGGTGCCCCGGGCGAGCCCGTCCTGCTGGAGGAGCAGATGGGTGTGGCGGCCGGCGGCGAGGGTGATCACCGCGGTACGCACGCGGCCTGCCTTCCCGTGCGGGCGGCCAGCTCGGTGAGCAGGCGTCCGGCCCTCTCGGCGCCGTCGCCGGGGCACCAGTGGGCCCAGCGCTCGGGGCGGGCGACCGCCTCCGCGAGCAGGGCGGGCCACGCGTCGGCGCTCGGCCAGGTCTCCCGTACGCTCGCCAGGTTCGCCGCTCGCAGGGCTCGGGCGGTGGCGTGCTGTTCCCCGTGCGGGCGGTCCTGCGGGATGACGACGGTCGGCACGCGCGCCGCGGCGCACTCCGCGACGGCGTTCTGCCCGGCGTGGGTGACGACGACGCTCGCGCGGCACAGCACCGGCCAGGGGTCCTCGGTCCAGGCCGCGCCGGCGCCGCCGAGGACGGTCCAGGACCAGCCGGGGGTGGCCCGGGCGGCGGCGCGCAGGTCCGCGGGGGTGACGTCGGCGCCGCCCGCGCCGAGCATCACGACGACCTCGCCATGGGTCCGTGCCCGGTCGCCGCCGGCCGCCGGGCGGGGCCGGCGGTCGTAGCGGGAGATGCTTCCGGTGTGCACGGTCTTGGCGTACCAGTGCGCGGGCCAGCCCGGTTCGGGCAGGGTGTGGGGCCAGGGCGCGAGGAGGGCGTCCGCGAGGTCGTAGCCCAGGCGGTGGGCCTCGTCGCGGCGGTCGCCGCGCATGGCCGCGACGACGACGGGGACTCCCATGAGCCGCGCCAGGGTGGCGGCCTCCACCGACACGTCGCTGACGAACAGCGCGGGGTGCTCCGCCCTGATCCACTCGGCGATGCGCCCCATGCGTTCGCGATGGCCGCGGTGGTGCAGCGGTACCCAGTGCAGACGTCCTCGGGCGGTGTGGTCGACGGGATCGTCGGCGGTGTCCGGCGGCAGGGGGACCCACGGTCCGCGCCACTCGGCGGGCCGGGGCAGCGAGGACAGGACGGTGACCGGCTCCGCCACCTGGGCGGCGATGCACTGTGCGCGATGGAGGTGGCCGCGGCCCTGGTGGTGGACGTAGTAGCCGATCACCGCGTCACCTCCTGGTACAGGGCGGTGTAGGCGTCGGCGGTGTGCTCCAGGGAGCAGAACCGCTCGGCCCTGGCGCGGGCGGCACGCCGGTCGAGCCGCATCGCCCGGGGGATGAGCTCCGCCAGCGCCTCGACGTCTCCCGGAGGTGCCAGCAGCCCGCACTCCGGGGTGAGGATCTCCGCGAGGGCGCCGCGGTCGAAGCCGCAGACGGGTGTGGAGCAGGCCAGCGCCTCGGCGACCACCAGACCGTACGGTTCGTCCCAGCCGGGTGTCACCAGGGCGGCGGCCGACGTGCCGAGCAGTTCGACGAGCTCCTTGCGGTCGAGGTGGCCGACGTACTCGGCGACGCCCTCGTCGAGCAGCGGCGCCACCTCCTCCTCGAAGTACCGCTCGTCCGAGACGGGTCCCGCCAGCTTCAGGGGCACCCCGGCCGCGCGGGCGGCCCGGATGGCGAGATGGGGCCCCTTCTCCGGCACCATGCGTCCGGACCAGGCCAGTCCGGTCCCGCCCGGGCCGGGCGTCCAGAAGTCCGTGTCGATGCCGTTGCGTACGACCAGCGCCTCGGGCACCATCGGCCGCCAGGCGCTGGCCGTGGACCGGCTGACGGCGGTGAAGACGACCGGGCACACGTCATGGGTCTGGATGGCCGATTCCAGCCAGGGGGTGGGCGGGGTGTGCAGGGTGGTGATCACCGGCACCCGCAGGGCCGACGCCATCGCGACCGGCAGGTAGTGCAGGCTGTTGTTGTGGACCACGTCGAAACGGTGCTCGCCGTCCCGCGCCAGATCGAGCATCAGCCCCAGGTAGGCGTGGTGCTCCTCCATCCACGTGGTGCTCGGCATACTGGCGTCCGAGCGCGCCGCGGCGCTCAGCACCGCCCGGCGCACGGGCAGTTCGCGTGCTCCGAGCGCGGGGTCCGAGCCGGGCGCGGCGAACAGTTCCACCCGGTGCCCGCGCCGGGTCAGGGCGTGCGCCAAACCCCAGGTGTGTGCTTCGAGGCCCCCGGCGAACGGCTCCTTGATGGGGAAGCGCGCCGACGCGATGAGGGCCACCCGCAACGCGCTCATCGCAGCAGGCGCGCGTAGAGAGCCCGGTGGGCGGCGGCCAGTTCGGTGCGCTCCCGTGTGCGGTGGTGCTCGGTCGCCCGGGGCGCCGGCCTCTCCTCGTACGCCCGCAGCACCGCCTTGCGCAGCGACTCCTCGTCCAGGCCGCCCTCCTGGGTGTGCCCGTACGTGAGGCAGGGGCGCTGCTCCGCGTAGAACCCGCAGTCCGGGGCGGCGACCGCGGTGCCCAGGTCGTGGCACGCCTCCAGCCACCCCGAGTGCGTACCGAACAGATAGGGCAGCACGGACAGGTCGAGCGACGCGAGGTAGTCCCAGAGCTGGTCGTCGTCGAAGTAGTCGTGGATGGCGAGCGTGAGACGCCTCCCGCGCTCCAGCTCCCTGAGCTCGTCCATCAGTTGTGGCGCATGGGCGCGGGCGGCCGGGTCCGCGACTTCCCGGTGGATGTTCACCTGGAGCTCCGCGTCCGCGAGCTCGGCCACGGTGTCGGCGAGCACGCGGACGACGGGCAGGACGGCCATGTTCGGCCGCAGGCTCTTGGCGTGCACTCCCACCCGGAACCGGTCGCGGGGCGGTCTGGGGCGGTTCAGCCGCGGCAGTTCCACCACGTGGGGGTGCGGCAGCACGGTCGCCGTCCGGTCCCAGCGGTCGCTGATGGTCCGGGCCGCGCCCGGGGTGAGCGTGATGAGGCGGTCGGCGGCCGGAACGATGACGTTCAGGGCGGCGTCATGGGTCGCGGGGTCGAGCTGATGAGGGTTGCGCAGGTCGTGCACCGTGTAGACGAGGGGTTTGCCGTGCCGCCGGAGCGCGTCCACGAGGGCGGACAGCTGGGCGGGGCTCTGGGCGTCGAACCCGAAGTGCAGATGGAAGACGTCGAAGTCCTTGTGGTGGGCACTCACCCAGTCCGGGTCGAGCATGACCGGCGGCCACCAGCGCTGCGAGGTGCTGGGCGCGCCGTTGGGCCGGGGGTCCGTCAGCCGCCTGACACCGTCGTCCTCGGGCGCGGAACAGTGCCGTACGTACACATGGCCCGCGGGCACGGATGCGACCCGGATCTCGCCGGGGGCTCGGGCGGAAGAAGCTCGGTCGGGCACGGTGACACTCCTCTGGTGCGGAGCAGGCGGCGCCTGCTCCCCTGTCCAGTCTGTTGAGCGTCACCGGATACCGCATGTGGGCGGAGGGCCGGGTGGGAGGGGGCGGGGTCGTCGTGGCACACGGCACGTCCACGGGCCGACGTACGGGAGTGCGCCAGACGGGTGAGGCACCACCCCCGTGTCCGCCGCACCCCGGCCCGGGTGCCGGGCCGGGGTGCGGGCCCCGCCGGGGCGCCGGTTTCAGTGCAGCGCCCGCCGCTCCAGCAGGGCACGGTCCAGCCGGTGGGTGACGGTGTCCACGAGCCCGAGGCCGATGAGCCGTTCCTCGATGTACCGCTGCACCGGCAGCACCACCCCGCACAGGGACACGCCCGTCACCGGGTCCCGCAGGCGTTGCTCGGGGGTGGACTCGGCCGCGAAGAACCCGGAGCAGGAGCCGAAGTACCGGCATCCGGTGCAGGTCTCGCGCACCCGGTCCCGCGACTGGCGCAGCGCCTCGGTGAACGCCGGGGAGCGGCGCATGACCCGGAGCGGGTCGGTGAAGACGTTCCCGTGCCGCGGCCCTACGATCGCGGGTGCCCCGCGCGGTACGGCCGGGGACATGCCGAAGGGGGCGCCGGCTCGCGTACGGCCGACGCCCCCCGGGTGGCCCGGTGGCTCGCTCAGCCGGGCCAGGTGCCGGTCAGACGGCGGGTCGCGGTCGCTCCCCCGCGGTCGACGGCGGCCTTGACCGTGGCGAAGATCGCGCCCTGCAACGCCGCGGCCAGCACCACTTCGCTCCACGTGCGCTCTTCGTCGGTGGCGTCCGGCGCGTCCTCGTCGTGGCCGAGGACCTTCCACGCCTGCTTGAACAGAGCACTGGCCAGCAGACCGCTGACGGCTCCGAGGGCCAGACCGACCGGCTTGTAGACGATTTTCGACGCCTTCATCGAGCTCACCCCTTCCGGCGGCAGGCCAGCCACACCAGCGCGGCCGCCCCGGCGGCCGCCAGCAGCAGCGTGCGGTTCTCGCGCGCGAGCCGCGCACCCTGGGCGGTCTTGTGCTGTACGGGTTCGGGGGCGGTCTCGTGCCAGAGCCGGCCGGCCTGCGCGGCCGTCGCGCGGGCCGCATCGGCCGCCTGCGCGGCCTTGTCCTTGACCGGGTCGGGCACCTTGTCCTGCGCCTGATGGACCAGGTCCGCGGCCTTGGTCTTCAGCTCGTCGGCCTTGACGGCGGCCTGTTCCTTGACGGCACCGGCCTTGACCGCGGCCTGTTCCTTGACGGCGCCCGCCTTCTCCTGGGCACGGGCCTTGACGTCTGTCTTGGCGGCGAGCGCCTCGACCGTCTCGCCGAGTTCGGCGCGGGTGTGCTCGACCTGCTCGCGCAGTTCCTCGGGACCTGCGTCCGCGGGCTTGTCCTGGGGTCGCTGGGTCATCGCTGTGCGCTCTCCTTGATCTCGGCCACGTCGGCCTTCACGTTCTCGATCGCCTGTTCAGGAACGGGCGGTGCGGCCTGGCTGACCTGCTTCTTCCCACTGAGGGCGAGCACGGCGGCGATCACCCCCAGCACGGCGGTCACGATCAGCGCCGCGGCCCACACGGGCAGGGGCACGGCCAGCGCCGCGATGGCGGAGGCCACCAGCGCCTGGAGCATCAGGAAGCCGACCACTCCGGCGCCGCCGAAGAGCCCGCCGCCCTTGCCGTAACGCTTGCCCTTCTCCTTCATCTCCGCCTGCGCCAGGCGCATTTCCCCGCGCACCAGCTCCGTCAACTGCTGCGAAGCCCGGTGCACCAGCTCGCTCACCGGCTCCTGCCCGGAGTGGCGCGGGCTGTGGTCGAACCCGGTTTCCTTCGGATGCGTGCCCGTCATGGCGGTCACCTCCCGTCGCTCTCGTTCCTGCGGGCCGGGCGGTCCGGCCCTTCCCATGGCCCGCGAGTACCCCGAACATCGCAGTTCAGTGGGTGAATGACGCAGTCGGCGCAGAAAACATCCGCACAAGGGGTCCGAGGGGCGCGGCGCGCACACGACCACCTCGTCCAGGACGGAGCTCGACCCTCGCCACAAGGCTCCCACCAGCGGCAACGCACGAACGGCCCCCAGGAGCCTCAAGAACCACGGCTCGGCGGGGTTACCCCACCGGATACGGGTTACCCGCACGGTGGAGCCTCTGGGACGCCGCGGCGGCGGCCCCGGTCGGCTTGTCCTGTGTGTGCTCGGCGGTGTGGGGCTGCGGGGCGCACAAAAGCCGGCCCGCTCAGCACATCCGAGCGGGCCGGCACACGCGTTTCCCGGGGCGCCGGTCGGCGCAGCCCGGGGAAACGGTCGGACGGGCGAGGTCAGTCGTTGACGCAGACGTTCCCGAACGCCGGGTTGAGCAGCCCGATCACGTTGATGGAGTTGCCGCACACGTTGATGGGCACGTGCACGGGGACCTGCACCAGGTTCCCCGACAGCACACCCGGGGAGTGCGTCGCGGCACCGTGGGCGCCCGCGTCCGCGGAGGCCACCGAGGCACCGCCGGCAACCGCCGCGCCGGCGGCGAGAACCGTAGCGGACAGCTTCAGCATCGAAGACACAGAGAAACTCCTTGCACAAGAGAACGAGCAGAGCCCCCGCCGGACGGCCGGGACATCCACCACAACGCCGCACCCGCCCTCCAGGTCACCCTCCACGACCCGATCGAGTCGGTGTTCCCCCACGGTGGTCGGGGAGCCTGTTCGCCGTGACGCCGGAAGGGCAGCGGATCGGTACCGCCGGTGCGTACTCCGTCGCACTCACCCTCCCCGGCGAGAGGTCGGCCGCCACCGCCACCGTCAGGAAACGGTCACCGGGGTGTCCCGCACGGTGACGTTGGCGTGGCTCTCCTGGAAGCTCTGGTCCGAGACGAGCGTCAGCCGGGCCGTGGACCGGAACTCCGGCAGGGTCCTGGAGCCGCACGAGACCATGGTGGTCCTGAGCTTGGCGACGGTCAGGGCGAGCCCTTCGTCGAGGTCGCCCGCGTACGGTACGTATCCGTCCACGCCCTCCTCGAAGAGCAACCCCTGCCCTCCCTGGCCGTAACGCTGCCAGTTGCGGGCCCGGTTGGAGCCCTCGCCCCAGTACTCCTTCACGAAGCCGTCGCGGGTGGGCAGCTTCGCGCCGGCCGCCTGGTCGAAGCGTGCGAAGTACCGCCCCATCATGACGAAGTCGGCTCCCATCGCCAGGGCCAGGGCCACGTGGTAGTCGTGCGCCAGACCGCCGTCGGAGCAGATCGGCACGTACTCCCCGGTGCGTTCGCGGAACGCGTCCCGGGCCGCCGCGACGTCCAGGACGGCGCTGGCCTGGCCGCGGCCGATGCCCTTCTGGTCCCGGGTGATGCAGATGGAGCCGCCGCCCACCCCGACCTTGACGAAGTCGGCGCCCGCCTCGGCGAGGAAGGTGAACGCCTCACCGTCGACCACGTTGCCGCCGCCCACCGGGATCTCCGGATAGTGCTTCTTCACCCAGGTCAGGGCCTGCGCCTGCCAGTCGCTGTAGCCGTCGGAGGAGTCGAAGCACAGCGCGTCCGCGCCCGCCTCCAGAAGGGCCGGGACGCGCTGCTGGTAGTCGTGCGTGTTGATGCCCGCCCCGACGCGCAGCCGCTCGGCCGCGTCCACGAGCGGGTGGCCCAGGCTGTTGTCGGACCGGACGTCGGTGTCGCTGGTGGCGGTACCGGCCTTGCCGTTCTTCACCTGGCGGACCGCCGCGACCTGGTCCTGGATGGGCTGGTTGTGGTGCAGGAAGCTGAGACCGCCGTTGCGCGCGAGGGCGATGGCCAGCTCGGGGGTGCTGACGGCCTGCATGATCGCGGAGGTGAACGGGGTGTGCAGCTCGATCGCCGAAGCCTCGCCGGCGATGTGCCGCACCAGCGGCGTGCGCAGGTCCACGGTCGCGGCCGAGGTGTCGGTCCGCGTCCGGTTCGGCAAGAGCAGGAACTCGTTGAACGTCCGTGAGACCTCGGCGATGACCTGTGCCACTCGTTCCTCCTGACCCGTCGGCCGGGGCCCGACTGGCCCCGCCGTGATCGCCCCCGTGTTCCAGGGCCTGGGCAGGCAGAGACCGGCACAGCAGCCGTTGGAGATGCCACCGGCCGCGGCAGAGCCCTGACCGGCCCGTGGATCGAACGGGGTGCGGTCGTGACCAGGAACCATAGCGGCTGGTCCGGCAGTTGTACGAATCGTGGTCCTCGGGCGGACGCGACGCGGACGCCCCGGCGACCGGACCGGCCGCCGGGGCTCTCCGGGGGCGACGCCCACGTCGGCCCCCTCCCCCATCCCCCCGGCTGGACGCCCCCCCGGGGTCAGTCGGTACTACCAGTAGCCCTCGCAGGAGTAGGAGTTGGAGTAGAGCAGGTCACCGACGCAGACGCGTGCCTGGTAGGTGCCGCCGTCGTAGTACCAGTAGGTGGTGCCGCTGGCGGTGTGGATGTCCGAGATCCGCTGCCAGGGCGCGCTGGACGAGGTCCGCCGCTCCAGCCAGCCCTTGCAGGTGGTGCCCCGGGTGCTGGGGCCGAGCTTGAACGCGCCGCGGACGTGTGCCTCGCCGGTGCCCACCTCGTGCCCGCCGTCGAGCCACCCCTCGCAGCCGACGAACGCCTGGTAGGTCTTCCACCCGTCGAAGATGATCTCCCCCTGGGCGGAGGCCGAGGGCGCGGCGCCGATCACCGCAGCGGTGACCACCCCCGCCGCCGCGAGCGCCCTGAGGCCGTTGCGTCTTTTCATCATGTCCCCTGTCCTGTCCGCGAAGGTCCTGGAGGCGGGCGGCGGCCCTGAGCACTTGGGTGCCCGGTACGAGGCCGAGGCCCCCGTGGCGCCGCACGCACTGCCAGGACGGTGTACCGGTACGCCGGTGGCACCGGAACTCTCAAGCGCGGCACCATTGTTTCCACCGGCGGCGATCCGCGTCATTGACACCGGGAGCAGGAATCCTTGGCATTGCGCGCACCGCGGGGCGCCGTCACGGTAGTGAGGTACGCGGCGTTCAGAGCGGCCCGCTCGCGACGGCCGCGCGCCTGTGTTCGCCCGGGGTCACTCCGTAAGCGGCGCGGAAGGCCCGGCTGAAACTCTCGGGGCTGTCCATTCCCCGGCGCCGGGCGATGTCGCGTACCGACACGTGCCGAAGAGCCGGGTCGGCCAGGTCGGCGCGACAGGCCTCCAACCGCCGACGGCGGATCGAGACGGCCACCGTCTCGTCGTGGTCGCGGAAGAGCTGGTGCAACCGCCGTACGGAGATGTGGTGATGGGCGGCGACGGCCGCCGGGTCGAGTCGGGGATCGGCCAGGTTGTCCTGGAGGAAGACGTCGATACGGGCCAGGAGGAGCTGTTGCCGGGTCTCCGCGGGCAGGCGTGCCGCCGCGTCGGCCTGTTCCGCCAGGAACCCGGCGGCCAGGTCCAGGCTGGTCACGCCCAGGCGGACGCTGTCCTGTTCGCTCAGCTCCGGAGCCTCGCGGGCCACGGAGACCAGGTATTGGGCGAGTATCCGGCCCATGCCGTTCGTGGCGGACAGCGTGCGGGCGAGTACGGCGCGGAGCTTGGCCTCGGGGACGGGGACCAGAGCGCGCGGCAGGTTGAGCACGATCGCCCGTGAGCCGTCGTCGCCCGGTTCGCAGCCGGCCACACCCCGGTACGGGGACGAGGACGACCAGATCGCGAAGTCACCGGCACCGAGCCGGGCTTCGCTGCGGCTTTGGGAGACGGCCATGGATCCGCCCAGGATGAGGGCGAGTTCATAGCTCTCCGGATCGCTCCGGCGCACGAGTGCGGGCGTCCGCTCGGAGCACAGTTCGGGAAAGCACATCGTCGTGAGGTGCAGTCGCCCCAGGGAAAGGGTGCCGATGCTCCCGTCGAAGCCGGCGGCGTCGCTGGTGATGTGCACCGGCGCCACGCCCCGCCCGACGGCCTCGCGCCACCAGGTGAACTGCTCCTCCTGCGGCAGGCCTGCGGTGTCGAAGTAGGTGTACGCCATGAGCTGCCCTCCCGAGAGACTCCTGCTCGTACACCAACCGTGCTCATGGGCGGGTAAGGGGGCCATGAGCACGCCGAAACATGGCCGGGCCGTCGCCCGGAATGGCCGGTGGGGCCGCGGTTCGGGCAGGCACTGTCGGGCCAGGCCACGACCCCGGACCCACCCCCGTCGAAGGGTTGGACAGGGAAGCCGGGCGCATACCAGACTCCCCCTGATGGCTGGAGATCAAGTCTCCACCCCGACCAGGAGGAACCATGTCCGCGCGCCAGCCCGCCGCTCCGTCCATCCACCGCCGCGCCGTGATCACCTGGCTGGCCGTCTACCCGACCATCACCCTCGTCCTCGGCCTGATCGGTCCCACCACGGCCCATCTGCCGCTCCTGCTGCGGACGTTGATACTGACCGTGATAGTCGTGCCCGTCGCCGCCTACGTCCTCATCCCGTTGCTGACGAAGGCGAACGCCGCGCTGGCCCGGCGCTGACCGTCTGCGAACAGCCGAGCGCGCGAACGGCGTTCTCGACGGGTGCACCGACCTGGGCGCGCCCCTCCCCCGGCCGGGGTCGGGTCGCCCCGGCCCCAGCCTCCGGTGGGCACTGACGCACATGATCGAGGAGACCGGCCGTCACGCGGGCCACGCGGACATCCTCCGCGAACTGATCGACGGCTCCACGGGCCGTTGACCGAGGTACGCATACCGCCGACCGGCGAACCGGTGGGACCACCGTCAAGCAACCCGCCCCGCCCCGAGCAGCCGGTCGGCGGTCTCGTTCAACGTGGGGTAGTCGGTGTACCCGGTCGGCCCGCCCACGTACATCGTGTACTTGTCCCGCACCGCGTTCAGGGGAGCGCCGCTGCGCAGGCGCTCGACCAGGTCGGGGTTGGCGAGGAACGCGCGGCCCAGGGCGATCACGTCCGCGCCCGCGGTGAGCAGGCGCTCGGCCGCGCTCCGGCCGCCGTCGGCGGGCAGGGGGGCGGGCCAGCCGAGGTTCGGGTTGGCCATGAGGGGGCCGGTCCAGTTGGCGCGGACGAGGGCGAAGACGGGCTGGTCCGGATCGGCAAGTTCCAGGTGCAGATACGCGAGGTCGAGGTCCGCCAGAGCCGCGATGAGCTCGGTGTAGATGCGCGTGGTGTCGCCTTCCTCGATCCCGTTGACGGTGTTCGCCGGCGAGATCCGCAACCCCGTACGTTCCGCCCCGATCGCGTCGGCCACGGCTCGCGTCACCTCGACGGCGAAGCGGACGCGGCGCGAGACCGGACCACCGTAGGCGTCGTCGCGCCGGTTGGTGTTCTCGGCCATGAACTGGTGCACCAGCATCCCGTTGGCGGCGTGCACCTCGACCCCGGCGAAGCCCGCGTCGACCGCGTTGCGGGCGGCCTGGGCGAAGTCGGCGACCGTGGCGTGGATGTCCTCGACGGTCATGGCGCGGGGCACCACCGAGGGCCTGCGCCCGGTGGGCGTGTGGATGGTTTCCGGCAGGGCGACCGGCGAGGGGGCCACCGGTGTGAGCCCGCTGTTGTCCGGGTGGCCCACCCGTCCCCCGTGCTGGAGTTGGAGGAACATCCTGCCGCCTGCGGCACGTACCGCGTCGGTGACCCGCCTCCATCCCGCTGTCTGCGCCGCACTGTGGATCCCGGGGATGTTGGGGTAGGTCTGCCCCACGGCGTTCGGGGTGGTGCCTTCGGCGATGATCAGTCCGGCCGAGGCCCGCTGGGCGTACTGCGTGACCATCAGATCCCCCGGAACGCCGTCGGCGCCCGCCCGGTTGCGGGTGAGCGGTGCCATGACGAGCCGGTTGGGGAGGTCCAGGGAGCCGAGGCGGGTGGGGGCGAAGAGAGCGGAGTTCACTGTTGTCTGCGTCATGTCCGTACGGTAGAAGTTGACACCGGTGTCAGGTTCAAGAGGCGACGGGGCGGTGCGGTCCCGTCACGGACAGGAGAAGGCATGCGGATCGGAGAACTGGCGGCGCGTACGGGCGTGAGCGAACGCTCCTTGCGCTACTACGAGAAGCAGGGCCTCCTCACCGCCGAGCGGACTCCCGGCGGCCACCGCGAGTTCGGCGAGTGGGCGGTCGACCGGGTCATCCGCGTTCAGGCCCTGTACGCGGCGGGCCTCAACAGCACCAAGATCGCCGCCCTGTTGCCCTGCATGCGGGACGCGGACGGCGGGCCCTCCGCGCGGGCGACCGAACGACTGGTCGCCGAACTCGCCGAGGAGCGCCGCCGGATCGACCGGCTCATCGCGGATCTGCTGCGCTCCCGGGATGTCCTGGACGAGGTCATGGACCTGGCCACACAGCCACGCGGGGCGACGCCGGCGACGGCGGGGTAGGAGCGGACGCCTCGTTCGTCGGCGCCCTGGCGGCGAGGCCGCTACGCCTGCCAGTGCGCCAGTGTGTGGAGCGCGGCGGCAGTCCGGGTGAAGCCCTCCGCGCCGAGGAGATCGCGCATGTCGGCATTGAACCGCTCGATCTCCGGACCCGCGGCGTCCAGCGCCACCGTGCCCGCGTCCGTCAACTCCAGGACGACGGCCCGGTGTTCTCGGGGGTGGGCGCGCTTGGTCACGAGCCCCGCGGTGGTGAGCCGGGTGACCAGGGGTGGCACCGCGGACTCGCGCAGGCCGAGGGTGCGGGCTAGGTCCCGCTGGCTCAGGCCCGGCCGGTCCCGCACCGCGAACAGGGCCCCGAGCTGGGCCGTGGTGACCCCGGCGGCGGCCAGGCAGCGGCGGTCCGCCGTGAGGCGCAGGGTGTGGGCGGCGCGTTGCAGGAGGAAGAAAAGGCGCGGGTCGGACTCAGGGGGCATGGTCCGATCTTGACAGCAGGATCCCGGTGGCGCCATGCTCACTCCACTGGTGAAGTGAGGTCGACGTGGACGCGGACACCCTGAATCTGGAGCTGGCCCGGAAGGTGCTGGCCTCCCAGCCCTTCAGCGTCTACTTGGGCGCCCGGCTGACGGCCTTCGCGGACGGCGTCGCCGTCCTGGAGCTCGACGTGCGGGACGAACTGCGGCAGCAGAACGGGTTCGTCCACGGCGGCGTCCTGAGCTACGCGGCCGACAACGCGCTCACCTTCGCCGCCGGTACGGTCGCCGGCCCCGCGCTCCTCACCGCCGGTTACACGATCGACTACCTGCGCCCCGCCCGCGGCACGGTGCTGCGCGCCAGGGCCCAGGTCGTACGCCCCGGCCGTACCCGGGTCGTGTGCCGTTGCGAGGTGGTCCTGCTGGACTCCGACGGCACCGAGACGCTCTGCGCGATCGCCCAGGGCACCATCGCCGTCGCGGACACCGCCACACCGCCGGGGCCCGCCGCCTAGGGAGGCGGGGGCGGGTCAGAAGCGGACGATGTGCTGGAGGTCCGCGAGCCGGCAGTCGGGGATGGTGTCGGCGGCCCGCAGCAGGAAGTTCAGCTTCTCGATGCGCTCACCCGTACGCGGTGCCCCGTTCTTCTGGAAGGGTGCCTGCAGTCCGATGGAGAGGTCCATGACGATGTCGTCGATCACGCCACCGGAACGGCCGGAGGGGACGGCGACCAGACCGTTGCGGACGGCGTCGTCGTAGGTGGCGAGGGCTTCGGTGATGGTGCCGACCTGGTTGGGTTTGAGGATGAAGCCGTCGACCGCCCGGGCCGCGAGCGCCCGGTCCAGGCGGCCCCGGCTGGTGGCGATGAGGTCGTCCCCGAGCACGAGGGTGCGGCTGAGCCGGGAGACGGCGTGGGCGAAGCCGTCCCAGTCGTTCTGGTCCAACAGGTCCTCGACGAAGAGGATGTCGAAATCCTTGGTCAACGCGCCGGTGTAGTCGATGAGTTCGGCGGCGGAGACCCGATCGCCCTTGAGCTCGTAGGAGCGCGTCGACGCGTCGTACATCTCGCTGGAGGCGCAGTCGAGGGCGTAGGCCACCGTGTCGGCGCATCCGGAGGTGTCGACGGCCTCCTGGATCAGTTCGAGGACGACGCGCGGGTCGTCGCTGGGCGCGCAGTAGCCGTACGAGGGGGCGACGCCGGCGGGTGCGCCGGTGTACTTCTCGATGACCGGGCCCAGCCGGTCGAAGACGCGGATGCCGGTCTCGACGGCTTCGGCGATGTCCGCGGCCCCGTACGGCACGATGATGAACTCGTTGAACGCCTGGACCACGTCGCCGTACCGGCCGCCGTTGACGACGTTGAAACTCGGCACCGGCACGGTGGTGAGGTCGGTACGGGCGACGGTGCGGTAGACGGGCTCACCGGCGACGGCGGCCGCCGCGCGCAGGCAGGCGACGGAGACCGAGTAGACGGCGTTGCCGCCGAGCCGGGACTTGCGGTCGGTCCCGTCGAGTTCGATCATCACACCGTCGAGCGCCGCCTGATCGCCGACGTCCCGGCCGACCAGGGCCGGGGCGATCAGGCTGTGCACGTTGTCCACGGCCCGGTGGACGCTGAGCCCGTCGTACGTGCCGGGGTCCTCGTCCCTGAGGACGACCGCCTCGTGCATCCCGACCGACAGACCGGTGGGGCCGGCTCCCCGCCCCAGGTGGCCGGTGGAGGTCCGGACCTCGACCTCGACCATGGGGCGGTGCTTGCAGTCCAGGACCTGCCGTGCGTGGACGGATTCGATGGATGCCATGGTGCCTTTCCGGTGGTGCGCCCCCGTTGCCGTCGGCCCCCTCTCGACCGTGCTGATGTCCTGCTCTTGTCCAGCACGCCCGATCGCGTTCCTCCTCCCCATGATGGGCGCGAGGGGGTCGGGGGCGCAGCTCAGGCGGCTCGGCGGGCACGCGGAGGGGCGGTACGTCCGGGGCACCGCCCCTCCGCGTGCACGCTCACAGGCCCGATCCCCCGGTGGCGTCGACGACTCGTCCGGTCACCCAGCGGGCGTCGTCCGAGGCGAGGAAGGCGACGATGTCGGCCACGTCCTCCGGCTGCCCCACGCGGCCCAGGGCCGCCAGAGCCGCCGCCTGGGCTTCGGCCTGCGGGTTGTCGCGCAGCCACGAGGCGTTGACGTCCGTGTCGATGATCCCCGGAGCCACCGAGTTCACCGTGATTCCCCGGGGCCCGAGGGCCTTGGCGAGGTTCATGGTGAAGTTGTCCAGGGCGCTCTTCGTCGCGCTGTAGGCGATGATCTCCGGCATCGCCAGGCGGGCCGCGCCACTGGAGATGTTGATGATCCGGCCGCCGTCGCGCAGACGGGGCAGGCCGTGCTGGACGATGAAGAACGGGGCCCGCACGTTGACGGCGAAGACCTCGTCGAAGTCCGGCTCCGTCAGCCCGGCCAGGTCGGAGCTGCGACCGATGCCGGCGTTGTTGACGATGATGTCGACGCCGGTCCCGGTACCGGTAGCGCGCCCATCGGGCACGTACGCGGCGATCTCGGCATCGAAGGCCGCCCACAGGTCCGCCGCGTCGCCGTGCTGCCCGAGCGTGGCCCGCAGGGCGACGGCCCGGCCGCCGCTCTTCTCGATCCGGGCGACCACGTCCCGCGCCGCCTGTTCGTCGGTGGTGTAGGTCAGGGCGACCAGGGCGCCGTCCCCGGCGAGGCGTTCCGCGATGGCCCGGCCTATGCCCCTGCTGCCGCCGGTGACCAGCGCGATCTTGTCCTGAAGCCTGCCCTCAAGCTGCCGCGTACGCATGGTGGTTGACCGCCTCCGCTCATTGTTGGTGGATCGCTCAAGAAAAAACCTAACACGTTTGTTGAGTGGCCGCTCTAAAATGAAGGCATGAGCGAGACACCCGCGAAGCGAGGGCGCCCCCGGACCTTCGACCGTGCCGAGGCCCTGACGGCCGCCACCCGGCTGTTCTGGGAACGCGGCTACGAATGCACCTCCATCGGCGACCTGACCGAAGCCCTCGGCATCAAGCCGGGCAGCCTCTACGCGGCGTTCGGGGACAAGAAGTCCCTGTTCAAGGAGGTGGTGGGGAGCTACGGACGGTCACCGGCCGGCGCCTTCATGGGGGTGGCGCTGGAGGAGGAGCCCACGGCGTACGGCGCGTTCGCCCGCATCCTGCGCGAGGCGGCGGAGATCTACTCCGACCCCTCCCACCCGGCCGGGTGCCTGACCATCACCGCGGCGACCAATGTCACGCGGCAGGACGCCGAGGTGGCCGCGTTCCTGCGTACTTTGCGCAACGCGAACCTGACGACCTTCGAGAACCGGCTGCGCGAGGCGCAGTCTTCGGGGGAGCTGCCCGCCGACGCCCGGCCGCGGGCGCTGGCCGCGTACTTCGCGACCATCATCCAGGGCATGTCCCAGCGGTCCCTGGACGGCGCCACGACGGAGGAACTGCACGAGACCGCGGAACTGGCGCTCGCGGCGTGGCCGGGGACCCGGACGCCGGGTCCGACGTCCGACCGGCCGCACCCCTGACGCCCCGCGCGTCGGTAACAGGGCCACGCGGTGGGGCGCCCGGTGACCCGGAAGGCGCATGGTCGTTGCTCTCCCTGGAGACCTCGGGTGGGACGGGGCTACTGACCAGGAGTCGAGCGATGACCCAAGTGACCGAGACCGACGTCCACTACCGGCACCACGTCCTGCCGTACTACCGGGCGTTCGGCTCACGCTTCGGGTACACGGCGCTGCTCGGCCGCACGCGTCACTTCGGGTGGTACGAGCCGGGCCACTCCCCCTGGGACTTCACCGCGGCGATGCGGCGCATGGAAGTCGTCGTGGCCCGCAGGCTGGACCTGCCCGCGGCGGCCTCGGTGCTCGACGCCGGGTGCGGGGTCGGGGACACGGCGCGCACGGTCGCGCGCGTGGGCAGGGCCTACGTCACCGGGGTCGACGGGATCGAGCCGGACGTCGCGATCGCACAGCAGCGGTCGGCGCGTGCCGGCGTCCCGAGGGGGCGGACCCGTTTCCTCGTGGCCAACTACCACGCGCTGCCGTTCCCGGACGCGTCGTTCGACGGCGTCTACACCATGGAGTCCTTCGTCCACTCGCCCGACCCCGGGCAGGGGCTCGCCGAGTTCTTCCGTGTGCTGCGCCCGGGCGGGAAGCTCGTGATGTGCGAGTACTCGAGCACCCCGCAGGACGATCTGCTGCCGCACGCGCGGTCCGCGCTCGTGCGGGTCTGCGAGCTCTCCGGCATGCCGGGCATGCTCACGATGACCCACGGGCACCTCGAACGGCTTCTCCAGGAGACCGGTTTCGCCGTCGAATCGGCCTACGACGCGACGGAGAAGATGCTGCCCATGCTGCGCTGCTTCTCGGTGCTTGGCCGGCTTCCGTACGCGGCGGCGCGCGCCGTGGGGCGCGGCGACAGCCTGGTCAACGCGATGAGCGGGGTGGAGATGTACCGGCACCAGGAGACCTGGCGGTACAACATCTGCGTGGCCACCCGGCCCTGAGCCGTACGCGGGGCGGGCCACGGCCGCCGGCCCCTCGCCCGCCTGCCCGCACGCCCCGGGACACCCTCCGACCGCCCCCGGCACACCCGCGAAAACTTTTTTCGCCGACGATGTCGAGAAGCCGTACCCGGCTCCGTCCCCGTAGTGAACGCGACCACAATGGGCCGCACCACTACCGAGGAGAGCCACCATGGCCAAGTACCTGCTGCTGAAGCACTACCGCGGCGCCCCGGACCCCGTCAACTGCGTGCCGATGGCCGAGTGGACGCCGGAGGAGATCTCGGCACACATGCGGTTCATGCACGACTTCGCCGACCGGCTGGAGAAGACCGGGGAGTTCGTCGACGCCCAGGCACTGGCCCCCGAGGGGACCTTCGTCCGGTACGACGGCGAGGGGCGCCCGCCGGTCACCGACGGGCCGTTCGCCGAGACCAAGGAGCTCATCGCCGGCTGGATGGTCATCGACGTCGACAGCTACGAGCGGGCCGTGGAACTGGCCGGCGAGCTGTCCGCCGCCCCGGGGGCCGGCGGGAAGCCGATCCACGAGTGGCTGGAGCTGCGCCCGTTCCTCGCCGCCCCTCCCACCGTCACGGAGTGACCTCACCCATGGACCAGGCCCTGCTCAGGAGCCTCACGCCTGGTGTGCTCACCGTCCTCGTCCGCCGCGGAGCCGACTTCGCGGCGGCCGAGGACGCCGTACAGGACGCACTCGTCGAAGCCGTCCGCGTCTGGCCCGCAGATCCGCCGCGCGATCCCAAGGGGTGGCTGGTCACCGTCGCCTGGCGCAAGTTCCTCGACCAGGTACGGGCGGACACGGCCCGCCGTCGGCGCGAGGACGTCCTCGACCAGGAACCGGTGTCCGGGCCCGCGCCCGCCGCCGACGACACGCTCCAGCTGTACTTCCTGTGCGCCCATCCGTCGCTGACGCCCGCCTCCGCCGTCGCGCTCACCCTGCGGGCCGTCGGCGGGCTCACCACCCTTCAGATCGCCCAGGCCTATCTGGTGCCCGAGGCGACCATGGCCCAGCGCATCAGCCGGGCCAAGCGGACCGTCTCGGGCGTACGGTTCGACCGGGCGGGCGATGTGGCCACCGTGCTGCGCGTCCTCTACCTGGTCTTCAACGAGGGGTACTCGGGCGACGTCGACCTCGCGGCCGAGGCGATCCGGCTCACCCGGCAGCTCGCCGCCCGGATCGACCACCCCGAGGTGGCGGGCCTGCTCGCCCTCATGCTGCTCCACCACGCCCGGCGCGCCGCCCGCACCGCGCCCGACGGCGCCCTGGTCCCGCTCGCCGAGCAGGACCGGGGCCGATGGGACACGGCGTCGATCGCCGAGGGCGTGGCGATCCTCCAGGCGGCCCTCGCACGCGACCGGCTGGGCGAGTTCCAGGCGCAGGCCGCCATCGCGGCCCTCCACGCGGACGCGCTCACCGCCGAGGAGACCGACTGGGTGCAGATCGTCGAGTGGTACGACGAACTCGTCCGGCTGACCGACAGCCCCGTCGTCCGCCTCAACCGCGCGGTGGCCGTCGGCGAGGCGGACGGGCCGCGCGCCGGCCTGGCCGCGCTCGCCGGGCTGGACGACTCCCTGCCCCGCCACACCGCGGTGGCCGCGTATCTCCACGAGCGCGACGGTGACGCGGCGACCGCGGCCCGGCTGTACGCGGAGGCCGCCCGGAAGGCACCCAACCTAGCGGAGCGCGACTACCTCACCCGGCAGGCCGCCCGCCTCCACACCCGCGGAGGTCGGTGACGCGACGGCAGCAGACCTGCTGGTCGGCGGGGGTGAGGTGGACGGGGACGAGGGGGACGGCCCGAGCCGTCCCCGTCACCGCTCCCCCGTCACCGCCCCCGCCCCCGCCCGCAGATAGGCCCCCAGCCTCGCGATCGCCGACGGGTTGCGGGGGCTCTCGACCAGGTCCGCGTAGTCGAGGACGAAGATACGCCGGTGCTTGACGGCGGAGACGTTGCGCAGGGGGGCGTAGGACAGCAGGAACTTCTTCTTCTCCTCGGCGCTCACGTCGCCGTAGTCGCAGATGACGATGGTGTCCGGGTCGCGCTCGACGACGCTCTCCCACCCCACGGTGGTCCAGGAGTCCGCCACGTCGTGCATGACGTTCACCCCGCCCGCCTCGGTGATGATCTGCTCCGGCGCGGCATAGCGGCCGGACGTGAAGGGGGTGTCGCGGCCGCTGTCGTAGAGGAACACCGTCGGGCGGTCGGCGCCCTTGGGTGCCTTCGCCCGTACGTCCGCGATCTGCTTCTTGAAGTCGCGGACCAGCGCGGCGGCCCGCTCCTCGACGCCGAACAGTCTGCCCAGGTTGGCCAGGTCGGTGTAGAGGGCGTCGAGCGGTGGCATGATGCCGCGTGAGGACGCCGTACGGCCGTTGTGGCAGGACTCGGTGAGGATGTACGAGGGGATGCCGAGCTTCTTCAGGGCGTCGGGCGTGAAGCCGCCGTCCTCGCGGAAGCCGTAGTTCCATCCGGCGAAGACGAGGTCGGCGCGCGCGTCGAGGACGTTCTCCTTGGTGAGCTGGTCCTTCGAGAGCCACTTCACCTTGTCGTAGCCGCCCTTCCAGGGCAGTCCGCCCACCTCGCCCTTGTCGTCGGGCATGGCGAAACCGGCCATGCGGTCCTCGAGACCGAGGGCGAACATCAGCTCGGTGATGCCGACGTCGTTGGTGACGACGCGTTCGGGGACCTTGTCGTACGTCACCCGGCGGCCGCAGTTGGTCAAGGTGACAGCCGAGGTCCTGGTGTCCTGGGAGGACTCGACCTCGGCTCCGCAGCCGGTGGCGGTCGCGGCGAGACAGACAACGGCGGCGAGCAGCTTGCGCATGGGCGTCCTCATGAGGTGGTGGGAGTGAGCAGGTCGAACAGGAACTGGACGGCGCCGGTTTCCGGGTGGCGTACGCGGTGGGCGCGGACCCCGAACACCTTCGCGAGCACATCGGGTCGCAGGACGTCGTGCGGTGGTCCGGCGGCGACGATCCGGCCGCCGTCGATGACGTACAGGACATCGCAGTGGGCGGCGGCGAGGTTGAGGTCGTGCAGGGCGGCGAGCACGGTCAGACCGCTGTCGCGGACCCGGGAGAGGACGTCCAGCTGATGGGCGATGTCGAGGTGGTTGGTGGGTTCGTCGAGGACCAGGACCCGGGGTTGCTGGGCCAGGGCCCGGGCGATGAGGACGCGCTGCCTCTCGCCGCCGGAGAGGGCCAGGACGCCGCGGTCGGCGAGGTGGGTGACGCCCGTGCGTTCCATCGCGCGGGCGCAGATCTCCCGGTCGGACGCGGCCGTACGGTCGCGGTGCGGCAGCCGTCCCATGGCGACCACTTCGGCGACGGTGAAGTCGAACTGGGCCGCCGACTCCTGCGGCAGTGCCGCCAGGACCCGGGCGACGGCCCGCGGGTCCATGGTGTGCAGGTCGTCGCCGTCGAGCCGTACCGCGCCCCCGGCCGGGCGCAGACCCCGGTACACACAGCGCAGCAGGGTCGACTTGCCGCTGCCGTTGGGGCCGACCAGCCCCACGAAAGCCCCGCTGTCCACGGTGAGCCGGATGTCCTCCACCAGCCGGGTCCCGGAGGCCTCGATCGTCACCTCGTCGATGTCGAGCCGCATGGTCAACGGCCTCCGAACGCGTAGCCGCCGCGCCGCATCAGCAGCAGGAACGCGGGCACCCCGACCACCGCGGTGATCACGCCCACCGGCAGTTCGGCCGGGGCCAGCAGCAGCCGGGACAGCACGTCCGCCCACACCAGGAGCACCGCCCCGGCGAGCGGGGCCACGGCCAGCACCCGGCGGTGGTCGGCGCCGACGAGCATCCGCGCGACGTGCGGCACCATCAGTCCGACGAACCCGATGGCCCCGCTGACCGCGACGACGGTGCCGGTGACGGCCGCCGTCACCACGAACAACTCCCGGCGCAGTCTCGCCGGTTGCACACCCAGCGCGGACGCGGTCTCGTCGCCCATGGCGAGGGCGTTGAGCGCCTCGGCGCGCCACCGCAGCCAGCCCCATCCGCAGGCCACCGTCACTGCGGCGAGCGGGACCTGCGCCCAGGTGGCGCCGCCCAGACTGCCCAGCAGCCACATCATCGCCGACCTGGCCGCCTCGCCGCGGGCCGCGCCGAACACCATCACGGTGGTGAGGGCCTGGAAGCCGTACGCCAGCGCCGTTCCCGTCAGGATCAGCCGCAGCGGGGTCAGCCCCTGGGGTGAGCGCGCCACGGCGTACACCAGCGCCATGGCCGCGAGCGCCGAGGCGAACGCGGACACCGACAGGGCCCACACCCCGAGCCCGGCGAACGCTCCCAGCAGGATGACGGCGTTGGCGCCCACCGCCGCGCCCGAGGAGATGCCGAGGACGAACGGATCGGCCAGCGCGTTGCGGACCATCGCCTGCACCGCGACACCGACGGTCGCGAGGCCCGCCCCGACCACGGCGCCGAGCAGGACCCGGGGCAGGCGGATCTCCCAGACGATGGTGTACGGGGCGGCGTCCCCCGCGTGCACGGTGGCGCCGGTCAGTCCCGCCCACAGGAAGCGCGGCACGTTCGGCCAGCCGACCCCGGCGGCTCCGAGTCCGACACCGCCCACGAGGGACAGCAGGAGTAACAGCCCCAGGGACAGGCCGAGTGGCAGCACGGGTATCCGGCTGGGGGGTGTGCGTCGGGGCACGGGAGGGGCCGTCCTTCATAGGGCCGCCTGCTGGACATCGCGCAGGAGACGGCCCGTACGGCCGTGCCGGCCGCGCGGGTCCCCCCGCTCGCAGTCCACGGCGAGCAGTCAACGGGTCGCTGGCCCTCCACGGGCGATCGGGCTCACGCGACGGACCCAGAGGTCGCCGCGCACACCGTTGCGGGTCAGCGCCGGACTCTCACCGGACTTCCCCCGCGGGAGGCAAGGGGAGCCTAACAAACGTCGGGGACGTGCGGGGGGCGTCGGACCCCGTACGGCGCAGCGTGGGTTGCCGGTGGCGGTGGCGGGTGTTGAGGTCGGAGCCATGGGCATGGACGGCGACGCGGCCGACGGGCGCAGGCGCAGGGTGACCGGGCAGAAGGTCTTCGCCAGCGACTTCCGCCCGGTGGACCTGGCGGCCCTGGGGTGGCCGGCGGACTGTCTGCACGCCCTGCTGCTGCGCAGCCGGCACGTCGACCGGCCCTTCACCGGGGTGGACCTCGGGCGACTGCCCGTGGAGCTGCGGCCCGACGTGGTCGTCACCGCCGCGGACCTCCCCCAGCCCCCGTACAGCAACCGGGTGTCCGCCGACAACGTCCAGGCGCTGCTGCCGGCGGGTGAGCGGGCGGACTACGTCGGTCAGCCGGTGGCCGTGGTGGTCTACGGCGACTTCGTACGGTTCCGCCGTGCGGCCCAGGAGTTGCGGGAGGGAGCGGCGCCGGTGGTGTACGGCCCCGCCCCGGCCGACGGTGTGCCGCCTCCCACCGAGGAGGAGCGGATCGCCGAGGACCTGGAGGCGTGGACGCGGCGGGAGTTCACCGGAGCCCAGCGCCAGGCGCACTACCTGCTCGACGCCACGGTCCCGAACGGCTACTCCCACTGGAACAAGGGGCGGGTCGCCTACGACGCGGCGCAAGGGACGTTCGTCAGGAACGGGCAGCCCGACGCGGCCGCGGAAGCGCTGTTCCTGGCGGTCGAGGACGACATGGCGCAGCCCGGGGCGCCGCGGGCCGTCACCACGACGTTCACCCAGCAGATCGACCCGGCGTTCCTGGAGCCGGAAGCCGGACTGGCCTGGCTGGACCGCACCTCGGGCACCCTGCACCTGGTGCTGGGCACGCAGTCGCCGCACGGCGACGTGCCCGACATCCAGACGCTGCTCGGCCGGACGCACCCGACGGTGCGTTCCGTGCGGCTGTGGTCGAAGGACTGCGGCGGCGGGTTCGGCGGCCGGGACAAGTCGCCGTTCCCGTACTACCTGGCGCTCGCCGCCGTGTTCGCGCCCGGTCCGGTCCGGCTGGCGTACGACCGGCGCGAGCAGTTCCAGGGCGGTCTGAAGCGCCACGCCTCGGCCGTCCGCAGTTGGATCCGCGCCGAACCGGACGGGCGGATCCGGGCCATGCGGTCGTTCGTGGTGCTGCACGGCGGTGTCGAGGCGAACCTCAACGGGCCGGTGCTGGGGCTGGCGGCCCTGCACGCCACCGGCCCCTACCGGGTGCCGCGGGCGTCGGTGCACGCCATCGTGCTGGAGCGGGCGATCCCCGCCGTCGGTTCCATGCGCGGCTTCGGCATCCCGCAGGTGGCGTTCAACCTGGAGACCGCGATCGACCGGTTCGCCGTACGGGGCCTGGGCATGGACCCCATCGACGTCCGCCTGGCGAACGTGGTCCGCTCCACCAGCGCCGACCCGGCCGCCACCCCCGACACCGACCTCGCGGGCACCCCGCTGCGCTTCCATGTCGCCGCCGCCGAGGTGTGCGCGGCGGCCCGGGAACACCCGCTGTGGCAGGGGCGCGACGAGGCCCGCGACCAGGCCGCCCGGCGCGGGGACGGCACCCTGTACGGGGTGGGTTTCGCCTGCTGTATGGAGGCCTACGGAACCACCCAGGACAGCGTCTACACCGCGGTCCGGGCGGGTCCGGACGGCCGGGTGGTGGTGTGGGGCCAGAGCGTGGAGATGGGGCAGGGCTCCCGTGGCGCTCTGGAGCGGGCCGTCCACGACGTGCTGGGCGTACCTGCCGTCGCCCGGCTCGGAGTGGTGGGCCCCTTCGAACGTTTCGCCCAGCGCCTCAAGGAGGCCGGGGCGCACGACCAGGTGAAGATCTCGCTGACGCACGGCGCGAGCAGCGCCTCCAAGACGGCGTTCTTCCATGTGCACGTCGTCCGGGAGGCCTGCCGGGCCCTCCTGCGCCTGCGCCTGCTTCCGGCGGCGCGCACCTTGCTGGACGAGCCCGCTCTGACCGACGACGAACTGCTGGCGGCCTGGCGGGACGGCGCGGTGCGGCTTCCGGGCCGTGCGGTGGTGCCGCTCGCCGCGCTGGCGCGTGAGCTGGAGCGTACGGGAACGCAGACGTGCGTCATGGCGCACGGCTTCTTCTGCAACGGCTGGTCGCGGGCCACCTTCCAGGCGGACGGGGTGCCCCATGAGGCGTCCGTGGACGCGCTGGCGCTCGTCCGGTCGCCCGACGACGACCCCGTGCCGCTCCCGCCCGTCGGCCCGCTGAGGGCTCCGCCCGCGCGGGGGCCGGGCGGGGACTTCGTGCCGCGTTCGCTGTACGCGGCGGCGGGCCATCTGATCGGTGTGGAGGTCGCGCCCGGGGGCGGGACGATCCGGGTGGTGGACGCGGTGACGTTCCTGGACGCGGGCGACCCGCTGCTGCCGGCCTCGCTGGAGGGCCAGATCGAGGGCGGGCTCGCCATGGGCATCTCCCACGCCCTGCACGAGGAGCTGCCTCCGGAGACGGGGGCGGGCCCCTACGTCAACCTCGACCGCTACCGCCTCGCCCGGTACGCCGACCTCACCGGGATCCGGCGCCAAACGGTGCTGATGCCGCTGCCCGCGACCGGCGTACTCGGCGCGGACGGCCCGGACCTGCGGCACAAGGGGGTGGGCGAGGCGACCATGACGAGTGTCGCCCCCGCCATCGCCAACGCCGTCGCGCACGCGCTGCGCCACACGGACGACCGCTGCTGGCCCACGCGCACCCCGATCCGCCTGGCCGACCTGGCCCTTCCCGACGACGGGCGGTCATGATGCAGGAGCCCGACACCGAGCTGGATCTGACCGTCAACGGCGTGCGCCACCAGGGGCGTTCGGTGCCCGGTGACATGTCCCTCGTCCACTTCCTGCACGAGGACCTGGGGCTGACCGGCACGAAGATCGGCTGCTCCATCGGGGAATGCCGGGCCTGCACGGTGGCGGTCCGCACCCGCGCCCAGGCACCGCTGGTGACCCGTCAGGCCTGTATGACCAGCATGCGGCACGTACGGGGGTGGGAGGTGACCACCGTCGAGGGTCTCGCGGCCGGGGACGTGCTGCATCCTGTACAGCAGGCGTTCTTGGACCGTCAGGCGTTCCAGTGCGGATACTGCGCGGCCGGTTTCACCGTCGCCGGAAGTGTCGTCGTCGACCACGCGGCGCGGGACGGCGGCGCGGGCGACACAGAGGAGCCGCTGGAGGAGACGGTCGACACCGTCCTCGGCTCGCACGTGTGCCGCTGTACGAACTACGAGCGGTACCGGGCGGGTGTCCTGGACGCCGCGCGGGAGGCCCACCGCCCCGCCGCGCCACCGGCGCCTGCCGTCCGCGAAACGGCCGCCCACGGGGCCACCGCCCGTCCGGGCCGGACGGCCGCCCTGACGGCGGCGGACATCGAACGGCTCGGATACACGCCGGTGTTCGACGACCCGGCCCTGGAGCTGATCCGTCTGCTGCGCGACGGCGCGGAGATCGAGCACTCGCTGCTCGTGCAGTACCTGTACGCCGCCTTCTCGGTCAAGATGCCGCGCTTCGCCGACCTCGCCGGCTGGCCCAGCCACCGCTACGGAGGACGGCCGCTGCACCTGATGGGCGTGGCCATCGAGGAGATGACCCACCTCGACATCGTCAACTCCCTGCTCGTCGCGCTCGGCGCGGCCCCCCACCTCGGCCGCCAGCAGTTCCCCTACGAACAGGACATCTATCCCTTCGACTTCGTGCTGGAACCGCTGAGCCCGCACAGTCTGGCCAAGTACGTGTACGTCGAGGCGTCGCCCAGCGCGGTCGACCCCGCCGAGCAGCACACCCCCGAGGACCGCGCCTTCGTGGACCGCCTGTACGAGGTGCTCGGCGCGGCGGCGCCCACGACCCCGCGCCCCAACCAGGTCGGCAGCCTCTACCGGAAGGTCACCCGCGTACTGGAACTGCTGCGCGACCGGGAGCCGGACCGGCTCGACTACACGTCCTGGTTCGCCCGGCTGGAGCTGCTGCGCGAGGAAGGCGAGAGCGAGCACTTCACGCTCTTCCGCTCGATGTTCGAGGGCACCCATCCCGCCCTGCGGGACTGCGCCGACGTATGGAACCCGGCGAGCCCGGACCACCCGGTGATCCCGCTGCACCACGCCAGTGGACTGCCACCGTCCGGCACCCCCGTCCCCGACGAGACGGTCCCGGCGCTGCGGCACCTCGCCAACCTCCACTACTGGGCGGTGTGCATGCTGCTGGACGCGTCCTACCGGCAGGGCATGCACTTCCACAGCGCCGCGCGCCGGCACATGACCGGCCCGCTGCGCGCTCTGGGGACCGCACTGGCCCAGCGGGGCGAGGGCCTCCCCTTCGACGTGTTCGTCGCGGGATACGCGGCCGGGCTGGACGGTGCGGAGAACCTGCGCCTGACCCACACCATGGTGCGGCAGATCGCCCTCGACCAGCAGCGCCACGCCCGCCACCTCCCGTACGACTACCCGGCCCACTGTGCCCGGGAGACGCTGTGGGAGCTGTCGTTGGTGCTGTAGGGACCGCTCCCGACCGCTCCGATGGCGACGTCGACCGTGACGGTAGCGGCGACGGTGGCGACGTGTACGGCCGTCGCACACGGTCGGGATCATGGGGTCCCGCGGAAAACCCCGTGCCCCGTCCGCCCCGGCACCGGCACAATCGCCCCCATGGCGCAGATGCGGGTGTTCCGGGACGCGGTGACCGACTGGGCGGCGGGCGGCCCCGGTGAGCCGGCGAAAGAGCTGGCCTCGCGGCTGGGCGTACGGACCGCGGTGCTGCTCGAAGGGCCGAGCGATCTGGCGGCCGTCGAGACGCTCGCCGCGCGCCGCGGCCGTGATCTGTCCGCCGAGGGCGTGTGCGTCATCTCCATGGGAGGCGCGATGAGCGTGGGCCGCTTCGCCGGTCTCCTCGGGCCGCCCGGGCTGGGACTGCGCCTGACCGGCCTCTGCGACGAGCGCGAACAACGCTATTACGACCGCGCCCTGGACCGTGCCCGGGCGCCCCGCCAGGGCTTCTTCGTCTGCCGGACCGATCTGGAGGACGAGCTCGTCCGCGCCCTGGGCGTGCCCCGGGTCGAGGAGATCGTCCGGGCCGAGGGCGACCTCCCGGCCTGGCAGACCTTCACCCGCCAGCCCGCGCAGCAGGACCGGTCACCGCAGCAGCGGATGCGGCGCTTCCTCGGCACGAAGAAGGGCCGCAAGATCCGCTACGGCCACCTCCTGGTCGAGGCCCTCGGCCAGGAGCAGGTGCCCGCGCCGCTCGACGGTCTGCTCGCGTGCCTGTGACCGCGACGCGCACACGTCCCGCCCTGCCGCCGGGCCGTCCGGCTCACTGTCCCGTCGACACCGTCACCGTGGCGTCCACGATCCGGTGGTTGGAGCAGGGGATGTACACGCCGTTGCGGTTGGTGCACCGGTCGGTGGCGATGGGGTGCGTGTCCTCGTCGTAGGAGACCAGGCGGCTCTCGGGGGCGAAGACGTGGTCCACCTTCGCCTTCTGCCCGCACTTGCCGAGGAGCGCGCCCTCGGTGCTCTGCTCGCCCCAGCCGGGGCAGAGGGTGTCGAGGTCGTCGAGCTCACGGAAGGCGCCCGTGTTGCCGCCGTTGTCCGAGGTGGCGACGCCCGGCGCGTACCAGGTGTCGAGCAGCGGGTCGTGGGGCTGGGTGTTGAAGTCGCCCGCCGTGATCACGGTGCCGCCGAACTCGTTCATCTTGCCCCGCACGGCGTCGAGTTGGGCCGCCTTGGTCTCCGCCTTGAAGGTGATGTGCGTGGAGCAGAACCGCAGTCCGCCGGGCTGTGAGGCCACGGGCACGCACAGCAGCTTGCGTGCCTTGTCGCCGTCGGCGGGCAGTGTGACGCGGTCGGTGCCGCTCGGGGCGAACTTGCTGAACACGGCGACGCCGTACGGCTCCACCGTGCCCGTGGCCGTGTGGCAGCCGGTGCCGTCCACGTCGGGCATCGGCTCGAACCGGGCGAAGTTGGTCGGGCTCTGCGGCCAGCCGGCGTCCTGGAGGCCCTTGAGGACGGAGCGGTACTGCGCCGGGCAGACCTCGTTGAGGGAGACGAAGTCGGGGTCGCGGTACTTGACCGAGCCGATGATCGCGTCGACGAGACCGTTGGTGGTGGAGCCGAAGTTCGACTCGTCGCCGGCCACGTTCCAGTGCCAGACCTTGTACGTCGCCGTGCCGGTGACGCCCGCCGTCCCGCCCGGGTCCGTCACCGCACCGGCCGGAGCCGCCCCCACCGTGAGACCTGCCGTGAGACCCACCGCGCCGACGATCGTGAGCAGGGTGGTCCGAAGTCCGCGCATGTCTCCCCCATGAAGTTCCGGTTCGCCGGGGGAGATTGTCCGCAGGAGTGATCATGGCGTCAAGGCGCGATCCCTTGCGCTCGCCGCACCCCTGCGAAGGCCGCTGCGCGATACCGGAACCGTGCGTGCTGCCCGTCCGGTCCGGACGTACTCGCCGTACCGGCCGGGCAGCACGCTCGGGCGCCGGGTCGACCCCGGCGCCCGAAGCGGGCTCAGCGGTTGACGCAGGTGTTGCCGGTGGCCGGGTTCAGCAGGCCGACGACGTTCACGCTGTTGCCGCAGAGGTTGACCGGCACGTGGATGGGCACCTGGATCACGTTGCCCGAGAGGAACCCCGGGGACCCGACGGCCACACCGTTGGCACCGGCGTCGGCCACCGCCGCACCAGTACCGGCGAACACACCGGCGACGGCGGCCATGGCAACGAAGGCAGTGCGAATACGCATGTCTCTCCCAGATTTCGGTGGAACGTGGTGACGGCCGAAGCCCATCACGCCGGGGCGGTCCAGCTGATCGGTTAATCGTTCCTTTTGAAGCGATTCACTCCCACGGGATACAGGCGCTTGGCCCATAGGGCGCAATCCCGGGCCCCGATGTCTCCGCCTGTTGGCACAGACGCACCTCCGCCGCGCGGCGCACGCCGACGGCGGCTTCGGAATCGATGCTGGTCAGCGTGGCCTCCGGCCCTGTCACCCCTCGCGGCGTCCGCAGCCGTCCGCCGGGTCCGGGCAGAGCCCTGCGCGTGTCGGCCGGGGCGGCGGGTGGGGGGGCTCGCCCTCGCCGTCGGGACGGACTGCCGAGGGGGCTGGGGCGTCCCGTCGGAAATTCGATTGCCCTGGATCCGCCCCGCCCCACACCATCGTCACTCGTGACCACCACGGCATCCCCCACCCCCCGCTCCCGTCTGGCCGGCATGCTGCCGGACCTCTCCCCGTGGCGGTCCTCCGCCGACTTCCGGCTGCTCTGGGTCCAGGGCATCGTCGCGATCCTCGCCAGTTCGATGGCGATGGTCGCGCTGCCGCTCCAGATCAAGGAGCTCACCGACTCGCCGCTCGCGGTGGGGGCGATGGGTCTGGTCGAGCTGGTGCCGCTGGTGGTGTTCGGGCTCTACGGCGGAGCGCTCGCCGACGCCGTGGACCGCCGCAAGGTGATCCTGGCGACCGAGGCGGGGCTCGCCGTACTGGCGGTGCTGCTGCTGGGCAACGCCGTCCTGGCCACCCCGCGGCTGTGGCCGCTGTACGTGGTCGCGGCGTGCGTCTCGGCCCTGGCCGGGCTCCAGCGGCCCGCGCTGGACTCGCTGCTGGCGCGGATCGTGCCGCACGAGCAGCAGACGGCCGCCGCCGCGCTGAACGCGGTCCGCTGGCAGATCGGCATGATCGCGGGCCCGGCGGCCGCCGGGCTGGTGGTGGCGTACGCGGGTCACGGCACGGCGTACGCCCTGACGGCGGCGGGTTTCCTCGGCTCGGCCCTGCTGTGCCTGCGCCTCTCCCCCGCCCCGCCCGCCCAGGGAGCCGACAAGCCGTCCCTGCGCGGTATCGCGGAAGGCGCCCGCTATGCCTGGTCGCGGCCGGTGCTGCTGGGGACGTACGCCGTCGACCTGGCGGCGATGTTCTTCGCGTTCCCGAACACGATCTTCCCGTTCCTGGCGGACGAGCTGGACGCGCCATGGGCCCTCGGCCTGATGTACGCCGCCGGGTCGGCCGGTTCCGTGCTGGTCAGCCTGACCAGCGGGTGGACCTCGCGGGTACGCCGGCACGGGCTGCTGGTGGTCTTCGGGGCGGCCGGATGGGGGCTGGCGATCGCGGCGGCCGGGTGGTTCGCGAACATCTGGCTGGTGCTGCTCTGCCTGGCCGCGGCGGGCGCCGGCGACATGCTGAGCGGTCTGGGCCGCTCCACGATCTGGAACCAGACGATCCCCGAGCATCTGCGGGGACGGCTGGCGGGCATAGAGGTGCTCTCCTACAGCGTGGGGCCGCAGCTGGGCCAGGTCCGGGCGGGCGGGATGGCCGGGTGGACGGGCACCCGGTCCGCCTTCTGGTCCGGGGGCCTGGCCTGTCTGGCGTCCGTGGCCCTGCTGTCGGCCGTCCTGCCGAAGCTGGTCACGTACGACGCGGACACGGACGAGGAGGCCCTACGCCGCAAGGCCCAGCGGGAAGAGATTCCCACGGCGTGAGGCGCCGGCTCCTTTGTCCCGCATTTCCCTGGCGACTCAGACCATTTCGGGCTGCGTTTCCCATTCCGGCTTGCGGGAACGTGCCGTTTCCGTCTTCCACCGCTTGGTGGTCCGTACGTATCCGTAAACGACGGAGCCCGTCGCCAGAAGAAGCAGCGGTGCGGACACCAGCGGGTGGTCGGCCATGTCCAGCGAAAGATAGCGGTACGAAAGCAGCAGCGCGGTGAAGATGACCGCCCCGTAAAGCACCAGCTGGATTCCCGACCGGTCCCAGCCACGGTCGAACGAGCGCATCGCCGCTTCGATCGTGACGGCGAACACGACGCCGGCGAGGAGATCCGCGCCGTAGTGATATCCGAATCCCAGCGTCGCGCTGAGGGTGGCGACCAGCCAGAACGTTCCGGCGACGCGCCCGATCCGCGGGGCGCTGCGGGAATGGATGAAGATCGTGGTGGCCCACGCCGTGTGCAGGCTGGGCATGCAGTTGCGCGGCGTGATCTCGTCGTACGGGAACGGGTGCGGGGCGCTGATGGAGGGCACCGTGTCCGGCCACATCTGGGCCAGGGCCCAGGGGCCGCCGCCGGTGCCGAAGGCGCCGTCGCCGTAGGTGAAGACGGGTCCGACCACGGGAAAGAGCATGTATACGGCCGGTCCGACCAGGCCGACGACCAGGAAGGTGCGCACCAGGTGGTGGCTGGGGAAGCGGCGTTCGGAGGCCACGTTGCGCAGCTGGTACAGCGCGAAGAGGGCCGCCGCGAGCGGTAGCTGGCCGTAGACGAAGTGCAGGACATGGGAGCCGACCGGGCCACCGGCCTCGACGATCCGGCCCGCCACCCAGGAGGGGTTGCCCAGCGCGTGGTCGGCGGTCACGACGTACTGGTCGAGCACGTCGGGCCGGGTCTTGGAGGTGATGAGCAGCCAGGTGTCGCCGGTCTTGTGACCGACCACGAGCAGCATGCCCAGGCCGACACCCTTCAGCAGAAGGAGCCGTTCCTTGCCGGTGCGGCGCGTGACGGCGATGACGGCATAGGCCAGAATCACCCACAGCGGACCGTTTCCGAAGGCCATCTTGGCGTCGGCGACCCAGCGCACCGTCATGAAGACGGCGTCGATACCGACCGCGACACCGGCGGCGATGAACCGTTGCCGCCAGGTGAGCACCACCATCATCAGCGCCATGCCGGCATACAGGAGCGGCCCCGACTTGGGGGCGAAGATGAGCTCCGGCACCTGGCCGCTGAGCGGCCCGGACATGCCGTAATGATGCGCGGTGATCTCCAGTGCCACGAAAAACCCGAGGGTCACCACGGCCACGGCAGCCCACAGTCTTGCCTGGGGCCGGCGCAGCGCGGTGGCATCCATTCTGAAGTTTATTCGCGAAAGCACCCGCGGTATTATCGAGTTCAATTATTCGGCCGATGTGTGAGATTTTCCGTTGATAGGTCGCCCTTCGTGCCGGACAGTGCGTTTCTCCGGTGAAGGACGGGCGCTGAGGGCGACCGCCGTTCGATCATGCTATCGGAGCGGAGCGGGTGCTTTGCCGGGGCGGGAGGGCGCGGTGACCGCCCCCGGGACGGCCGGCCGGGGCCCCGGCAAGCGCCGACCGGCGGAGAAGATGATCCTTTCGCCTTACGGCGTGAGGACGCGTGCGGCGGCCATAAGAGCGACATGCCAGGGGTATCCCTCCGGCCGCCCCTCGCCCGGCTGATTCGGAATGAACGCTTCCTCGCCGTGGAGCACGCTCACGCCCGCCCCGCGCAGGGTCTCCACCGAGCGCTCGAACGCGGGGTGGCGCTCATACGCGGCGTTGACACACGGCATCGCCACGGTCGGGATCCCCCTCCCCACGGCCTCCGCCGCGACCCCGATCACAAAACTGTTCGTCAGCCCGAGGGCCCAGGCGTTCACCGAATTGAAGGTGGCCGGCGCGAACAGGACGGCGTCGGCCGCCGGCCACACCTCCGGCTCGCCGGGCCGCCCGTAGTCGAAGCGCACCGGATGCCCGGTCAGCACCGCCAGCCCGTCCAGACTGCCCTCCAGCCAGCGGGCGGCGGTCGGCGTCAGTCCGAGGCAGACGTCCCAGCCGTCGGCCTGGGCGGCCTCGACGACCCCGGCCACATCGAAGACCGGAGGCGCCGCCGAGCAGAACAGATAGAGAGTCCGAGGCATCGTCATGAACCCCATCCCACCCCGGCAAGTGGATCACATGCAACCGCCTCCCCCTCAGCGGTCCCGCGCGGCGCCGGGCGTCCGGGGAGCAGCGGCTTCCAGTTCGGCGATGCCGCCCGACATGATCGTGCGTACGTGCTCGGTGATGTGCTCCGCGGGCCAGTCCCACCAGGCCACCGTCAGCAGCCGGGCGACGTCCCGCTCGCTGTAGCGGGTACGGACGAGACGGGCGGGGTTTCCGGCGACGATGCCGTAGTCCGGTACGTCCGCGGTGACCACCGCGCCGGAGGCGATGATCGCGCCGTGGCCGATCCTCACTCCGGGCATCACCTTCGTGTCGTAGCCGAACCAGACGTCGTGGCCGACGACCGTGTCCCCGCGGTTCGGCAGGCCCGTCAGCAGGTCGAAGTGGTCCGACCAGGAGCCGCCCAGGGTGGGGAAGGGGAAGGTCGAGGGGCCGTCCATACGGTGGTTGGCGCCGTTCATGAGGAACCGTACGCCGGTGCCCAGGGCGCAGAACCTGCCGATGATCAGCTTCTCCGGGCCGTAGTGGTACAGCACGTTCCGCGTCTCGAACGCGGTCGCGTGCTCCGGGTCGTCGTAGTACGAGTACTCCCCCACCTCGATCAGCGGGGACGTCACCAGGGGCTTGAGCAGCACGACACGCGGCTGCCCGGGCAGGGGGTGGAGGACGGTGGGGTCGGCGGGCACGGGCATGGGGGGGCGTTCCTTCCGGGCGGTGTGTCACTGTCCGCGCCATGATCGCGCCGCCGCGCCTGCCAGGACACCTGATTACCCCGCGCCCCCCGCGAGTTGGGGGCCACCGGGGCCGTGTTGAGGTCCGTTCCCGGTTTTGGGCGCCCTGGGGTTGGAGAGGTCACTGGATGCCCGGAGCGGCGACTGCGCCGCCCATCCACCACGGGGAGACCGCCCATGTCGTTCGCCAACAGCCCCTATCCGCACGGGACTCCTTGCTGGGTCGACCTCGTGGTGCCCGACCAGCGGGCGGCGCTCGACTTCTACGGTGACGTCTTCGGTTGGGAGTGCGAGACGGGGACGCCGGAGAGCGGCGGATACGCCATCTGCACCCTGAAGGGGAAACCCGTCGCCGGTATCGCCACCGCGATATCCCCGGACGGCGGGCCCGCCCCCCGGAGCGTGTGGACCACCTACTTCGCCGTCTCCGACGTCGACGCGAGCGAGAAGACGGTCGCCGAGAGCGGCGGCACCGTGGTCGGCCCCGGCACGGACGTCCGCACGCTCGGCCGGGTGGCGACGGCCACCGACCCCACGGGCGCGGCGTTCGGGCTGTGGCAGGCCCGGGACTTCGCCGGCGCGGGGATCGTCAACGAACCCGGTGCGTTCATCTGGAACGAGCTGAACACCAGCGACCCCGACGCGGCGTCGCGCTTCTACTCCCGCGTCCTGGGCGTCACCAGGACCCCGATGGAGGGCGAGCCGGGATACTCCGCCATCCAGGTGGACGAGCGGACCGTCGCCGGAATGCAGGGGCTCGACAAGCTCCCCGAGGGCACGCCCTCGCACTGGCTGACGTACTTCGCCGTCGACGGCACCGACCGCGTCGCCGAAGCCGTCGTCCGTGCCGGCGGCGCCGTCCGCAAGCCTCCCTTCGACATGAGTACCGGCCGGATGGCGGTCGTGCGGGACCCGCAGGGCGGCACGTTCGCCGTCATCACCCCGTCGCGCGGCGAGGCGGGCTGACGCGCGCGGGCGTCCGGTCGCCACTCCGGCGCGGCGGCCGGGTGAAACGCCTCCGTGGGCGCGGGTCCGCTCCTCCGGGTGGCCCCAAGGGGCGGATCGCGCCGGGCGGGATGCGGGAGGGGGTGTGAGACTGCCGGAAAGAGGAGGTGGTCGCCCATGGGCAGGGATGGCGCCGAGAACCCCGAATGCGGCGAGCGCCTGCTGGAGGAGCTGCTCGCCCAGGCGCACGCCGCGCCGCCGATGGACCTGCCGGCGCTGGTGAACCGGTGCGCGGAGGCGTACGGCCTGGGCGAAGTCGTCATCTACCTGACCGACCTTCAGCAGCGTCGGCTCGTCTCGCTCACCGAGGGGGTCGCGACGCTGGACATCGACACGTCCATCGCCGGCTGGTGCTACCGGACGGTATCCCTGCGGATGGAGGACGTGGAGACCGGAGTCCTGTGCCTGTGGCTGCCTGTCGTGGACGGCTCCGAACGGCTCGGGGTCCTGGGCGTACGGACGCGTTCCGTGGACGCCCTGCGGCTGCGGCGCTGCCGGATCCTGACCCAGGTCGTGGCGATGGCTATCACCTCCAAACGCGCCTACAGCGACAGCTTCGTGCGCAAGGCACGGGCCGAGCGCATGCAACTGCCCGCCGAGATGCTCCGCGCCTTCCTCGCCCCGCGCACCATCGGCAACACCCATGTCGTCTCCACCGCCGTACTCGAACCGGCGTACGAGATCGGCGGTGACGCCTTCGACCACTCCCTCACCCAGTCCACCCTCCACGCCGCGATCCTGGACGCCATGGGCCACGACCTCGCCTCGGGGCTGACGACCTCGGTCGCGCTGGCCGGCTGCCGCAACGCGCGGCGGGCCGGAGCGGGGCTGCTCGACCTCGTCGAGACCATCGACCAGGCGCTCGGCCAGTGGCTGCCCGACAAGTACTGCACCGGCATCCTCACCCAGCTCGACCTCGCCACGGGCGTGTTCAGCTGGTGCAACTGCGGGCATCCGCCGCCCCTGCTCATCCGGGACGGGCGGGTCGTCGACGGTGCCCTCGAACGGACACCGCAGCCGCCCATGGGCCTGCCCGCCAGGTTCAGCACCGAGCCCCGAGCCGTCCACGAGATCACCCTGGAGCCCGGCGACCGCGTGCTGTTCTACACCGACGGCGTCACGGAGGCGCGCACCGCGGGCGGCGGGGAGTTCGGCATCGACCGCTTCACGGATTCCATCATCCTCGCCACCGCGGCGGGCGAACTCGCCGCGGAGACGCTGCGGCGCCTCATCCACTCCATCCTCGACAGCGGGGAGAACGACCTGCGCGACGACGCCACCATGCTGCTCATCGAGTGGTGGGCCCCGTCGACGAGGCCCGAGCCGCGACGGGGGTGAGCGCGGCGCTGACGTCGCCTCACAGGACCCGGAAGACCTTGTAGGCGATGCCTCCCTCGACCAGGTAGCCCGACCCGACGCAGACCGTGTCGTTGAGCCACGCGTAGGCCTCGGACCCCGTCTCGAAGAGGGGGGTGGTGCGGAAGTAGTAGCGGGCGGGATGGACGCGGTGCCGCTCGGCGGGGTCCGCCAGGGCGTCGCGCAGATCGGGCGGGGTGGCCCAGCGGCCCCCGTAGGTCAGATACAGGAGCGCGCCGTCGTGGGTGCGCAGGGTCAGGCGTACGTCCAGGCGCATCGTCGCGTCCGGGCCGAACAGCGCCCAGTCCCCTCCCCCGGGCAGGACCTCGCCGCGCAGCCCGGGGCCCGCGAAGGTGCCGCCCGCCGAACCGAAGAAGACCCGGCGCCCCAACGGGCCGTCACCGATGGGCAGACGTGGTTCGAGGTCCACGACCATGTCGAACAGGTGGGCCGTGCGGAGGTTCCCGACGTCCTTCACCCGTGGATCCAGGGTCAGGGGGCGGCCGCTCTTCACGGCGGTCGACGTGTGCGCCGGCGGGAACATGCGGTGATCCTGCACGGGTGCCTCCTTGAGAACGCCTACTCGGGCGAGCCGGCTTCAACTGCGGGCGAACGAACTTCATCTGCCGCAAACAAAACGTACGACCGGTCGTACTCTTAAAGCAAGGGAGTGAGAGGATGAGGCGGATGAGCGAGCACACGGGGCGTCGGCCTTCCCAGGAACCACCCGCTTCTTCTCACGGCGCGGGCGAGGAGGCGGTGGTGGACCAGCGCCTCCTTCGCGGCGCCCGCACCCGGCGCAGGATCGCCCGCCGTGGCGTCGACGTGGCGTCCCAGGAGGGCCTCGAAGGCCTCAGCATCGGCCGGCTGGCGACCGACCTGGGGCTGAGCAAGAGCGGAGTGCAGACCCTCTTCAAGACCAAGGAGAACCTGCAACTCGCGGTCGCGGAGGCGGCCCGCCGGGCGTTCACCGAGGCGGTCGTCGATCCTGCCCGCGGCGCCCCGCCGGGTGCCGCCCGGCTGCGCGCGCTCACGGAACACTGGATCGTCTACGCCGAGGCACCCCTCTTCACCGGCGGCTGCTTCTGGGCCGCCAACCTGCCGGAGTTCGACGACCGGCCCGGGAGCGTCCGCGACGTCCTGTCGCTCCACCGGCGCACCTGGCAGGCCCTCCTCGCGGGCGAGCTGCGCCACGCCGTCGAAACCGGCGAAATCGCTCCCTGCGAACCTGATTTGACGGCATTTCAGATCGACGCGGTGCTCCACGCCACCAACCTCGCGCTGCGTCTGGGCGAGGCCGATGCCGTCTCCCGGGTCCGCCGCACGGTCGACGGACTCCTCGCGCCGGCCCGCTGACGGGAACCCACCCCTCATGACCCCGGGACGGGAGGGACACATGACCTCGGACGAGCGAAACAACCGTGAAACCCGCGCTGACTATGGTCGGCGGATGAGCAGCAGGGTGAACGGGGCGGCCGCCTCCCCGACACGGATCCGCGCGGGCGTCGAGGACGACCTGGAGGAACTGACCCGTATCTACAACCACTACGTCGTCGAGACCCCGATCACCTTCGACGTCGAACCGTTCACGGTCGAGCAGCGCCGCCCGTGGCTGGCCTCCCACCCCGGCCGCGGCCCGCACCGGCTCCTGGTCGCCGAGGAGGGCGGCAAGGTCCTCGGCTACGCGACGAGCAGCCCGTTCCGTCCGAAGCCGGCGTACTCGACCTCGGTGGAGACCAGCGTCTACGTGGCACCCGAGCAGGTGGGACGCGGTGTGGGCAGCCTGCTGTACGCCGCGCTCCTCACGATGCTGGAGGGCGAGGACGTACGTCAGGTGCTCGCCGGGATAGCGCTGCCCAACGAGGCGTCGCGCCGGCTCCATCTGCGCTTCGGCTTCCAGCCCGTCGGGGTGTACCGGGAAGTCGGGCGGAAGTTCGGCCGGTACTGGGACGTCGCCTGGTTCCAGAGGCCGGTATAGCCGTGCGGGGCGTCTGTCTCGGCGTACGGGGCGTTCACCTGGGGTCCTCGGGTGGTGTGGCGGTGCGGGCCGCGCGGGCGGCGACCACGAGGTGCCGGCCGGTGGGCCTCGTCCACCTCGTGGATCACGCGTGTGCTCCCGCCCTGCCGTCCGTCGGTTCCCCCGCTGCCGTCTGCCGCCACCGATCGTCCCCCGCGGGCCACTTCGCGCGCAGGCACGACGGGACCGGCGGCCGGGCAGCCCTCCTTGCCCGTCGGGCCATCGAGGGCGGCCGTGGTGTGCCCGCTCGGTCAGATGTAGCCCTCGCGCAGGGCATAGGCCACGGCATGCGCGCGGTTGCGCAGATGCAGACGGGTGGTGAGGGCGTGGATGACGTTCTTGACGGTCCGTTCGGAGTACGAGAGCTTGCCGGCGATCTCGCCCGTGTCGAGCCCGTCGGCGATCAGCCGCAGCACGTCCACCTCGCGCGGTACGAGGCCGATCGAGGGGGCACCCGGGCGGCCCTCGGTGCCCCGGTGCAGGGTGCCCACCTGGCTGATGAGCCGTCCGAGCAGGTCCGCGGGCAGGTCGCCGTCGCCGCGCGAGACGGCCAGGACCGCCTGGACGAGCCGGTGGGCGGTGGCCTCGTGCCGCCAGACGATGGCGCCGATGCCGCATCCGACGACGTCCAGCAGCTCCGTCTCCCGGAGGGTGCCGACGACGACCACGGCCCGCGCGCCCTCGCTGCGCGCGATCCGGCGCAGTCGGCTCAGCGCGGCCTCGTCGAGCGTGTTCTCGACGAACAGGGAGACCGTGCCGGGGCCGGTCTCCTCGCGCAGCTCGACCTCGGGGTGGCGGCGCAGTTGGCTGACGGCTCCCTCACGGCTGATCGGGTCCGGTGCGGTGACGGCCACCGGGACCCGTCGGCGGACGGGACGCGTCTGCGCGGTATCGGACATCGTGGCGGTCCCGGGTGAGTTCAGCAACCGTCTCCCCCTGTTCACGAGCGTGCCGTACGAGGACGTCCGGCACTGGTCACCTGTCTCCACCCTTCTTCGGGGGCGGCGGCGCGCGCAATCGTGGAGCACCACGAGGCACACCACGAGACCACCACGACAGGGCCTTACGACCCCCCGGCGAACGGGCCTTCGGGGCATGTCCCTGCCCCCGCGTGATCGATCTCACCCCCACCTTCGTCGCCTTCCGCCCGTCTGACGGGTGGGGGAAGCACCGATGTCAGGAGGCCCCGATGAGCGGACCACTGCGCGAACGCGACCGCGCCCAGGGGCTGATCGCCGCGGCGGTGGAGCGCGCACGCTCCGGTGCCGGCGGCCTCGTGGTGCTGCGCGGCGCCACGGGCACCGGCCGTACCGCCGTGCTGGAGGCCGCCGGTGCGTACGCCACGAAGGCCGGTCTGCGGGTGCTGCGGGTGCGCTGCTCGTCCGAGCACACGGCGGTTCCCTTCGCCGCCGTGCGCCAACTCCTCGCGCTCGACGCTGAGTTACCCCATCCGCTGCCCGGCGAGGACGAGCGCGCCCGGGCGGCCCGGCTGTGGCGGACGGTCCGCTCCTACGCGGCCGAGGGGCCGCTCCTGCTCGCCGTGGACGACGTCCACCTGGCCGACGACGCCTCCTGCCGCTGGCTGCGCGAACTGGCCCGGCGCGGCGACCGGTCCGGGGTCCTGGTGGTGGCCACCGAACGCAGCCAGTACGACATCGACCCCGGGCCCGCCGGGCTCACCCGGACCCTGTCCCCCTCGCTCGTCCACGCCCATACCCTCGCCCCGCTCGGCGACGCCGCGGCGGCCGACCTGGTCCAGCAGGCCGTCCCCTCGGCGGGCCCGGAGTGGCGGGCGGCCTGTGTGCGGGCCGCGGCGGCCAGTCCGCTGCTGCTGCACGCCCTCCTCGACGACCTGGGCACGGAGCCCCCGGAGGGCGACGGTCCGCCGCCGCTGCCCGAGACCTGCGCCGCCCTCTATCCCGGCTCCTATCCGGCGGCCGTCTCCTGGTGGCTGCACAGCGCCGGTCCCGCCACGGCCCACGTGGCCCGCTGCCTGGCGGCGCTGGAGGAGGCGTGGCCGCCGGACGAACCCGGCGTGGACGACCTGGACGGGCAGGGCGACCCGGTGCGGCTCCTGGCCGAGGCCACCGACGCGGACCCCGCAAGGATCACGGGCTGGATCGCCGCGACGACCCGGCTCGGCCTGCTGCGCCCCGACGCCACCGGCCGCCCCCGCTACGCGCATCCGCTGCTGCGCGACGCCGTGCTCAGCGGCTGGCCCGAGGCACAGCGGCAGGCGGCGCACCGGGCCGCGGCGCAGGCGATGCTGCGCGGCGGCGCACGGGCCGAGGCCGTCGCCCGGCACCTGCTGCGGGTGCCCGCGGGCGGTCTGCCCTGGGCGGTGCGCGTCCTGCGCGACGCGGTGACCGTCGCCGTGCACGACGCCCGGCCAGCCGACGCCATCGCCTACCTGCGCCGCACCCTGGACGAGCCGCTGCCCGACACCCTGCGACGGCGCCTGCTCACCGAACTGGGCTCCCTGCACTACGCCTCGGCCGACGCCCCGGCGGCCATCGCCCGCCTCGCCGAGGCACACCATCTGACCGCCGAGCCGCGCGACCGGGTGCGTACCGCCGTCGCCCTGGGCACCGCCCTGGTGAGCCGCGGCGAGGTCCCCACCGCCCTGGAGGTCCTGCTCCGCACCGAGGGACAGCTCTCCGCCCACCCCGACCTGGCCCGTACGGTACGGACCGCGACCGCGCTGCTGGGCGACGGGGACACCGAGGCGCGGCAGCGGATCTACCGGCGGCTGTGCGAGGCGGCGCAGTACTCCCCCGAACTGGTCGGCACCGCCGGACAGGCCCTGCTCGTGCGGTACGCCGCGACGGGCGCGGCGATCTCCGCCCAGGAGGCGATGGCCCGGATACGGGACCTGCTCGCCCAGCCCACCGACCCGCTCGCCGAACCCTTCCTGCTGGGGACGGCCGCGGCGGTGGCGCAGTGGGCCGACGAACTCGACGAGGCCGACCGGCTCGTCGACCACGGCCTGGCCGCCCAGCAGCCCATGCTGCTGCATCCGATGCGGCACCTGCTCCTCAACACCCGCGCCGACATCGCCGCGGCCCGGGGCGACGCCGGCCATCTGCTCGCCGCCCACTACGACGCGAGTGTGGTGGAGCGCCCCAAGGAGCTCCGCCCCGTTCCGTCCAACCGGGACGCCAACGCCCTGCTGGCGCTCGTGCACACCGGCCGCTTCGAGGAGGGCCGGCGGTTCGCCGCCGCGTTCGATCTGCGCGGGCCGGCGAAGAGCTTCGAGGGCAACCGCTTCCTCTATGCGCGGGGCGCGCTGCGGGCCACCACCGGCGACCCGGCGGGCGCGCTGCACGACTTCCTCGCATGCGGCCGCCGCCAGTCCGCGCGCGGTGTGCTCAGCCCGGTCGTCACCCCGTGGCGTACGGCGGCGGCGCAGTGCCGGCTGGCGCTGGGCGGCGGCCGCGACGCGCTGGCCCTGGCGGCGGAGGAGCTGCGGCTGGCCCGGGTGTGGAACACCCCGCGCACGGTGGGCCGCGCCCTGCGGGTGCTGGGCGCGGCGACGGGGGGCCGGCGGGGTCTTGAGCTGGCCGAGGAGGCGGTGGCGACCCTGCGGGAGGCGACCGCCGACTCGGGCATGGAGCTGGTGCGGGCGCTGCTCGCGCAAGGTCGCCAGCTCCACGCGGCGGGTGAACGCGGCCATGCCCGCGACTGCCTGCGCGAGGCGGCCGAGCTCGCCGAGGGCCGCGGCGCCGTGGGCATGGTCACCCAGGCCGGTCAGGCCCTGCGCCGGAGCGGGGCGCGCGGCCCCGCGGTGGTGCGCACCGGTCCCGCGGCGCTGACCGGCAGTGAGCGCCGTATCGCCGAACTGGCCGCCGACGGTCTGAGCAACCCCGAGATCGCCGATCTGCTGCATCTGGCACGCCGTACCGTGGAGACCCATCTGACCAGCGTCTACCGCAAGTTGCGGATACGGCGCCGGACGGAACTGGCCGACGCGCTGGAGGGGGACCGGCCCGGAGCGCTGGAGGCGTGCACCCCCTGATGGGACCCTCGCCGCCGCCGGTGTGCGCGGGCGCCGGTTCAGTCCCCCGGGAGCAGCCGGGTCTCGGCCACGGGCATCCCCTTGGCCCACCAGTGGTCGTAACGGGCGTAGGCGCGCGGGTCGCGGGCGGTGAGGAGGGCGAGCAGGGAGCGGGCCTCGGCCGCCAGCTCCTGCCAGACGTGCGGGGGCAGCGGGTGGAAGGCACCGGCTTCGATGCCGTCCCCGGTGGCGCGCCACACGCCGGCGACCCGGCCGTCGACCAGCAGGGTGGGCAGCACGTCGCCGTTCACCCGGGTCACGTGCTTGCGGTAGGCGGGCGGAATGACGCGAGCGCGGTCGGCGTGGGCCAGCAGCACGCTGTCCCACATCGCCATCAGCCTGGGCGGGGCGGGCGTGTCCTCATCGGGCCTGGGCGCGCCCGGGAGGTCGTGGAGCACGGTGCCGTCCGGGCCCTCCAACTGCTCCAGCTCGTCCCCGAGTTCCTTCACCGCCGCCCTGACCCGGGGCCGCTGGACCAGCGCGAACTGCGCCATGTCGGCCGTCGACGCCGGGCCGAAGCCCTCCAGGTAGCGCAGGATCAGCGTCCGCAGCCCCTCGTCGGCCGCAGCCGGCTCCCCCAGGGCGGGCCGCCGCGCCGCCGTGACGTACGAGAGCCGGTGGGTGAACGCCCAGGGTCCGCCCGTGGGCGCGTGCCACAGCGGGGCGTACTGCCGGAGCATCCGCTGGGCCCCGGTCTCCAGCGGCCGGCCGAGCCGCTCCTCGAACCATGCTCCCAACTCGGCGCTCGTGCGCGGCTGTCGGGTGTGGGCGAGCAGGTCCGCGAGCAACGCGTCGGCGTCCTCGGCGGTCAGCCCGCTGTCGCGGAAACGCGCGTCGCCGAGCCGCGAGGAGCGCAGCGTCGGCTCCATCGCCGCACGAAAGCCCTGGTAGTCCTCGGCGAGGACCGCGTGCAGGGTGAGCCGCATGAGCGTCGCTTTGACGATACGGCGTTTGGCCAGCGCCTCGTCGAGCTGAGCCGGGTCGAAGTCCCGCAGCCGGTTCCACAGCGCGATGTACGGCGACGCGGGCTGCTGCGCCTGGAGGGCGACCACCCGGCGCAGCGCCTCCACGGCGCCGAGCGGCTCGCGCCGGAGCAGCAACTGCCGGGCGAGGGTGGCACGGTTGAGGGCGCGCGCGGAGATCACCATGCGGCGATTCTCCCGTATCCCGCCCATGGCGGACCGTTGCCGGGCGGCGGCGCGCCACCCCGGCCGGGAAGACCCGCTGAAACCCTGCGGGCACACCCCCGGCACCCGGATCATGGCATGGGGCCGCCAAGGACGTGTGGGGTGCCGCCCGGCTAGGGTTGAGGGTGTCGATGCCCGTTCCCGGCGGGAGCGCCCCGGCCGGCCGCGCCTATCCCCGGACGGCCGCCGCGCCGCTCCCCGCGACAGAGGAGAGTGACCCGATGACAGAGCGCAAGCCGGCGGGAATGAGCGTCGAGTCATGGGTGGACCGGCAGATCCGGGAGGCCCAGGAGCGCGGCGAGTTCACCGGACTGCCGGGCTTCGGCAAACCCCTGCCCGACGCCTCGCAGCCGTACGACGAGATGTGGTGGATCCGCCAGAAGATGGCCCGTGAGGGCGTCACGGCGATGCTGCCGCCCGCGCTGGCGCTCCGCAAGGAGATCGAGGACGTGCTGGCCGCGGTGGCGAAGGCATCGTCCGAGCGAGCCGTACGGGCGCTCCTGGAGCCGGTCAACGACAAGATCACGGCCATGCTCAGGCAGCCGCCGCCGGGACCCCCGCTGGGCCGCAAGCCGATCGACGTGGACGAGGCCGTACGGGAGTGGCGGGCGGCACGCCACGAGGGCTGACCGTCCGCCGGGCGCCCCCGCAGGGGCGCCCGGCCGCCGCGCGACCTCCTCGCGGTGGCGGAAAGTTACGCCCCAAAACGGCTTCCCCGAACGGGAGTTGGTGCATACGGTCGCCTCTGTCAGTCGTGACGACACCGTTCAGGGAGGGACGACATGAACCACACCGTACGGGCAGCCGCCACCACCGCGGCGCTCCTCACCGGGCTCCTCGCCGCCGCAGGCACCGCCAACGCGGCCCAGCGCGTCGACGCCCAGCACCTCACCGCACACCTGGACAAGGCGGTCGCCGCCGAGCAGGCGAGCGGCGGCAACACCGGCGGGCCCATCCTGGGCGTCTTCTTCACCAGCCCCGACGGCGCCGACACCGCCGGCGCCTGAGCGGCGGGCGGGAGCGCACCGTGGACAAGCCGGGGGAAGAGCACGTCACTTGGTGCCCCAGCGGAGAGGCCCACCGGCCGGAATCCGTCGTTCTGGGTGTCCGGTCGGGGGAGAACGGCCAGGTCGTCTACCTGTCGGAGCCGGTGCCGGCCGCTCAGGTCCTGCCCACCATCCCCGAGGGCATCGCGCCCCACCGGGTACTCCGGTTCGCCTCGCACTGCGTGTCCGGCTGCGCGAACCGGGTCGGCGACGACTGCGGCCTGATCCAGCGCATCCAGACCCTGCCCTCGCCCGACGCCACCGCGGCCGTGCCGCGGTGCCATCTGCGGCCGCACTGCAAGTGGTGGAACCAGACGGGAGTGGACGCCTGCCACCGGTGCCCGGCCATCACCACCCTCGGCTCGCCGGACGACGAGCTCGCCGTGCTCGTCGCGGATCCCTCCACCACCACCGAGCAGTTGCGGAGCTGGATCGCCGCGGCCGAGTGACACCGGGCGGCCGCGGCCGCCACGCCACCCCACCCCACCCCGATGCCGGTCGCGGCGACCCTCTTCCCGCGACCGGCACGGACCTGTCCGACGGGCACATCCCACCCCTGCCCCAAGGCCCGCCCGGCGGCGGCCCATCGCGTTCACCGGGACCCACCCACTCGCCCCCATCAGGGCGTTAGGCACACTTTGCGTGTTGTAGTCCGTTACCGAAGAGGATGAGCCACGCATGATCACACTGACGAAGGACTCCGGCCCGGCGGACCTGGACGGGGTGACCCACCTGTCCATCGGGGTGTCCTGGGACCCCACGGCCGGCAGCAGCGGCGGGGTGGTCGGCCTGCTCCGCCGCAAGTCCGGCACGGACCTCGACCTGATCGCCGTCGCCATGCAGGGTGCGGACCCGGTGCGCCTCGCGGGCCTCGACTCCCTCGACCCCATGGGCAACGGCTCCCTGGTGCACAGCGGCGACAACCAGACCGGGCGCGGGGACGGTGACGACGAGACCGTCACCGTCGAGTTCGCGCGCGTCCCCGACCAGATCACCTCGATCGTGTTCGTCGCCGCCGCGTTCAAGAAGGGCAGTTCGTTCCAGAAGGCCCGCAACATCAGTTTCAAGGTCTACGACGCGAGCGGCGGCAGCTCCCAGCAGGTCGCCGACATCTGGCCGAGCCTGCTCACCCAGGACAACGGCTGCGCCGTCGCCAAGGCCGTACGGGTCGGCGCCGGCTGGAAGCTCGAAGTCATCAACGTGACGGGGAAGATAAAGCAGGGCGACGAGCACGCCCTGATGCGCTTCGCGATCAGCAAGTAGCCCGCCCCGGCGCCCGCGTGACACCGGGCGGACGGGAGGGCACACACCGACGCGGCTGTCACCGGTGCACGGCATCGGCGGCAGCCGCGCGGCATTCCGCCCGCGGTCCTGCGGACTCCACCCCGGCGGGCGGGTGACCCGGCGCCCCGCCCCCGGGAGAGCCGGTCACCGCGACGGCGTCGTCAGCGGGCGGTGATGGCCTGTTCCAGCAGGCCGCGCAGCACACCCTGCTCCTGCGCGGTGAGGCCGGACAGGGGGGAGTCCACGGCCAGGAGGTCCAGGAGGCGCCCGCGCAGCGCGGTGCCCTCGTCGGTGAGGACGAGGTGCTTGGCGCGGCGGTCGGTGGGGTGCGGATGGCGCTCGATGAGGCCCTGCTTCTCCAGCTTGTCGACGACGAACGTGGTGTTGGAGGGCTCGCAGCTCATGCGCTCGGCGAGCTCGCGCATGGTCATCGGCCCGCTCATCTCCCGGAGCGCGGTCGCCTGGGACGCGGTGAGCCCCAGCGCGGCGGCACGCTCCCGCACATGCTCGGCGATCCGCTGGGCCAGCCCGTTCACCAGGCCGCACAGCTGTCGCTCCGCGATGGCCTGCTGCTCCGGGGGTGTCGTCATACCCCCACCCTACCAAGTCCATCAAGACAACATAATTACAGCTTGAATGATTCGAACTTGATGCTTATGGTGGGCGTCGCCACCGCGGCGGACGCGGCGGCCCGACGACGACTCAGGGGAGAGAACTCATGGCCGACTTGACGGCTGAGCAGGGCATACGACTGCGGCGGCCTTCGGCGATCCGCTCGCTGCGGCTGGGCGACACGAAGGTGTCGTACCTCCCGGACGGCGAGGTGCGCCTGCGGCCCCTGGCCCTGCTCAAGGACTCCACCGCCGAGGTGTGGGCCGCGCACCCGGAGTACCTGGACGCCACCGGCCACCTCGTGGGCAGCGTGGGCGGCCTGCTGGTCGAGCACGGTGACCGCGCGCTGCTGATCGACACCGGTTTCGGCCCGCGGACGCTGGAAGCGCCGGAGGGCCCGCTCGGCGCCATCCGGGGAGGCGCGCTCCCGGAGAGCCTGGCCGCCCTCGGCCGCACCCCGGCGGACATCGAGGCGGTGGCCTTCACACACCTCCACTCCGACCACCTCGGCTGGGCCTGCCACACCGCCCCCGGCACGCAGGAGCTCCTGTTCGCCCACGCCGACCACCTCATCTCCGAGGCGGAGTGGGCCGGACGCCATCTGCTGGTGGAACAGGGCATGAGCGCGGAGGTCGCCACCCTCGCCCCGCGCGTGCGCACGGTGGCGGACGGGCAGGAGGTCTTCCCCGGCGTACGGGTGCGGATCACCCCCGGTCACACGGTCGGGCACGCCGAGTACGTCATCACCGGGGGCGGGCGGCGGCTGATCGCCTTCGGCGACGCGGTGCACTCGCCGATCCAGATCGACCACCCCGAGTGGTCCTCGGGCTTCGACCACGACCAGGCCCTGACCGCAGGCCATCGCCGCCGGCTCGTCGCCGAGCTGGCCGAACCCGACACGATCGGCTTCGGCGTCCACTTCGCGGACGTGGTGTTCGGCCGCGTCCAGCAGGACGGAACCGGCCCGGCCTGGCGGCCCGTGGACGCCTGACCGTTCACCGGCAGGGCAAGGGGCAACCGCGGGGTCGGGCGCTACGGCCCTGCCGGGGCGGCGGCGCCGAGTGAGGGCATGTTCCGCGCGGGAGGGGCGAGTTCCGCCAGGGCCCGGCTCCGGCCCGGGCGGCGCCGGATCGCTCACCGAGTTCGCCCGCACCGGTCGGCGGCGCGCGGACGCGACCGGGGGCTGATGTCGGTGAGGGCTAGCTCAGTCGCGTGCAGTGCGTTCCGACGTACGTGTTTCCCTCTTCCGCCTTCAGCTGCTGGGCCAGGGTGCTGGCCGGGCTGACGAAGAAGTACACCGGGGGATCGTTCAGACACCACCAGGTCTGGCGGCCGGTCTGATCCCGCAGGGTGATCGTGGTGGGCCTGTCGGAGGGAAGTTGCCGGTTGCACTGGATGCCGACGGTGGTGAAGGAATCACCTTTTCCGATCTGACACGTCACATGCGATGACGCGTTCGCCGGGGCCGCGGCGGTGAGACCGAGACCGGCCACGGACAGGGTGGCAATGCCGATAGAAGCCAATAGGCGGGCTGCCTTCATGGCTTACCCTCCTCCTTCTCTCTCGTGGACTTTCGGGAATGTCGCTCTGCCGCGCACTCTGCCAGGACGCCCCCGGCAAGCGCCAATTGGATCAGCTCCACGGGTGAGTTATCGGCCACGAGAACGTGGCGGAGAAGGATTCCCCACGGGATCACGAAGACCTGTGACGAGGGAAATCCGTTCATCATTTCAGTTAATTCTCCGTGCGGCCTCGTGCAATAACCTTGGCCGGTATACGGAAGGAAAAGGCGAGAGCACCACGCGGATATGGCGAGGTGACAACGGCGTGTTCCCCGGGCGACCTTGCCGCCCCCGGCCCTCACCGTCGCCGTCTCGCGAGCGGCGGGCACCCTAGCCAACCGCGCGCATGTTCCGCCGGAAAATGCCAGAACTTCCCCTGGTGGGCTACACGCTGCGTAACCTTTCGTCACCTCAAGGCCGCGCCGGGAACCAGGCGCGGTGTCCGTCCACGGCGGCGTCAGGGGAGGAAGTCGCGCGTGCTGGGAATCGACGAGTGCCTGCTGGAAACCATGGGGTTACCCGGTGTGCGGGGGGCCGCCGTGGTCGACTGGACCAGCGGGCTGGCCCTGGGAACCATCGGTGACTCGCCCTGTGGTGACCACGAGACGACGGCCGCCGAGGCCGCCGAGTTCGCCCGCACGGCGGCCGAGCACCCCGCGTTCGTCGCGGACGAGGTGGAGCCCGACGGGCCCCTGCCGGTCGAGGACGTCCTGGTCACCTCCCACACCGGCTACCACCTCCTGCGGTTCGTCGAGACGACCTTCGACAGCAGTCTCTTCCTCTACCTCTGGCTCGACCGCGAACAGGGCAACCTCGCCATGGCCCGGCTGCGCCTGCGCGATCTCGCACACCGGCTGGTCCTGGGATGACACCCACCGACGAGGCCTGCGACCGCGTGCCCGTCTCGCCCATGCTGGTACGGCTGGTGGCCGAGCGGGCCACCGGCGCTCTGCTGCGCGACACCGGCACGCTCTACCTCGTGGACGGGGAGGTGGTGCACGCCGAGAGCCCCGCGGCACCCGGCCTCGACGTCCTGCTCACCGCGAGCGGCCGGATGGGCCCCGAGGCCTGGCGGCGGGCGGTGGACCAGGCGGGCGCGCGCGGTGCGGTCGGGCGCTTCCTCGTCGACAGCGGCCAGGTCAGCGAGGGCGAACTGGAGTTGTGCCACCTCGGCGCGCTCCACGACGCCGCGTTCTTCGCCCTCGCCCCCGGCAAGGGCCCCACCCGGTTCCGCTACGGCGCCCTGCACTGGATCGGGCCGGTGCGGCCGGTCCCGGCCCAGGCCCTGGCCCGGGAGGCCACCCGCCGCAGAGAGCTGCTCGACCGGATCTGGCCCCATCCCGAGGTGGACACCGCGCCCGTCGTGCCCGTACCGGACCGCCCCGGGCTGCCGGTCACCGTCCGCCAGCGGGCCCTGCTCGCGGTGGCGGACGGCGCGCGCACCCCGGGCTCCATCGCCCGGCTGCTGGGCCGCCCCGCCTTCCACACCCTCGTGGACGTACGCAGGCTCGCCGCGCTCGGCGCGGTCGAGACCCCCCTCGCGCCCGCGCCCCCGGAGACCGTGCCCGACTGGATCGCCCGCGCGTCCGCCGAGGCGACCCGGCCCTCGGACGAGGCCCTGCTGCGCAGACTGCGGGACGCCCTGGAGGCCATGCCGTGATCCGCGCCCTGCGCCAACGCGCCGAAAGGAGACAGCTGATGACGGCAGAGGCGGAGATCCTCGCCGAACTGCGCCGACTGCGGGCGCGCCTGCCGCAGGTCACCGGCGCCCTGACCGCCAGCGTCGACGGCCTCGTCCTCGCCCAGGACGCCGTGGAGGACGCCGAGTCGGTCGCCGCGCTGACCGCCGCCGCCCTCGGCGTCGCCCAGCGGCTCACCCACACCACCGGCCGCGGCGCCTTCCGCGAGCTCCTTCTCCAGGGCGAGGACGGCTACGCGGCCACCTACGCGGCGGGTTCCGCCGCCGTCCTGACCCTGCTCGCGCAGCCGCGCACCAACGTCGGCCGTCTGCACCTGGAAGCCCGCCGGGCCGGAGCCCGCATCGGCGAACTGGTCGACGGCGCACTCGAACGGCTGGAGACCTCATGACCAGCACCGGCTCCCGGGCCACCCGGCCCCGGAACACGACAGCGAACACCCACCGGAAGGGAAGTGCGAACCCCATGGGCAACACCGAAACCGCGCTCAAGGAAGCGATGACCTCCATCGAGGGCACGATCGGCGTGGCACTCGTCGACTACAGCAGCGGCATGGCCCTCGGCACCCTGGGCGGCGGCAAGGACCTGGACCTGTCGGTGGCCGCCGCCGGAAACACCGACGTGGTCCGCGCGAAGGTGCGGACCATGGAACTGCTGGGCCTGAAGGACGCGATCGAGGACATCCTCATCACCCTGGGCGGCCAGTACCACCTCATCCGGCTGCTGACGGGCCGCGGGCACGCCGGTCTCTTCCTCTACCTGGCCCTCGACAAAAGCCGCGCCAACCTGGCGATGGCCCGGCACCAACTGCGCCGGGTGGAGGACATGCTGGAGGTGTGAGGGCCCACCCGTACGGGCGGGGCGTGCCGGGCACGGACCCGGCACGCCCCCGCCTCAGCGCCGGTCGGCCCGCGCGGGCGAGCCGTCCAGGAAGCCGCCCGACTGGTGCTGCCAGAGCTTCGCGTAGGCGCCGCCGGCGGCGAGCAGTTGATGGTGTGTGCCCTGCTCGACGATCCGGCCGCGGTCGAGGACGACCAGCCGGTCCATGGTGGCGACCGTGCTCAGCCGGTGCGCCACCACCAGCGCCGTACGCCCGTCCATCAGCCGCCACGTCCTGGACGAGGACCTCGCTCTCGGAGTCCAGCGCGCTGGTCGCCTCGTCGAGCAGCAGGATCGGCGCGTCGCGCAGGATCGCCCTGGCGAGGGCGACACGCTGGCGCTGGCCGCCGGACAGCTTCACCCCGCGCTCGCCCACCATCGTGTCCAAGCCGTCGGGAAGCGCGTCGGCGAACTCGGTGACGTGGGCCGCCTCGGCCGCGCGGCGGATCTCCTCGTCGGTGGCGGCCGGCCGGGCGAAGACGATGTTCTCCCGCAGGGTGCGGTGGAACATCGCCGGGTCCTGCGGGACGTACGCCATCAGGCCGCGCAGGTCCCGCTGGCGCAGCGTGCTGATGTCCCGGCCGCCGACCAGGATCCGCCCGGCGTCGACGTCCGTCATCCGCAGCAGGAGCCGGGTCAGCGTGGTCTTGCCGCCGCCGGACCGGCCGACGAGCCCGATCTTCGTCCCGGTGGGGACCGCCAGATCCAGGCCCTCGAAGAGCGGCTTGGCGCCCGCGTGGGCGAACGTCACCCCTTCGAAGCGCACCTCCCCCGCCCGGGCGGGCGGCGGCTGGGGCGAGGCCGGGTCCAGGACGGTCGGCGGCTCCAGGAGCAGTTCGGTGAACTGCGCGGCCTCCGTCATCGAGCTCTCCAGACGGCGGTAGATCTGGTTGAACTCGAACATGATCCGGGTGGCGTTGGCGTAGTAGGTGAAGGCGACGATGACCGCCTCCACCCCGTGCTCCCCGCCCCCGAGCCCGACGGCGAGCACCAGGCCCAGCACATTGGTCAGTACGGACAGGGGGGCGACCAGCGTGTCGATGCGCAGGTTGCCGTAGTCCCAGGACCGCAGGGTGAGCCGGCGCGACTCCGCGACCCGGGAGCGGTGTTCGGCCGCCTCGCGCTCCTCGGCGGCGAACGACCTGACGGTGTCCATGTTCATCAGGCTGTCGGCGACATGGCCCGAGACCCGGGCGATCGCCTGCTCGCGCTCGGCGACCAGCGCCTGGCGGCGCCGGATCAGGGGCGCCGCGCACAGCGCCGTGAGCACGATCAGCGCCAAGAGCCCGATGACGAGCAACGGGTCGTAGCGCCAGAGCACCACCGAGGCGAAGGCCAGCGGTACGAAGCTGCCGACCACGTTGAACGTCAGTGTGTCGACGCAGTCCTCGAAACGGGTGGCGAAGCTCAGGACGCGCTTGGTGAGCGACCCGGCGAAGTTGTCGTGGAAGAAGGCGGCGTCCTTGGCGAACAGCTCGTCCATGGCGATCACGTACAGGTGCTCCACGCCTCGGGCGTCGAGCCGGTTGAGGCAGTGCAGCCCGACGCGCCACAGCACCTCCGCGAGCAGCAGCACCCCGGCGAAGCCGAGGACGTACGGCAGCATCGGCCCGATGCCGACCGTGTCGCCCTCCCCGGCTATGCGGGCGACGAGTTTGGCGACGACGAGCGGCGCCCCGTACTGGATTCCGATGTTCCCGAGCGCCGGCAGCAGCATCGCGGGCACGCTCAGCCGCCGCAGCCGGGCCAGTTCACGTCCGTAGTAGCGAAGGGCGAGGAGGACCGAGCCCTTGCTCGGTAAGCCCTCGCGCGATGCGGATGATCCCATCCCACCCCTGTCTCCCGGACCGGAAGGTGAGCACACGAGTCTCCCGCGCCGGTGCGCCCGGGGTCCACGCGTTTTCCGCCCTCCCACTCCGGGCCGCCGGTTCGACGGCCCCCCCTACCGGCCTCAAGTGCCCTCCATATGCGACCAGTTGGCGGAAGGCCACGTCCTCGCCCTGCTCCTTGCGGTGTAATGCCATGCCATGGACGCAGGAGTGGCAGCGGTCGTCGGCGCGGCGGTCGGCACGCTGGGCGGGCTCGGCGGCGGCCTGGTCACCGCGATGAGCCAGGGGCGCCAGCAGGGGCGGCAACGGCGGTTCGACCGGGAGCACCGGCTGGAAGAGGCCCGTCGCCATGCCTACACCACATGTATCACCAGTACGAAACACGTCTCCGCGGCCTGGTGGAGGCTGGCGGCGAGGCTGCGCGTCGAAGGCAGCACGCAGGAGCAGTGGCGTGATCCCGCGGCCGACGCCCATGCGGCCTGGGCACCGTTCAGCTCGGCCGTGGCAGGGGTGACGGTGATCGGCCCCGCGTTCGTCGCCGCCGCGGCCGATGCCCTGCGGCAGGCGATGTACGACCTGGACATGGCGGGAACGGCCTGGCACGAGGCGGCGTGCGAGGCGGGCGTGGGGCGCCTCGACCTGTTCGACGCCCGCTATATGCGGGCGGTCGAGGCGAAGCGCGCACCGGGAAGCGCCTTTCAGGCGGCGGCACGACAGGCCTTGCGCGCTGAGGACTAGCTGATCAGCGCCCCGGTCGGGCGGCGCATGACCGCCTCGGCCCTCCAGCCGGGCCGCGGCCACCGCTGTCGCGGGGCCGGCCGGGCGCTGGGCGGCCCCGCCCGGGGGACGTCCGCCGGCGAGGCGGCGGCGTCCCCGGTGCGGCGCCGTCCGGCTACGCGCGCAGGAACCCGTCCCCGTGCGTCGCGATGTGGGCTTCCAGCGCGCTCAGGGCCTGCTGGGTCGCCTCCGGGGTGCCCGAACCCCGCTTCTCCGCGTAGTACGCCGCCCCGAGCTTCTTCAGCAGCTCGTTCCCGGCTCGTTGCTGTTGGACCTCGTCCACCTTCTGCTTTCCCTGGGTGAGGGCGGACTGGGCCTGTTCCTTGGCCCGGTCGAGGAATCCCGGCATGCCAACCTCCACGTTCGGTGAACGGCCATTGTGCGTGCCGGGACGGGCCGCCCGGGGCAGGGCGCGCCGCCGCGACGCAGGTCGGGAGCGCGATATGCCGGCAGTCCCGTGCGTATCCTCGTTCGACGACCCGGAATCGAGGAGGCTTCAGGTGAGTTTCGACGACTTCACCGCGCTGGTTGACTCTCCCGTCTACGTGGTGACCGCGTCGGCGGGCGGGCGGCGGGCCGGATGCCTGGTGGGCTTCGCCAGTCAGTGCTCCCTGGAGCCCGCGCGGTTCGTCGTATGGCTCTCCACCGCCAACCACACCTACCTGGTGGCCCGGGAGGCGACGGTCCTGGCCGTGCACCTCCTGCCGCAGGACCACGATCTGGCCGTGCGGTTCGGCGCCCGGTGCGGGGCCGAGGTGAACAAGTTCGACGGTCTCGCCTGGACCGAAGGCCCGCACGGCACGCCCCTGTTGGCGGAGGCCGCGGCCTGGTTCGCCGGGGAGATCCTGGAACGGTTCGACGGGGGTGACCACGTCGGTTTCCTGCTGGCACCCCTGAGCGTCCAGGTGAACGGGGGCACGCCGCTGTCCCTGCACCAGACGCTCGACATCACCGCGGGGCATCCCGCGTAGGCCTCCGGCGGGCGGGCGCTGTCAGTGGCGGGTGCCAGAATCCGCGTATGAACAGCGGAACCCTCGACCTGCAACAGGTCACCACGCCCGACGCCGTCACCGCCGAGCTGCGGCATGCCCTGATCGACTGCTGGATCGAGGTCACCAACGCCGGTGGCGCGGCGGGGTTCCCCTTCCCGCCGATCGGCGCGGACCAGGCCGGCCCGGCCGTCGACGCGCTCGTGGCGGACCTCGACCCGCGGACGAGCCGCTTCCTGGTCGCGTCGGTCGACGGGCACCTCGTCGGATGGCTGCACGTCCGCCGCGCCCTCCACCCGCTCACCGCCCACTGGGGCACGGTCCACCACGTGCAGACACGGACGACCGTGCGGGGCCGGGGCATCGGCGTGGCCCTCATGAACCGCCTGCGGGAGATCGCCCGCGAAGAGATGGGGCTGGAAGCCCTCCATCTGGCCGCGCGCGGCGGTGTCGGGCTTGAGGACTTCTACGGCCGGCTCGGCTGGAAGGAGATAGGCCGCTGGCCGGACGCCCTCCGCCTCGCTCCGGGGGACGACCGCGACGAAGTCCTGATGCTCCTGGCCCCGCTCTGAGCGGACGCCGCCGGCTGCCGGTCAGCGGCCGAAGCGGCGTACGTACCGGCTCTGCCAGGGTGTTTCGACGGCCCGGCGGTCATAGGAGCGCCGTACGTAGGCCACCGCGTCCTCGGCGGGCACCCCGTCGAGGACGGCCAGGCAGGCCAGCGCCGTGCCGGTACGCCCGCGGCCGCCGCCGCAGGCCACCTCGACGCGTTCGCGTGCCGCGCGCTCCCAGGCCTCGCGCAGCACCACGACCGCCCGCGCGCGGTCGCGGGGAAGACGGAAGTCCGGCCAGCGCAGCCACTCGGCCTGCCAGGGGACCTCCGGGGGCCGCCCGCCCAGCAGATACACGGCGTACGTGGGCGTGGGGCCGTCCGGGAGCGGGCGGCGCAGTCCACGGCCGCGCACCAGCCGTCCGGAGGGCAGTCGCAGGACGCCCGGCCCGTCCGGATCCCAGGACTCACCGCTCACGCGCACATGTCCACCGTAACGGCCTCGCGCGGCACGGGAGAAGGCCGGGGGCAGCCGACAGGCTCGGCGGCACCCCGTCCGTCTGCCACGATCGCCGGATCCGATGATCTTCGCGTGGGGCCCGACGCCCGTAGGGGCACTGCCGGTTGGGGCCCGTCCTCGTGTTCAGCGCAGCTCCTCCACCGTGCGGGCGGCTTCGCGGGCCTCCCGTTCGGCCTCCGTCAGGGCGTCGGCGGCCGTCCGGTGGCGCTCCTCGGCCGTCCGGTGTGCGCGTTCGGCCTTCCGCAGCTCGTCCCGGGCCCGCTGGAGCTCTCGCTCCAGGTCCGACACCTGCCGGTGGGCCTCGTCGTAGTGCTCGCGTGCCTGCCGCCGCTGCTCGTCGGTCTGCGCGTGGGCGGCGCGCCGGTCGCGCAGCCGCCGCTGGGCCGCCTCCGCCGCCTTCCTGGCCCGGGCCAGTTCCGCCTGGGCGCGTGCGGCCTGGGCGCGCTGCTCGGTTTCCTGTTCGCGCTTGCGGCGCCGGTCGGCGAGTTCGTCCTTGGGCGGGGTCTTCGGTGGGGGCGGCGCGGCCCGGCGTCCGGCCGGTTTGTGCGACGCCCCCGTCGTCTGCGGGAACGCCGACGGCGGCGTGAGCGCCGACTCCAGTCGGCCCGTGGCCCACTGGTCCGCCGCGTCCTGGTCGGCGAGGACCGCGCGCAGGGTGGTGTCGACGTCCTGCCGGGCCGCGTCCGCCAGCCGGTGGCCCGCCTCCTGTGCCAGCGCCGCGGCCTGTCCGGTCAGCGCGGACACCACGGTGCGGCGCTGCTCGTTGAGCGCTTTGATCCCGTCGGCGTCCAGGGTCTGGTAGGCCTCGCGCAGCGCCCGGCCCAGCTCCAGGAACCGCTCGCTCTCCTCGGGGCGGGAGCGCAGCAGCAGGTTCGCGGCCCAGGCCGCGAGGGTGGGGCGGCGGGCGGCGCGGATGCGGCGGGCGTCCTCGGCGCGGCCCGCCGCCTTCGCCGCGACGGCCAGCTCCTCGCGCCGGGCCACGAAGTCGGCGGGGGGTGTGCCGTAGAGCAGGTCGAGAACCGCCTCCGGGTCCTGGCCCGCGCCGCCTCGTTCGCCCTTGCGCCGCATGGTGTCCAGACTCCGCCGAACCGGGGTGCGGCGCACCTCGGAGCCCGGAAACACGAACGGCCCCAAAAAACACGAAAGGCAAGGAGGTGTTCCCACTCCTTGCCACTCTCAACTTATAGCGCAGTGGGGGCCTTGCCGCAAGGCCCCCGAGGTGGGGCACAATCGCGCACCGAGCTCAGGACGTCAGGCAAAAGGGGGATGTGCGACGTGTGTGCGTTGTCGTCGGTGGACCGGCCGTGGCCGTCGGCTCAAGGGGCGGGCGGTGACGTGGGGCCGGTGGTGGGACCCGTACGGCCGCCGTGGGCGCCCCGCACCGGTGCGCGGGTGTGCGCGCCGCCGTTCCCCGTCGTCGCGTCCCCGGATCGGAGCCGCTGACATGAGCCACCTGACCACCAGCGCGTTCGACCTTCCCGAGCGGCTGTCCCGCAAGGCCGACCCGGTGCTCGTCGGCGGCGACGAACGGCACTTCGCGGCGATCGCGGAGAGCCTGGACCAGTCGATCGCGGAGCTGTCCGACCGCTTGGAGGAGGCCCGCAGGGCGCCCGGCGGCAAGGGCCGGGAGGCCATGGACCGGGACACGGAGATCCACCGGCTGACCGGCCGTCTGCGTACCCTGCGCCGCTTCGGCCTGGACCTCTGCCTCGGGCACTTCCTGCGCGAGGACGACGCCGAGCCCGTGTACGTCGGCCGCCTCGGGCTCACCGACAGCACCGGTCGCCGACTGCTCGTCGACTGGCGCTCCCCGGCCGCCGAGCCGTTCTTCGCGGCGACCCACGCCTCCCCGATGGGACTGGCCAGCCGCCGCAGGTACCGGTGGACGGGGGGCCGGATCAGCGACTACTGGGACGAGGTGTTCACCTCCGAGGGGCTTCAGGGGCGCGCCGCCCTCGACGACCAGTCGGCGTTCATCGCCAGCCTGGGCGGCAACCGGTCGGCCCGGATGCGGGACGTCCTCTCCACCATCCAGTCCGACCAGGACGCCATCATCCGCGCGGGCTCGCGCGGTGCCCTGGTCGTCGACGGCGGTCCGGGTACGGGCAAGACCGTGGTCGCCCTGCACCGCGCGGCCCATCTGCTCTACTCCGACCCCCGGCTCGGTCACCGCCGGGGCGGGGTGCTGTTCGTCGGCCCGCACCGCCCCTATCTGGAGTACGTCGCCGACGTCCTGCCCAGCCTCGGCGAGGAGGGGGTGCGGACCTGCCTCGTGCGGGACCTGGTCGCCGAGGGCGCCTCCGCGGCCACCGAGACCGACGCGGAGGTGGCCCGGCTGAAGTCGTCGGCGCGGATGGTGGGGGCGATCGAGCCGGCCGTCGCCCTGTACGAGGAGCCGCCCACCGAGGGGATGACGGTCTCGACCCCCTGGTCCGACGTCTCGCTGAGCGCGGACGACTGGGCCACGGCGTTCGCGGCCGTGGAGCCCGGTACCCCGCACAACGAGGCACGCGACCAGATCCGCGAGGAACTGCTGGCGATCCTGATGGACAAGCACGCCGACGAGGACGAGGAGGACGGCGAGGCGGACGACGAGGTCGCGCCCCGGCTGCTGCGGAGGGCACTGCTCCAGAACCGTGAGCTGAACGGCGCCCTGAACCGCGCGTGGCCGATGCTGGAGGCCACCGACCTCGTCGGGGACCTGTGGTCGGTGTCCGCGTATCTGCGCAGGTGCGCCCCGTGGCTGAGCGCCGACGACGTACGCCGGCTCCAGCGCGAGGAGGCGCACGCCTGGACGGTGTCCGACCTGCCGCTGCTGGATGCCGCGCGGCAGCGACTCGGTGACGCGCAGGCGTCCGCGCGCAGGAGCCGGCGTGAGGCCGCCACCGCCACCGAACGCGCGCGCCGGGCCGATGCCATGGCGAGCATGCTGGAGAACGTCGAGATCGACGAGAGCGAGGGCGCGCTGGGGATGCTGCGCGGGCGCGACATCCAGGACACCCTCATCGACGAGAGCGCGCTGCCCGCCGACGAACGCGATCCGCTCGCCGGGCCGTTCGCGCACATCATCGTGGACGAGGCCCAGGAGCTCTCCGACGCCGAGTGGCAGATGCTCGTGCGGCGCTGCCCGTCCCGCAGCTTCACCATCGTGGGCGACCGCGCCCAGGCCCGGCACGGGTTCACCGAGTCCTGGCGGGAGCGGCTGGAGCGGATCGGGCTCGACCGGATCGAGGTGGCCTCCCTCAGCGTCAACTACCGTACGCCCGCGGAAGTCATGGCCCACGCCGAGCCGGTCATCCGGGCCGCGCTCCCCGACGCCAACGTGCCGACGTCGATCCGCGGCAGCGGTGTCCCCGTCCGCCACGGGTCGGTCACGGAGCTGGACGCGGTCCTCGACGGCTGGCTCGCGGCGCACGACGAGGGGGTGGCCTGCGTCATCGGTGCTCCCCGGTTCCGCGAGAAACCCCGGGTACGGTCGCTCACTCCGACCCTGTCGAAGGGGCTGGAGTTCGACCTGGTCGTCCTCGTCGACCCCGAGACGTTCGGCGACGGCATCGAGGGAGCCGTCGACCGGTACGTCGCGATGACCCGCGCGACCCGGCAGCTCGTCGTCCTCACGAGCGGCTGAGGTCACGCGGCACGCGGCCGTCCACGGGCGACATGGGCGAGGTACGGGCGGTCACGCCCGTACGAAAACCGCTCGCACCCCTTCCGGCGCTTGGCCGATCATGTCCGCATGAGCCTCGACACCCCGCCCGCCACCGGAGTCCGCACCGCCTGGGAACAGGTTCCCGAGCACGTGCGGTGCGGGGTGGAGGCCGGCCTGGGGGCGCCCGTCGTCGACGCGGTGACCCAGCGCGGCGGGTTCTCGCCGGGCGTGGCGGCGCGGGTGCGGCTGGCGGACGGGCGGCGCGCCTTCGTGAAGGCCGTGAGCGCCGAGGCCAATCCGAGCAGTCCGCTGCTCCACCGCGCCGAGGCACGCGTCTCGGCGTCCCTGCCGCTCGCCGTCCCCGCACCCCGGCTGCTGGCCACCCACGACGACGCGACCTGGGTGGCCCTCGCCTTCGAGGACGTCGAGGGGCACCAGCCCCATGTGCCGTGGCGGGCGGGCGAGTTGGCGCGTGTCCTGGACGCGGTGGGCGCGCTCGCGACCACCCTGACGCCCGCGCCGGTGGACGTCCCGGCCGTCGCGGAGAGCGAGGCGGAGTCCTTCCGGGGGTGGGAGCGACTCCTCGACGTGGGGGGCGAGGAGGGCGAGGGGTACCGGGACCGGCTGGACCCCTGGGTGCGGCGGAACATGCCCGCGCTCGCCGATCTCGCGGCGCCCTGGGCCGAGGCCGCCTCGGGCGACACGCTCGCCCACGGTGATCTGCGTGCCGACAACATGCTGCTCACGGCCGACGGCCGCGTCGTCTTCGTCGACTGGCCGCACGCCGTACGGGCCGCCCCCTGGTTCGACCTGCTCCTGATGCTGCCGTGCGTCCGCGCCCAGGGCGGCCCCGACCCGGACGAGGTGTTCACCGCCCACCCGCTGGGCCGGGACGCCGAGCCCGAGGGTGTGACCGCCACGCTTGCGGCCCTGACCGGCTATTTCGTACGTCAGTCGGTGCGCGCCGCACCGCCCGGACTGCCGACCGTGCGCGCCTTCCAGGCCGCCCAGGGCGCGACGGCGCTGGAGTGGCTCAGGAAGCGGCTGGGTTCACGGCTGCCGTAGCCGGCCGATGGTCGACACCGGGTCCCTTGCTCGTGCCATTGGCCGCGCCGGCGACTTCCAGGACTCGCGGTGGTCTCCAGCTGGACGCGAAGCAGCGGCCGTAGGCTGGAGCGCCGTTCAGGCGCTTGTCCGCAGAGTGCCCCCGCGCCCTTGCCGGTGACGGGGGTCGAGAGAGGGGACCCACCGATGGCAGACGCTCGCCCCGCAGGCACCGGAGCTCCGCAGACGTCGGCCGCCCCGGGGGAGGTGACCGGCGAGTTACTCGAACTCTCCCTGGGCTACCTCTACTCGGCGGCCCTGCACACCGCCGCGCGCTTCGGCATCGCCGATCATCTGGCGGACGGGCCGCGCAGTGCCGACGAACTCGCGAAGGCGGCGGGGGTCGACGGTCCCCACCTCTACCGGCTGCTGCGCTTCCTCGCCACCAAGGGTGTCTTCCGTGAGGACGACGAGGGCCGCTTCCACCTCACCCCGCTCGCACAGCCGCTGCGCACGGACGTCGAGCGTTCGCTGCGCGACTACATCCTGGTGCGCGGCGAGCCCGTGTTCTGGCAGTCGGCGGCCCAGCTCCACGAGGCGGTACGCACCGGCGGCACCGCCTTCGAGAACGTGTACGGCGTCCCCTTCTACGACCACGTCGCCGCCGACCCGGACCTCGGCAGGGCCTTCAACTCCAGTATGGCGGCGTTCTCCGAGACGCTCAGCAACGACGTCGTCGACGCCCTGGACTTCTCCGGTGCCACCACCGTGGTCGACGTCGGCGGTGGGCGGGGCGGTCTGCTCCGCGCCGTCCTGCGGCGCAACCCCCGCGTGCACGGCACTCTGGTCGACCTGGAGAGCGTGGTGGCCGGGCATGTGCTCGACACCCCGGAGCTGGCCGGCCGCTGGAGCGCGCGGGCCGGGGACTTCTTCACCTCCGTGCCGTCCGGCGCCGACGTCTACCTCCTCAAGCACGTGCTGGCCAGCTGGCCGGACGAGGCGTGCGTCCGCATCCTGCGGACCTGCCGCGAGGCCATGCCCGCGCACGCCCGGCTGCTGGTCATCAACGCGATGATCCCGGCGGGCAACGAGCCGCACCCCGGCAAGACCATCGACGTGCTGATGATGACGGTCCTGAACGGAAAGGGCCGTACCCGCGCCGAGTACGAGGCGCTGCTCGCCACGGCCGGTTTCGCGGTCGCGCGGGTCCTGGAACCCTCGCCGCACGCCTCGGTCGTCGAGGCGGTCCCGGCGGGCTGAGGCGCCTGCGCACCTCACGGGTCCGGGGGCCGCGGTCGGCGGCCCCCGGTCGGTCGCGCGCGGGGGTGGTCAGGGCTGGAGCCTGCTGATGTCCCAGCCGCCGTCGGTACGGTCGTAGCGCAGCCGTTCGTGGAGGCGGTCGGTGCCGTCGGCCCAGAACTCCACGGTCTCGGGGACGAGCCGGTAGGCGGTGAAGGTCGCGGGGCGCGGCAGCGGGCGCGGCGGATCCGCCAGCTGCCGTGCGGTGGCCCGCAACTCGTCCACCTCGTCGAGACCGTTCATCGTCCGGCTCTGCCGGGAGGCGGTGGACATGGCGTGGGTGAAGACGGGCCGCGCGGACCACAGGCGGTCGGACTCGGCGTCGGGCAGCTTCTCCACCGGCCCGGCAAGGGTGATCTGCTGGCTGGTCTCACGCCAGTACAGGACGCCGGACGCCCAGGGGTTCTCCGCGAGTTCGCGCCCCTTCCGGCTGGCGCTGTGGCTGAGGAAGACGAGGCCGTCCTTCGTCACGGAGCCGAGCGCCACGATGCGGGAGGAGGAGCGCCCGCGGGCGTCGGCGGTGGCCAGGGCCAGTGCGCGTGGCTCCCGGACGCCGTGCGCGACGCTGCTGTCCAGCCAGGAGGTCAGTAACCCCATCGGCTCGGGCGGCGGTGTCAGGAACTCGGGGAACTCGACCTCGACGGTGCCGGTGAGTGTCTCCGAACGACGCCCGGGAGCAGGGCCGTTGGCGGTTTCGGCGGTGTATCCGTTGGTCTGGGGAAGGTCCGGCACGGGTCATCCTTTCGACGGTTCCGCCATGATGTCCTGCCACCCCGGTGCCGTCGAGATCACCGGTCCGCCGCCGGGCCGCCCGCACGGCCGGTACGCGTGGGTTTCAGCGGGCGCTGCCGAGGTCGCGGTCGCCCTCGCCGCCCGAGAGCATCAAGGTGGTCTCCTCGATGCGGCGGAAGCGGCCGTCGGGCGCGAACTCGGCGAACACGTACACCTCCATGGCGACCGTGGAGCCGTCCGTCTTGGTGATGTCGACGGTGTGCCGGTCGGCGTACCGGGCGCCGTCGTACAGCTCGTCGTGCACGGTGACCCGCCCGTCGGCGACGAGGGTGCGCAGATGGGTGATGTGCTCGACGAACCCGGCGCGGTCGGCCCACTCGCCGTCCGTGCGCTGGCGGTAGTCCGGGGCGAAGTGGCGGTCGGCCGCCTCCTCCACGGTGAGGGCGCGGTTGAACAGCAGGTCGTCGAGAGCGGTGGCGATGCCGATGCGGTTCATGGGTGATCCTCTCAGATTATGCGTGCGCCGCGCACGCTTCAGAGGGCACCTTAACAGGAACACGTGCGCCGCGCACGCTATTCTTCGGGGGTGGACAACGACGTGGGACACGAGATCGCGGACGCGCTGGGGATTCTGCTGCGGCGCACCACCCGCGAGCAGCTGCACCACCGGCTCACCGAGGGCATGGGCGAAGGGCTGGACGAGGTCACCTACCCGGTACTCAGCGCCCTGGCCCGGACGGGGCCGCGCAGCGCGGCTGACCTCGCTCCCGATGTCGGGATCGACCGCTCGGGCGTCACCCGCCGCGCGTCCCGTCTGGAGGCCGCCGGGCTCGTACGCCGCGAACCGGACCCCGACGACGGGCGGGCCCAGTTGCTCGTCCTCACCGGGCGGGGCCGCGCCGCGGTGACGGAGCTGCGCGGACGGCTGGCCGCGCACATCACCGAGAGCCTGTCCTCCTGGCCGCCGGGCGAGGCCGAGGCGTTCGCCCGCCAGTTGCGGCGTTTCACCACCGACGGCCCGTTCGTGGGATAGGAAACGCGCTCGGCCCACCGGCGGGCACTACGCCGGTGGGCCGGGACACCTGACCGCTGGTTCAGTGCGCCCGCCGGGCGCGCTCCGAGGTCAGCGCGCCATCTCGTACGCGCCCGACAGCGCCTCCACCCGGTCCCAGACGCGCGCCGAGCGGGCCTCGTCGACGACCGGGCGGCGGACCGCGCCGAGCGCCCAGGACTGCTGCGCCTCGGTCGCCGAGTCCTTGCCGTGCAGCTCCACGGCGTGCGCGGAGAAGTCACGGACGAGAACCGCGAACAGCTCGTCCAGCACGTCCTGGTCCAGGTCCGTCAGACGGGCCTGCTCCAGGATCAGCTGACCGTGCACGACCAGCGCGAAGAGCTGGCCCACCGCGAGCAGCAGGTCGAGGTCGCGGCTCTGCTCCTCGTCGGGGGCGGCCGTGGTGACGAACGCGCACAGCGCGTCGGCCTGCTCGCGGAAGCGGGCGACGTTGGGCAGCTCGGCGTAGGCGTCGTAAGCGGTACGCCAGTCGTGGAAGCGCACGGAACCCAGGCCCCGGGCCGGCCCCTGCCGGAAGAGGAAGTCGTCGTCGGCCGCGTCGAGGCGGCTCGGCACGGCCGGGTACTCCACCGGCTCCAGCAGGTGGTTGCGCATGAACTTGAGGATCAGCGCGAGGTTGACGTGGACCGTGCCCTCCAGCTTGGGCAGTCCGCGGATCTCGATGGCCGCCTGGGCGAAGTAGTTGTCCTTCTCGAAGCCCTTGGCGGCGATGACGTCCCACATCAGGTCAATGACCTTCTCGCCCTCCGTGGTCACCTTCATCTTCGTCATCGGGTTGAAGAGGAGGTAGCGGCGGTCGTCGGGCCCGGCGGTGCGGAAGTAGTCCACGGCGCGGTCGCTGAACAGCTTCATCCCGACGAGACGGACGTACGCGTCCGTCAGCTCGCGGCGCACGTGCGGGAACGCGGTGACGGGGCGGCCGTAGAGGACGCGGTTCTGGGCGTGGGTGACGGCCTCGTACATCGCGTGCTGGCAGATGCCGATCGAGGCGGTGCACAGGTTGAACTTGCCGACGTTGACGGTGTTGAGCGCGGCGTCGAACGCGGCCCGGCCGGTGTGCAGGACGTCCCCCGGGGTGACCGGGTAGTTCTCCAGCCGGAACTCGCTGACGTACTTGGAGGAGTCGACGACGTTCTTCACCAGGTGGTACGCCGGGTGGCGGCTGTCGGCGGCGAAGAAGACGTAGCCGTCCGGGCCCTCGACGTCGGTGCGCCGGCCGAAGACGGAGACGAGCCCCGCGGCGTTGCCGTTGCCGATGTAGTACTTGGAACCGGTGGCGCGGAAGCCGCCGTCGCCGTCGGGCTCCAGGAGCATGTCGGTGGAGTAGATGTCGGCGCCGTGCGTCTTCTCGGACAGGCCGAAGGCGAACACCTCGCCCTGGGAAAGGAGTTCGGCGGCGCGGGCGCGCGCGTCGGCGTTGTCGCTCTGCCACACCGGGCCGAGACCCAGGATGGTGACCTGCCAGGCGTACCAGTAGTCGAGACCGTAGAACCCGAAGATCTCGTTGAGGGCCGCGATCCGGGCCGTGTCCCAGCGCTGGTCCTCGTTCGAGCCCTCGGAGGCCGGGGTGAGGAAGGTCGCGAACAGGCCCTCCTTGGCGGAGAACGCCAGGAAGTCGGCGAGCCAGGCGCGGGAACGGTAGTCCTCGATCAGCTGCCGCTTGCCACGCGCCTCGAACCAGTCGACGGTGGCGCGCAGCAGCCGGCGGGTCTCGGGGTCGAAGTGCGCCGGGTCGTAGGTGCGCGGGTTGAACAGCAGGGCGTCGGCCATGGAGGTCCGCCTTTCGGGAGGGTTCGCGGTCGGGGGTTCAGTGGTCATCGGTGGCGGGGGCGCCTGTGGAGAGCCTGCGGACGGTGGCCAGGACGTCGTCGAGCCAGGCGATCGTCATCCGCTCGTACGCGATGCCGCCCCGCAGCACGACGTGCTGGAGCTCCTGCCCGGTGTCGAGCGGCACGGGGGCGGCGGGGCCGGTGAAGTCGCGCAGCTCCCCCGCGAGGTAGTGGGCGAGCCGGTCGCTGTGCACCTGGCGGTGGCGCTCGACCTCCTGGATCACCGCGGCCGGGTCGTCGAAGGCCGCGCCGCGGATCTTCACGGCGAGGTCGTGCCGCAGGCTCTCGGGCTCGATCGGCTCGTGCAGCCACCGGGAGAGCGCGGCGCGGCCGGGGGCCGCGACGGAGTACTCCTTCTTGTCCGGCCTGCCCTCCTGGGCGACCTCGCGGACGGCGAGCAGGCCGTCGCTCTCCATGCGCTTGAGCACGCGGTAGATCTGCTGGTGGGTCGCGGTCCAGAAGTAGCCGATGGACCGTTCGAACCGCCGGGCCAGCTCATAGCCTGAGCCCGGCTTCTCCAGCAGGGAGACGAGGATCGCGTGGTCGAGCGCCATACCGCGATCCTTCTATGCAACTCGTTGCATAGCCAAGTCGCACCGCCCGAGTGAGACCCGGATCACCCGCGACGGCCCCCTTGCCCCAGCGGGTGCCCGCCCTGCGGCGCCGACGCCCGCCCGTAGAGGAAACGTCGACGTCCGCCCGTATATGAAACATAGATGCGCCGGTGCGAGAGTCGGCGCGGAACCGCTCGCAGGCCGGGTCGCAGCCGCAGGCCTCTTCGACAGACAGGGAAAACCCCGTGCAGCACAACCCGAAGTCCGCCGCCCGCCGCCTGACCGTCCTCGTCCCCGCCCTGCTCGCCGCGCTCCTCGCCGTCTCGGTGCCGGCCCTGTCGGCGACGCACTCGGCGGACACGGGACGGACCTCGCTGGCCGGCGACCCGGGTCACAAGAACGACCACGAGGAGTTCAACACCAAGGCGTGAGAACGGGGCGCGGCCGGCGGCGCGGGCGCCGGGGCCCCGCCGCCACGACGCGGGCGGCCCCGGGCCTACACCGGTACGACTTCGGTGGCGTCCACCAGCAGCCGCGCCTGGGCCGCCTCCGGCAGACCGGCCCGGGTGAACACCTCCAGCGCCTCTTGGGAGCGCGCCAGCGCCTGCTCGTGCTGGCCGGCGTCGGCGCAGACACGGGCGTGGATCAGCAGCGCGTAGCCCCGGTCGCGGTCCCGGTCGGGCACGGTCCGGAAGTAGGCCACCGCACGGGCGGCCGCCTCCAGCGCCGCCTGGAGGCGCCCCAGCACGCGCAGGGTGTCGGCGTACCGGTACAGGGCCTGCGCCCGCCGGCCCGGGATCCCCTCCGCCTCGCAGACCTCCAGGCACTGCGCGTAGTCGGCCAGTGCCTGCGGCAGACGGCCCAGCTCGTGCAGCGCCTGACCGCGGACGCACAGCGCGTGGGCGATGCCGTGCGGGTCGGCCATCGCGCGCAGCGCGCTCAGCGCCTCGTCGCAGGCGGGCAGTGCCTCCTCCGCCCTGCCGCCGCGGATCCGGGCCAGGGCGGCGTTGAGGGTGGTGGTCAGCCCGCCCGAGCGGTTGCCCAGCTCATGGGCGAGGGCGAGTGCCTGGTCGAAGTGGTCGGCCGCGTCGTCGTAGCGCTGCTCGAACTGGGCGATGACGCCGAGGTCGTTGTACGCCTGCTGGAGAATGGCCCGGTCCCCGGCCCGGCGGCACGCCTCGGCCGCGAGCTGGGACTCGGTCCTGGCCCGCGCCAGCTGGGTCGCCTGGAGTGCGGCGTTGCCGCAGATGAAGTGGGCGCGCCCGGCCGCGTGGTGGTTGCCGTGCAGCGCCGCGACCTCGGCCAGGGAGCGTGCGGTGAGGGCCATCTGCCCGTACGGGATGTCCTGGCCGAAGGAGCTGAGGGCCACCAGGAGGTCGGCCGCGACCGTCAGCAGGTCCGGGTCCGCGCCCTCGCCCCGCGCGACCAGGAGCTGGACGGCGTGGACGGCGCAGTCGAACTCGGCCACCACCCAGGCGCGTGCCTGACCCAGGGTCGCCAGCCGCTGCTCCCCCGGCTCCCCGCCCGCCACGGAGATCGTGCCGTGCACCGGGTCGCCCGGCACCATCCGCTGGAACGCCTCGGCCGCCATGCGCAGCAGATGGCCGAGCAGTCGGCGCTCCACCAGCGCGTCGGCCCCGGTCTCCCGTTCGGACTCCGGGTGGGGCAGGTGCAGCGCGAAGTCCCGGCCGAGGTCGTGGTAGCGGTAGCGGCCCGCCTCCGGCGACTCCAGCAGCGCGGCGTCCACCAGCGCCTCCAGCAGGGTCTCGGTCTCCGGCTCCCCCAGCGCCAGCGCCGCCGCGGCGGCGGACAGGCCGATGCTCGGCCAGGCGACCGGGGCGAGCGAGCGGAACACCGTCGCCTGCGGTCCGGTCAGCTGGTGGTAGCCGAGCTCGAAGACGGCGGATACGGCCAGGTCGTCGGCCCGCAGTTCGCTCAGCCGGCGCCGCTCGTCCGCCAGCCGGGCCAGCAGGTACGCCACCGTCCAGCCCGGCCGGGCCGCCAGCCGCGCGGCCACGATGCGTACCGCCAGCGGCAGATGGGCACAGGCGCCGACCAACGCGACCGCCGCGGCCTGCTCCTGGTCGATCCGGTGCGCGCCGACGATGTGCCGCAGCAGGGACAGCGCCTCGCCCGGGCTGAACTCCTTGAGCTGCACATGGGTGCCGGAGGGCACGCCGGAGAGGTGTGCGCGGCTGGTCACCACGACCGCGCAGTGGACCGCGCCGGGCAGCAGCGGTTTGACCTGCGCGGTGTCGCGGGCGTCGTCGAGCAGCACCAGGACCCGGCGGCCGTCCAGGACTGTACGGAAGAGGCGGGCGCGGTCCTCCACCGAGCCGGGTACTCCCTGGCGCGGCACGCCGAGCGCGGACAGGAAGCTGGCGAGGACCGCGCCGGGGTCGGCCGCGTCCGCGCCCGTGCCGCGCAGGTCCGCGTAGAGCTGGCCGTCGGGAAAGGCCTCCTTGACGCGGTGGGCCACCCGCAGGGCCAGGGCGCTCTTGCCGATGCCGCCCATGCCGCCGACCGTGGCGACGGCCAGTGCGGTGCGGTCCTGGTCGGTGAGGGCCTCGGCCAGCGCTGCGAGCGTGTCGGTCCGGCCGCTGAAGTCGGCGATGTCGGCCGGGAGTTGCGCCGGGCGCGGGAGGGCGGCCGGGACCACGGCGTCCACGGGCTCGTCGCGGGCGGGCGGCGGCGCGGCGGGCGCGGGCGCGGCCAGTTCGGCGTCTCCGGCCAGCATCCGCTGGTGCAGTGCGCGCAGCTCGGGCCCGGGGTCGAGGCCCAGCTCGGCGGCGAGCACCTCGCGCGCCGACCCGAACACCGCCAGCGCGTCGCCCTGGCGCCCGGCGGCGTACAGCGCGCGCATCAGGAAGCCGTAGGGGCGCTCGCGCAGCGGCTGTTCGCCGATGAACGCGGTGAGTTCCGGGATGACCTGGGTGTGCCGGCCCAGCAGGAGGTCGAGGGCGAAGCGTTCCTCCAGCAGTTGCCGGCGCAGCTCGGACAGCCGGGAGCGCTGCTGCTCGGCGAACGGCCCCGGCACGCCCGCCAGCGGCTCTCCGCGCCACAGCGCCACGGCCTCGGTGAGCAGGGCGGCCGCCTCGTCGTGCCGTCCGGCCTCGCCCGCGCGTGTCGCGTCGGCCGCCAGCCGCTCGGCGCGGAAGGCGTCGACCGAGGCGGGCGGCACGGCGAGGCGGTAGCCGTCGTTGACGGAGGCCAGCGCCTGCGGATCGCAGCCGCCGCTCTCCAGGATCTTGCGCAGCCGCCATACGTAGGTCCGCAGGATCATCACGGCGGAGCCGGGGGCCCTCTCGCCCCACACGGCGCTCATCAGCTCGTGCAGGGGGACGACGTGGCCGGTTCGGAGCGCGAGGGCGGCGAGGGTGGCCTGCTGCTGGGGCGGCCCGCCGGGCACGACGGCCCCTTCGATCCGAATGCCCACGGATCCGAGCACGAAGAATTCCACAGTTCCCCCGGGCGTGCACGCGCACAACTCTCACCGGCCGCTGGTCTCCAGGGGTCTGGCGCGAACCGGTAAACGGAGGGTCATCTTACGTTGCCGGCGATTTCGACCAGGTGGGGCGCGATGGCGGCCGGTTTCAGGCCGACGTCCGCCGCCTCGGCCAGCGGCACCCACACGAGCCGGTACTGGTTGTCCTCGCCGTCCCGCTCGCTCTCCGGACCGCCGAGGCGCGGGGTTCCGGTGGCCGGGCCCATCACGAAGTAGTGCTCGGTGCGGCCCGCGTTGTCGAGGGTGAGCAGGGGGGACTCCACGGCCGCCGAAAGACCTGTCTCCTCGGCCAGTTCGCGTACGCACGCCTGCTCGGGCGTCTCCCCTTCCTCGACTCCGCCGCCCGGCAGGGTGTGGTACTCCGCCCCGTCCTTGCGGCGGTGGATGAGCAGAACGGAGTCGTCCTGTCGGACGATGGCCACGGCCCGGGACTTCATCGGGGTCTCCCATGATCGATCAGTGTGCGCAGGACGGTACCGAGGTTGTCGCGCTCGTTCCACCAGCGCAGGGCCAGCGCGGTGCACACGGCCCGGTCGGCGGGGTCGAGGGTGTCGAGGTCGAGGACGCCGACCGCCCGCATCACCAGGTAGGGGGCGAGCCGGCGGTCCAGGAGCTCGGGGCCGAACGCCTCGGTGAACACGTCGAGCAGTCGGTGGAGCAGGTCCGCCCGGGCGGGCGAGAGCCGGTGGTCGAGGTCGATGTGGAGCGTCGCGGTGCGCGGGTCGAGGCGGGTGGCGCACCGCGGGGCCGCACCGTCGAAGGGTGCCTCCCGCCACCGGTAGGCGGCCGGGTGGTACTTGGGGAACAGGTACCCCCCGCCGAGGAAGAGCGACCAGAAGGCGGTCGCGAGCTCGCCGCGCACGTCGTTGTGCCCGGCGTTGCTCAGGTCGACGAAGACCGCGCCCCTGCCCACGTTGGTCTCGCTGAAATCGCCCTGGGACAGGACGCATTCGCGCGCGCCGAGGCCGTCGAAGTAGGCCGCGGTGCCCTCCAGGCACTCCCGTAGCGTCGTCGGCTGCGGCACCGAGTCGACCACCACCGGCTGGTCCAGCCACGGGCGGCGGCGCTCGACGTACCAGGGGATCAGCCGTTCGGTGACGCGGCGGGCGAAGAAGGTGTCGATGGGCGAGGAGGAACGCACCGTGCGCCGGGCGCAGTTCGCGCGGATCCGGTCGAGCAGCGGGCCGACCTCGTGCTCGGGCAGCAGTGTCCCGGCCCGCTCGGCGCGGCACAGCAGGTCGAACAGGGTGCCGCGCCCCAGCCCCATCGAGGGCAGGTACTCGTACACCATGACCGTCCCCGCGTCGGTGCGCAGCAGGGACAGGAGGGTGGGCACCCGGTTGCCCGCGGCGCCGAACTCCAGGTAACCGGCCAGTTCGGCGATGGCGTTCCGCGCTCCCACGTACTTGAAGAAGTGCGGCCGGCCGTCCCGCTGGGCGAAGCCGCAGGTCGAGTTCTTCAGCTCGCTCACGCCGGTGACCAGATAGCCCCAGGACGTCAGCGCGTGCCGCCAGAGCGGGGTGCGCGGGCCGGGGAGGCCCGGCGGCGGGGGCAGCACCTGGACGCCGCCGAGCGCCTCGACGCCCGCCCAGTCCCGCTCCTCGGCCCGCTCGGCGAGCGACTCCCTAAGGGAGAGCGCGGGCGCGGGGGCGGTCACGGGGACCCGGCCAGGCCCGCGCGGACCCAGGCCGCCGCCCGGGCCGCCGTCGTCTCCCGCCCGGCTCCCGGCAGTCCCAGCGCGTCGGCGTCCTTCAGCAGGTCCTCGACGATGTCCTGGACGCGCTGCTGGTAGAGCAGGAAGCTGTCGCGGTAGGCCTCCTTGGGCCCGGCGAAGCGCAGGGCGTCGTCGCCGTGCAGGTCCACCCCGCACTCCCAGTACGAGAAGGTCGGCGCGAGGGCGGCCTTGCGGTCGAAGCACTCCGCGACGGGGGTGCGCAGATGCAGGGTGCGGTGCGGCAGGGTGGCCGGGGCGAGCAGGGCGCTCAGCCACCGCCGGTCGCAGCCGCGGGCCTCGGAGCGGCCCATCACGGAGTAGAGGTACCGGTCCATGATGACCACGCCGCCCGAGGCGAGGTGGGGCAGCACCTCCCGGTTGACGAGGTCGGTGAGCGAGGCGGCGTACAGCAGGGCCATGGTGTACGGGTCCCAGTTGTCGTACTTGCCGCGCGCCTTGGCGTGCCAGATCAGCGGGTTCCTGATGAACGCGCAGACCCGGACGGACCACCCGTCCTCCGTCAGCGCGGTCTTCAGCAGCTCGATCTGGGTGGTCTTGCCCGCCCCGTCGGGTCCCTCCAGCGCGATGAGCCGCCCCGGAACCACCGCCTCGGCGGCGGCCGCGCCGATGTTGCGCACCGGCGCCAGCCGGGGATAGGGCCGGATGACCTCGGCGGGGCCGGGAACGTCGTCGTCGATCTTCACAGTGCGGTACTCCTAAGGGTCGTGCGGTGTCACCGGGGGGATCGGATGGGGGCGGGTCAGGCGACCGACGCGGGGGCGGTGGCCAGGTACCGCTCGAACCAGTCCAGGACGGACGCGGCGACCGCGGCGATCTCCTCGCGTCCCATCTGCCGGTACTCCGGCCGGCTCGGGATCCTGGCCCGGTCCGGCGCCGGGAACATCCGGTCGAAGAGGGCGGAGATGGCGCCGGGGTCGGTCTCCTCGGCCCCGGCGAGCCGCAGCAGCATCTTGGCGGCGTTCAGCACCGTCTTGTACAGGGCGTACGGGCTCGTCTCGACGCCCAGCAGGGGGCGCCGGAGTTCGTGCAGGGTCCGCGCCAGGTACTGGACGGTCTGCTGGTGGCGCTGGGCCGCGCCGAAGTCCGGCAGCTCCAGGTCGTCGCTGACGTACTGGCAGGCGATCCGGCCCTGTCCGAGCGAGTGCAGGGTGCTGAAGGTGCGGGAATCGCAGCGCCGGAGCAGCAGTTCATGGCGGGTGAGCACGGTGACGCCGAGCTTGACGTCCAACTCGGCGCGCAGCCGCGCCAGTTCCCCGGCGAGGTCGGCGGTGGTGCCCGGCTCGACGCCCACCAGGACGTCGAGGTCGCTCAGGTCGCGGTCGGCGGTGCCGAACCCGACGCTGCCCGCCACGACGAACAGCAGCAGCCGCTCGCCCAGCGCGGACCGCAGCCCCGTCAGGGTGGTGGCCGCGGCCCGGCGCAGTGCCGTCGGGGCCGGCAGGTCGAGGGGACCCGCCATCCGCAGGGACGCGGAGGCCGGGGACGCGGTGGCGCCGGTCATCAGCCGGTCCAGCGCGAGCTCCAGACCGGGGCGGGGGCCGGTGTTGTCGATGAGCAGGTCGCACTCCGCCGCGATCGCGTCGGCTCCCCGGGACAGCTTCACCTCGTCGTTGCGGGCCAGGGAGCCGGGGTCGACGAGCGAGCGCCGGGCCCGGACGGGCGCCGGGGCGTCCAGGTAGACCACGCTGAGCCGCTCGCCCAGCAGCCGCTTCAGCTCCCGGGTGAGCCCGGGCCGGTGCAGGCTCTCGATGGTGTAGTCGCGCAGGTAGTAGTGGGCGCGGGCATACCGGTCCAGTTCGTCGACCACCAGCTCGGCCAGCCGCCTGGGCTCCTCCTCGTACGGAAGGGCGAGGCCGTGCCGGGCGGCGGCCAGGTCGACGAGGTACCCCAGCTTCAGGCGGGTGGTCCCGAACCGGTGACGGAGGTACTCCCCGGCGCTGCTCTTGCCGCTCTCCGACAGGCCCCCGAGGCCGATGACCCGGCGGACGTCCGCCAGCAACGGCTCGGTGGGAAGGCCGACTTCGGCGAGGTGGGCGCGGAGCTGGTTCTGTACATCGACGATGGAGGCGCGGTCCGCCGCGATGACCGCGTCGTGGCGGGAGCGGCGGGTTTCCAGCGCGGCGTGCAGCAGGTGCTGGTAGCGGGTGTACCGCTCGTCGGCGGCGCGCTCGCGGCCGACGCTCAGCGCGGCGCCGTCGGCCACCGGGCCCAGGGACAGCAGCACGCTGTACGCCTCGGGGGCCCAGTCGCCCAGCACCTCGGCGCGCACGCCCGCGACCAGGGCCTCCGCGTCCCGCGCCGACCGGCCGTCCTTGAGCATCACCGAGGCGACGCAGCTCGCCTCGACGGTGGCCAGGCCCCGGTCCAGCATCACCCAGGGGTGCCGGCCGGTGAGCGCGTCCAGCCGTCGGCCGTAGCCCTTGAGGAGCAGGCCGACCAGTTCCTCGCTGCGTGACTCGGTGAACCACCAGTGGGCGAGTTCGTCGCCAGCCAGCTTCGGCCACTGCGGCAGGTAGTGGTGGACTCCGCCGCCGACGCACACCTCGTCGCCGATCGCGCTGCGCAGCAGCCTGAGCTGGGTGGTCTTGCCCGCGTTGTCGGCGCCGTCGAGAGCGATGACCCGGGGCCGGGCCGGGCTGTGGGGACCCGCGGCGGGCCGGTGGCCGCTCACGAGGTCCAGTCCCGCTGGAAGTCGGTGTGCAGGCTCAGCCCGCCGTCGATGAGCACGGACTGCCCGGTGATGTAGCGCGCGGCGTCCGAGAGCAGGAACAGGGCGAGACCGGCCACCTCGTCGGGCTCCCCGATCCGGCCCAGCGGGATGCGGGCCTCGGCACGGGCCTTCCTGTCCCGGTCGGACACCCAGTCCCGGTTCATCTCCGTGTCGATGGCACCGGGGGCGATGGCGTTGACCCGGATGCCGTGCGCCGCGTACTCCAGGGCCAGGGTCGCGGTGAGCATCCGCAGCGCCGCCTTGCTCGCCGCGTAGCTGGCGAACCCGGGCTTGGGCACCGTCTCGTGGACGCTCGTGATGTTCAGGACCGCGCCGCGGACGCCGGCGCCCACGAAGTGCTCCAGCGCCGTCCTGGCGCACAGGAACGCGCCGACGAGATTGGTGTCGAGGACCCGCGAGAAATCCGCCAGAGAATGGAGGTGGGCCGCCGATGGCAACTGTTCACCGGCATTGTTGACCAGAAAGTCGAGGGAGTCCGTTCCGCTCAGCGCGAGCTGGAACATGTCCTTCACCGCGCCTTCCGACGACACGTCCGCCTCGATGAGGCGGTAGTCGGCGCCGAGCGCGTCCAGGTATTCCCGGGTCTCCTTTTCCCGGCGAAGACCGGCCGTGCTGCTCCAGTCCCGGTCGTTGAGGACCACACGGGCGCCCGACCGGGCCAGACCCCAGGCTATCGATCGGCCGATCCCGGAACCCGCACCGGTTATCAGGGCGCTTTTGCCTGCCATCGGCAACTGGTCGGTCATGGCTGGCCGGACCCCTCTCGTCTGCTGGTGAGCAGCCCAGCCTGGCAAGCGTCCATATACCGCTGATCTACGTCACGACGGCCTCGCATATACGGCTCATCAACGAATTATCTATGCGCGAGGAAAATGACGGGTGCCCCTCGATCCGGGGTTGACCAGGCGTTTTTCATCGGCCTATGTTTCTGGGGCACCCCCGACCGAACGAGAAACGAGAAGGGAGGAAACGAAAATGCGCGCTCACAAGGTCTCGCTCCGTCCGCGTCTGGACAAGACGTCGACGAAGCAGCGGTAATTCCCGCTCATAAAAGCAGGGCGGAGCACTTGCTCCGCCCTGCTTTGTCTCTCCTCGCACCCGTCCGAGACATCCAAGGAAAGGCCGAGATGCCGCCCTCGCCCCCCGTCGTCGTACCCTCCGCACTGCCGACGATCGCGCTGCTGGACGAGCGGCTGCGCACGACCAGCGTCTGCCTCGCCGTCCGCTACGGCTCCCGCGACGACCCGGCGGAGCACGGCGGCCTCGCCCATCTGCTGGAACACACCCTGATGTCGGCCCCGCTGGACGGTCGGCCCTCGTTCTGCGAGCAGGTGGAGCGCCTCGGCGGCAACGCCAACGCCGAGACCGGCCTCGACATCATGCTCTTCTACGCCCAGGTGCACGCCGACGACGCCGACGCGGTGGCGGCGCTGCTGCACCAGGCCGTGCTGCGGCCGGAGTTGACGGACGCGGTGCTGGACACCGAACGCGACGCGGTCCTCCAGGAACTCGCCGCGGCGCAGGCCGACCCGGGCGACGTCGTGCAGGACGCCTTCCTGGCCCAGCTCTTCCCGGGCCACCCGCTGGGCCGGCCGGTCGGCGGCGACGTCGGGCAGATCCGCCGGATCACCCTCGCCGACGTACGGGAGGGACACCGCACCCGGTTCCTCACCAGCGCCATGACGCTGGTGGTGGTCGGGCCCCGGCTGCCGCGCCTTGACGGGCTGGGGCGGACCGTGGCGCCGGCCGCCGTCCCGGCTCCCGCCCGGGCCCTGCCCCCGCTCGCCCCGGACTCGGCCGTCGTCTGGCCCGACGAGTACGGCTGGGTCTGCGTCGGCGCCCGCTCCGGCGCGGCCGACGACCCCGGGCGCCGCCGCTTCGCGCTCCTGGCCCAGCTCCTCGGCGACAGCCCCTCCTCCCCGCTCTACCGCAGACTCCGCAACGAGGCAGGGCTGGCCTACTCGTTCGCGTGCTGGGACCGCGGCTACCAGGAGGCCGGGGCATGGCGGGTGCTGGTCGGTGTCGAGCCCGGCAACGGCGAGACCGTCGTGGGCATCGTGCGCGGGCTCCTGACCGAACTGGCGTCCGCGGGCCCCGACCCGGAGGACCTGGCGGCCGCCCGCCGGCAGGCCCGGATGCGGCTGATCCTGGACAGCGAGTCACCGCTGGACCAACTGCGGATGGTCGCCCAGCGCAGCCGCGCCGGCACCGCCGAGTGGTCGCTGGCGGCGGAGCTGGCCGCCCTCGACGCCGTGGACGCCGAGCAGGTCCGCGCCGCCGCGGCCGAGGTGCTGGACGGCCTGACCGTCGCCGTACGGCCGGAGGCGTCATGAGCACCCCCGCCCTCCCCAGCCCCGCCTACCTGGACTGGGCCCACGAGCAGGGCACCCGGGCCGGGATCGGCGCCCACACCTATGTGGCGGGGGCGCAGACCGACCCCGTCACCCGGGAACGGCGCTGTCTGGTGGAGTACGCGGCGCCGGAGCTGCTCGCCGCGCCCGCCGCCCTGGCCGAGCTGGAGCGGCGGCTCACCGCGGCCCACCCGGACGCCGACGCCCTGCTGCTGCGGGCGCCCGGCGACACCACGCTGCCCGCGCCCTGGCGCCCGTCGGTCAGTTACATGCGCTACACCGGCGCCGTACCGGGGGCCTCCCGGCAGCCCGCCGGGCTCGCCGTCGTGCCGGCCGGGCCGGAGCACGACCCTCTGATCGCGGACTGGCTGGCCCGCGCGATCGCCGACGGCTACGGCCCGGCCGCCGGTGACACCGGACGAGCCGGACTGGTCGACAGCGCGGCGCGGGAGGTGCTGGAGGCCCCCGACCGGGTCTCCTTCCTGCTGACCCGCGACGGCCGCCCGATCGGTCACGCGTCCGTGCTGACCGGCGCCCTGGACGAGGTCACCGGCGCGGAGTTCACCGACCTCTTCGACCTGCTGGTCGACGACGCCGACGCCGTACGGCCCGGCACCGCGGCGCTGGTCGCCGCGTGTGCCGCTCTCGCCGCCGAGCGGGGCCGCCCGCTGTTCGGCAACGTCGTGCACGACAGCACCGGTCCCGACAGCGGGGCCCGGGTCGTGGCCTCCCTCCAGGAGCGCGGCTGGCGCCTCGACCACCGCTTCTGGCGCCGCCGGCGCCCCGACCAGGAGACCCCCGTATGAGCACCACCGTCCGCGCCGACCCGATCGATCTGCCGCTGCTCTACCGGCTGTTCGACCTCTGCCCCGACGAGGACCTGCGGGTCCTGGTCCGCCGTGCCCGGGCCACCCGGGAAGCCCTCGTCCAGCTGGTCTTCTCCGTCGCCGAGCGGGCCGGACACCGCCTCGGCACCGGCTCCGCCGACGAACTGCGCCGGGCCCGCGCCCGCGCGGAGGGCTACCGGCGCCTGCACACCGCGATCCGCGCCGCGCACCCCGTCCACGTGCTCAAGGGCCCGGCGATCTCCCAGCACTACCCCGAGGGCGTCCTGCGGCCGACCGGCGACCTCGACCTGGTCGTGGCGGACGAACGCGAACTCTGGGCCGTGGTCCGGGTGGTGCTCGACCACCAGAGCGTCGAGAACCTCGACTACTCCGTGGTCGACGGCGAGCGGCGGCACATGATGGCCACCCTCTCCTGGGCGCCGCTGGATCCGCTGCTCGACCGCGACGCCAAGGTCGACGTGGGCACCGCAGCCTACTTCGGGGACGGCGCGCTCCTGCCCGTCCGCTCCCGGCCGCCGGCCGACGAGGTGCTCACCGGTCTCCTGGCGATAGCGGAGGAGCGGTTCCAGCGCGCCTTCCATGCCGTGGACGCCCTCGACGTGATCGTCCTGTCCCGGGTCGGCCCGGAGTCGGTCGCGGCGGCCGAGGCGACGGTCCGGGAGTTCCGGCTGGCCCCGGAGGTGACGGAACTCCTTGCCCACGCCGGGCGGTGCGCACCCCTCGGCCCCTTCGAGGAGCTGCTCCGGCGGCTGGAGCCCGCCGCCGAGCAGGAGCGCGAGCGGCGCTCCGCGGCGACCGCCGCGCCGCCCGCCCGGGTCCGCTACGGCATGGAGCTGCGCCGGGCCCACCGCCCCGACTGGCGGCGCGCCGTGGAGCACCACGCGGGCGGCGACACCCTGATGCTGACCCCGGTCGGCGACTATCTGCTCGTCGAGTCCGAGCTGGTCGCGCCGGACCGCTACGAGGCGGCCCTCGCCGCCCTCCCCCACCTGCCCGAAGGACCCCGATGAGTGCGATCGAGACACGCGCGCTGTGCCGCGACTACGGCGAGGGCCGGGCCGGTGGCCGGCGCGCCCACGCCCTCACCGAGGTGGACCTGATCGTCGAGGTCGGCGAGGTGCACGGTCTGGTCGGCCCCAACGGCGCCGGCAAGACCACCCTGTGCAAGATCCTCTCGACCGTCCTGGAGGCGACCTCCGGCACCGCGACCGTGCTGGGGCACGACGTCTCGACACAAGCGGCGGCCGTCCGCCGGGACATCGGGATCGTCTTCGGCGGCGACCGCGGTCTGTACGGCCGGCTCAGCGCCCGGCAGAACCTGCGTTTCTGGGCCGCCATGTACGGGCTGCACGGCCTCGCGCTGCGCCTGCGCGTCGACGAACTGCTGGAGCGCCTCGGTCTCGCCGACCGCGCGGGCGACCGCGTCGACACCTTCTCGCGCGGTATGAAGCAGCGCCTGCACCTGGCCCGCGGGCTGGTCGGCGACCCGAAGGTGCTGCTCCTGGACGAACCCACCGTGGGCATGGACCCGGTGGCCGCACGCGACTTCCGCGGTCTCGTCGGGGAGATGCGCGCGGAGCGCAGGACCGTGCTGATGACCACCCACGACATGGCCGAGGCCGAGGCGGTCTGCGACCTGGTGACGATGATCGACCGGGGGCGCGTCCTGCTCACCGAGACCCCCGCCGAGATCGGCCGCGTGGTGCCCCGGTACGAGCGGGTGGTCGCCGGCGGTGTTCCCGCCGGGACGCGGCGGGCGCTCGCCGCGCTGGAGGGCGTCCTCGCCGTCGAGGCCGAGCCGTCCGGCCGGCTGCGGGTGGAGACGGCCGACTCGTCGGTGACCCGTACCGTCCTGCGGCTCCTGGTGGAGGCCGGGGTGTCCGAACTCTCCACCCAGCGCCCCAACCTGGAGGACGCCTACCTCCACCTCATCGGCGACCGGGGCATGGCGGTCGGCTGATGCGGATCTTCCTCACCGGCTTCCGGTTCCAGCTCCGCGTCGCCCTGCGCGCCCCGGACACCCTCCAGATCTGTGTCACCGCGCCGCTGTTCACGCTGGTCTTCATGGCGATCTCCGAGCACGCCGGACGCCCCGACCTCGCCCCGTTCGCCATCGTGTCGCCCACGCTCATGTCCCTGTGGACGCTGGCCCTGTTCATCGCCGGGGAGCTGATCGGCGACGAGCGCAGGTCCGGCACCCTGGAGGCGCTGATCGCCGTACCGGCACGGCTGTCCACCCTGGTGATCGGGCGGATCTGCGCGGTGACCACCCTGGGGCTGCTCTCGTTCGCGGAGGCGTGGCTGGTGGCCGGGCTGGTCTTCGACCGGTGGCTGACGGTACGTCACCCGCTGGTGTTCGCCGTGTGCCTGGTGGTGACCGCCCTCGCGATGGCCGCGACCGCGACGATCTTCTCCCCGCTGTTCATCCTGATGCCCTCGGCGCGGACGGTCCAGAACACCCTCACCTACCCGTTCTACCTGCTCAGCGGCGTCCTCATCCCGGTGGCGATGCTGCCGTTCTGGCTCCGGCCGGCCTCCCACGCGATCTTCCTGTCCTGGAGCGGCGACCTGCTGCGCGACAGTCTGGCCGCCCCGGCGCCGCACGACGTGGCCGCCCGGCTGGCCGCCGTCCTGGCGCTGGGCGCCGCGAGCTATCTGATCGGAACGGCGCTGCTGCACCGCGTGCTGCGCCGGGTCCGCCGACTAGGAACGCTGTCCCACTCATGAGCCTGACGACATCGATCACCGAGCCCGCGCGCATCATCCGCTACAGCGCGGCCAACGCGCTGGCCGACATGCGCGCCATGTACACATGGAAGACCTGGACCTTCGGCTGGCTGGGCCGGATGCTGGCCCAGGTCACCTTCTTCGCCTTCTTCGGCCATGTCATCGGCTCCGCCGAGCAGACCCGCTACCTCCTCGTCGGCAACGCCGTGATGACCTGCGTCATCGAGTCGATGATGGTCATCGTCTCCACCACCTGGGAGCGCCGGGTCGGCACGCTCAGCCTGCTGAGCGCGGCCCCGGCACCGCTCTCGTGGGTGTTCATCGGGCGGAGCCTCCAATGGCCGGTCAGCGGTACGGCCACCTCGCTGGCGGCGCTCTTCGCCCTGGGACCGGCGTTCGGGGTGCACTGGCAGGCGGGGCAGATCGCGCCGGTGACGGCCCTGGTCGTCCTGACCGCGGCGAGCACCTACTGCTTCGGCCTGTTCGTCGCGGCGGTGGCCTTCAACGCCGACGGCGCCCGCAACATCATCTCCAACGCCACCTATCTGCTGATGATGGCGGTCTGCGGCGTGCAGGTGCCGACCTCGTACTGGCCCGACTGGGTGCGGGCGGCCGCGCAGGCGATCCCCCTCACCCAGACGCTCAAGGCGGTCCGCTCCGTCGTCGCCGGTGCGGGGACCGCCGACGTCCTGGTCCCGGCCTGCTGGGCGGTGCTGCTCGGCGCCGGCTGGCTCACCGCGGCGACCTGGATGTTCCGTCTGATGGCCCGGCGGGGCCGCCGTACGGGCTCGATGGGAGCGGGTGCCTGACGATGCGCCGCACCCGTGCCACCGGTGTACCGCCCACCGACGCCGTGGTCCTGGACTGCGACGGCACCCTCGTCGACACCCAGACGCACTGGGACCGGGCCTGCGCGGCCGTCTGCGCCCGCCACGGGGTGGTGCTGGACGATACGGACCGGCTCGCCCTGATCGGCCTGCACCTGCCGGAGCTGGGCCGGGCGCTGGCCCGGCTGCTCGGCAGGCCGGCCGCCCACGAGGAGCTGGCCCGCCAGGTCCGCGAGCGCGTGGAGGCCGCTCTCGCCGAGGGCGTCAGCGCCATGCCGGGCGCGGTCGCGTTCGTGACGCGGCTGGCCACCAGGCGCCCCCTGGCGGTGGTCTCCAACTCGCCGCGCCACACCGTCCTCCGGCACCTCCACCACGTCGGCCTGGCCGACGCGTTCGCGCTCGTCCTGGGCAGCGACGACGTCGAGCACCCCAAACCGGCCCCCGACCTCTACCGCACCGCCTGCGCACGGCTCGGCGTGGAGCCCCGCGGCGCGGTGGCGGTGGAGGACTCGGCGATCGGGGTGCGCTCCGCCCGCGCGGCGGGCCTGTACGTGGTCGCCGTCGCCCCCTCCCCCGGCCCGGACCTGACCGGCGACGCCCTCCACACCACGCTGGCCGACCCGGACCTGCTGCGGAACCTGACCGGACGCCCCCTCGCCCCGGGGGCCCGGCCCGGATCGGACGATCCCGGGCCGGGCCGGCTACGGATCCCGGTCAGCTGAACGCGGCCGCGAGCATGCCGACCTCGTAGGAACCGCCCTTCTGGTGGACCGTCACGGCGAGCCGGTTGGCGGCGTTGATCAGGGCGGTCAACGCCACCAGCGCGGCGATCCGGTCGTCGTCGTAGTGCTCGCGCACCCGCGCCCAGGTCTCGTCCGACACACCCTGGTGGGCGTCGGCGAGCCGGGTGCCCTCCTCGGCGAAGGCCAGCGCCGCCCGCTCCGCCTCGGTGAACACGGTGGTCTCGCGCCAGGCCGCGACCAGGTGGAGCCGGGCCGCGCTCTCACCGGCCGCCGCCGCCTCCTTGGTGTGTACGTCGACGCACCAGCCGCAGCCGTTGATCTGACTGGTGCGCAGCGCCACCAGCTCCTGTGTGGCGGCGGGCAGCGCCGACTTCTGGAGCAGCATGCCGGTGTTGGCGAACCGCTTGGCGAACTTGGCGCCGAACTCGTTCTCGAACAGGTGGAAACGGGGTTCCATGACGTCGTCCTCACGTGTGGTGTCGTACTGACGACCAAGAGATGCCGGCGGCCCGGTCCCCGTGACGCGGCGGCGGTGTGACGAGGGCCACCGCCGGGGACTGTCACAGAACCGCGGCGGCCGGTGTCTTGTGCGCATGGCAGCGAGGACGAACAGGCGGGAGCAGCCGATGGGGACCGAGCACGGGCGGAGCGGGGACACGGCGGGCGCACCCGCCCCGGGCACACGGGCGGACCGCGCCACCGAGGCGTTCGTCGCCCACCGCAACCTGCTCTTCACCGTCGCCTACGAGATGCTCGGCTCGGCCGCCGACGCGGAGGACGTCCTCCAGGAGACCTGGCTGCGGTGGGCGGGCGTCGAACTCGCCGCGGTGCGCGACCCCCGCGCCTATCTGGTGCGGATCACCACCCGCCAGGCGCTGATCCGGCTGCGTACGCTCGGCCGCCGCAAGGAGTCCTACGTCGGCACCTGGCTGCCCGAGCCGCTGCTCACCGCGCCCGACGTGGCCGAGGACGTCGAGCTGGCCGACAGCGTCTCGATGGCGATGATGCTGGTGCTGGAGACGCTCGCACCGACCGAGCGGGCGGTGTTCGTGCTGCGCGAGGTGTTCGACCTCCCGTACGAGGAGATAGCCGAGGCCGTCGACAAGAGCCCGGCCGCGGTCCGCCAGATCACCCGCCGGGCCCGCGCCCACGTCGCGGCCCGCCGGCCGCGCGGGTCGGTCTCCCCGGCCGAGACGCGCGACGCGCTCCACGCGTTCCAGCGGGCCGCCGCCACGGGCGATCTGCGGGGCCTGCTCGACATCCTCGCGCCGGACGTCGTCTTCATGGGCGACGGCGGCGGAGTCCGGCAGGCGATCGCGCACCCCGTCACCGGGGCCCGCGACGTGGCCGGTCTGCTGGCCCGGCTCGGCAGGTTCTCCGCGCCGGCACTGCGCCCGGCACACGTCAACGGCTACCCGGCGCTCGTCCTGCGCGTGGGCGGCGAGGTAGACACGGTCGTCGCCGTACGCATCGACGACGGCCTCATCAGCGGCCTCTACTCGGTACGCAACCCGGCGAAGCTGTCGCACATGCGGCGTGAGACGGTGCTGTGCCGCTGAGCCCGTCCACGCCGCTCACGCCCCGTCGCTACCGGCCGAACCGGACGCTGGAGAAGCGCAGCCCCTTCGGCGCCTGCCGGCCGGGAGCGACCAGGGTCGCCTTGCCCTTGCACTCCTTGCCGGAGAACACCGTGGCCGGGGAACGCGTCCCGTTGTGCGGTGCGAAGGATCCGCGGGACATGGTGAAGCACTTGCCGTCCGGCACGTCCTGCACGAAGAACACCTGGCCCCCGCTCTGGAAGGTGAACGGGCCCTTGGAGGCGACCGCCGTCCCCGCGGAGAGGGTGAGGGCCATGCCGAGCCCGACGAGCGAGACGGTGAGCGGACGGATGAGACGCATGATGGATCCCCTGGTGAACACGGTGCACTACGGACGGCGGGGCGGGATTGCCTCGCCCACCCGGACAACGACGCCCGCGGCCGCGCGACACGTGGGGCGGGCTAGGTCGGATCGTCGGACGGTGTGCGAACTCGCTCCACGGGACGAGGTTCCGGGAGGGGCCCGCGGGATCGGCGGTTGACTTCGAGCGCACTCCAGCACCTAGCGTCCTGAACAGATCGTTTCCGAGTTCTCTCCGAGTTCAGGAGGCAGCACCATGACCACCGTTCCCGCTCTCCCCACCCGGCACCTGGGCAGCCTGGCCGTCGCCGCGCAGGGCCTGGGGTGCATGGGCATGAGCCACGGCTACGGCGCCGCGGACGACACCCAGTCCATCGCGACCCTGCACCACGCCCTCGATCTCGGGGTGACCCTGCTGGACACCTCCGACTTCTACGGCTTCGGGCACAACGAGGAGCTGATCGGGCGGGCGATCGCCGGGCGGCCCCGGGACGAGGTGGTGCTGGCCACGAAGTTCGGTTTCGCCAACCGTCTGGGCGAGCCCACCCGCATCCGCGGCGACGCCGCCTACGTACGGCAGGCCTGCGAGGCGTCGCTGCGCCGGCTCGGGGTCGACCACATCGACCTCTACTACCAGCACCGGGTCGACCCGGCCGTGCCGATCGAGGAGACCGTCGGCGCCATGGCCGAGCTGGTGCGGGAGGGCAAGGTGCGCCACCTCGGGCTCTCCGAGGCGGGCGCGCACACCATCCGGCGGGCGCACGCGGTGCACCCGATCGCGGCGCTCCAGAGCGAGTGGTCGCTGTGGACCCGCGACCTGGAGGCGGAGATCGCCCCGGTCTGCCGCGAGCTCGGCATCGGCATCGTCCCGTTCTCACCGCTCGGCCGCGGCTTCCTCACCGGCCGGCTCAGCTCGGTGGACGGGCTGGAGGCCTCCGACGTGCGGCGCACCCAGCCGCGCTTCGCCGACGGCAACCTGGAGCGCAACCTGGCGATCGTGGCCAAGCTGAACGAGCTGGCCGGGGAGAAGGGGATCACCGCCGGGCAGCTCGCCCTCGCCTGGGTCCAGCACCGGGGCCAGGACGTCGTGCCGATCCCCGGCACCCGGCGCCGGACGTACCTGGAGGAGAACCTCGCGGCCCTGGCCGTCGAGCTGTCCCCGCAGGACCTCGCAGCCATCGAGGCGGCGGCACCGCCGGAGCAGGTCGCCGGCACCCGCTACGACGCGACCAGCCTGACCTTCGTCAACAACTGAATTCCGACCTCGCGGTACCCCCGTCGGAACCACCCACTCCGGGCAGGTGTGGGGTGATCTGCGAGGATGGTCCGTATGACGGCACTGGGCAGGAACCACGTGACGGTGACCGGCCGGGCCGGGGGGCCGGTGGTGATGCTGGCGCACGGCTTCGGATGTGACCAGAACATGTGGCGGCTGGTCGTCCTCCTACTGGAGGAACGTTTCACCGTGGTGCTCTTCGACCACGTGGGGGCGGGCCGGTCCGACCTGTCGGCCTGGAGCCGGGAGCGGTACTCCTCCCTCGACGGCTACGCCCAGGACATCGTCGAGATCTGCCACGAGCTGGACCTCGGGCCGGTGACGTTCGTGGGGCACTCGGTGAGCGCGATGATGGGCGTGCTGGCCGCGGCCCGGGAGCCGGAGGCCTTCGCCCGTCTGGTCCTGCTCGCCCCGTCGCCGTCCTTCATCGACGATCCCGAGCAGGGCTACCGGGGCGGGTTCAGCGCCGAGGACATCCAGGAGCTGCTGGAGTCGCTGGACGCGAACTACCTGGGCTGGTCGGGTGCGATGGCTCCCGTGATCATGGGGAATCCCGAGCGTCCGGAGCTGGGCGAGGAGCTGACCAACAGCTTCTGCCGCACCGATCCGGACATCGCCCGTGTCTTCGCCCGGGTGACGTTCCTCTCCGACAACCGCGAGGACCTCGCCAAGGTCACCGTGCCGACCCTGGTCGCCCAGTGCTCCAGCGACGCCATCGCGCCTCCCGAGGTGGGCGCCTTCGTCCAGGCGCGGATCCCCGGCAGCCGACTGATCACCCTGAACGCGACCGGGCACTGCCCCCAGCTGGCCGCACCCGAGGAGACGGCCGCAGCGATCGCCGCGTTCGCCGGGGCGGACCATTGATGTGCGCGGTCGGCGACGGCGAGGAGCCGGCCCGCCGGGAGCAGCCCGCCGACGGCCAAGCGGCGTTCGCGGACCTGCTGGAGGACAGCGCGGAGGACCTGTACGAGCACGCGCCGTGCGGGTACCTGTCCACTCTGCTGGACGGCACCATCGCGAAGGTCAACACCACGCTGCTGGAGTGGCTGGGATACCGGCGGGGCGAGCTGGTGGGCCGGCGGTCGTTCTCCGACCTGCTCACGGTCGGCGGCAGGCTCTACCACGAGACGCATTTCGCTCCCCTGCTGCGGATGCAGGGCGAGATCAGCGGGATCGCCCTGGAGCTCAAGGCGGCCGACGGCAGCCGACTGCCGGTGCTGGTGACCTCCACGGTCAAGACGGGCGGCGACGGGCAGCCGCTGCTCATCCGCACCACCCTCTTCGACGCCCGCGACCGCCGCGCGTACGAGGAGGAGCTGCTGCGCGCCCGCCGGGAGGCGGAACGCGAGCGCGAGGAGCTCAAGCGCCTCAACACCACCCTCCAGCAGACCCTGCTGCCCTCCGCCCTGGCGCGGGTGCCCGGCCTGGAGGTGGCCGCGCACTACCACATCGCGTCCGCGGACCGGGTCGGCGGCGACTTCTACGACCTGTTCCCCCTCGCCGCGGGTACGTGGGGGCTGTTCCTGGGCGATGTCTGCGGCAAGGGCGCCAACGCGGCGGTCATCACCTCACTGGCTCGCTACACCCTGCGCGCGGCCGCCGTGTACGACCCCGACCCGGCCGCCGTGCTCACCAACCTCAACACGGTCCTCAACCACGAGTACCACGGCACCGACCCCCGGTTCTGCACGGTCATCTTCGGGCTGCTCACCTCCTCGGAGGGCGACGGGTTCCGTCTCACCCTGGCCAGTGGCGGCCACCCTCCGGCGCTGCTGATCGGCGCGGAGGGCGGCGCCGAGTACGTCCACACGCCGGGCGGGCAGCTCATCGGTGTCCTGCCCCACCCCCACATCGCCACCACGACCGTCGACCTGGCCCCCGGCGACACCCTGCTGCTCCACACGGACGGCCTCACCGAGGCCCGCACGGGAGCCGCCGACCGCCGCGGGGACCGCTACGGCGACGAGGCGCTCCTCGCCTTCGCCGGGGCCCTGGGCCCGACCACGGCCCCGGGGACCGTGGCCGCCGTCCGCGACCTGCTGACCACGCTCGGCACGGGAGTGGACGACGACACCGCGGTCCTGGCCGTCAGCGTCCCGCGCCCGGGCGCCCGTCCGGGGACCTGAGTCACCGGTCACTCCTGTCACTCCTGCTCGCCCCGGGGCAGATGCGTCCTTGCCTCGTCGTACGTTCCCTCGCCCGTGGACCCGGCGGGCGCGTACACCAGGTGCAGCACACCCGTCCGGAACGCCTCGGACGAGAGCAGCCTCAGCGGGATCGTGGGCTCGCCCTCGTCGAACAGGCGCATGCCCTTGCGTACGGCCAGGGGGTGCACCAGCAGGTGCAGCTCGTCCAGGAGGCCGGCCGCCAGGAGCTGGCGGACGACCGAGATCGAACCGCTGAGGGCGATGTCACCGCCGGGACCGTTCTTCAGGGCGGTGACGGCCTCGACGAGGTCACCCCGGAGCTGCTCGGAGTTGCGCCAGGTGAAGTCCGGCTCGCCGCGTGAGACGACGATCTTGCGGGCGTCGCCGAGCGTCTTCGCGAAGCCCGCGTCCTCGCCGCCGGCCGCCTCCCGCTCGGGCCACGCCCCGGCGAAGCTGTCGTAGGTCCTGCGGCCGAACAGGACGGTGTCGGCCGTGCCCAGCATCGCGCCGACCGCCGCCCCCATCTCGTCGTCGAAGTACGGGAAGTGCCACTGGTCGGGCGCCTCGACGACCCCGTCGAGCGAGATGAAGAGGCCAGCCGTGATCTTCCTCATGATGTTCCTTCCAGAAGGGCCGCCGTTGCGGTCTGCTCCATGAAGACGGCCGGGAGCGCGGAAACTCATCGGTGGTGCTGCGCACCGCGTGGTTTGCGGGTTCGTCCCCCCGGGGGCGTGGCCCCGGCGGGATGGAACCGCCATCTGCCCGTCAGCGGCCGCCCGATAGGCTCGCACCATGTCGACCAGCCCTTTCGTCCCGCCCGACTTCGACGTTCCCGAGAGCCTGTCGGGTACGGGGTTCCGTCTGGAGCCCCTGAACGGGCGGCACAACGAGGCCGATCACGCGGCCTGGACGTCGAGCATCGCGCACATCCGGGCCACCCCCGGCTTCCAGGACCGCGACTGGCCGCCGCCCGCCGGGATGAGCCTGGAGGAGAACCTCCGCGACCTGGACCAGCACGCGGAGGACTTCGCCCGCCGCACGGGCTTCACCTACTCCGTCCTCGACGACGGGGGCGAGGTGATCGGCTGCGTGTACATCTATCCGTCGCGCACCGACAGCGGGGTGGCCCAGGTGCGTTCCTGGGTACGGGCCGACCGCGCCGAGCTGGACCGGCCGGTCCACGACGCGGTGGCCGCGTGGCTGTCCTCGGCCTGGCCCTTCGAGCGGTTCGACTACGCGCCGAGGGTGTGACCCGGGCGGCAGCCCCCGAGGGGGCACGACCGGTGACGCCGCGTCACCGGCACCGCCCTGCTCCCGGGTACACCACCGGGACAGCTTGGCGAGCACGCGGGAACGGCGACTCCCGGACATGATCAGATACCGCGAACCGGAGCAATGACGACCCCCTTATGGCTCTCACACAGCTCTGTTCGCCATACTTCGCGCCGTGGACCAGCGAACAGATGACCAGCACACCGCCCTCACCGCCGCCCTCAACGCGGCCGCACTGAACCCGGCGCACGTCCCCGGGCTGATGCCCGCCCCCGCCCCGGCGTCCGAGGCTCAGCCGGACCCGCAGGACGGGACCGGGCCGGGGGCGGAGCCCGAAGGCGCGGTGACCGAAGGGAGGGTGACGCACGATGCGGCGACGGATGACGCGGTGACGGATGACGCCGTCGAGGACGCCGCCGCCGGAGCCGTCCCCGCAGCGGGGCCGGACGCCGGGACGGACGCTCCCGCCGCCGAACTCCCCGCCTCCGAAGCGGCAGATGACGGGCCCGTCTTCTCCGTCTCCGACCGGCGGGGCAGCATCACCGCCGACCGTTCGGGGATCCGGCTGTGCCTGGACGGTGAAGAGGCCGCGTTCGGATGGGACGAGCTGAGCGCCGTCGAGTACGCGACCTCGCGCTGGACCCGCCGGTTCACGATCACCGTGCACCTGCCCCGGCCGCGCTGGTTCCGCAACGACGTCCAGGCCGAGGACCGGGCGAGTCTGGAGCAGTGGTCCGAGCAGCTCGAAGAAGTCCTGAACGCCTACTTCGAGGAGTAGGACCCACCCGCCCGCACCACCCGTGCCGACGCCCGCACCGCGCCGAGCCGCCCCGCGCGGCCTCGGCGCGGACGTCGTCCGCCCCGTGGCTTGTTCCGCACTGCTCAGCCGCCACCTCCTGCGCAAGGCAAGGCAGACTCAAGCAGAAGCTGACATGAACAGCCAAGGAGCGGGGTCGTCGCACGGGGACTCCCGTCACTCCACCGGAATGCCGTCGACCCGGTCCCGGAGTGGCGGGAGAGACCCCTGATCTCCCGCCGCCGACGCACGCCGCACAGCACCCGCCGCGCGGGATCGGTCCGATCCCCCGCCCCGGGCCGGAGGGGGAGAGACATGCTCGCACTGTCGTGGACCAGGCCGACACTCATACCGGGGTCCCCAGCCGCCGCGCGCGAGCGTCCGTCAGCCGCGGCCGCGGGCGGTGGACGATGACCGCCCTCGCCGAACGCGGCGGCCGCGAACACGGCGGGGAGCACGGCGAGGAACCGGGCGGGGAACCCCTCGTCCCCGCCGGTGCCGCCGTCGCCCTGGACCACCCCGACGCCCGGCTTCCGCTGTCCGCGGGCTCCAAGGCCGCGAACCTGGCGCGCGCGGCCGCCGCCGGACTGCCGGTCCTGCCCGGCTTCGTCGTCCCGCACGGCTCCGGTGACGACGCCGAGGCCCTGCGGCACGCCTGGCGCGAACTCTCCCGGGACGGCACGGTCGCGCTGGTCGTCCGCTCCTCGTCCCCGCAGGAGGACACCGAGGAGTCGTCCCTGGCCGGGCAGTTCGCCTCCGTGCTCGACGTCCGGGACTGGCCCGCCTTCCGCGCGGCGGTCCGTACGGTCCTCGGCTCCGCGGACCGGCCGGACGGCACCCGGGCCCCGATGGCCGTCCTCGTCCAGCCGATGCTCGACGCGCGCGTGGGCGGAGTGCTCTTCGGCGCCGACCCCGTCGGGGGGCGGCCGGACCGGATGCTGGTGAGCGCCGTGCGCGGCGGCCCCGACACCCTCGTCAGCGGCGAACAGGACGGGACGAGTTACCACTTGGCGCGCTCCGGACGGCTGCTGCGCCCCACGCCCCCGCACACCGCCGACGAGCGGCTGCTGACCCGGGGCGAGCTGTACCGCCTCGCCCGGCTGGCCCGACGGGTGGAACGGGTCTTCGGCGGACCCCAGGACATGGAGTTCGGCTTCGACGGCACCGGGCGGCTGTGGCTGTTCCAGGCCCGTCCCATCACGGCGATGACCGCGCGGCCCGCACGCGGCGCCCGGCTGCTCGGCCCCGGTCCCGTCGCCGAGACCCTCCCCGCCACGCTGCAACCCCTGGAGGAGGACCTGTGGGTGGCGCCGATGGCCCGGGGGATCGCCGCGGCGCTGGACATCGGCGGCAGCGCGCCGCGCCGTCTGCTGCGCGCCCACCCCGTGGTCACCACGGTCGCCGGCCGCGCCGCCGCGGACCTGCGTCTGCTGGGCGTCGTCCCGCCCCGCCACCGGCTGCTCGCCCGGGTCAACCCGCTGCCGGGTGCCCGCCGACTGGCGGCGGCGTGGCGCACCGGGCGGCTGACCCGCGCCCTGCCCGACCTGGCCCTCGACCTCACGGCGGACATCGACCGGCGGCTGGCCGAGACCCCGCCGCCGGCCCGGCTCTCCCGCGCCGACCTGGCCGCCCTGCTGCGCTGGACCCGCTCCGCCCTGGCGGCCCTGCACGCCCAGGAAGCGCTGGCGGGCGCGCTGTTGCGCGAGGACGGCTCCCGTACGGCCGCGAGCGCGGCACTCACCGCCCTGGCCGAACACCGCGCCCGGGGGCTCACGGACGCCGAGACCGTGGCGGCCGCACCCGTCGTGCTGGCGCTCACCCCACCCCGTCTGACCGGGCCGCTGCGGCTGCCGCCGAGCGCGGAGGAGGACGGGGAGAGACCCGCGGTCGCGGAGAAGGGCCCGGCGGCGGAGAAGGGCCCGGGGCTCCCGGCGCTGCCCGCCCGGGAGGCGCTGCGGCTGCGCATCCGCTGGATCCACCAGCTCCAGGTGCACCTCGTCCACGACGCCGCGCGCCGGACCACCCTGTCCCACCGCTCCGTCGCGCTGCTGCGCTGGCACGAACTGCTCCGCACCCTCGACGGCGACGGTCTGCCGAAGGACCTCGCCCAACGGCTCCCCCGCCCCGACGGTCCGCCCCTGCCCGACGCCTTCCGTCTGGCCGAGGACGCCGTGGTGGTCGCCGAGCGCCCGCGCGACGGCGGCACCCCCGCGCGGGGCGTCTCCGGCGGCCGTGCCGCCGGAACCGCCTGGGACGGCCGGGGCGAACGCCCCGAGGACGCCGTCCTGGTCGTCCGCACCCTCGACCCGGCCCTCGCTCCCCTGCTGCCGCATCTGACCGCCCTGGTCGCCCAGACCGGCAGCCCGCTCTCCCATCTGGCCGTCCTGGCACGCGAGTTCAAGGTGCCCGCCGTGGTGGGCGCCGCCGACGCCGTGCGGCGCTTCACCCCGGGAACCCGCCTGGCCGTCGACGGGACCAGCGGCGACGTACGGCTCGACGACACCCGCACCCGAGAGGCGGCCGACCGGTGAAGCGACTGGCACACCTCTTCGCGGGCGCGGCCGGGCTCGGCGCGGGCACGTACGTCGTCATCTACCTCTACCGCTGGCAGTGGCAGCGCGCGATCATGTGCGGGGTCCTGCTGCTGGTCGCCGAAGTGCTGCTGCTCGGACTGATCGTCCTGGGCCGCCTCAGCCGGATCGAGGAGCGCATCGGCGAGGGCGACCGGCGTCACGCCGACGTCCTGGCCCGGCTGGAACAGCCGCCCGCCGCGGACCCCGCCACGCGCTTCCGGTGGCTGGACGACATCCGGGTGGAGCGCACCCATGTCTTCGTTCCCGTCCTGATGGCCGCGGGCGCCGTGCTCTCCGGCCTCGCGCGGCTCGTCCAGAAGATCGCGCAGAGCACGGTCCGTCCCGCCGCCGACCGCCGGGTGGCGGGCCGGCTCGCGATCCTGGCCGCACCACCGCTGGGCACCGACCTCGACGCCCTGCCCCCGACGCGTCAGGACCGGCGCCGCACCCGGCACCGGGTCACCGGTTTCGTCGCCGGAAGCACCGCGCTGGCCGCACTCGTCCTCGGCCTCGGCGAGCTGACCGAAACCCGTCCCGAGGAGCGCGCCCCGGACACCGTGGCGACCTCCGTGGTGGTGCGCCTCGCCACCCGGGGTGTTTCCGGCCAGGAGTACCGGAGCCTGCTGGCCCACGAGATCTGGAACCGCTGCCGCCACTCCACCGCCGTCCCGCTGTACGACACCACCCTGGGCAGCCTCGGCGACGGCCTCTACGCCGGTGTCATCCACCCCGCCCTCGCCGATCACGACCGTATGCGGCTGCGCGGCTGCCTGGAGGACGCGGCGACCGACCGCGCCTCCTTCAAGGTCGTCGGCATGGACCAGACGAAGCGGGACTGACCCCGGACGGGCGGTCGCGGGGGCGGAAGTGCGCCGCAAACGGGTGGGCGGCGGTGGGCGCGGACGGGGACGGGTAGTCGCAGGGGAACGAGCACGGTCCCACTCCCCGTCAGGAGGCCGCCTGTGGCTACCCCTTCGACTCCCCGTCGCCAGCCGCCCCCGGACTACGGGACGGTCCGCCCGCAGCGCTCGGTGTGGTCGGGGGTGCTCATCGGGGTCGGGATCGCCGCCTTCGTGGACGAGACGGTGTTCCACCAGCTCCTGCACTGGCACCACTTCTACGACAAGTCCACCCCCGGGGTGGGACTGGTCTCCGACGGCCTCTTCCACGCCTTCGGCTGGCTGGCCGTCGTCACCGGTCTGATGGTGATGGCGGACCTGCGCCGGCGTGCCGCGCTGAGCGGCCGGGGGCTGGCCGGCGGGATCCTGCTGGGCGCGGGGTTCTTCCAGCTCTACGACGGGACGGTCCAGCACAAGCTCTTCGAGCTGCACCAGATCCGCTACCACGTCGACCTGGTCCCCTACGACTGGACGTGGAACGTGCTGGCGGTGATCCTCCTGGCCGTGGGCGCGGTGCTGGTGAGGCGCTCCCTCACCCGTGAGGCGCCCGGATCCGCACCGGCGCGGGCCCGGGAGCCGCGCCGGTGACGCCCTCGCACACGGGGCAGGCCGCGGGCATCCCGGCGGCGACGGCCGCCGTGCTCGCCCTCGTCGCGGCGGCGGGATACCTCCTGGCCGCGCGGCGGCTGAGGCGCCGCGGGGACGCGTGGCCGTGGGCGCGGGACGCCTCCTTCGCCGCGGGCCAGGCGGGCCTCGTCCTGGCCGCCCTGGTCACGCCGCCCGGCGGGGAGTTCACGGCGCACATGGTGCAGCACCTGGTCATCGGCATGGTGGCCCCGCTGCTGCTGGTGCTGGGGCGCCCGGTGACCCTGGTGCTGCGGGCCCTGCCGGCGGGCGCCGTGCGGCGCGGTCTGCGGGGCGTGGTCCGCTCCCGCCCGCTCGGTCTGCTGTTCCTGCCGCCGGTGGCGGCGGTGCTCGACGTGGGTGGTCTGTGGCTGCTCTACCGCACCGCTCTCTTCTCCCGTCTCCACGACCACCCGTGGCTGCACGCGGCCGTCTCGGTCCATGTCCTGGCCGCCGGGCTGCTGTTCACCTTCGCCGTCTGCCGGCTCGACCCCGTACGCCACCGCCACGGCCTGCCGCTGCGCGCCGCCACCCTGGTCGCCGCGGCCACCGCCCACGCGGTCCTGGCCAAGACCCTGTACGGCGCCTCTCCGCCCGGCACCGCCTTCTCCGGCCATGATCTGGCCCGCGCGGCGGAGGCGATGTACTACGGCGGTGACCTGGTGGAGATCGCGCTGGCCGTCGTCCTGGCCCGGCAGTGGTACACCGCCGCCGGACGGCGGGGAAGCGCGAGCGGACGGGGCCGTCAGCGCACCGGCCCCTGCGAGCTCGGGGGCGCGACCGTGGCCCAGAAGGCGCATTGGTGGGCCCTGTCGAAGTCGGTCCGGAGGCCGATCGCGTCCGGGGCCAGCGAGAGCGTGCGGTAGGGGGCCGGGGCAGTGGCCTGCCAGGCGGGCGGACCGGGGGCGCCGGTGCCGGCGAAACGGGACCAGAGCGTCCTCATGGTCTGCGCCAGGCGTGTCTGCCCCGCGTCGAGGCGGGGCTCGGGCGCCGCGAGATAGCGGAACAGATACGGGATCTCGGCGCCGTGGTAGGCGCCCAGGGGGAAGCCGGGCGGCGCGTTGTAGAGGACCGGCGCGGACCGGTCGGCGAACTCGTACGCGAAGACGCGGCCCGGTGCGGCGGTCGCCAGCGGGCGGGCGGACTCCCGGGTGGGGCAGGCGACGAGGTGGTCGCCGAACGCGGCCGCGAAGGCCAGCCGGTGGTCACCGCCGTACCGCGACGCCGGGTAGCGCGCGGCGACGCGCGGCCCGTCCCCCTTGAACAGCGTGGCCAGGACGACGGGATAGCTCACCGCGTCGAGGCGCACCCCGCCGGACTCCACGATGAGCGCGCCGATGGTGCCCTCGTCCAGCGTGCTGCCGATCAGCACCGGGACCTTCGCGTGGTCGCCCTCCGCGACGGCCTGGAGAGGGGGTACGGGCAGGACGGGCGTGCCGGACGTCGGCCACCAGGGCGCCGCGCCGCTGGTCGGCGCCTTCAGCAGGTCGGCGGCCGGCTTGCGCCGCAGGCACGCCACGACGGTGGCGGGGACGGTGCCCGGGCAGCCCGCCCCGGCGGCGAAGCGTCTCCCCGCCGAAGTGGACTCGGCGAGCGGGCGGGACGCCACCCCGCACGGCGCGCTCTGGACGACGGCGCGGGCGAACAGGCCGCGCGAGGCGGGCGCCGCCAGATGGTCGCAGACGCCGAGACCGCCCGAGGACTGGCCGGCCGCCGTGACCCGGGCGGGGTCGCCGCCGAAGGCGGCCGCGTTCGCCCGCGTCCAGCGGAGCGCCGCCTGCTGGTCCAGCAGACCGTAGTCGCCGGAGCCGGTGTCCGGGGCCTCGGCGGTCAGGCCCGGGTGGGCCAGGTAGCCGAAGGGGCCGAGCCGGTAGTTGGCCGTGACCACGACCAGGTCTCCGGCACGGGCCAGCCCGGAGGCGTCGTAGTGGGCGGCGGTGCCGGAGACGAACGAACCGCCGTGGAACCACACCAGGACGGGTCTGCCGTCACCGCCCCCGGGCGGGGTGAAGACGTTCAGGTAGAGGCAGTCCTCGTTGGTGACCTCGTCGGCGCCGAGCACCGCACGGGCCTTCTGGGCGCACGCCCCGGCGAACCGGGTGGCGTCCCGGACGCCCGGCCACGCGGTGACGGGCCCGGGCGCCCGCCACCGGCGCTCCCCCACCGGCGGGGCGGCGAACGGGATACCCAGGAAGGCGCGGCCCCCGCCGGTGACCGCACCGCGTACGCGCCCCGCGTCCGTGGCGACCACGCCCGGGTCCCCGGATGCCCGGACGCCCGCCCGGGCCGGGACCGCGACGGCGAGGCAGAGCAGGGCGAGCAGGGCCGCGAACAGGCGGCGGGTGGGGGCCATGGAAGGTTTCTACCCGGCGCCGCGCGGGGTCCTCTTCGCCCGAAAGGGGCACACCTGAGCGATCCGGCGCCGTCAGCCCGGGAAGGGACCCGCCACCGGCGGGAACGAGGCCCTGACGAGCAGGCCGCCGTCCGGGCCGGGGGCGAGGGCGAACCGCCCCGCCCAGCTCGGCGGTCCGCTCGCGCATGGACCGGATGCCCACCCCGTCGCCCGAGCGGTGCTCCACGAGTCCGTGCCCGTCGTCGCCGACCTCGATGACCACCTCGTCCGGCACCACCCGCACGCGCAGCGCGGCCGCCCCGGCTCCGGAGTGGCGGACGACGTTGTTCAGCGCCTCGCCCCCGATGAGGTAGACGGCCACCTCCACGGCGGCCGGCAGGGGCGGCAGCGGGTCGGGGCTGAAGCACACGTCCACCAGGAGCCGCTGCCCGAACCGGTCCGCCAGCTGCCGCAGCGCGCCGTCGAGCCCGTTGCGGTCCAGTGCGGCCGGTGCGAGGCCGGCGGAGATCTGCCGGAGTTCGGCGATGGCCTGCCCGATGCCCTCGGAGGCGGTCTCCAGGGGCCGGGCGGCGGCGGAGCCGTCCGGTACGGCGAAGCGCGCGGTGTCGATCTGGAGGCGGGCTCCCGAAAGGGCGGGGCCGAGGCTGTCGTGCAGATCGTGCCGCAGGGCGCGGCGCGCCTCCTCCCGCGTCACCACCATGCGCTCGCGGGCCGCCCGCAGGTCCTCGTAGAGGCGTACGGAGGCGAGCGCGGGGGACGCCTGCTCGGCGAGCGAGCGCAGCACCTCCTCGTCCTGGCGGTCCAGCGCCCGCTGGCCGGCCCGGGGGGCGACGCGCAGATGGCCGATGACACTGCCCTCGTAGGTGAGGGGGAAGCGGTGGGAGCCGGGGACGGGCTCGCCCGCGGCGGCCAGGGTGCGCGGACCGCCGCGGGTGTCGACCACGACTTCGGCGCCGGGCAGGTTGAGGGTGCTCACCACGGTGTCGCACAGCAGCCGCGGGGCCTGCGCGGGCGCGGCGGCCTGGCTGAGCCGCCGCGAGAGGGCGCGCACGACGTGGTAGGGGCGGGCCCGGTCGCCGTAGTAGACGCGGTCCACCACCCGTACGGCCAGGCGGGCGCAGGGGTAGAGCAGGGCTCCGGCGGCCAGGCCCACGGCGCCCGACACCAGGGCCTGGGTGCTCAGCCCGCCGGGCAGGGCGCGCAGGACCAGCAGGGAGCCCAGCGTGTACACGGCGATGAGGGCGGCGGTGAGCAGGAGGGAGCCGAGCATCTTGCGGGTGGCCCGGTCCAGTTGGCCCGAGCGGTCGCGGCTGATGCCGTAGATCGCGCAGAACGGCCACAGGAACGCCACGGTGTACGCGTACGACCACAGGGCGCCGGAGGGCGGGGCGACGCGGTTGACGTAGAGGAAGACCAGCCACAGCACGTACGGCAGGACGGGGACGATCTGCCGCCGGTCGGGCGTGCGCCACCAGCGCACGGCCATGACGGTGAGGCCGGTGAGCAGCAGGACGGTGGTGAAGGAGACGACGGGGACGTGGTCGAGCAGAGTCGTGCGCGCGCGTTTCCACGCGCCCCCGGCAAACGGGTCGGGAACGATGTAGGGGACGGGGTCGGTGTAGGCGGGCACCAGGCTCCACCCGGCGACCAGGACGAGGTAGAGCCGCCAGATCCGGTGGCGGGGCAATTGTCCGCTCGGCAGGTAGAGCGGCAGCGCGTAGAAGGCGAACTGGGCCAGCGCGTAGGAGAGCCGGGAGAAGACCGCAAGGGCGACGCCCAGGCCGTGGGGGGCGTCCGTGACGGTGACCGCGATCAGGGCCGCGTCCGCGAGGACGTTGGACGTGCCGGCGGCGACCAGGAGCGGTCCCAGGACGCTGCGGGAGTGATGGGCCGTCATGAAGGCACCCAGCAGGACCACTCCGGTGGCGGCGACGACCGGGACGCCGCGGGGAAGGATGTACGGGGTCAGCCGCGCGTCGTCCAGGTGGGCGAGCGCGAGGACGGCCCAGGTGACGGCGGAGGCGAGGGTCAGGCCGTAGGCGGCGAAGGCCGGCGCCGCCCGCCCGGCCCGTACGCTCGCCCTCTCGTCCACCGCGCGCTCCTTCAGTCCTCGTCCCCCAGGCCCGCGTCCCGCGCCCTGGCGACGGCCTCGGCGCGGGTGGTGACCTGGAGCTTGTCGAAGATGTGCGTGACGTGGTTGCGGACCGTCTTCTCCGACAGCACCAGATGCCGGGCGATACGGCGGTTGTCCAGGCCCCGGGCGATCAGCTCCAGCACCTCCGCCTCGCGCGCGGTGAGCGCCGGGAAGAGCTGCTCGGCGTCGTGGCGGCGGCCTTCGCGCAGCAGCGCGGTGAGTCGGGCCGCGGTCTGCGGGCCGAAGACCGCGCCGCCGGCGGCCACCGTGCGGACCGCGTGGAGCACCTCGCCCGCTCCCGCGCCCTTGACGAGATAGCCCCGGGCACCGGCCTGGAGAGCGGCCAGCAGGCTGCCGTCGTCGTCGGACATGGTGAGCATCAGCACCGGAAGCCCGGGGTGGAGGCCGCCGAGCCGCCGGGTGACGTCGACGCCGGAGGCGTCGGGCAGGGCCAGGTCCATGACGACGACGTCCGGGACCTGGAGCGCCACGGCCTCCAGCGCCTCGGCGGCGGTGGCGGCCTCGGCGACCACATCGGTGCCGCCGGTGCTCTCCAGCGCGGCCCTGAGCCCGCTGCGGAACAGCGGGTGGTCGTCGACGATCAGGACTCGGGGCACGGCGGTGTCCTCGTCTTCATGGCTCACAGGGCGACGTTAACGGCCGCCCGGGGCGATCCCCGGTTTCGCCGCTCGCCGGGCGCCGTCGCAGGCGGCGCCCGGCCGGGGCGCGGTCAGGCCCGGTGGGTGCCGGTCATCAGCGCGGCCATGTCCTCCGGCGCGATCCACGAGGGCGGGGGCGGCTGGCCCCAGCTGAAGAAGCTCTCGTTGACGTCGAAGACCTCCGGGTCCCACAGCTGGTCGTCGACGATGCAGTCCATGTCGGAGTAGTACTCCGTGAAGTTGCCCGCCGGGTCCTTGAGGTACCAGAAGAAGTTGGAGCCGATGTGGTGGCGGCCGAAGCCCCAGACATGGCGTTCGGGGTGGTCCTCCAGCATCGCCATGGCGCCGCGCCCGATGTCGTCGACGTCGTCCACCTGCCAGGAGGTGTGGTGCAGGAAGGGCACGGGCGCCCTCAGCACCAGGAGGTTGTGGTGGTCGGTGGTGCAGCGCAGGAACGATCCGGCGTCGCCCAGCGAGTCGCTGGTCCTGAAGCCGAGGCCGTCGCCGAAGAAGGCCGCGGTCGCCCGGGGGTCGGGGGTGCCCAGGACCGCGTGCCCCAGCTTGCTGGGTCGCACCCGGTCGGGGCGCAGCAGGCCCGGGGCCCGGCCGGTGGTGCGCTCGGTGCGCCCGGGTCCGTTGTAGGGGGTGGGGGGTGTGGGGAGCGGGGCGGGGCGCGGTTCGATCTGGAGGACGGCGCGGGCCCCGGTGACGGGGTCGGCCGCGGTCAGGGTCGGGCCGGGTCCGCGCACCGCGGCGATGCCCATGCGGCGCAGCCGGGCCGCGGCGGCGTCGAGGTCGTCGGGGTCGTCGACGCCGACGCGCATCTCGACCAGGCGGCGGGTGGGGGCCGCGACGATCCGCAGCTGCCGGCCGCCGTCCCGGGTGGCGAACCAGCCGTTCTCCCCGGCCCGCAGGCCGAGTTCGGTGTAGTACGGGGCGGTCGCCGCGGGGTCGGGGACGCCGATGGTGACGGAGGACAGGCGGTGCAGTGACATGGTGGCGCTCCTTCGGGGTCAGGGCAGGACGGCGTCGCCGCGGGCCGCGCGCAGCGCCTGGGCGACGATGGTCAGGGTGGGGTTGACGGCGGCGGAGGAGGGGAAGAAGCCGCCGTCGACGACGAACAGGTTGCGGACCTCGTGGCTGCGGCAGTACGGGTCGAGGACCGAGCGGGCGGGGTCGTGGCCGGCGAGGACCGTGCCGCACTGGTGGCCGGTGTGTTCGACGCCCATGCGGTGGGTGAGGACGAGCGGGTATCCGGCCCGGCGCATCATCCGGGCCCCCTCGCGCACCAGACGCCGGTGGGCGCGGGTGTTGACGGGGTGCCAGTCGAGGGTGACGCCGCCGCCGGGGCCGAGCAGGACCCGGTTCTCCGGGCGCGGCAGGTCCTCGGAGATGAGCCACCAGTCGACGCTGTGCGCCGCCAGTCCATCCAGGATCCGGCGGGGTACGCGCGGGTGCGCGGTCGCCATGGCGGCGGGGTGGACCTTGCCCATCAGCTGGAGGTTGCCGAGCGGGTGGGGGGTGCGGGCGCCGGCCCGGTAGAAGTCGTTGACGGCGAGGGTCTTCTGGAAGACCGAGGGGTTGATCCGGCGCGGGTCGACGGCCATCAGCACGCTGTTGTGGTGCAGCATCAGGTTGCGCCCCACCAGGCCGCTGCCGTTGGCGAGCCCCGACGGGTGGGCGCTGTTCGCCGAACGCAGCAGCAGCGCCGCGGAGTTGACGGCTCCGCAGGAGACGACGACGGTTCCGGCCGTGAGCGTGACGGGGCGGCCGTTCCTGGTGGCCTCGACGGTGGTGACCGTGCGTCCGGAGGGATCGGTGCGCAGCCGGGAGACGTACGTGTGGGTGAGCAGCCGGACCGTGGGGGCGCGCAGGGCGGGGCGCAGGGCGCGGGTCTCGGCGTCGCTCTTGGCGCCGACGCGGCACGGGAAGCCGTCGCAGGTGCCGCAGCGTTCGCAGGTCCCGCCGTCGGCCAGGTCGACGCCGAGTTCCAGCGGATGGGGGTGGAGTCCCTGGTCACGCAGCCGCCCCTGCAACTCCGCGATGCGGGGCGCGTGGGTGACGGGCGGGTGGGGGTAGGGCCGGGACCGGGCCGGCCCGGTGGGGTCGTGGCCGTCTTGGCCGTGCACCCGGTAGAGGCGTTCGGCCTCGGCGTAGAAGGGTTCCAGGTCGCCGTAGTCGAAGGGCCAGGCCGGCGAGGTGCCGTCCAGGTGCTCGACCGCGTCGAAGTCGTCCTCGCGCAGCCTCGGCAGGCTCGCCCCGTACACCTTGGTGGTGCCGCCGACGTAGTAGTGGGTGGCGGGGGTGAAGGCCTTGCCGCCGGTGGTGTGCCAGGGCTCGGCGTTGCGGTAGCGGCCGTCGCCGAAGACGGCCCGCGGGGACCAGTTGGCCTCCTCGCGTGGCAGGAAGCCGCCGCGCTCGACGACCAGGACGCGTGCGCCGGTCCCGGCGAGGGCCCAGGCCACCGCCGCTCCCCCGGCGCCGGAGCCGACCACGAGGACGTCGGCGTCGTAGCGCGTGGCGTCGTGGCGGACCACCGGCGGCGTGCCGGGCCCCCAGATCCCGTTCATGTCCCTCTCCTCTCGTGCGGCGGTTCCGGCCGGTACAGGCGTACGGCGGTGTGCTCCTCGTAGGGCTGGTGGCGGGGGGCGTGGACAAGTTCGAGGTGCAGGCCCCAGGGGGTGGTGAGGTACACCCACCGGGTGCCGCGGATGGGCCCCTCGCCGACCTCCTGCGGCTCGCCGAGCATCCGTACGCCGGGGGTGGCGGCGAGCCGGCGGACACTGGCGTCGAAGTCGTCCGTCCACAGCGCGAGATGGTGGCCGCCGACGTCGCTGTTGCGGGGCATCGGCCGGTGCCGGCCGGGTCCGGTGTACTCGAAGAGTTCGACGTTGAGGGCCGGGCCCAGCCGCAGCATGGCGATGTGGACGGTGGCACGGGGGTCGACGCCGAGTTGGCGCCGCATCCAGTCGTCGGCGGCGGCGACGGGTCCGGTGCGGTAGGCCTCCTCGGCGCCCAGGACCTCGGTGAAGAAGGCGACGGCGTCGTCGAGGCGGGGCACGGTGAAGCCGATGTGGTGGACCGCCCGCAGCCCGGGGACGCGCGAAGGGGCCGGTGCGGTGGGTGGGTCGGTGGTCATGTCCGCTCCTGGGTGGTGTCGGGGGTACGGGGTGGCAGGCGCCGGGCGACGGCGTCGGGGGTGAGGGTCAGGCACAGCAGTTCGGCGCCCCGGGGTCCGGCCCGCAGCGTGACGTCCTGGGCGGTGGGGGCCAGGAGCAGGTCGCGGGCGCCGAGCGCGGTGCCGGCGGGCGGGGCGCCGGGCCGGTGGAGGGTGAGCGGGCCGTCCAGGACGTACCAGGCGGCTTCGGCGTCGTCCCGGCCCACGAGGTCGTACCGCGCGTGGGGCGCCAGGCTCACCCGGTCGACGGCCTCGCACTCGCTGTGCAGCATGCCGCGCCGGGCCAGGCAGCGGACGCGGAGGGGGCTCGGGCCGCCGGTGTGGAGGGCGGCCGTGCGGCGGCTCGCGTTGACGATCACGGGTGCTCCTCTCTGGGGACGTCCAGGACGGCGTGGAAGTACTCCAGCCCCTCGGGGCCCGCCCGGAGGCGGCACTCGGTGCCCAGGGGCAGGGTCAGGGAGACTCCGGGAGCCAGGGCCACGCCGGCCGCCCCGACCTCGGCGGTGCCGGCGCCGTCGGTGACGTACACGGTGTGTTCGACGTCCTGGGCCGCCAGCCGGGCCGTCTCCCTCGGGAGGAGACAGCTCACGCGTACGGTGCGCAGGGGGCCGGTGAGGACGCCGGCGGCGTCCACGGGTCCGGCCCGGCGCAGGTCGGTGATGACGGCGTGGGTGGTGCGGGCCGGGTCGGGCATGGCGGTCTCCTTCGTGGGGGGTGGGGCCGGGACTTCGATGACGAGCCAGGACAGCGGCGTTCGCGCGGTGTTGCGCAGTCCGTGGCTGCGGCCGAGGGCGGTGAGGACGGCCGTGCCGGGCCGGACGGGGTGGGGGTGGCCGTCGAGGGTGATCTCGCCCTCGCCTTCGAGGACGAAGTACAGCTCCTCGGTGCGGGTGTGCCGGTGTTCGCCGCTGACGCCGCCGGGTGGCAGCCACGCCCACTCGACCGCCTCCCACCGGCCGTGCAGCCCGGTGCGGCGGGCCAGGCACGTCCAGCGCGAGAGTCCTTCGGAGGCGTGCACGCCGTGCACGTCGGCCGGTTCGCGGACGTCCGCGACGACGATCGCCTCACGCATGACCGGCCGCCCCGCCCGCCGTGTGGGCCGACTTCAGGCGCCGGGCCGCTTCGGCCAGTTCCCCGGGGGTGACGTCGTCGACGAAGACGGCCGCACCGATACCGGTGGGCAGCGGAAGCCGCTGGCTGCCGTCGCGGTGGCGGACGGTGTCGGCCAACGCCTCGCCCAGCAGGCCCGGTTCACACAGCTGGTGCCACACGGGCAGTCCGAGACCGCGCATCGCGTCCAGGATCCGCCGGCTCTCCACCGGCGCCACCAGCCCGCGCCCTTCGGCGATCAGCGTGGTCAGGGCCATGTCGACGCACACGGCCTCGCCGTGCAGCAGCTCGGGCAGGGCCCGCATCTCCAGCGTCGGGCTGAAGGAGTGGCCGTAGTCGACGACCCGCTCCAGCTCGCTCTCCCAGAGGTTGCCCTGGAGCTCCTCCAGCATGCCGTGCACCGCCCGGCCGAGGACGTCCCGCACGGCGGGGTCCCCCCGCCGGTCGCCACCCTGGAAGCGCTCGCCGACCAGCCGGCCGCCGTGGGCCTCCAGGAGGGCGAACAGCTCCCGGTCCTTGATCAGCGCGATCTTGAGGATCTCGGCCATGCCGTTGCTCAGGTGCCGCCGGTCGAGGGTGGCCAGGAAGCGCGGGTCGAGGAGCGTCAGGGCGGCCGGGTGGTAGGTGCCGAGCCGGTTCTTGTGCGGTCCGAAGTTCACCCCGGTCTTCGCCCCGACGCCCGCGTCGACCAGGCCGATCAGCGTGGTGGGCACGCGGACGTACGGGGTGCTGCGGCGGTAGAGGCCGCATGCCAGGCCGACGACGTCCATCAGGACTCCGCCGCCGAGGGCGACGACCGGCTCGCTGCGCCGGGCGATGCCGAACCGGTCCATCGCCCCGGCCACCGAGAAGACGGCGTCCATCGTCTTGAGCTGCTCGTGGGCGGTCAGTACGTGGATGTCGAAGTCCAGCCCGCGCGCGGCCGCGTAGGCGCGCAGCCGGTCACCGTACAGCTCGTCGACGGTGGTCTCCACGACCAGGAGCCGGCGGCGCGGGGCGGGGCCGCCGCCGGGGACTCCCGCGCCCGCGAGCGCGGGGTTGCGCGGGTCCAGGACGTCCGGGGTGAAGCCCACCTCGTAGCGGACGGGCTTGGCGGTGCTCACGGTCCAGGAGCGGACCGGCTCGCCCGAGGTGAACAGGCCGTGGGAGGAACGGGGGGCCAGGGTGGTCACGAGGGTTCTCCTCACAGGAGGCGGTGGGTGGTGGGTGGTGGGGCGGATATGTCCCTCACTACGCTGCGGGTCCCGACGCCCCGGGCACATGAGACGACGGTCCCGGCCGGGTCCCGGTCCGGTCCCGGCCGCCGGGGCGGGACCCCAGCTGGTCCGCCGTCCCGGCGACCGCCTCCAGACCGTCGCGTACGACGTCCGGGGCGACCGCGGTGACGGTGCGGCCACCGCGGACGTGGGGCTGCCCCAGGGCGTCGAGGAGCACCATGCCGAGGGCGCGCTCCGGGTCCTTACCGGGGTGCGGGTCCTTACCGGGGCGCGGGCCGTCTCCGTGGGGCGGGCGCAGCAGGACTCCCAGGACGTCCTCGGCGGTCACGGGCGCGGGCAGCGCGTCGGGCGCGCCCCAGCGGGCGAGCAGCTCGCGGTGGGCGGCCTCCCCCTCCGCGTCGAGCAGCCCCATCCGGCGGGCGCAGCGGGCGGCCACGAGCAGGCCCTGGGCCACGGCGTCGCCGTACCGCAGCGCCCCCACGCCCAGGGCGCGCAGGGCGTCGGCCACCGCGTGCCCGTAGCGCAGCGCTCCGGCCGGGCCGTCCTCCAGCGGGTCGTAGCAGGTCATCGCGGCCCGGGCGTCGGCGCAGAGCGCGATGAAGGAGACCAGCGCGCTCGTGTCGTACCGGCCGTCCGGCCGCAGCCGGGCGCAGACCTGGTCGAAGGAGCCGGGGCACACCGCCAGCACATTCCTGACCAGGGCGTACAGACCCGGCCGCACGGCGCCGGGGGCCAGGGTGTCGAGGAACTCCAGCTGGGCGCGGACCAGGACCGGCACCCGGCGCGGCCCGGCGGGGCCGACCAGCGACAGTGCCGTGTCCAGCACGGCGGGCAGGGTGGTCGGCAGCAGCAGGGGGCCCCGGCCGGTGCGCGCGGCCACCGGACCGGCGGCGTCGAGGACGCTCGTACCCCCGAGGGCCACGACGACGGACCCGGCGGTGACGTCCCCGGTCCCCAGCGCGTCCGTGCCGCCCACCCGCACCAGGCGGGTGGGGGCGGCGGCGCCGAGGTGGTGCAGGACGCGGTGGGCGTGCGCGGCCGGGACGCCCCGGTCGGAGACGACCACGAACCGGTCGGCCGCCAGCCGCCGGGCGATACCGGTCAGCTCCTCCCACGAGGCGGCACCGGCCCGTATCTGGAGGGGGACGCGGGCGGGGCCGGAGCCGACGCTCCGGTCGAGGGCTACGGGGGGAGAGGAGGAGCACATGAGGGAACTCGCAGACCGGGCACGGGGCCCGAGAACGGATGGATGCCCTCATACCGTCGGCGGGCCCTGGCCCCGGACACATGAGGCTCCGGCCCCGACCCGGCCCCATCGCCCGGTCCCGGCCGCACCCCCTCGGGGCCCGGCCCGGTCCCCGCCTTCGCCCAGCCGGTGCGTCATGGCCGCCGGTGCGCGGGGCGCGCGGTCCTCGCCGCGATCTTCCTGATAGGCAGTCGCGGGTGAGCAACCACGTATCCGCGCGCGAAGCGGACGACGCCGGTCCTGGCCCGGGCGGCAGCGGGCGCGGCCTGCCGTTCGCCGTGGCCGCCTACGCCTTCGCCGTCGCGATGTGCGGCACGACCCTGCCCACTCCGCTGTACCGCATGTACCAGCGTGAGTTGGGGTTCTCCTCGTTCATGGTGACCGTGATCTTCGCGGTGTACGCCGTCGGGGTCATCGTGGCGCTGCTCCTGCTGGGGCAGTTGTCGGACTCCGTGGGTCGGCGGCCGGTCCTGCTGGCGGGGCTGGTGGCGTCGGCGCTGAGCGCGCTGTGCTTCCTCTTCGAGCAGGGGCTGCCGGAGCTGTTCGCGGGGCGGGTGCTGTCGGGTCTTTCGGCGGGCCTGTTCACGGGCACCGCGACCGCCGCCGTGGTGGAGCTCGCCCCGGCGCGGCGGGCCGCGTCGGCCACACTGCTCGCCACCGCGGCCAACATGGGCGGCCTGGGCAGCGGCCCGCTGCTGGCGGGGCTCATCGCCCAGTTCGCCTCCGATCCGCTGCGCCAGGTCTTCCTCGTGGACCTGGCCCTCGTCGCGGCGGGCGTCGTCGGCGTCCTGCTGATCCCGGAGACGGTACGGGACCGCGGCGGCAGGTCGCGCCGCCCGCGACGGCTGCGCGTGCCCCCGTCGGTGCGCCCGGCGTTCGTCCCGGCGGCCATGGCGGGCTTCGCCGGGTTCGCCACCATGGGTCTGTTCACATCGGTGGCCCCGAGCTTCCTGAGCGAGGTCGTGGGAGTGAGCGAACCCGCGGTGTCCGGCACGGTGGTCTTCTCGGTCTTCGCCGCGTCTACGGCCGGTCAGCTGCTGATGGGACGGGTCGGGGTGCGCCGGGCGCTGCCGTGGGGCTGTGTGGTCCTGGTGGCCGGTATGGCGCTGATCTCCTGGGCGCTGCTCGCGGCCTCGCTGCCCCTGCTGGTGGCGGGGGCGCTCACCGCGGGCGCGGGCCAGGGCCTGTCGTTCCGGGCCGGGGTCACCGAGGTGGGCGCGCACAGCCCGCCCGAACGGCGGGCGGAGATCACCTCGGCGCTGTTCGTCGTGCTGTACGTGGCGATCTCGATCCCCGTGGTGGGGGTGGGGGCCATGGCGGTCACGCTGGGCCTGCGCCCGTCGGGGCTGATCTTCAGCGGGTGCGTCGCGCTGCTGGCGGCCACCACGGCGGTGCTGCTGTGGACGCGGCCGGTGCGGCGGGACGCCTGAGAGGAAGCGGCGGCGGTCGCCGGGACCGGCTGCGCGAGCGGCGGGCCGCGGCGGAGCCGCCCGTCTTCGGCGCACGCGTCCCACGGGGGCCGACGCGGCGGGCAGCATCCGCCCCGGGGAGGCGCAGTCCTCAACTCACTTCACCGGGGGCGAAGTAGTCGCGCATCCGGGCGATCCTGCCGTCGCGGATACGGAAGATCTGGACCAGGGAGACGGACCTGTCCCCGGCGTCCTCCTCGAAGACCGCGTCGATCTCGGCGATGAACACGTCGGGGTCGCCGGTGACATGCAGCACGTACCCGGACTTCTCCGCGCTCGGCGCACCCATGCCCTTCGGCTGCCGCTCGTAGTACGCCGCCATGGCGGCGCGGATCTGCTCGCGCCCCTCCAGACGCCGGGGGAAGGCCGCGCCGGGCTCCACGAGCGGCGCCTCGAAGACGCCGTCCTCGGTAAACAGTTCGGCAAGGGCGTCGGCGTTCCGCGTCAGCGTGCCGGCGTGGACGAAGGACCGGAAGATTTCCTGCGGGGAACGGGACACGGCAGGCTCCATTGACAGGGAGAACGGTCAGGAAGCCCACCTCACCACAGGCGCGCCCCCGTCAGGGCGACTTCCGGAAAGCGCCACCCGGGTCTTCTCGGGCGGATCCCACGAGGTGACGGGCGTCCCAGCCGCCGCCGGAAGCGTGCCGGGCGGGCAGGGGCGCGTGCGTTCGACTGCGGACGACTGCCCGCAGACGAACAGGCCCGCTGTGGGGTAGATCAGAACTCAAGCCATTATCAAGCGGAAAGAGAAGCCCTCCTATGACGCACATCGTCCTCCCCGGCCAACGTCCCGAAGGCCGCCGCGGGTTCGAGATCGTCCTCTCCAGCAAGATGACCGGCCAAGCGGCCTCCTGGGTGGAAACCCGCCAGGGCCCGGCCTGGTCGGGCCCTCCGCTGCACACCCACGCCGAGTCGACGGAGACCTACTACGTCGTCTCCGGCACCCTCCTGGTCCAGGTCGACGACGAGGTCGTGGAGCTGCGTCCGCGCGCCCTCGCGCACATCACCAGCGGCACGCGCCACACCTGGGCCACGCCGCCCGGCGAGGGCTGCCACTTCCTGACCCTGCACATGCCCGGCGGTTACGAGGACTACCACCCCACCGCGCTCCAGGCCGAGAAGGACAACGGCGGTCCCCTCACCCAGGAGGACCTTTTCAAGATCGCCGCCCGGTTCGACTGGCGCCCCGCGGGCGACACGCCGATGCGTCTGACCCCGGACGGCCGTCTCGTCCCGGCCTCCCAGGCCGACGACGAGGCCGCGCGCCTGCGCGCCGAATGGCTGGCCGCGCAGGGCGAGAAGGCCGAGATCACCCCCATCCACGACCCCGGCTTCTACGTCACCAACCAGCCCGCGTAACCGCAGCACGGGTCCGCGCCGGACGGGGGCGCGCTCCATCCGCCGTGCCCCATAGCGTCCCTGACAGCGCGTCAGGCGACGCGGTACTTCTCCGCCCGCTTCTCACGCGTCGCTCAGCCGAGACCCGTGGCGCCGCGCAGGCCGCTTTCCGGGTTCGCTCCCCCTGCCTTGCGCCGGGCGCCCCGGCGCCCGGCCGGTCATGTCCGCTGCCTCGCACCGGGCGCGGATGAGTGCGCCCCGGATAACGGGGTATCCACCTCCCGGACAGGGGTGAACCCGAGGGGTCGGTGGTCCGGCCCGGTTCAGGTGGTGATGGTGATGCGACAGACAGTGATCCGGCGGCCTCGGCCGCCCTCCCCCAGGCCGCCCCTGGACCTGCGCACTCCCAGCGGGCGCCCGCTCCCGTACTGACCGGGCACCCGGACGCCCGGGCCGCGCTTCCCGCACGGCCCGGGCGTCCCGCACGCTCACACCTCAGACGCGGTGGACGGTGTGCAGCTTCTTGGCGTACGTACCGGTGCCGTCCAGCAGCGAGGCGCCGCCCAGGTCGGCCATGGTGGGACCGTTGTTCGTCTTGCGGCTGGAGACGAAGCGGCGCTGACCTGCGGCGTCCAGGCCCAGGTAGATACCGACGTGGTCGATGGTGACGGTGGGGTTGTCGTCGCCGGAGTCGGCGTTGAACAGCACCAGGTCACCGGGCTGGAGCAGCGCCGCCGCGGGCGGGTTGGTCCCGTCGGTCCGGTCGATGCGCGTACCGGGCGCGTAGTCCACCATGTCCCGCGACTTGCGCGGCAGCCGGGTGCGGGAGGTGTCCTGCCCCGCCGCCATCGGTACGCCCATGTGGTAGCCGTACACCATGCGGGTGAAGCCGGAGCAGTCCAGATTGCCGACCTGCTTGCTGGACGGGCCAGTGTAGGTGCCGTCGGGGAAGGTCCAGCCGGTGCCCATGTACTCGTGGAAGTCGGCGCCCTCGTAGCGGAAGCCGTGCGGGTCGAGATAGCCGTACCCCGCCTCGCCCAGGACCTGCTTGTCCTTGGCGGGCCCGGAGCCGCTGGTGACCGCGGGCCCGTCGGCGAGGAACATCGCCGCGTACGCCAGGACGTCCGGGGCCGTGGAGCCGGCCCAGGCGCGGATCGTCTTCTCCAGGTCCGGCGTCCAGGTCCCGTCGAAGGGCTCGGGCAGCACCCGCACCCAGTCGCCGTGCGTGACGCTCGGCGGCGTGGCCCAGGTCGACTGGTCCACCTGGAAGCGCTTCACGGAGAGCTTGACCGGCAGGTTGGTGCAGCCGTCGTTGGCCAGTGCGCGCAGACCGACCCGTCCCTTGCGGCCGAAGGTGTCGTCGCTGAGGTCGACGTTCCACGCGGCCGGTTCCGCGGAGGCCGTGCGCCAGGCCTTCACCTGGATACGGGTGCCCTCGCGGCGCACCCGTATCGTCCAGTCGGTGCCCGCGCCCACGCCCGTGGCGAGGGTGAGCGCGCTGGAGCCCGCGAGCAGGTCGACCTTGTCGGCGACCTCCTTCTCCACGCGCAGCTCGACCGCGCCGGTCGTCAGGAAGGACAGCCGGGCCCGGTAGTTGTTGCTGGTGTCCTGGTAGCCGAAGGACAGGGCGTAGGAGCACGCCTGGCCGGTGGGCACCTTGTCGAAGTGCGCCACGGACCGCGCGTCGAAGTCCGTGATCTCGCCGTCGCGCAGGGTGACGTGGCGGCTGGCGTAGTCGGTGGTCAGGCTGATGACACCGGCGCCGGGCGTGACCGAGTAGTCGGTGACGGCGGGTCCCAGCGTCGACCAGCTGCCGCCGCCCGGGGAGGTACCCCAGTACACGCGGTCGGCCTCGGGCAGCGTGAGGTCCGGCAGGGTGCGTACGAAGTCGTCCACGAAGGACTTCTTGTTCTCCGTGAACGTCCGCACGGGGCCCGGCAGGACCACGGTACGGGCGCCGTGCGTCAACAGGGCGACCCGCTTGCCGCCCGAGGTGACCTCGGTCCGGGCCGGGGTGCCCGAAAGGACGGCGGTGGCGAGGGGGGCGTCCAGGGTCAGCCCGCTGAAGTAGGAGGCGTTCAGCGGCGGCAGCGTGACCGAGGAGCGCGGCGAGGCGAGCCCGGCGGGCGCCGCGAGGGAGGCGGCGGAACCGGTGGAGACGGTGGAGACGGCGGCGCGCGCCGGAGCGGCGGCGACGGCGCCGAGTGGAACGGTGGCGGCCGAGGCCGCGAAGATACCGAGCAGGCTGCGCCTGGAAGTGTGGGACATGTGCGTCATCATGAGGCAGCGGTGGGTGACCGGTGCCACCGGGTCCCCTGGGCGTCCGATGTGCACGACTCGCCGGTTTGCACCCCTGCGCGAAGGTGACGCGGTCGGACAACAAGGGTATTTCACCCCGGTCGTCACGGCGGCCGGGGCCGGGGGCCGAGAGCCGGGCCATCCCTGCCCGGAGACCTCGGTTCGTCGGGCGAGGGTCCGGGGGGAGCATTCCGCCCGGGCCGGTCCGGCGTCAACACCCGGGCGGCGACGCGACGCTCACGGAGCTCGCCACCTGCCACGACCCGGGAACGGTTCCCGCGCGACCCATTGACACCCGCCACCGCGCGTCATTACCGTCACGCCAACATTTCGAACGCATGACGAAATATCGAACGGTACGGCCGCATCCTCGGGAGCAACTGCCTTGCGAATCACCGGAATCAGCACACATGTCGTCGGGACTCCCTGGCGCAACCTCACCTACGTCCAGGTCCACACCGACGAGGGCCTCACCGGAGTCGGCGAGACGCGGATGCTGGGCCACACCGACGCGCTCCTCGGCTATCTGCGCGAGGCCGAGGCCAACCACATCGCGGGCTCGGACCCGTTCGCGATCGAGGACCTGGTGCGCCGGATGAAGTACGGCGACTACGGGCGCGCGGGCGAGATCGTGATGTCCGGTATCGCGGTCGTCGAGATGGCCTGCTGGGACATCAAGGGCAAGGCGCTCGGCGTCCCCGTCTGGCAGCTGCTCGGCGGGAAGGTGACGGACCGCGTCAAGGCGTACGCCAACGGCTGGTACACCACCGAGCGCACCCCCGAGGCCTACCACAAGGCGGCCCGCGCGGTGGTCGAGCGCGGCTACCGGGCGCTGAAGATCGACCCCTTCGGCACCGGCCACTACGAACTCGACCACCGGCAGACCCGGTACGCCGTGTCCCTGATCGAGGCCGTACGGGACGCGATCGGCCCCGAGACCGAGCTGATGCTGGAGATGCACGGGCGGTTCTCGCCGTCCACGGCGGTCCGGCTGGCCCGCGACCTCGCCCCGTTCGCCCCCGCCTGGCTGGAGGAGCCGGTGCCGCCGGAGAACCTCAAGGCCCTGGAGAAGGTCGCCGCCAAGGTGGACATCCCGGTCGCGACCGGCGAACGCATCCACGACCGCATCGAGTTCAGGGAGCTGTTCGAGTCGCAGGCCGTCGACATCATCCAGCCCGACGTGGGCCACATCGGCGGCATCCTGGAGACCCGCAAGCTCGCCGCCACGGCCGAGACGCACTACATGCTCGTCGCGCCCCACAACGTCGGCGGCCCGGTCCTCACCGCCGCCAGCCTCCAAGTGGCGGGCTGCACACCCAACTTCAAGATCCTGGAACACTTCAACGACTTCGCGGACGCCGAGATCAAGAAGGTCGTCAAGGGGGCCCCGCAGGTCGTCGACGGCTACTTCGAGCTGTCGCACGCCCCGGGTCTGGGCGTGGAGCTCGACGTGGACGCGGCGGCCGAATTCCCGCAGCAGCAGGCCCGGTTCGACCTCTGGGCCGAGGGCTGGGAGAAGCGCGCCCCCAAGTTCTCCGGGGCGGCGGGATGAACAGCCGCGAGGCCAAGGGCTTCCTGGGCGGTACCGCACCGGACGGCGGGCCCCGGGCGACCAGCCGCGCCATCGTCGTCGACGCGCCCGGCACCCACCGACTGATCACCGTGCCGCGCCCCCAGGCCGGCCCCGGCGAGGTACTCGTCGAGGTCGCCGCCGCCGGGGTGTGCATGAGCGACCGCGAGGTGTACGAGGGCCGGCGCGCCCCCGACTACGTGCGCTACCCCGTCACCCCGGGCCACGAGTGGTCCGGGACCGTCGTCGCGGCCGGGGCCGGGGTCGATCCCGCGCTGGTGGGCCGCAAGACGGTCGCCGAGGGGTTCCGTTTCTGCGGGACCTGCGAGCGGTGCCGGAACGCGGAGACGTCCCTGTGCGCCGCCGCGTACGCGGAGACCGGCTTCACCCATCCCGGCGCCTTCGCCGATCACGTGGTGGTGCCCGCCCGGCTGCTGCACCTGCTGCCGGACGACGTCGATCTGCGCGGCGCGGCCCTGCTGGAGCCCGCCGCCGTGGTCGCCGCCGCCGTGCGGGCCGGGGCGCCGGAGGCGGGCGAGCGGATCGCGGTGGTCGGGGCGGGGACGCTCGGACTGCTCGCGGTGCAGCTCCTCGCCGCCTCCTCCCCCGCCGAGCTGACCGTGATCGACCCCCGGCTCGACCGGGCCGAGCTCGCCTGCCGCATGGGGGCGACCGAGGCCCGTACGCCCGTCCACTCCGGCGAGGCGCACGGCTACTACGACCTGGTCGTGGAGACGGCCGGCGCGCGCACCACGGCCGCCGACGCCTGCCTCCTCGCGCGGCGCGGGGGCCGGGTGGTGCTCACCGGGATGTTCGCCGAAGGCGCGCTGGGCATCGACCCGGTGCGTCTGTCGGTGAGCCAGCTCACCGTGCGGAGCGTCTTCGGCGCCCCCTCGGCCGCCTGGTCGTTCGCCGTACGCGCCTACAGCACGGGGCTCATCGACCCGGCGGAGCTGATCACGCACGAGTTCCCGCTGGAGCGGTACACCGACGCCCTCGCGCTGGTCGGAGGCGGTGACCCGAAGACCGGAAAGGTGCTGCTGCGCCCCTGAGGCGTCGCCGTGCCGGGCGCCGCGGCGCTTTCCCGTCCCCTATGACCCGAACCTCGTTCGACATACCGAACACGCTCGACCCTCCCGTATGCGCACGACTCTCCGTACAAGGAACCCGCCTGTGACCGACGCACCAGCAACCGACCCCCGCCCGGGCCCCGAGGGGCCCCGCCGACCGGGCGAACCGGCCCTCGCCGCCCTGGGCCTGGCCGCGCCCCGCGACAACCCCGCCGACTCCTCCCCGCACACGTTTCCCGACGGGGGCACCTGGCGCACCGAGATCCCCTCCGTCGAGGGCCCCGAGGCGCTCGCCGTCGTCCTGAAGGAGGCCTCCCGCCTCGACGTGCCCGTGCACCGCGTCAGCCAGGGCAGCGGGGTGTGGATGCTCTCCGACACCGAGATCACCGAGATGGTGGAGGGCTGCGCCGAGCGCGACATCGAGCTCTGCCTGTTCACCGGGCCGCGCGGCACCTGGGACAGCGGCGCCTCCGTCCGTACCGACTCCGGTGGCGCGGGGCTGCGCGCACGGGGCCATGACGCGCTCGCCGGGTGCGTCGAAGACGCCCTGCGGGCGGCCGAGTTGGGGGTGCGCTGCCTGCTCGTGGCGGACGAGGGCGTGCTGTGGAGCCTGCACCGGATGCGCGAGGCCGGTCTGCTGCCCGCCGAGACCACCCTCAAGGTGTCCGCGCTGATCGGCCCGGTCAACCCGGCGTCCGTCGCCGTCTACGAGCAGTTGGGCGCCGACTCCGTCAACGTCCCCTCCGATCTGACGGCCGCCCACTTCACCGAGGTCAGGCGCGTCTCCAGGGTGCCGCTCGACCTCTACATCGAGGCGCCGGACGATCTCGGCGGCTATGTGCGGATGTACGAGGCGGCCGAGCTGATCCGCCGCGCCGCCCCGCTCTACCTCAAGTTCGGCCTCTCCAAGGCGCCCGGCATCTACCCCTACGGCGCCCATCTGCGCGACACCGCCCTGCACACGGCCCGCGAGCGGGTCCGCAGGGGCCGGCTCGTCCTCGACCTGCTCGCCCGCCTCGGCGCCGACGGCGGTATGTCCCCGCTCGGCTCCCGCCGCCCCGGCGCCCTCCACCGCTTCCCCGCGAACCCGAAGGACTGATGACCATGCGCCGCATCCGACCAGCCGCACTCGCCCTCACCGCCGGAGTGCTCGCCCTCGCCCTCACCGCCTGCGGACAGGACAGCGAGGGCGGCGGCAAGGCCACCCCCAAGGGCGGCAAGGGAGCGACGATCGGCATCGCCATGCCGACCAAGTCCTCCGAGCGCTGGATCGCCGACGGGAACAACATGGCCCAGCAGTTCCAGGCGCTCGGCTACAAGACCGACCTCCAGTACGGCGAGGACAGCGTCGACCAGCAGGTCGCCCAGCTCGAGAACATGATCACCAAGGGTGTGGACGCCCTGGTGATCGCGGCGATCGACGGACGCGCCCTCAGCGACGTCCTCAAGCAGGCCGCCGACCAGCACATCAAGGTGATCTCCTACGACCGCCTGATCCTGGGCTCGCCCAACGTCGACTACTACGCCTCCTTCGACAACGAGAAGGTCGGCGTGCTCCAGGCGACCTACATCGTCGACAAGCTGGGGCTGAAGGACCCCCAGCAGGGCGGCGGCAAGGGCCCCTTCAACATCGAGCTGTTCGCCGGCTCGCCCGACGACAACAACACCCGCTACTTCTTCCAGGGCGCCCTCAAGACCCTCCAGCCCTACATCGACAAGAAGCAGCTGGTCGTACGGAGCGGCCAGACCCGGCTCAACCAGGTGACCACGCTCCGCTGGGACGGCGCCACCGCGCAGAAGCGCATGGACGACCTGCTGACCAAGGCGTACTCCACCGAACGCGTGGACGCCGTCCTCTCCCCGTACGACGGGATCTCCATCGGCATCCTGTCCGCCCTGCGCTCCGGCGGCTACGGCACCGCCGCCAAGCCCTACCCGGTCGTCACCGGGCAGGACGCCGAGGTCGCGTCCGTGAAGTCCATCATCGCCGGGGACCAGGCACAGACCGTCTACAAGGACACCCGGGCCCTGGCCAAACAGGCCGTGCAGATGGCCGACGCGGTGCTCACCGGCAAGACGCCGCAGGTCAACGACACCAAGACGTACGACAACGAGAAGAAGGTCGTGCCCGCCTTCCTGCTCAACCCGGTCAGCGTCGACAAGTCCAACTACCAGTCGGTGCTGGTCGACTCGGGCTACATCAAGGCGAGTGACCTGAAGTGAGCGGCCCGAACAGGGGGGCCGGGGGAGCCAGGGGGGACAACGAGGCGCCCATCCTGGAGATGCGCTCCATCGTCAAGACGTTCCCGGGCGTCCGGGCGCTCTCCGACGTCTCGCTCACCGTGGCGCCCGGTGAGGTGCACGCCATCTGCGGTGAGAACGGCGCGGGCAAGTCCACCCTGATGAAGGTCCTCAGCGGTGTCCACCCGCACGGCAGCTACGAGGGCGAGATCCTCTTCCAGGGCGAGCCCTGCGCGTTCAAGGACATGCGGGCCAGCGAGGCGCGCGGGATCGTCATCATCCACCAGGAGCTGGCCCTCGTCCCGTACCTCTCCATCGCCGAGAACATCTTCCTCGGCAACGAGCACGCCACCCGCGGCATCGTGAGCTGGGGCGCGACGCTCAAGCACGCGGCGCGGCTGATGAAGCGGGTGGGGCTGCGCGAGCATCCGCAGACCAGGGTGGCGGACATCGGCGTCGGCAAGCAGCAGCTGGTGGAGATCGCCAAGGCCCTCTCCAAGGAGGTGCGGCTGCTGATCCTGGACGAGCCGACGGCCGCCCTCAACGACGAGGACAGCGCCCATCTCCTCGACCTCATCCTGGAGTTGAAGGCGCAGGGCATCGCCTCGATCATCATCTCGCACAAGCTCAACGAGATCGCGGCGGTCGCCGACTCGGTCACCGTCCTGCGCGACGGCAGGACGATCGAGACCCTCGACGTGAAGGCCCCGGACACCACCGAGGAGCGGATCATCCGCTCGATGGTGGGCCGGGACCTCGACCACCGCTTCCCGCCGCGCACCCCCTACGCGGGCGACCCGGGCGCCCACCCCGCCCTTGAGGTGCGGGACTGGACCGTGCACCACCCCATCGACCAGCAGCGCAAGGTCGTCGACGACGTCAGCCTCCACGTGCGGCGGGGCGAGATCGTGGGCATCGCGGGACTGATGGGCGCGGGCCGCACCGAGCTGGCCATGAGCGTCTTCGGCCGCTCCTACGGCCGCAACATCAGCGGCACGGTGTGGAAGGACGGCCGTCCCATCCGGACGAAGACCGTCCCCGAGGCGGTCGGCCACGGCATCGCGTACGTCACCGAGGACCGCAAGCACTACGGGCTCAACCTCATCGACACCATCAGCCGCAACATCACCCTGGGCGCCCTGGACAAGGTGTCCCGGCGCGGGATCGTCGACGAGCACGAGGAGCGGCGGGTCGCCGAGTCCTACCGCACCTCCATGGGCATCAAGGCCCCGACCGTCTTCGAGCCGGTCGGGCGCCTGTCCGGCGGCAACCAGCAGAAGGTCGTCCTCAGCAAGTGGATCTTCGCGGGTCCGGATGTGCTGATCCTCGACGAGCCCACCCGCGGTATCGACGTGGGCGCCAAGTACGAGATCTACACCGTCGTCGACCAGCTGGCCGCCCAGGGCAAGGCGGTCGTCTTCATCTCCTCCGAACTGCCCGAACTCCTCGGCATGTGCGACCGCGTCTACACGATGGCGGCCGGCCGTCTCACCGGTGAGACCGCCCGCGCGGACGCGACCCAGGAAGTGCTGATGCGCCTCATGACCACGAACGACACCACGAACAAGAGGTAGCAGATATGGGTCCGGTCACCACCGACGCCGCCCCCAGCCCCCCGCGGACTCCCGAGCCGCCGCGCTCCCCCACCGGGGCGCTGCTCCTCGAAGCGGCCCGCCGCAACATGCGCCAGTACGGGATGCTGGTCGCGCTCGGACTGATCGTCGTGCTGTTCCAGATATGGACCGACGGCGTCCTGCTCAAGCCCAACAACGTCACCAACCTGGTCCTCCAGAACAGCTACATCCTGGTCCTCGCCATCGGCATGGTGATCGTCATCATCGCCGGCCACATCGACCTGTCCGTGGGCTCGCTCGCGGCCTTCGTCTCCGCGGCCTGCGCGGTGATGATGGTCGAGCACCACGTGCCCTGGGTGGTCGCGCTGGCCGTGGCGCTCGCGATCGGCGGTGTGGCGGGCGCCTGGCAGGGGTTCTGGATCGCGTACGTGGGCATCCCGTCCTTCATCGTCACCCTCGCCGGGATGCTGCTCTTCCGGGGCGGCACCCAGATCCTGCTCGGGTCGCGCTCGCTCGGCCCGTTCCCCGAGGGCTTCCAGAAGATCTCCACCGGATACCTTCCGGAAGTCGGCCCCGACACCAACTACCACAACCTCACGGTCCTGCTGGGGCTCACCCTCACCGCCGTGGTCCTGATCCAGGAGGTGCGCTCCCGGCGGCGCGAGCAGGCGTACGAACTCGACGTGCTGCCGCGGGGCCTGTTCCTCACCAAGTGCGTGGCGATGGCCGCGGCCGTCCTCGCCTTCACCCTGACCCTGGCCAGCTACCGGGGTGTGCCGGTGGTGCTGCTCCTGCTGGCCGCCCTGCTCATCGGACTGGGCTTCGTGATGCGCAACGCGGTCGTGGGACGGCACGTGTACGCGCTCGGCGGCAACCAGGCCGCGGCGAAGCTCTCCGGCGTCAAGGACAAGCGCGTCACCTTCCTGGTCTTCGTGAACATGGGCGTCCTCGCGGCGCTCGCCGGTGTCGTCTTCGCGGCACGGCTGAACGCCGGCACACCCAACGCCGGCGTCAACTTCGAGCTGGAGGCCATCGCGGCGGCCTTCATCGGCGGTGCCTCGATGAGCGGCGGCGTCGGCACGGTCCTGGGCGCCATCATCGGCGGTCTGGTGCTCGGCGTGCTCAACAACGGTATGTCGCTGGTCGGCGTCGGCACCGACTACCAGCAGGTCATCAAGGGCTTCGTCCTGCTGGCCGCGGTGGGCTTCGACGTCTGGAACAAACGCAAGGTCGGTTCATGACACCCCCACGATCCCTCGAAGGAGTACGCGGATGAACACCAGCAGACGTACGGTGATGGCCGTCGGCCTGGCCGCCGGTGTGGCGGCGACGAACCTGGGCACCGCCCGGGCCGCGCAGGGCCGCACCCCCACCAGGACGCTCTTCGGCACCCTGGACGACGGCACCCCCGTCCACCGGTGGACCGTCAGCAACGGAGGCGTCCGCCTGGACGTCCTCTCCTACGGCGGGATCGTGCACCGCCTCGACGTGCCCGACCGGCACGGCCGCACCGCCAACATCGCCCTCGGCTTCGACAACCTCGCCGACTACGTGGCCAAGTCCCCGTACTTCGGCGGTCTCATCGGCCGCTACGGCAACCGCATCGCGGCGGGCAGGTTCACCCTCGACGGGCATCCCTACCAACTGCCCCTCAACGACGGCGAGAACAGCCTGCACGGCGGCACCAAGGGCTTCGACAAGCAGATGTGGCACGTGGAGCCCTTCACCCACGGCTCCCGCACCGGCCTCGTGCTCTCCCGGATCTCGCCGGACGGCGAGATGGGCTACCCCGGCACCCTGAAGGTCCAGGTCACCTACACCCTCACGGCGCGCGGCGAGTGGCGCATCGACTACGAGGCGACCACCGACCGGGCGACCGTCGTCAACCTCACCAGCCACACCTACTTCAACCTGGCCGGCGAGGGCAGCGGCCCCGTCTACGACCACACCCTCGAACTGGCCGCCGAGCGCTACACCCCGGTCGACTCGGGCCTCATACCGACCGGTGAGCTGGCCCGCGTCTCGCGGACCCCGTTCGACTTCCGGCGTACGAAGCCGATCGGCCGTGACATCCGCCAGGGCCACCAACAGCTCCTGTACGGCAAGGGGTTCGACCACAACTGGGTGCTGGACAAGGGCAGCACACCGGAGCCCGAGTACGCGCTCACGCTCGCCGAACCGCGCTCCGGCCGGGTGATGAGGATGTTCACCACCGAGCCGGGCATGCAGTTCTACAGCGGCAACTTCCTGGACGGCACGCTGGTGGGCACCTCGGGCCGCGTCTACCGCCAGGGCGACGCCCTCTGCCTGGAGTCGCAGCACTTCCCGGACGCGCCCAACCACCCCGCCTTCCCGTCCACGGTGCTGCGCCCGGGCGAGACGTACCGGTCGTCGACGGTGCACGCCTTCTCGACGCGCTGAATCACCGCGGGTACCGCCTGCGCCCGGACGTCACCCGGACGTCACCCGGCGAAGGCGGTACCCGGCAGCCCGCGCCCGATACCGGGCAGCACCAGCAGCGCCCCGCAGAGCGGGTGCGGCCGGGGCAGACCGGTACGGGCGCTGGTGACGTAGAGGTCGGTGAGGTCCGCACCGCCGAAGGCGCAGGCGGTGGGGCGGCGCACCGGCAGCTCGACCACTAGGTCGAGCGTGCCGTCGGGGCCGTAGCGGCGCAGCGCGCCCCCGTCCCACAGCGCCACCCACACGCCGCCCTCCGCGTCGACGGTGAGCCCGTCGGGGAAGCCGTCCTCGTCGCCGATCACCGCGAACGGCCGTCGGTCGTGGGCGAGGTGCCCGTCGAAGTCGAAGACGTCGATCCGCCGGGTCGGGCTGTCGACGTAGTACATGAGCCGTCCGTCGGGGCTCCAGCCGGTGCCGTTGCTGACCGTCACCGGGCCGGGCACGGCCGTGGCCGCGCCGTCGCCGGTGATCCGGGTGAGGGAGCCGCCGCCGCTCGCCTCGTCGTAGCGCATCGTGCCCGCCCACAGGGCGCCGTCCGGTGCGACCGCCGCGTCGTTGCCGCGCCGCCCGGGCACGGGGTCGCGCAGCAGCCAGGAGAAGGCGCCGCCGGGGCCGTAGAGCCCGACGCCGTCGCGGAGGTTGACGACGAGGCCGCCGCCCGCGCGCGGCTTGGCGGCGCCGACGTGCTGCCCGGTCGCCAGAACCGTGCGCCGCCCGCTGCCCGGCTCGTAGGTGTGGATCCGCGACGCCAGGATGTCCACCCAGATCAGCCGGCCGGCCGCCGGGTCCCAGGTGGGCCCCTCCCCGAGTTCCGCCTCCTCCCGTACCGCCACGTCAGGGTTCATCGTGCGCCCCGGTGGCCGAGCCGCACGGACAGGTCGCCGGCGCCCTTGAGCGCCAGCTCGGCGAGTTCCGCCTCGCGGGCCTCGGTCCACCTGATCATCGGTACGGAGATGGACAGCGCGGCGACGACCCGGCCCGCGCTGTCGTGGACGGGGGCGGCCACACAGCTGACGTCCGGATTGGACTCCCGGTGCTCGAAGGCCGTCCCCCGGGCCCGGATCTCGGCCAGCGCGGCGCGCAGCGCGGCGGGGTCGGTGATGCTGTCGGGGGTCATGGCGACGAGTTCGCCGCCGGTGATCCGGGCGTCGAGCTCCGCCTCCGGGAGCGAGGCGAGGAGCATCTTGCCGACGGAGGTGCAGTGGGCGGGCAGCCGGCGCCCGGCCGCCGAGACCATCCGGACGGCGTGGGTGGAGTCGACCTTGGCGATGTAGATGACGTCGGTGTGCTCCAGGATGGCCACATGGACGGTCTCGTCGCAGGTGAGGGCCACCTCGCGGGCCACCTGCTGCCCTTCGGCGGCGAGGTCGAGCTGTTCGGCGTACCGGCTGCCGAGCTGGTAGGTGCGCACGCCCAGCCGGTAGCGTCCCGGCTGCCCGGGCGCCGGCGCCAGGTAGGAGCGGGCGGCCAGGGTGCTGACCAGTTCGTGGACCGTCGTGCGTGGCAGACCGAGTCTGCGCATGACGTCGGGCGCGGAGAGCGGCGCTTCGCTCTCCAGGAAGAGTTCCAGCACGTCCAGCGCCCTGGCCACCGCCGGCACGAGTCGCCCCATGGCCGCCACCCCACCCTCTGTGTTCGAAACTCCGGTCAACGACCGGAATGACGAACACAGGCTATCGACAGGGTGCTTCGGGGGGCAATGGGCGTTGCCCCCCGGGTGACCGCGGAATCGGGCGGAGCCGCTCAGGCGGAGAGGGGGGTGGACGCCGCCGGGTCGGGGATGCCGTGCGCGGTGACGAGACGGGCGCTGCCCTCGGCGAGCTGGTAGGCGAGTCCCACGACGCCGGTGTGGCCGGAGGCGACCTGGTCGGCCAGCACCCGGGAGCGGTCCAGGAGCAGGTCCACGGTGTGCTGTATGTGCGCGTCGATGTGGTCGCTGTCGGAGGTGAGCCCGGCGGCCCGGGCCGCCAGCACGCTGGGGGTGACGCGCTCGACGACGTCCCGGACGTACCCGCCGGCCGGCAGACCGCCCTCCACGGCGGCGCGGGCGGCCGCGACGGCGCCGCACGAGTCGTGCCCGAGGACCACGACGAGGCGGCAGTCCAGCACGCTGGTGCCGTATTCGATGCTGCCCAGGACCTCCGGACCCAGGACGTGGCCGGCGGTGCGGACCACGAACAGGTCGCCGAGGCCCTGGTCGAAGATGATCTCGGCGGCCAGCCGGGAGTCGGAACATCCCAGCAGCACCGCGAAGGGCTTCTGCGCCGGCGCGAGCTCGGCCCGCCGCGCGGCGTCCTGGTTGGGGTGGCGCGGGGCCCCGGCCACGAAGCGCCGGTTTCCGGCGAGGAGGGAGTCGAGGGCGTCGGCAGGAGAGACGGCAATGGATGTCATGTCACCAGACTCTACGAGGCGGGGGGCCTCGCCGCACGGGGCGGGGGCGGGGGCCGCCCCCGCCCGGTTGACGCATCGCCCCGTACGCCCCTTGTGTACGCCGCTGGGCGCTCAGCCGGACCGGTGTGTGACGCGGATCTTGGACTGACCGTGCTCGCGGATCTCCCAGTCGTCCATGAACCGCGCGGCAAGGCCGTGCTTCTCGGCGAGTGCGACGAGCGTGGCGGTGCGGTAGTAGAAGTCCTCGCGCAGCACCTGGTGCTCGGCGCCCTCCGTGCGGTCGAAGGTGAAGTCGGGCGATATGTCGATGCCGTAGTAGTGGCCGGGCTCCAGGTAGGCGATGAAGCGCCAGCCGGCCCGCAGGTTCCCGCAGCCGATGTCCAGCATGCGCTGGCCCGGGCGGAGCCCGTGCTCCCGCAGGTAGGCGAACTGCATCTCGCCCAGCGCCAGCCACCGGTCGTGCGACTTGCTCCCGACGGCCACCTCCGGGCTTCTCCGACATACCGGCCCTTCCCCGTGTGGGGCGTCGACGGAAACGACCCTAGGAAGCGGGAACCGGGAGGTAATCCCTCGCACGGCCGAAGTCGCGGGGTCCTCCTCAGGTGCCATGTCCTCCGGAAGGACGAGGCTGGCGAGGCGGGCGAGGTGGGGCCAGGCGGGCGAGGCGGGCGGACGGGGGTCGTTCGGGCGGCGGTTCCGCGTCCCGGCGGGCGCAACGCCGCATACGCTCCATAACTGACGGAATAGATGATTCCGCAACAAGGTCGTCGCCAGTGGCGTTTTTCGGCCAGGATCGCGACCATCACTTTGTGTGCAGGGTACCCGCCCCCCCGCCCACCCCCCTTCCGGTCCGCACCGGCGTACGACTGTTGCGCCGTGCACACCGAGTGGCAGGCGTTCATGCGGACTTACCGCGAGTTCGCCGAAAATTCTTACGCGTTTTTGACAACAGAAGACAAGAGACGACCGAAAGTGGCCGTGATCCTTTGACTCCCGATCCGGGGCTCGGTGAAGGTCGTTCACATGTCCCTCACATCCGGAGCCTCCACGGGCAGCCCGATGCGCCGACGCGATTTCCGGATGCTGCTCGCGGGAGCGGCCGCCGGACAACTCGGCGCCCAGGTCACCCTGGTGGCCCTCCCCCTGGTGGCCGTCCTCGAACTCGACGCCTCCGCCTTCCAGGTGGGCCTCCTCACGGCCGCGGAGACCGCCGCCTTCCTCCTCGTGGGACTGCCGGCCGGCGCCCTCACCGACCGTATGCGCAAGCGTCCCCTGATGATCCGGGCGGACCTGGTACGGGCCGTGGCGATGGGCAGCATCCCGGCCGCCGCGCTGGCCGACGCCCTGACGATGGCGCAGCTCTACGTGGTCGCGCTGGTCACCGGCGTCGCGACCGTGTTCTTCGACGTCGCCCACCAGAGCTTCCTGCCGCAGATCCTGCCGCGTGAGGAGCTCATGGCGGGCAACGGCGCCCTGGAGACGGTGCGTTCGACCGCGCAGGTGGGCGGGCCGGGGGCGGGAGGCGGGCTGGTCCAGCTCGTCGGGGCGCATCTCGCCGTGCTCGCCGACGCCCTGGGCTATCTGCTCTCGGCCGCGTTCCTGCTGCGCGTCAGGCAGCCCGAGGCACCGCCCGAGGTGGCCGCCGACGCGTCCCTGCGCAAGGACATCGGCGAAGGCATCCGCTTCGTCACCGGCCATCCGCTGCTGCGCGTCATCGCCCTCACCACGGCCCTCGGCAACCTGTGCATGGCCGTCCTCATGGCGACGCAGACCGTGCACCTCGTCCGTGTCGTCGGTCTGGAGCCGGGCGCCCTGGGCCTGGTGCTGTCCGCGTCCGCCGTCGGCGGGCTCCTGGGCGCCGTGTGCTCCGGACGGCTCGCCGCCCGGTGGGGGCAGGCCCGGCTCATCCTCTGGTCGGTCCTGCTGAGCGGGCCGTTCGCCCTGCTGTGGCCCCTGTCCGGGCACGGCACCCTCGGGGCGGCCCTGTTCGCCGCGGGATCGGCGGGCATCTCCTTCGGCGCCGTCGTCTACAACATCGCCCAGGTCAGCTTCCGCCAGGGACTCTGCCCGCCGCACCTGCTCGGCCGGATGAACGCCACCCTGCGCTTCCTGATGTGGGGCACCCTGCCGCTCGGCGCGCTCCTGGGCGGCACCCTCGCCGAGGCCTTCGGCCCGCGCGCCGCGCTGGCCTGCTGCGCCGCCGGCTTCCTCGCCGTACCGCTGCCGCTGCTGCTCTCCCCGCTGCGCCGGATGCGGGACCTGCCCGAACCGGGAGACCTCGGCGCGGCGTTCCCCGGAACACCCGGGGAGGACCCGGCCGTGGACGGCGACGAGGAGCCCGCCCCCACCCCTTCCCGCTGACCCTCCGGAGCGCGGTCGCCCCGCGTGCCGCAGAGCCACGACACCCCGGCCCACCACGACAGAACGAGGACTCCGTGCCCAGCATCACGAGCCAGTACCTGGCCCGCTACCGGCGGATCACCGCCGACGCCGGGTCCGGCACCCTGCTGCCCGTCACCGGGGCGCAGCGCCGCTTCGCGCTGGTGCGTTCGCTGGACCCGGCCGGACGCCCCGACGTGGTGCCGATGTTCTTCGCCTTCCCGTACGGGACCGTCGGCCCCGAGCGGTTGCGGGCAGCCGCCCGCGGCCTCGCCTCCCGGCACACCGCCCTGCGCTCGCGGCCCGCCGTCGTGCGCGGTACCCCGGTCCTGCACGTCGGAGAGCCGGACATCCCCGTCCTGCGCCCGGTCCCCGCGCCGGGCGAGCGCCCCGCCGACACCCTGCGCCGCGCCCTGGCCTCCTGGGACCCGCAGGGCCCGCCCCTGCGGCTGTTCCTCGTCCGCGACGAAGAGGGCCGCACCGAGGACCTCCTCGCGATCGCCCTCGACCACGCCGTCTGCGACGGCCGGTCGCTGGCCCGGATCGCCGAGGAACTCGGCGCCGCGTACACCGAGCACCCGGCCGGTCTCCGCGTCACCCCCGAGGAGACGGAGGCCGAACGCGACGCCTACCGCGAGGCGGTCCTGCTCCAGCTCGCCGCCGAGGAGCGCGCGGACACCCCCGACGCCGCCGCGTACTGGGCGGACCGGCTGCGCGCGGTGCGGGCGCACGCCCCGCTGCCCCGCCCGGAACGGGTGGCCGCCGGCGCGCTGCCCAGCGGCTCGGCCGAGGCCCGGCTGCCCGCGCACGACGGCGGCGTCCCCTTCCCCGGTCTGCTGGACGCCTGCCGCGCCACGGCGGACGCGCTGTACGGCCCGGGCCACGTCGTCCCGCTCGGCTACCCGTGGGGCGGCCGTCCCGTCGGCGCGGAGCCGGTCGTCGGCTGCTTCCTCAACACCGTCGTCTTCCCCGCCGCCACCGGGCACAAGTCCACGCCGGAGGCGACCGCCGACGCCTGGTGGGACGACCTGGACCGGGCCGACATGCCCTTCGACGCGGTCGTGGCCGCAGCGCGGGCCGCCGGTACGGGCTGGAACGGCGCGCTGGACGGACTGCTGACCGTCGACGACGACAGCCGCCGCCCACCCCTGCGCCTCGCCGGTGTCGAGGGCCGTGAGGTCCACGTCGACGGCAGACCGGTGCGCGGTCCGTTCGCCGTCTCCGTCACCCAAGGAACCGGGATCCGGCTGCGGATGGTGTGGGACCGCGCGGTCCTCGACGACGCCGCCGCCCACCGGGCCTTCGACGCGCTCACCGGGGCGCTGCGCCCGGTGCCGCACCCCGCGGGCTGACCCAGACACACCACGGGGCGGACGTCTCCGCGCGGCACGCCCCCGGAAATGCACGCCCCCCGGCAACCGACACCCCCGCGGCACCCGTCGCGCCCCGAACCCCGCACGCACCTCCTCCGCGGCTCCGCACAACCCGCCGAGCCGCCCGTACGACCGCGCCCGGCACCACCGTGACCGGGCCGGTGAACCGCCCCGACGACCCTCAGGGACCGATCATGCTTCCCCTCTCCGCCTCGCAGGAGATCGTCTGGCTGCACGAGCAGATGCAGCCCGGCAGCCGTGCCTACAACTTCACCGCCGCGCTCGACCTGTGGGGCCCCCTCGACGCGGACGCCCTGCGCGAGGGCCTGGCCGCCACCCTGGCCCGCCACGCGGGTCTGCGGCTCGAACTCGTGGACCGGCCGGGATCGGTGCCCGGGCAGCGGGTCGCGCCGCGCTGCGAGCCGAGACTGCACACCGCCGACCTCAGCGGCGAGGACGACCCCGAGGCGGCCTTCCAGGACCTGTTGCGCCGCGAGGCCGAGACACCCCTCGACACCTTCGAGGCGCCGCTGATCCGCTGGACGCTCGTCCGCCTCGCCGAGGAGCACCACCGGCTCGTCCACGTCGAGCACCATCTGATCCACGACGGCCATTCGTTCGCGATCCTGCTGGACGACGTCTTCCGCACCTACCGCGCCCGCGTCGCGGGGGAATCCCTCACGCTCCCGCCCGCACCCTCCTACGCGGACCACGTACAGGCCAGGTCCGGCGCGGCCTTCGCCCCCGAGTCCCTGGAGTTCTGGCAGTCCTTCCTGCGCGACCAGCCCCACGACCTGCCGCTGCCCGGTCTCGCCCGGCCGGGCGCCCGCCGCAGGCACCACGGCGGACAACTGCGCCAGACCATCGGCGCCGACCTCGCCGAGCGGCTGCGCGGCCACGCCCGTGAGCGCGGCCTCACCCCCTTCGCCACGCTCCTGGGCCTGTTCGCGGAGCTGCTGCGCCGCCACAGCGGCCGCTCCCGCATGGTCATCGGCACCGCCGTCGGCAACCGGCCGCTGGGGTACGAGGACGCCGTCGGCATGTTCGTCAACACCATCCCGCTGCCGCTCGCCCTGGACGCCACCCTCCCGGCCCAGGACACCATGGACGAGGTCACCGACACCCTCATCCGCGCCCTGCCGCACCAGGACGTACCGGTCCAGGAGCTGACCCGGGCGCTGGGCCTGCACACCTCCGGCGCCGACAACCCGCTGTTCTCGGTGATGTTCAGCGCGCACGACGCCCCGCTGCCCGAGATCGACCTGCCGGGCCTGGACATCACCCTGTTCGAGGGGTTCAACACCGGGACCACCCGCTTCGACCTGGACGTGGTGCTGCTGCCGGACGACCGGCGCGGCGTCACCACCCGCCACGGCGCGCCCGGCATGACGCTGGTGTGGGACTACGACGCCGACCTGTTCGGCGAGGACGTGGCCCGGCTGCTGTCGGGCCGCTTCCTGGACCTGCTGCGCGCCTACCTCGACGCGCCCGCGGCGCCGCTGGCCGACCTGGCCCCGGCCGCCGTGGAGCCGGCCGCCGAAGCCGCGCCCGTGCCGTCCGGCCGCGATCTGCTGGACCCGGTGGCCGCCCAGGACCCCTCGCTGCCCGCCCTGCTGTGCGGGGCGCGCCGGGTGACGTACGGCGAACTGGACGGGCGGGTCGCCGCGCTGGCCGAGCGGCTGCGTACCGCCGGGGTCACGCCGGGGCAGCCCGTGGCCGTCGTCCTGCCCCGCGGCGCCGACTCGGTCACCGCGCTGCTGGCCTGTCTGCGCACCGGCGCCGTCTACTGCCCGCTCTCCCCCGCCGATCCGCCCGCCCGCACCGCGCTGCTGCTCCAGCGCCTCGCCCCGGCGCTCGTGCTGACCGCCGAGGGCGGCCCGGACCTGCCCGACGGCCTGCCCCTCGCCCGGCTCGACGCGCCCGTGCTGCCCCGCGCCCACGCGGCCGACGTCCTGCCCGGCGCCACCTACGTCATCCACACCTCCGGCTCCACCGGTACGCCCAAGCCGGTCGCCGTGGGCCGCGCGGCCCTGGAGCACCATCTGACCGCCACCGCCGACCGGTTCGCGCTGACCAGCGCCGACCGGGTCCTGATGTTCGCGCAGCCGTCCTTCGACGTGGCGCTCGAGGAGGTGCTCCCCACCCTGCATGCGGGGGCGTGCCTGGTGATCCCCGAGCACGAGGTGCCCACCGGAGCCGAGCTGGCCGGGCTCCTCGCCGCCGCCCGCGTCACCGTCGCCAACCTTCCCACCAGCTACTTCCTGGCCACCCGCGAAGAGCTGCGCCCGGCGCTGCGTGAGGAGAGCTGGACGCCCCGGCTCCTGGTCCTGGGCGGCGAGCGCCTGCCCGCGGAGACCCTGCGCGGCCTCCTGGCCGACACCGATGCCACCGTCCTCAACGCGTACGGCGTCACGGAGGCCGCCATCACCTCCACCGTCCACGAGGTCTCCCGCGAGGCCCTGGCCGAGGGCGCCGAGATCCCGCTGGGCACCGAGCTGCCGGGCGAGCGCGTCCACGTCCTGGACGCCCACCACCGCCCGCTGCCCGACGGCGCGGTCGGGGAACTGGCCATCGCCGGGCCCGGCCTGGCCGAGGGCTACCCCGGCAACGCGGAGGTGACGGCCGCCCGGTTCCGTACCGTGGACGCGCTGGGCGGGGAGCGGGTCTATCTCACCGGCGACCTCGGCTACCGCGGCCTGGACGGTCTGCTGTACTTCCTGGGCCGCCGCGACAACCAGGTCAAGCTGCGCGGGCACCGCATCGAGCTGGAGGAGATCGAGGCGGCGGCGTCCGCCGCGCTCGGCGGCCGGTCCTGCGCCGTCGTCCTGGACACGGAGAGCCCCGCCGCCCCCCGCCTCGTCGGCTTCTTCGAGGACGGCGCCCATCTCACCGGCGTGGACGAGAAGGCGCTGCACACCGAGTTGAGCCACCGGCTGCCCGGGGCCCTCGTGCCCGCCCGGTGGGCCCGGCTGGAGACGATGCCGACCCTGGCGGGCGGCAAGCCGGACCGTACGGTCCTCACCCGCCGCGCGGCCGCGCTCGACTCGGTGGCCCCGGCGGCGCCCGAGGCCGGGACCGCGACCGCGACTGCGACCGCGACCGGGGACACCGCGTCCGCCGCCGTGCCGGACGACCCGATGACGGCCCTGCTGGCAACCGGCTGGCGTGAGGTGCTCGGCCACAGCCGCTTCGACGCCGGATCCCACTTCTTCCACATCGGCGGCCACTCGCTGCTGGCGGCCGAACTCGCGGCCTGGCTGGAGCCCCACCTGGGCACGCGCCCGCCGTTGAAGGTGCTCTTCCGCAACCCCGTCCTCGCCGACCAGGCCGACGCCCTCGCCGCCACCGCCCCCCTCTCCACGGAGTCGTGATGATCCAGTCCCCCGCCCTCCCCGAGACCACCCCCGCGACCGCCGGCGCCGGCACGCCGGCGAGCATCGCCCACGGCCCGGCCGCCGAACCGACCGCCGTCGTCGCCCGCTTCGAGGAATGGGTCCGGCGCGCCCCGCAGGCCCCGGCCGTCGTCGACGGCGCGCGCACCTGGACGTACGAGGAGCTGGGCGCCGCGGCCGACGGCGTCGCCGCCGCCCTGCGCGAGCGCGTACACCCCGGTGACCTGGTCGGCGTCTGCCTCGACCGGTCCACCGCCCTGGTGGTGACCGCCGTCGCGCTCGCCCGGATCGGCGCCGTCTACCTGCCGCTGGGCCCGCGCCCCGGCGAACGCCGCACCCAGGCCGTCACCGAGGACCTCGACGTCGCCTGCCTCGTCGGTGACCCCGCTGTCCTGCCCCGGGCCCACCAGGACGGGGAGCACGTCGCGCTGCCCCTGCCCACCGACGGCGTGAACGCGCCGGGCGCCCCGGTGGCCGCGTTCACCACCCGTCCCGAGGGTGCGCGGCGCGCCCCCGAGGGCGCCCTGTACGCCGTCCTCACCTCCGGATCGACCGGCCGCCCCAAGGCGGTCGCGGTGGCCGAGGCCTCGCTGTCCGTGGCCCTGGACTGGTACCGGGAGGCCACCGCGCTGGCGCCGGGCGACCGGCAGTCGCTGCTCATCGGCGTCGCCTTCGACCCGCATCTGCTGGAGCTGTGGGCCGGGCTCACCTCGGGCGCCGCCCTCGTCCCGGCCCCGGACGACACCCGCTGGGACGCGGCCCTGCTCACCGACTGGTGGCGCGAGGCCGCCGTCACCGTGTGCGTGGCGGCGACCCCGACGATCGAACCCCTCCTGGACCGGCCGTGGCCCGCGGACCTGCCGCTGCGCCACCTCGTCGTCGGCGGCGACCGCATGCGCCGCCGCCCCGGGCCGGACGTCACCGCCACGGTCCACAACGCCTACGGCCCGGCCGAGGCCACCGTCCTCACCACCACGTACGCGATGCGCGCCACCTCCCCGGCCGCCGACCGGACGACGCCGCCGCCGATCGGTACGCCGCTGCCGGGCGTCACCGTCGTCGTCACCGATCCGGACGGCAACCCCGTGGCCCGCGGGCAGGACGGTGAACTGCGTCTCGGCGGCCACTGCCTGGCGCTCGGCTACCTCGACCCCGAGCTGACCGCGCGGCGCTTCACCGCTCCCCCCGGGCACCCGGCCCTGGAGGGCACGGACCGGCTGTACCGCACCGGCGACCGGGTGCGCATGGCCGCGGACGGCACCCTGGAGTTCCTCGGCCGCCTCGACAGCCAGGTCAAGATCAGCGGCGTGCGCATCGAACTCGCCGAGGTGGAGGCCGCGTTCGAGCAGGACGCCCGGGTGCGCACGGCCGTGGTCACCGTGGCGCGCGACGGCTCCGGCCTCGCCCGGCTCGTCGCCCACCTCAAGCCGGCCGACGCCACGCCGCCCGCGCCCGCCGATCTGCTCGACGCGGTCCGCGCCTGGCTTCCCGAGCAGGCCGTGCCCGCCGCCGTACGGTTCGTCGACGCCCATCCGCTGGACGCCAACGGCAAGGTGGACCGGGCCGCCCTGGCCGCCCACGCCCCGTCCCCGGCGGCGCCCTCGGCCCCGGCCGACGACCTGGCCGAGGCCACCCCCGGCGAGCGCCTCGTCCTCGCGACCGTCCGCGAGCTCCTGGGGCGGCCCGAGACCGTACTCGGCGACCACTTCACCGACATCGGCGGCACCTCCGTCGTGGCCGCGCGGCTGCTCGCGGTCGTCGAGCGGGAGAGCGGCGTCCGGCCGCGCGCCCACGAACTGCTGCGCAGCACCGATCTGGGCGCTTTCGCCGCCCTCCTCGACCAGCGCTGGACCCCGCGACCGGCAGGAGCCTGAGATGACATCCACCCCCGCGCAGCCCACGGCGACCGCGCTGCCCGGCCTCGTGGCCCGGCACGCCGCCCGCACCCCCGACGCCCTGGCCGTGGTCGACGGCGACACCACCCTGACCTACCGTCAGCTCGACCAGGAAGGACGCGCCCTCGCCGCGCATCTGCGCGAGCACGGGGTGGCGCCCGGCGACCGGGTGGCACTGCTGACCACCCGCTTCGCCCGCACGGTCGTCGCCCAGCTCGCCCTGTGGGGCGCGGGCGCCGTGTGCGTGCCGCTCGATCCCGCACAGCCCCGGCCCCGTACCGAAGGCATGATCTCCGACGCGGGCGTCACCCTCACCCTCGGCGACGCCAAGCTGCTGGACGCGGCCGGGCTCGGCGGGCCCGTCCTCGCCCTGCCCGAAACGCCGCTCGGCGAGGGCCCGTCGACGGGCGGCGGCGCTCCCGACAGCCCGGCCTTCATCATGTTCACCTCCGGCTCCACCGGCCGCCCCAAGGGCGTCACCATCGCGCACCGGGCCGTCGCGGAGCTGGTCACCGCACCCGAGTACGTCACGGTCACCGCCCGCGACCGCGTGCTGTTCCACTCGCCGATGACCTTCGACGCCTCGACGTTCGAGGTGTGGGCGGCGCTCGCCAACGGCGCCGCGGTCGTCGTGTGCACTGTGCCCCGGCCCTCCCTGGAGGACCTGGCCCGGCACGTCGAACGCCACGGCGTGACGGTGGCGTTCTTCACCACGGCGCTCTTCCACCAGCTCGCCGCCCGGCGCTCGCGCGTCTTCGCCCAGCTCCGCTCGGTCGTCGTGGGCGGCGAGGCGATGGCCGCGGGTCACGCCCGTGACGTGCTGACCGCCTTCCCCTGGCTGGAGCTGGTCAACGGCTACGGGCCGACCGAGACGACCACCTTCGCCACCGCCCACACCGTCACCGTGCCCGACTGCGACGGGCCGCCGCCGATCGGCCGCCCCATCGCCGGGGCCACCGTCCACGTCCTGGACGCCGACGGCAGCCCGGTCCCCGAGGGCGAGCGGGGCGAGCTGTGGGTCGGCGGGACGCGGCTCGCCGACGGTTACGCGGGGCGGCCCGAGCTGACCGCCGAGCGCTTCGTCGACCACCCCACCGCCGGGCGCCTCTACCGCACCGGCGACGTCGTCTCCGCCCGCCCCGACGGCGTCCTGGACTTCCACGGCCGCAACGACGACCAGATCAAGGTCCGCGGCTTCCGCATCGAACCCGGCGAGGTCGAGCACGCCCTGCGCCGGGAGGCACAGGTGGACGACGCGGCCGTCACGGTCGAGGGCGCGGGTACGCCCGAGGCGCGCCTGGTCGCGTTCGTCGTCGCCGCGCCCGGCCCGGTGCCCGCCGTCTCCGCGCTGCGCGAGCGGCTCACCGCCGTCCTGCCCGCCCATCTGGTGCCGGACGCCCTCACCCTGGTGGACCGGCTTCCGCTGACCCCCTCCGGCAAGGTCGACCGGCGCGCGCTGGCCCACCGCCCCCGGGCCGCCCAGGAGCGGGCCGAGGCGCCCGCCCCGGCGCTGACCCCGCTGGAGCAGGCCGTCGCCGATGTGTGGAGCCGGTCCCTGGGCAGCGAGGTCACCCATGGTGAGGCCGACTTCCTCGCCCTGGGCGGTCACTCCCTGCTCGCCCTCGCCGTCACCGACGACCTGCGCGAGGAGCTGGGCGTCGAGCTCTCCCTGGCGGACTTCTTCGCCGCCCCGACCGTCGCCGCCCAGGCCGCCCTCATCGAGCGGGCCCTGCTGTCCGCCCACAGCGACCTCCACCCCCGCACTCCGGAGCACAGCGATGTCCACTGACGCCGACGCCACGGCGCGCGCCGAGCAGCAACGGCTCCAGCTCGAACTGCTGCGCAGGGCCCGCGCCGGCGCCGCCCGGCGCTCCCCCGCCGCCCCGGCCGACCGCGCCCCGGCGCCGGGCCGCCCGCCCCTGTCCCGGGCCCAGCGCCGTATGTGGCTGATGGAACGGCTCGGCGGCGCGGGCGACTCCTACCACGTCCCCTTCGCCACCCGGGTGCGCGGCCCGTTCGACCCGGCCGCCCTCGCCACCGCCCTGCACGCGCTGGTGGTCCGGCACACGATCCTGCGCACCTGTTACGGGGAGGAGGCGGGCGAGCCCTTCCAGGAGGTCCTCCCGGCCCCGGCCGCCATCGCCGTACCCGTCGTGGAGGCGGACGCGGCCGAGGCCCCGGCGCTGCTGCGGGAGGAGGCGGCCCGCCCGTTCGACCTCGCGGCGGGCGAGGCGGTACGGGCGCGCGTCCTGCGCCACGCCGAGCAGGACCACACCGTACTGCTGACGTTCCATCACATCGCCATCGACGGCGGCTCCCTGGACACCGTGGCCGACGAGCTCGCGGCGCTGTACACCGCGGCCACGGACGGTTCCGGGCCGCCCCTCTCCGACGCACCGCCGCAGTACGCCGACCACGCGCGCCGCGAACACGAGGGGATACCCGGCCTCCGGGCGGAGCTGGACCGCTGGAGCGCCCTGCTGGCCGACGCCGCCCCGCCCCGCCTGCCCGCTCCCCGGCCCTCGGCAGCGTCCGCCACCGCCGGGGCGGCGGCGGTCCACACCGTGCCGCTCGCGCCCGCGCTGCCGGACGCCCTGCGCGCCCTGGGCGCCGAGCACCGGGCCACGCTCTTCGCGGTGTCGCTCACCGCCGCGTTCGCCGCGCTCCACCGCCTCACCGGCGACGACGACCTCGTCATCGGCGTGGCGGGCACCCATCGCACCGGCGCCGCCATGCGCGGTCTGGTCGGGCTGTGCGTCAACACCCTGCCGGTCCGCGTCGACGTCTCCGGCGACCCGTCCTTCGCCCACCTGCTGCACCGCGTGCGCGACGCGCTCCTCGACGCACAGCGCCACCGGCACATCCCGTTCGACCTCGCGCTGGAACGCCTCGGTGCCACGGCACGCGGCGCCGACGGCTCCGCGCTGGTCCGCGTCACCTGCGACGTGCTGGGCGAGCCCACCGTGCTCCGGCTGCCCGGCACCTCGGCCGAGTACGTCGACGTGCCCACCGGCGGCGCCAAGTTCACCCTGTCCTACGCCCTGGCGAACGGCACCGGCGAACCGCCCGCGGCCCTGGTGCAGTTCGACCGGGACGCGCTGGACGAGGCCGCGGCCGAGGCGACCGTACGGGACTACGCCGCCCTGCTCGACGCGGCGGCGGCCGATCCGGAGCTCGCCCTGAGCAAGGTGCCCGGGTTCGGTACACCCCACGACCGGGCCCAGGACCCCGCGGAGGCGGAGCCGTCCGCCGCTCTCCCCGCCGAGGAGGACGCCCACCCGGCCGTCCAGGTCCTGCGGGCCCACCCCCAAGTCGCCGACGCGCTGGTCGTCCAGGCCGAGGGGGGCCGGCCAGTCGCCTATGCCGTGCTCAGCGACAGCGCGGGCCCCTCCGGCAACGAGCTGCTCGGGCTGCTGCGCCGCTCGCTCCCGGCCGCGTCCGTGCCCGCCGCGGTCACCGTGCTCGACGCGCTGCCGCGGACACCCGGCGAACTGCCGGGCGCACCTGCCCCGGCCGTCCTCTCCGGACCGCGCGCCGCCGCCGTCACCGAGGGGTTCGCCGCGCTGCTCGGGCGCACTCCGCCGCCCGACGGCGACTTCTTCGAGCTGGGCGGCCACTCCCTGGTCGCCGTGCAGCTCGCCGAACGTCTGCGTACCGGGCTCGGCCTGCCGCTCACCGGCCTCGACGTGCTCCAGGCCCGTACGCCCCGGGCACTCACCGCGCTCCTGGACGAGCGGGCGGCCCAGCAGTCCGCGGCCAAGGCCGCGGCCGGGCCCGCCCGGAGCCGGGCCACCCGTCCCGGCACGGTGCTGGTCACCGGCGCGACCGGGGGTGTGGGCGCGTTCGTCCTGCGGGAACTGGCCGCCCGGGGCCGCCCCGTGCTGGCCCTGGCCCGGCCCGAGTCCGCCCATCTGATCGCCGCCGAGGGCGTCGACGTCGTCGAGGGCGACCTCACCGACCTGGCCGGACTGCGCGACGCCGTCGCGGACGCGGACGCGGTCGTCCACGCCGCGTCCACCTTCACCCGGCCCGAGGTGGACCTGGCGGCCATGGAGGCGATGGTCGGGGCCTGGCGCGGCGGGCCGTTCGTCTTCGTCAGCAGCGTCGACGCGTACGGACACCCGCACGCCCAGCGGGTCCTGGAGGAGTCCCCGTCCCGCGAGCCCCTCAGCCCGTACGGCAGGGCCAAGGCCGAGTGCGAGGCCATGGTGCTGCGCGCCGCGGGCACCGACGGGCGCGGCGGAGCGAGCGCCGTGCGGTCACCGATCGTCTGGGGCGCGCACGAGCGGCTGCGCGAGCAGCTGCGCTGGGGCGCCCTCGGCACGCTCTACCAGGCCGCCGTCCGGGGTGAGGCGATCGAGGTACCGCGGCCCGGCACCGCGGGCCACCCGTGGTACGGGGCCGCCTGGGTACACGCGGCGGCCCTGGCCCGCGCGGTGACGGAGTGCCTGGACCGCCCCATGCACGGTGTCGCCAACGCCGTGAGCGGCCACGTCTCCTGGCGCGACCTGGCTCAGGACCTCACGGACCTGCTCGGCACCGACGCCGAGGTCCGCGAGAGCGACGCCGCGCCCCGGGACCTCGACCACCGCTGGCACTACGACAGCCACCGGCTGGCCCGTCCGCTCAGGCCCCGTCCGGGGGAGGACCGACGGAGCGTACTGGCCGAGATGATCGGCGGCATGACGGACGGCAGTGCCTGACGATCCGTCAATTCAATGACACGGCACGGGAGCAGGCTCTCTCCGGGGAACGGCACGTCGGCACCGGGGCCGACGGAAGACGACCGAAGTTGGCGGTTGTCTTCCGTCGGCCCGCAGCCCAAGCTGCCAGTGCCGGACAACTCATCTCCCGGGGAGGCTTCATGACCAACCGCGTGGACCAACCGCGCCCGCTCGACCTGGTCGGCAACCCGATCCACGTCGGCGGTGTCGCCACCGGCTTCGAGGCCACTCTGGAGTACCGCGTCAGCGACGGCCACCAGCAGGTGACCGGCACGTTCGCGGCGGGCGGCGGCACCGGCGAGCACGGGCAGTTCCACTTCACGGTCGACGTCGGCCACACCGCCTTCCGGGCCGACCGGCTGCTCGTTCAGGTCTTCGAGGCGAGGGCCAGGGACGGCGGCGAGATCAACGCCGTCACCGTTCCGGTCATCTACGGGCCGCACATCGTGCCCGGCTACTACGGCTACCGCGAGCACACCGTGGCGAAGGGCGAGACGCTGTCGGCGCTGGCCAAGACGTACTACGGCAACGCCTCCCTCTATCCGCGCATCGTCCGGGCCAACCCGGCGCAGATCACCGACCCCGACAGGATCGTGCCGGGGCAGGTGCTCCGGATCCCGATCGGGTCATAGCCCCGGCCCGATCCGGACACCTTCCGGGCCCCCGGCCGCGCGCGGGACGTACGCCAGCCCGTGCGCGCCGGGCTCGCCCGTCTTGGCGATGTCCAACCGGCCCACCTCCTCCAGCGTATGGAGGTCCACGACGTGGACGGTTGAGGAAACCACGCAGGACACGTACGCGAGCCGGCCGTCCGGCGACGAGGTGATGGTCAGCGGGAAGAGCCCGACCTCCACCGCGCCCAGCCGCTCCCGCGTACCGGCGGAGAACACCGTGAGCCGGCCCGGGGCCTGGCGGCCGAGCCGGGACGCCGGGTCGGGTTCCGTCCGCAGCTCGCCCACCAGGAGCAGGCCCGTCGAGGTGAGGTGCACCGGCAGCACCACGTCGTCCGTGGGCAGGGTGCCGACGACGGACGCCGTCCGGGCGTCGATGACCGAGACTCCCGTGTCGGGGCGGTCCCCGGCGTCCGAGAGGAAGGAACCGGCGTACGGCGACGCCACGTACACCTGGGAGCCGTCGCCGGACACGGCGAGTCCTTCGCTGCCGGGCACCTCGACCTTCGCCGTGAGGACGCCCCGTTCGAGGTCGACGACCGAGACGAACGGCGCTTCCTTGTTGGTGGCGTACCCCGTCCGGCCCGTGGGGTCGATGGCGAACCAGTGCGGGCCGGGGGCGTCCGTGTCGATCCTGCCCAGGGGGCGGCGGGTCAGCGTGTCGATCACGACGACCCCGCCGGGCCGGTCCGCCGAGCCCTCGACGCTGACGTAGAGACGGTGGCGGGCCGCGTCCAACGCCACACCGTGCGGGCCGTGTTCGGGGGCGAGGTCGATCACCTCGACGACGCGGCGCGTGTCGACGTCGATGACGGTCAGTTCGGTGCGCCGGCCGCCGTTGGCGTGGTAGTAGCCCGAGTCGTACGTCGTGGCGCACCACAGCAGGCGCTGCGTCGGATCGAAGCACAACTCGTGCGGCTCGGCCAGGACGTCGATGGTGTCCACGTGCCGGTCGGAGGCGGCGTCGAAGAACGAGACGGTGGGTCCGCTCTGGCTGACCACTGCCAGGAGATCGCCGTCTCGGCCGGCGCGGGGGGACTGGTGCACGGAAGGCTCCCTTGAGGGGTGGAGAGGACATCGCACGAGGTGTCTCGCGGACGTGTCCACTCTTGCCGGAGTCCCGTCCCCCAACCATGCAACAATGAGCACGGCATCATTGTCCCAGGCGTAAAAACGCAGCTCAGGAGCGATGTTGGACCTCAATCTGCTGCGTGCGCTGGATGTCCTGCTCCAGGAGAACAGCGTGACCCGTGCCGCCGAGCGGCTCGGGACGTCGCCCGCCGCGGTCAGCCGTACGCTCGCCCGGCTGCGGCGTGCCGTCGGCGATCCCCTGCTGGTCCGGGCCGGGCAGGGCCTGGTCCCGACCCCGCGCGCCCTGGAACTGCGGGACGAGGTCGGCGCGTTGCTGCGCGGCTGCGAGAACGTGCTGCGGCCGGGGGCCGGTTTCGACGCCGCGCACCTCCATCGCACGTTCACCGTGCAGGCCACCGACCTGCTCATGGCGGGTCTCGCCGGGCCCTTGACCGAGCGTGTCCGCGCGGAGGCGCCCCAGGTGGACGTGGTCTTCCTGCCGGAGGCGATGGAGGGCGGCCCGGCCCTGCGCCAGGGTGTGGTGGACGTGGAGCTGGGCGTCCTCGAACACCTCGACCCGGAGATCCGCGCCCGGGCCCTGACCCGGATACCGCTGGTGGGCGTCGCCCGCAGCGGCCACCCCCTCTTCGACGGGCGCATCACCGCACGCCGTTTCGCCGCCGCCGGCCACATCGGCGTCTCCCGGCTGGGCAAACGCCTCGGGCCCATCGACGGCGCGCTCGCGGAGCTCGGGCTGCGCCGCCGCACGGCGGTCGTGGTGCCCAGTCACACGAGCGCGATGCTGCTGGCCCGCACCACCGATCTCGTCGCGCTCACGCTGGCCGGCTGGCTCACCGACACCATCGCCGCGCTGGGGCTGCGCACCTTCACCGTGCCGCTCGATCTGGCGCCCCTGGAGCTGGGCATGGCGTGGCACCCCCGCAACTCGGCGGACCCGGGGCACCGTTGGTTCCGCGACCACCTGGCGGCCGCGGTGACGGACCCGTCCGGCACCAGGCCCTCCGGAACGGGCACCACCGGTACGGACTCCCCGGGCACGGGATCACCCGGCCCCGACTCCGCCGGCCCGGACCTCCTCGCCCCCGGCACGGGGCAACCCCCGGCCGCTCGGTGACTGTTCCGCGGACCATCCTGGAAGATCACCCCCCTGGGATGAGCCGGCCCTCCACCCCCGGCCCACCCGGATCCGGTACGGTGCCTCGTTCAACCCGCCAGCGTCCGCCAGCGCCGTCAGGAGCCACCGTTGCACGCCCCAGCCGAGACCTCACGGGTGCTCGTCACCCTCTACGAGACCGTCGCCGCCGCCGAGGAAGGGCAGGCGGGTGCGTTGTGGCGGCTGGCGGAAAGGGGGCGCCAGCTCGACGCCAATCTGGTGCGCCTGGCGCCGGACGCGTCCGTGGCCGAGCACGTCGAATCCGAACTGGACGTGCTGCTGGTCGTGGTCGAGGGCGCCGGTCACCTCGACAACGGCGTGGAGCGGCAGCCCCTGGCGCCCGGGACCGTGGCCTGGCTGCCGCGCACGGCCCGTCGCGCCCTGTCCGCGGGTCCGGACGGACTCGCGTACCTCTCCGTGCACCGGCGGCGACCGGGGCTGAAGATCGGCGTCCGCACCGCCCCCGTGGACGAAAGCGGTGAGGCGCCCTGCTCGCTGGACCGCGTCTGCCCGGCCTGCGGGCGGATGGCGGCGGAGTCGGACGCGCGCTACTGCGCCCGGTGCGGGGAAGAACTGTCGAGTTAGGCGGCGCCGGCGGCTGATGGTCCCAACCTGTCCGGCGCCTACGTCCTCCGTACGAAGATAACGTCCTACCGAACTACCTCACTCGCGCCGGTGAAAACCTCGAATTCCCGATCGTCTCGCGAAGCACCCGGATCCACGCCACCCTTCGAACGGCTCTTCGGGTCACCGAGGAGCGGCGCCGTCGTGCTCCGGCCCGGCCGCTCCGTCCACGGAGGCGAGGTGGGCGACGGCCGCCGACAGCCGCTTCTGGACCTGCTGGGGCAGGGGGACGCCCCCGACGGAGTCCACCACCTGCTGGGCCACGCGATGCAGCTTGATGTTGGTGTGCTGGGACGTCATGACCAGCGCGGTCCAGGCGTTTTCCGGAGTGAGGGCGAAGGCGGCCATGAGGACCCCACGGGCCAGGTCGATCGTCCCCCGGCTCCGCATGGCCCGCCGCAACTGCACGAGCTCGACCCCTGGATCCGACTCGGCACCCACGTTGACGGGCTCGGCCGAGTCCGACGGCTGCGCCATGGCCCTCTCCCATGTGTCCAGGATCCCGAGTCTCCTCCGGCCCAGAGTCGCGCCCGGACCGGAGACACGTCAAGAGATACATGAAGTAGAATTCGCCTGTTCCTATACATGAAGCTCAGGGCGTACGATCCGCTCATGGGTGAAGTACCGGAACCGCACACAGGGTGGACGTTCATCACCAGCCACGCGCGCGTGCTCGCGGTCATCGCCGAGAACCAGAACGCGCGGATCCGTGACATCGCCGCGCACTGCCGACTCACGGAACGCGCCGTGCAGAAGATCATCGTCGATCTGGAGCAGGCGGGATTCCTCTCCCACACGCGCCAGGGACGCAGCAACACCTACCGGATCGAGCCGGGCAAGGTCCTGCGTCATCCGGCCGAGGCGGAGGCGGGTCTCACCGTCGCCGCGCTGCTCGCCCAGGACGAGGAGCGCCGCGCCGAACTGCTGCACGCCGGCGTACGCGTGCGGACCGGGAGAAGTGGCTGACACGGGCCCCTGAGTCCGCCCCCACCGCCGACGCGGAGCCCCCCGGTCGGGCGGTCCGCGTCGCCGCCGGTGTCCGCCGCCCGGTCACCACACCGCCGAAACGCGCTTGTCCGGTGTGCCGGCCCCGCACTACCGTGCCCCCGTGGATCTCTTCCCGGACTCATGGGCGGCCCTGCTCGGCGCGGTCGCCGAACGGCCCGACCAGGACTTCGAACGGCCCTCCGGCTGCACCGGCTGGCTCGTGCGGGACCTCGTCTGCCACCTGATCGTCGACGCGCAGGACATCCTCATCACCCTCGCCACGCCCGCCGACACCGGGCCGACCGCCGACGCGGTGACGTACTGGCACGTCCAGGACCACCCGCCGACCGGCGAGGACCCGCTCGACGCGCTGACCGTACGGCTGGCCGCCGCCTACGGGGACCCGGGGCTGCTCAGGTTCCACCTCGACGACGTGGGCTCCGCGGCCGGGCGCGCCGCCGCGCTCGCGGACCCCGCGGCCCGGGTGAGCACCCGCGACCAGGTCCTCACGGTGGGCGACTACCTCTCCACGTACGTCATGGAGGCGACGCTGCACCACCTCGACCTCGTCGCGCACCTGCCGGGCGCCGCCGGGCCGCCCGCACCGGGGCTGGCCCACTCCCGGGCGACACTGGAGGCGATCGCCGGGGCGGCCTTCCCCGCCTCGCTCACCGACCGTGACGCCCTGCTGGTCGGCACCGGCCGCCGTACGCCGACGGAGACGGAGCGGGCCGCGCTCGGCGCGCTGGCGCCGCGGCTGCCGTTCGTCCTGGGCTGACGGCGCGCCCTCAAGGTACGGCCGGTGCGCAGGCTCGTGTGTGGAGGTCGGCGAGGGTCCGGACGTGGCAGCACAGCGCCCAGGGGTCGAGGGGCTTGAGCAGGATCCCCGCGGCGCCGAGTTCGAACGCGAGCCGGGCGATCCGGTTGTCGCGGCTGGTGCCGGTGACCAGCAGCACGGGCAGATCGCGGGTCTGGTCCAGGCGGTGGAGGTAGGAGAGGGTCTGGAGACCGTCGATGTGCGGCATGGCCACGTCCATCACCACGGCGGCGACGGGTTCGCGCAGCACTGTCTTGAGGGCCTGTTCGCCGCTGGTGGCGCGCAGGACGGGGCGGCCCAGCGGCATGAGGGCGTGTTCCAGGGCGAACAGATTGTCCTCGTGGTCGTCGACCAGCAGAAGAGCCTGTCCCTCACCCGGCGGGGACGCGTTTTTGGGCATGCGGGACGACGAAAGCGGTACGGGCACAGATGGCTCCCACTGATCGGCTGTACGGCGATGAGCGGGTAGCCGCTTCCTGACCACTCCGAAAAGTGAGCATATCGACTACTACGGCGCCGAGGCCACTCCTCCGGGTTTCTGGGCGGTGTGCTCACCGGCGGGCCGGAACGCGCTCTATCCTGTGCGCCGCGCCCACCGGAGTTACGTGCCCGCGCTCCCCGAGCGGCCCAGGGCGTGGAGGTACTCCAACGCGTCCAGCACCACGGTGCGTTCGTGCCAGGCGAGCCAGCTCCCCACCTGCCGGCCGGTGGCGGCGAGCGCCTTCGCCTGGACCGGGTGCAGGGACTTCGTGGGGCGTTCGAGGTGGGCCGAGACGATGCCCAGGCACGCGCCCGACGCGCTGACCAGAGGAACGCTGTGGCAGGCGCGGCTGCCCGCGGCGAGGATGGTGTGACGCGCCTCCTCGGTGAACACCGCGTCGGTGGCGACGTCGTGCACGGTGGTCAGCTCCACGTTCTTGGCGGCTTTCGCACACGAGGTGCCGTTCTCCCCCACGAAGGCGAAGAACTCCACGAAGTGTTCGCTGTGGCCGGTGTGGTGCTCCATCCGCAGACCGCGTGCGGTCGGATCGCTGATCTGGACGTTGCCCATGTCCGTGCCCGTGATGGCCAGGGTCTGCGACAGGAGGGCGCCGAGCACCGCGCCCCGGTTGACGTGGCCGGGGTCGTCGACGCCGACCGTGTCCAGGCGGGGCGGTCTGCCGCGCACCCGCCCCGGGAACCACGGGTCGGCGGGGCCGTCGGGTCTCGGTGTGCGCACGACCGCGCCGGCCAGGACGCGCAGCTTCACGTTGTACCGCTGCGAGGCGCGGCGCAGCAGCGTGAAGGCGCTGTCGGCGTCCGGCAGCAGATAGCGCTCCTGGAGGATGCCCTGGGCGTGGGAGACGAGCGGTCGGCTGCGGACCTGGGCCCGCAGGTCGCGGACCTCCTCACGCAGCCGTGCCAGCTCCTCGGCGCTGCCCTCCGCCGCCCGCCCGCCGGGCACGCCGTCTTCGCTCATCCGCTCCATGTTGTTCTCTTCCGGACTCCGTTCAAGCGCTCAGCACCGAGTCGTCGAAGGTCCGCGCACCGGGCAGCCGGTGGCGGGCCGCGATCACGGCCGTGTCCACGTCCCGGGTGCCCGTGGACACGCACAGCGTGTAGGAGACGTCCTCCAGCCGCCGGCGGGTGGCCTCGGTGCCCTCGGCCGCGTTCAGCGCGCTGAGCGCGTCGTACTCGGCGAGGAGATCGCGCAGCACTGCCGGGTGAGCCATCAACATGAGGAATCCTCCACTCGAAACGGTCCCGATGGGATTCCGCCTGCCCCGGCTTCTCGTCCGTACACACCTCCACCACACTTCGTTCGATCAGGCGGGGCGTTCCCTCGGGGCCTGAGCGGAGGACCGTCCCGGGGGTCACGGCGGACCGGCCGGCCACGTGTCGAGGTATCGACGCATCGACCGGGGGATCTCTCCACGCCACCGTGCGGTAGGGGGCGCGGACCGTGCTGTACGGGGGCTTGCACACAAGTCTTGAACCAGTGGGAGCGCTCCCAGCATGGAGTTGGACGGGCGTGCGGTCAAGATGTTGTAGGAGTCGAAGTCATGAGACGCCATCGGCGGCCAACTCGTTCGCTGTTCTAGGGCAGTTGGGGCCGAAGGCCATTCACCGGCGGGGCCTCCGGATCGCGAGGGCCTCCCGGGGAACAGGCCGCGACGTATCGCGTCCTCCTCCCTTGCCATGCGCCACCCGAGCCCCTACCGTGATGCCCCACCAGTGGGAGCGCTTCCATCCGTCGGACACCGGCATCAGCCGGTGTCCCGGCCGCGAAGGATCCGCTCATGCGACACCCCCCGCACTTGGCCCTACCCTTGGCCGCCGCGGCGCTCGTGCTCGCGAGTGCCGTCGTCGTCCCGCACGTCACGGCATCCGGAGCGGAGCCGTCCTGCTCGGTGGCGTACACCGTCACCAACGAGTGGGGCGGTGGCTTCCAGGGTTCCGTCACGCTCACCAACAACGCCTCCGCGCTGTCGGGCTGGAACCTGGGCCTCGCGTTCACCGGCAACCAGAAGGTGACGCAGGGCTGGAACGCCAAGTGGTCCCAGTCCGGCGGCTCCGTCACCGCCGTCAACGAGAGCTGGAACGGTTCGCTCGCCCACGGCGCGAGCGTCACCCTCGGCTTCCTCGCCTCGCTGACCGGCGCCAACACACCGCCCCGCGCGTTCACCCTCAACGGCGAGCCGTGCGCCGCCACGGGCGCGGGCGACCCCACCCCGTCCCCGACCCCCACCTCCCCCTCACCCTCCCCGACCCCCGGCACCGGCGCGCCCGTGCTCCACGCCTCCGGGAACAAGCTGGTCGACGCGGGCGGCGCCACGCGCAGGCTCCTCGGCGTCAACCGCTCCGGCGGCGAGTTCATGTGCGTCCAGGGCCGCGGCATCTTCGACGGGCCGGTGGACGACGCCTCGGTGGCCGCCATCGCCGCCTGGCACGCCAACACCGTGCGCATTCCCCTCAACGAGGAGTGCTGGCTGGGACTCTCCAACGTCAAGCCGGAGTACGCGGGCGCCCGTTACATCGGCGCCGTCCAGGACCTCGTCCACCGCGTCGAGGCCCACGGCATGACCCCGATCGTCGAACTCCACTGGTCGTACGGGCAGTACACCGGCAACTCGGCCGGCTGCTCCGACGTCCACGCCAGTTGCCAGAAGCCGATGCCCGACGCCCAGTACGCGCCCGCGTTCTGGTCCTCGGTCGCCACCACCTTCAAGAGCGATCCGGCCGTCGTCTTCGACCTGTTCAACGAGCCGTACCCGGACCGCGCCACCTCCACCACCGACCAGGCGTGGAGCTGCTGGCGCGACGGCGGAAGCTGCCCCGGCATCGGCTACGAGGTCGCGGGGACGCAGGACCTGCTGGACGCGGTACGGGGCGCGGGCGCCCGCAACCTCGTCCTGGCCGGCGGCATCGCCTACGCCAACGACCTCACCCAGTGGCTCGCCCACGCCCCGGCCGACCCGGCGGGCAACCTCGCCGCCGCCTACCACGGCTACAACTTCAACAGCTGTGCGAACGAGGCGTGCTGGGAGGCGACGCTCGCACCCGTCGCCGCCAAGGTCCCGCTCGTCGCGGGCGAGCTGGGCGAGAACACCTGCGCGCACTCCTTCGTGGACCGCGCCATGAAGTGGTTCGACGACCGGGGGATCTCCTACCTCGGCTGGACCTGGAACACCTGGGACTGCTCCTCGGGACCCTCCCTGATCAGCAACTACGACGGCACCCCCACCGCGTACGGCAGCGGCCTGCGCGACCATCTGCGCGCCGTCGGCTGAAAGACGCGCCTCTCCGGCGTCCCCGCACGTCACCCACCGAAAGGACACCGCCCCACCATGAGCCGCATACCCACCCAGTCCCCCCGATCCACCCGCTCCTCCCGAAGGCGAACGGCCCTGCTCGGCGCCGGTGTGCTCGTCGCGGCCGCGACCGGCACCGCGGGTCTCGTCGGCGCCGCGGGCACCGCCTCGGCGGCGACCGGCTGCACCGTCGCCTACCAGATCCAGAACCAGTGGTCCACGGGCTTCACCGCGTCCGTCACGCTCACCAACAACGGCCCGGCCGTGAACAGTTGGAACGTGAAGTGGACCTACGCGGGGAACCAGCAGGTCACCCAGGGCTGGAACGCCAGGGTGACGCAGGCCGCCGCGACGGTCACCGCCGCCAACGAGAGCTACAACGGCTCGCTGGCCACCGGCGGCTCGACCTCCTTCGGCTTCAACGCCTCCTACAGCGGCACCAACGCCCTCCCCACCTCGTTCACCCTGAACGGCGTGGCCTGCAACGGCGGCGACACCCCCACCGACCCGCCGACCACCCCACCGACCACTCCCCCGGCCGGCAACCGCGTGGACAACCCGTACGCCGGTGCCAAGGTGTACGTGAACCCGGAGTGGTCCGCGAACGCCGCCGCCGAGCCGGGCGGCAGCCGGGTCGCCAAGCAGCCCACCGGCGTCTGGCTCGACCGCATCGCCGCCATCGCCGGGACGAACGGGACCATGGGGCTGCGCGCCCACCTGGACGAGGCCCTGAAGCAGAAGGGCAGCGGCGAGATGGTGGTCCAGCTGGTCGTCTACGACCTGCCGGGCCGCGACTGCTCCGCGCTCTCCTCCAACGGGGAACTCGGCGCCACCGAGATCGACAAGTACAAGACGCAGTTCATCGACCCGATCGCCGCGATCCTCGGGGACAGCAAGTACGCCGGGCTGCGGATCGTCACCGCGGTCGAGATCGACTCGCTGCCCAACCTCGTCACCAACACCGGCGGCCGCGCCACGGCGACCCCGCAGTGCGACACCATGCTGGCCAACGGCAACTACGTCAAGGGCGTCGGCTACGCGCTGCACAAGCTCGGTGCCGTGCCCAACGTGTACAACTACGTGGACGCCGGCCACCACGGCTGGCTGGGCTGGGACGACAACTTCGGCCCCTCGGCCGAAATGATCAAGAAGGCCGCGACGGCCGAGGGCGCCACGCCCGCCGACGTGCACGGCTTCATCACCAACACGGCCAACTACAGCGCCCTGAAGGAGAACAACTTCACCATCGACGACTCCGTCAACGGGGTCTCCGTGCGCCAGTCCAAGTGGGTGGACTGGAACCGGTACGTCGACGAGCTGTCCTTCGCCCAGGCGTTCCGCGCCAAGCTGGTCTCGGTCGGCTTCGACCCCGGGATCGGCATGCTGATCGACACCTCGCGCAACGGCTGGGGCGGCACCGCCCGGCCCGCCGGACCCGGCGCGAAGACCAGTGTCGACACCTATGTGGAGGGCGGTCGCTACGACCGGCGCATCCACGTCGGCAACTGGTGCAACCAGGCGGGCGCCGGTCTCGGCGAGCGTCCGCAGGCGGCCCCGGCCGCCGGGATCGACGCGTACGTGTGGATGAAGCCGCCGGGCGAGTCCGACGGCTCCAGCAGCGCGATCCCCAACGACGAGGGCAAGGGCTTCGACCGGATGTGCGACCCGACGTACACGGGTAACCCCCGCAACGGCAACAGCCTCTCGGGCGCGCTGCCCAACGCCCCGCTCTCCGGGCGCTGGTTCTCCGCCCAGTTCCAGGAGCTGATGAAGAACGCCTACCCGGCGCTGTAGTCCCGGCGGGAAGAGCGTGGGCGGCGAGGACGGGGTCCTCGCCGCCCACCACCGCGTCGGCTTCCGTACGGGCCGCGCCCGGCCGCCCCGCCGATCCGGCCACGCCCGCCCGCGCCGCCCCCTCGTCGGCGTCGCGCGCCCCGGGCCCGTGCCCGCCCGCCGGACCTGCCCGGCATCCGCTCCGGCCCCGCCGGGCGGCGGGGGGGGGCCGTGCCTCGGCTCGCGCGTGCGGAGCACGGCGGTACTTGGCCGGAAAGCGGCGAGCGACTTACGCTCGCCGCTTTCCGCGCACCACACTGGAGCCTCACGCCCAGGGAACAGTACGGACGAGGAGTTGGTGAGATGTCCACGCAGGCCGCCGAGGGCTCCGCGCAGGCCACCCGAGCCGCGATCGACGCCTATCTGGCCCGGCTCTCGGAACGGGATCTGGACGCCGCCGTGCAGGTCTTCGCCGAGTCGGTGGAATTCAACGCTCCGGGCTCACCGGCCGTGCCGTGGTCGGGGCCGCGCCCCGGGCGGGAGGGGGTCATGACGTTCTTCACCACCCTCCACGAGTACCTGAAGCCCGAGGAGTTCACGGTGACGCACATCGTGGTCGAGGGGGAACAGGGGGTGATCATCGGCCATCTCCGGGACACCGTCAAAGCCACCGGAAAGCCGCTCGTGACCCCCTTCGCCGCGCATGTCACGGTCGTGGACGGCAAGATCGCCCGCTATCACCTCTTCGAGGACACCCACGCCCTGCACCGGGCCGTGACCGAGGACTGACCGGCGCCGGACCGCCACCCACCGCTCCAGAGAGGCACGAGATGACTCCGCCCGGCATGCCCTCCCACCCGGTCGTCCGCGCGTTCGTCGACGCGGTCAACGCCCAGGACCCGCAGGCCCTGTGGGCCGTCCTGGCCAAGGACGCCACGGTGGTCGACGTCGGAACCGAACGCGATCCCCAGGCGTGGGTGGAACGGGAGCTGTTCTCCTCGCACGCCCGGATGGAGGTGGTACGGGAGTCGCCCGACGGTCTGTCAGTGACGGCGCGTTTCCACAACGACATCTGGGGGGACATCGACACCGCGTGGGAGTTCACCGTCTCCGGCCCCGTCATCCGGGGGTTCGTCACCGGCCCCGGCTGAGCATCCCCCGCCGGACGGAACCGCGCACACGCGGAAGAGGTACGCGGAACGGCAGCGGGAACAGGGAAGCAGAGGCAATGGTGTGAGCCGCACCTCGGGGCCCAGGGCTCAGCCGGCACCGAAGGAATCGGTCCGGATCCGCCTGCTGGGCCCGGTGAGTGTGGAGGTCCAGGGCCGGCACATCGGCCTCGGGCCGCAGCAGCGCGCGCTCCTCGCGGTCCTCGCCCTCGCGCGGGGCCGCCCGGTCAGCACGTCCCGGCTCTCCGAACTCCTGTGGGAGGGGGACGCGCCGGACGGCGCGGTCAGCGCCCTGCGCACCCACGTCATGCATCTGCGGCGCATCCTGGAGCCGGGCCGGCGCGCCACCTCCGGCTTCGAGCTCCTGCTCAGCGCGGGCGCCCGCAGCAACACCAGCTACACCCTCCAGGTCGCCGACGAGCAGGTCGACGCCCTGCACTTCGTGCACCTGACCGACCAGGCCCGCAAGGCGGCGGCCGACGACGACGCCGAGGCCGCCGTCGCCCTGCTCGACGAGGCGCTCGCCCTGTGGACCGGGCCCGCGCTCGAAGGCGTCAGCGACCGCAGCTTCGCGCTGGCCGAGGCGGACCGTCTGGAGGAGCTGCGCCTGGTCGCCCGCGAGGACCGGCTGGACGCGCTCGTCGAGCTGGGCCGCTACGAGGAGTCGGTGCCGGAACTGAGCACGCTGGTGGCGCAGTTCCCGCTCCGCGAGCGGCTGCGCTGCCAGTTGATGCTGGCGCTGTACCGCTCGGGCCGCCAGGCCGACGCGCTCGCCTCGTACCGCGACTACTACCAGCTCCTCGACGACGAGCTGGGCATCGAGCCGGGCCGCCCGCTCAAGGAGCTCCACCAGCGCGTCCTGGTGGGCGACCCCGGGCTCGCCGCCCAGCCCGCGCCCCCGGCCGCGCCCCCGCCCGCGGCGCTCCCCGTCCCGCGCCAGCTCCCGCCGGACGTCGGCAGCTTCACCGGCCGCGCCGGGTATCTGCGCGAGCTGGACGCCCTGCTCTCGCAGTACGCCACCGGCCCCGGACAGACCCTGGTGATCTCCTCGCTGTCCGGGATGGCGGGGGTGGGCAAGACCGCGCTCGCCGTGCACTGGATGCACCGGGCCGCCGACCGCTTCCCCGACGGACAGCTGTACGCGAACCTGCGCGGCCACGCCGACGAGCCCCCGGCCACGGCCGACGACGCGCTGGGCCAACTGCTGCGGGCCCTGGGGGTCGGCGCCGGGCACCTGCCGGAGAACACCGACGAGAAGGCCGCCCTGTACCGCTCGCTCCTCGCGGGCAAGCGGATGCTGATCCTCCTCGACGACGCGGCCGGGCTCGAACAGGTGCGCCCGCTGCTGCCCGGCTCGCCGAGCTGCTTCGTCGTCGTCACCAGCCGCAACGACCTGCGGGGCCTCACCGCGTTCCACGACGCCCACCGGGTGAACGTGGCCGCCTTCAACGACGAGGAGGCTCTCGCGCTGCTCGCCCGCGTCATCGGCGCGGACCGGGTACGCGGCGAACCCGAGGCCGCCGCCGAGGCCGTCCGGCTCTGCGGCGGCCTGCCGCTCGCCGTCCGGATCGTCGCCGCGCACCTCATCGGCGACCAACATTTGCCGCTCGCGGAGGTGGTCCGCGCCCTGCGCGGCGAGGACCGGCTGGACGACCTGGCCCTCGACCAGGAGCAGCACACCGGCGTCCGCAGCGCCCTCGCCCTGTCCTACCGCTCGCTGCCCGCGCCCGAGCGGCAGCTCCTGCGGCTGCTCTCCCTCACCCCCGGCGCGGAGGTCTCGGCCCCGGCCGTCGCCGCGCTGGCCGGGGCGCCGCAGGCCGCGACGGCCCGGCTCCTTGACCAGCTGGTCTCCCGCAGCCTGCTCCAGACGCACCGGCCCGGCCGCTTCCATCTGCACGCCCTGGTCCGCCTGTTCGCCCGTGAGCGGGCCCGTGCCGAGGACCCCGCCGAGGTACGGGAGGAGGCCGTCGACCGGCTGCTCACCTGGTACCTGGCGACCGCCGAGCAGGCCGGGCACCTGCTCTACGGCACCTTCTACTCCTGGTACGCCGCGCCGCCCCCCGAACCGGACGGCTCCCCCACCGCGCCGCTGACCTTCAGCGGCCCGCCCGCCGCGCTGTCCTGGCTGGAGGACGAGCGAGCCGCCCTGCTGGCCTGCGCCCAGTACGCCCTGGGGCACGGTCCGCGCGCCTTCGCCTGGAAGTCGGCCCTGGCCACGCACGGCCACCTCATGGAGCACGGCCAGCGCACCGCCTGGCTGCGCGCCGCGGAGACGGGACTGCGCGCCGCCGACGCCGAGCACGACGACCACGCGCGCGCGGTGATGCACTGGAGCCTGTGCTACGTGCTGTGGGAGCTGGCCCGCCACGACGAGGCGCTGCGGCACAGCGCCCGCGCCGACGCCCTGTTCGCGCGGGCCGGACTGCCCGTGGAGCGGGCCGGCGCCGTCCTGGGGCTCGCCGCCTCCCACCGCGAACTGGGCAACCTCGACCAGGCCCAGCGCCACGCCGAGCACACCCTGGCCCTCTACCGCGACGGCGGAGAACCGGCCGGGGAGGCGTGGGCCCTGTTCCTGCTCGGCTCCGTCCGCCTGGACCGCGGCCAACTGGGGGCCGCTCAGCCGTACTTCACCGAGGCCCTGGAGCGTGCCGAGGCGTCGGGGGACGAGCACACGGTGATGCTGTCCCTGTGGGGGCTGGGCGCCCTCCATCACGCGCGGGGCGACCTGGAGGAGGCCCAGCGCCTGCTCAGCCGGGCGCTCGCCGCGCACGGCAGACTGCTTTCGACGTACGCGGCGGAGGGCGCGCTCACCACGCTGGCGGCGGTGTGCCGCGACAACGGCGATCCGCGGCTCGCCCTCAAGTACGCGATGGACGCGCTCAGCGTCACCCACCGCACCCACCGCCGGCTGGTCGAGCCGGACGCACTCAACACCATCGGTACGGTCCTGCTGCACCTGGACGACGCGCCCGGCGCCCTGGACCACCACCGCCGCGCGCTGGACGCGGCCCGGGCGACGGGGTGCCTGCGGGCGGACGCGGCGGCCTGTGTCGGGCTGGCGGCGGCCCACCGGCACCTGGGCGAGAACCGCGAGGCGCTCGCGTACACCCGGCGGGCCCTGAGCACCGCCGCGCAGGCCGGGCTCAGACTGGTCGAGGGCGAGGCGCGCACCGAACTCGCCCGGGTGCACCTGGCGCTCGGCCACCGCACCAAGGCCGCGCAGGCGGTCGAGCGGGCCGTGCGGATGCACCGGGCCGCCGGACACGGGCCCGGCCTCGCCCGCGCCCTGGAGGCCGCCGCCGCCGTGCGGGGCACCGGCGGCGACCTCAGCTGACGGCACGTACCAGCGCGGTGACGACGGCGGCCACCAGCACGACGAGCGGCACGGGCGCCTTGAGCCGCCAGGCCACCAGGGCGCCGGCGAACCCGGCGAGCCGGGCGTCGAAGGTCATGCCGTGCGCGCCCGCCGATCCCACCAGCTGGGTGACGACGAGCACGGCGAGCAGCGCGGGCGTCAGGTACTCCACGAACCGGGGGAACCACGCGGGCAGTTCGCGGTCGCCCATCACCAGCGAACCGGCGCCCTTGATGAGGAACGTGGTCACCACCAGGGCACCGACGACGATCCACGGGTCGTTGCTCACCGGGCCCCCTTCTCCGGGCGGGTCGTCGGCATCGCCGTCCACACCACCGCGATCGCACAGGCCACGGCGATGGCCGCGTCCGGGAACCCGGCCGCGGTGAGGGCCGCCGCGCACACGGCCGCGGTGGCGGCGGCCGTCCGTTTGCGGGCGGTGCCCAGGTGCGGCGCGAGCAGCAGGAAGAACAGGACGGGCGAGACGGCGTCCAGGCCGTAGGTGAGGATGTCCACGGCCTCGAACGGGCCGATCGCCCCCAGCAGCGTGCCCAGGACCCACCCGAGCCAGAGCACCACGCCCGAGGAGAGCAGCCGGGTCCGGTCGAAGCGGCCGTCCGCGTCGCTGGCGATGGCCCAGGACTCCTCGATGACGAGCTGGGACTCGACCGCCCGGCGGGCCCGGCCGCCGCGCAGCGCGGGCAGGATGGCGAAGCCCATCACGAGGTAGCGCAGGTTCAGCAGGGTGCCCGCCACGGCCGCGGCCGCCCAGCCGCCCCCGTTGGCGATCACCGAGACCGCGGCGAACTGCGAGGAGCCGACGAAGACGAGCCCGGACATGGAGGTCGCGCCGAGCGCGCCGAAGCCCGCGCCCTTGGCGAGGACGCCGAAGGAGATCCCGAACGCGAAGATCGCCACGGTGAACGGCACGGCGGCCCTGGCGCCCGCCGCCCAGGCCCGGCGGCGTCCGGCGGGCGGCGCCGGGCGGGCGGGTTCGGATTCGGTGCCGGTCATCCGCTCCCGCCCGCCGCCACCGGGGCGGCCCCGCCCACCGGGGCCGGGCCCGTGCCCTCCCGTACGGCCCGCGCGTACGCCCGCACCAGCGCGGTCGTGACGGCGCCGACCGGGTACTCCAGCGCGTCGACGGCGGTGACCGGCTGGACCTCGTACGCCGTGCCGGTCAGGAACACCTCCTGGGCGCGGGCGAGTTCGGCCGGTTCCATATGCCGCTCCACGGTCTCCAGGCCGAGTCCGCGGGCGAGCGCGAGGACGGTGCGCCGGGTGATGCCGTCCAGGACGCACTCGGGCGGCGGGGTGTGCAGGGCGCCGTCGATCACCAGGAACAGATTGGCGCCGGTGGCCTCGGCCAGCCGGCCCCGGTGGTCCAGGAGCAGCGCGTCGTCGCGGCCCGCCGCCTCCGCCTCCTGTCCCGCGAGGGAGCCGAGGGCGTACAGGGCGGCCGTCTTGGCGCGGACCGGGGCCGTGTCGGGCGCGGGGCGGCGCCAGCGTGAGGTGGCCAGCCGGATTCCGCCCGGCCCGGCGGTGAAGACCCGCGGCCAGGGCCAGGCCGCGATCGCCACATGGACCGCGGTGCCCGGGGCGACCAGGCGCAGGGTCTCGCTGCCGCGCCAGGCGACCGGGCGGACATAGCCCTCGGTCAGGCCCGCGTGGGCCACCACCTGCCGGGTGGCCGCGTCCAGTTCGTCGGCGTCCCAGGGCAGCGCGAAGCCCATCTCGCGGGCCGAGGCGACGAGACGGAGGCTGTGCTCGTGGAGCTTGAACGCCTGGCCCGCGTAGACGCGTTCGCCCTCGAAGACGCTGCCGCCGTAGTGCAGGCCGTGGCTGAGGACGTGCAGCCGGGCCTCGCGCCAGGGCACGAGCCGGCCGTCGAGCCAGATGACGCCGTCCCGGTCGTCGAGCGGCGGCGCGGTGGGCGGCCGGGCGCCGCTCGCCCCGCTCGCGTCACTCGTCCCGCTCAGGTGGCCGCTCATGTGGCGAACCCCCGGTCCGCGTACGGGTAGCCCTCCAGTTCGTTGACGGGGACGGTCTCGTCCCGCCGGGACGCGTAGTAGATGCGGACCTCGTCGATCAGGCCCGCGTCGTCGAAGCGGTAGATCTCCGCTCCGCGCAGCACCTTGCCCAGGCGCGGTTTGAAGGCGGTCCACTCGCAGGTCGCGGTGCGGCTCTGCGGATCGGCGTAGACGGCGTCCACCGCCCAGTGGGAGTCGTTGGCGCGTACGTCGGCGCCCCAGCGCTCCACGACCGGGTCGATGCCCTCGATGGGGCCGGCCATCCCGACGGCCAGGTAGTGCACGACGTTCTCGGCGAGGCACCGCGCGAACAGGTCGCGGTCGACCTTGTTGCAGGCCTCGAAGTACAGCCGTACCGCGGCCTCCATGGCGGAGCGGTCCAGCGCCCGTCCGGCCGCGCGGCCCTCACCCGTGGCGTCGCTGTCCATGTCGCTCGTCTCCTCGGTTGTCGTTCCGGCTCGCTCGCACGGCCTTGTTCACAGCTCCGCCGGGGCGAAGCGCAGGGGCGGCAGGGAGGCCAGGCGGCCCTGGGCGCGCACCAGCCGCGACTGGTCGGCCGTGAAGGCGTACCGGTCGCCCTCGGCGCCCTCGCGCAGGTGCGTGCGCACCAGCTCCCTCGCCGCCGCACGGTACGCCTCGGGCGTGGTGACCGCGGCTTCCATGGCCTCTATCGTCTCGACCAGTTCGCGCAGTCCGTCGATCACGCCGTCGTACGAGAGCGACAGGCGGCTGCCGTGGTCGGCGAGGGCCCGGCGTTCGCGCAGCCACGAGTAGAGGAAGACGCCGGTGCCCGCGTCGAAGTTGCGGACCGCGCGGGCGTCGAGCGGGTAGCGGAACATCCGCTCCAGCAGGATCATGGCGATCTGTTCATGGGCGTACGGGACGGTCTCGTCGTGGCAGGCGAGCACGGTCCTGGCGTCGACCTTCAGCTCTTCCAGCACCCCGATGAACCAGTTCATCTTGAGCTTGATGTGCTGGTCCAGCGGCCATCGCCCCTGGTGGTGGAAGTAGTCGTGAAGATATCCCCACAGGGAGCGGGCCTGGTAACACGCCTCGGGGTGCATGCCGATCGAGGCGCGGGGCACGGATTCCGGGGTGAGGACGGCCCGCGCGGACGGCACCGCGTAGGTTTCGTGGATCCTGCGGAACTTACTGAAGAAGAAGATCGCGTAGGCCTGTTCGGCCACCTTGTCGTGGGCGGCGACGTTCTCCGGGAAGAAGACGATGCAGTTGCCCCGGGTCAGCCCTTCACTGCCGGCGAGGAGCACGGTGGCCTGGCAGTTGTTCTTGGGGTGCGGATAGCGCACGGCCAGTTCGGGCAGCGCGTCGGGCTCCTTGCGGCGGACGAGGAAGAACTCCAGCCGCCTGCCGACGGGCGGAACGCTGTTGGTGGTCTGGACGGGGGCGAGGAAGGCCGCCCAGTCGCCGTCGGCCGGGGCGGTCAGGGCGTCGCGGGAGCGGGCGAAGTGCGGCGGGGTGTCGAGCCCGGCGGCCAGCCAGCCGTCGACGTCGGCGGCCAGGGCGTCCGCCTGGCCGGTCCTGCCGTGCCCGGTGAACCAGCGCACGGCCTCGTCCCTGATGGCCCGAAGGCTCGCACGATCCTCCTCGCCCGGCTCCGCTATCGTGCCGTCGTCGCGCTGGCGGGTGCGGAAGGCGTCGACGCGCGGCAGGAGCCCCTGGGCGAGCCGTTCCGCCTCGCCCAGCAGTTCGTCCTGGAGGCGGTGGGTGCCGAGGGTTCCGGTCACGAAGCGGCCTCCCGCAGGTGGTGCACGGTGTAGACCATCGGCACCTCGCCGAAGCTCCGCAGCACGCGCAGGCCGTGGGCCCGCGCGGCCACGACGGTGGTGACGCAGCCCTCGGTCTTGCCGTCGGCGCAGTCGATGGCCGCCTGCGCGTTGCTGGTCACCAACTGCCGCCTGCTCGCGGGCGAGATGAGGCCCGCCGGGGCCGGGTGGGTGGCCACGGTGCGCGGCTCGGCGTGTGCGCCGGGGGCGACGGCGAGCACCATCTCGTGGGTGGGCCACACGAAGGAGTCCACCATGCGGCAAACCTGGAGGTTGCCGAAGACGAGGGTGTGCAGCTCGGGGTAGACGGCGCAGGCGACGAGGGCGTGCTCGCCGTCTCTGGGCACGGTCTCCATCGCGTATTCGAGGGTCGCGTGGAGGGTCACCCGCCCCGGGCCCTCACGTCCTTGGCGCCGGAACCACTCGTGCGCCGCGGCTTCCAGATTGGTGCCGGTCGGGCCCAGGGTGTGCAGATGCCGAATCTCGCCGATGGGCGAAGGCGATAAAGAACCGGCGCCCACGCGTTCCCGCGTCACCATGTCCACTCCCCCACGTCTTCCCCCGCGGTTCCTCTGTCGCCCTCGGGCGACACGCGGGCTGTGCGTCGGTGCACGGCCGCGTCGGTGATCCTAAGCGGGGCCGCCCCGCAGCGGCCACCGCGCCCGGAGCGCACCGACTGATTTCCCACACTGTGGCCACTTCCGCCCGTTCAACGTTCCGGAAATCCGGCGACAAATGCCGTCGGGGCGGGTGCCGTTCACGCCCTTTTCCTCCACCGAACCGGTCGGGCGGCGTACGCATCGCGTCACTCCGGGGGGCGCCCGGGGGCCCACACCGGCGCAACACGCGCGCCCCGGCCACCTTCAGCCCCTCCCGGGGCGGCCGGAAGCCGACGGAGCCGCTCCGCTTCGTCCTCGCCGTTTCCGCGCACTCGCGGAGACGGCCCGAAGGAGGAAGGACCCGGCCGGCCGTCAGGCCTCCGTCACCTTGGCGAGGAAGGCGGCGAGGTTCACCGCGACCCGCTGGATCCTCTCCTCCAACGGAATGGTCTCGTGGAGCCGCGCTCCGAAGCCCGCGTCCTTCCTGCCCCGTACGTACAGCGAGCAGGCGAGGTCGTCGCAGAGGTAGACCCCCACCGAGTTGCCCTCCTGTCCGGCCCTGCCCGCCTTCGGGGCGACCATCAGGGAGACGTTGCCGTCGTGGACGGTCAGGCATATCGAGCACATGCTGTGCCGCCCCTGCCCGGAGGTGTGGCCGGGGCGGCGCAGGACCAGCGCTCTGGCTGCGCCCTCCAGCTCGGTGACGAGGTAGGCGCGGCCGGGGGCCTGGGGATCTCGCCAGCCGAGGTAGTCCAGGTCGTCCCAGGGGTGGTCGCCGAGGTCACGGGGCACGGACAGGCGCTTGGCCTCGCCCTTGGTGCAGTTCACGAAGGCGGCACGGATCTCTTGTTCGGTCAGCTGCTTCATAAAGGTGAGGCTAGTTTGCCTAAAGGTGTTAGGCAAACGCATAATCGGTTCAGCCGGGGATCGGCCGACGAGAGGAAGAGCATGGGGCGTGTGGGGCTCAGTACGGAACGTCTGACCCGGGCCGGGGCGGAGCTGGCCGACGAGGTCGGCTTCGACCAGGTGACCGTCTCGGCGCTGGCCCGGCAGTTCGACGTCAAGGTCGCGAGCCTGTACTCGCACGTCAGGAACTCCCAGGACCTCAGGACCCGGATCGCGCTGCTGGCCTTGGAGGAGCTCGCCGACCGGGGCGCCGCCGCGCTGGCCGGGCGGGCGGGCAAGGACGCGCTGTCCGCGCTGGCGAACGTCTACCGGGACTACGCGCGCGAGCACCCCGGCCGCTACGCCGCGGCCCAGCTCCGGCTCACCCCCGAGGCGGCGGCCGCCAGCGCCGGCGGCCGGCACGCGCAGATGACCCGGGCCGTCCTGCGCGGCTACGACCTGAGCGAACCGGACCAGACACACGCGGTCCGGCTGCTCGGCAGCGTCTTCCACGGCTACATCACCCTGGAGCTCGGCGGCGGCTTCAGCCACAGCGCCCCCGACACCCAGGAGACCTGGACGCGGGTCCTGGACGCGCTGGACGCGCTGCTGCGGAACTGGCCCGCGGGCTGACGCCGCCGGACACCCGGGACGCGGGCCCCGTCCGGGCGGACGCGCGAGCGCCCGCCACCGTCAGCGGTGGCGGGCGCCTCGTGCGGGTCACCTCGCATGCGGGTCACCTCGCATGCGGTCTTTTCACCTACGGTCACCTCAGCTACGAGTCACCTCAGATGCGGGTGTCCTCCACAGTCGGGATCCAGCGGTCCGCGCCCCGGTCCGCGTTGCCGTTGCCGGTGAGGGAGCTGCGCGGCGCGGGGGTGACCTTGGCCGGGGTCTTGGCCGGGGCCTTGCCGCAGAACGCGGGCTCCAGCGTGTTCGTCAGCCCGCTGGTGACCGTGCCGTTGTTGGAGGCGTTGGCGAAGAGCACGACCGTGCGCTTGCCGTCCCCGGTGGAGAACGTCTGCGTCTGGTAGCCCTGGACGATTCCGCCGTGGCCGAGCACCTTGCCGCAGGAGAGCGCGATCTCCCGGATCCCCAGGCCGTAGCTGATCTTCGCGGTGGGGGTGGGGAGCACGCTCGTCATCTGCCGCAGCGACTCGTCGGAGACCAGCCCGCCGGAGTCCCCGGCCAGCAGCGCGGTCATGAAGCGGTCCATGTCACGGGCGGAGGAGACCACACCTCCCGCGCTCCAGACCCAGGAAGCGGTCTGCTCGGTGGAGTCCAGCAGCGGCTTGGTGCGGTCGTCGTTGGTCAGGTAGCCGGTGACGTGCGGGCCCGCGATGGTCTTCTGCGGGACGCTGAACGTCGTCTGACGCAGCTTCAGCGGCTCGAAGATCTGCTCGCGCAGCAGCTCGGCGTAGGGCCGCCCGGTGAGGTGCTCGGCGGCAAGACCCATCAGCACGAAGTCGGTGTTCGAGTACGAGTACGCCGTCCCCGGGGTGTACTGGAGACCGTGCTTCACCGACATCGCCACGAGGTCCCTGGGCTCGTAGACGTTGTTGCGGATGCGCTTCTCGAAGGCAGCCGTGGTCTCCTCCCCGCTCTGTTCGAGGAGGTCGTTGGTGTGGTCGTACACCCCGGCGCGGTGCTCCATGACCTGACGGCCGGTGATGGACCAGCTCTCGGGGAGCGTCCCGGCGGGCAGGTACTCGCGCAGCGGCTTGTCGAGGTCGATGCGGCCCTGCTCGGCGAGGCGCATCACCAGGACCGAGGTGAACATCTTGGAGTTGCTGCCCACCCGGAAGCGCCAGCCCGCGTTCATGGCCGTGCCGTCGAGGTTCGCCTTGCCCAGCGTCACCGTCCTGCTGCGCTCGGGCCCGCCGTGGTCGCGGATCACCGCGAACGCGCCCGGCGCCCCCGCGTCCACCACGCGCTGGAGCGCGGCGCGCACCGCCGCCACGTCCGGATCGGCCGGGCCCTGCGCGGCGGAGGCGCCCACCGCGCTGCCGGCCAAGAGCGCGACGGACGCCGCGAGCGTGGTCACCGAGCGCCTGATCGTGATTCCAGCCATATGAGAAGTACCCCTGTTCCCCGGTGACTTGGTCAGTGCCCCGGCCTTCGCAATACTCGTACGCCCAAGATCGTATATGTCGGGTGGGCATCCGGTTGACGCTTGGACGAATTCGCCGCGGCCGGTGGGCGAACGCCGGCCCCTCCCCCGCGCCCCTTGCCCGCCCACCGGCGGTCGGCGACGATCGGGAACCGGCCACCCGCCGCCTGTGGAAGGAACCCGTGGAAGGAACAGCCGTGCCCGAGTCCGAGTCCGAGTCCGAGTCCGTGCCCGTCTCCATGCGCGTGTCCGTGCCCGCGTCCGATGTCAAAGCCGAGCTCGACCAGTTGATGCGCACCTTCCTCGGGGCGTTCACCAACACCGGCGGTACCCGGCCGGGCGTCGAGGTGCTCCGTGAGGTGTTCATCCCGCAGGCGATGATCATCAGCAACGTCGGGGGCAGGCTCGTGGTCTACGACCTCGACACGTTCATCGAGCCGCGCGAGAAGATCCTCACGGACGGGACGCTGACGGAGTTCTCCGAAGGGGAGGTGGCCGAGCGGACCGAGGTCTTCGGTTCGATCGCGCACCGTTTCAGCGAGTACCGCAAGTCCGGCTTCCTCGACGGCGCGTGGTTCGAGGGCTCCGGCCGCAAGACCACGCAGTTCGTCCGCACACCCGAGGGGTGGCGGATGAGCTCGATGGCCTGGGACGACGAGTAGGACCCGGGCGGTAGCCGGGGGTGGCGATGGTCCTTTGCGGTGGTCTTGCTCCGCGACACCCACCGGATCGCGCGCACCGCGACGGGGGTGTGTGAGCCTGGCCGCCGAGGGGGGCCGTCCCACTTCCGAGGAGCTGGTTGTTCCGGTGTTCCGTCTCCCACTGGCCCGTCCCGGCGCGAGATCCCTCTGGCCCCTGCTGACCGCCGCGGCGCTCTGCGTCGGCGCCCTGCCCGTGACGGCCGCGGCGCTGCCCGGCGGGCATACCGTCCCCGATTCCGCCCTGGCCGACCGGCCGCTGCCCGGCGGGCTCGGCCCGTGTGTGCCGGGCCTGTGCCCGCCGGACGGTTACCCGCCCGTCCACAACGGCCCCGTCCGGTGGCGCGACAACGGCGTCAACGTCTACGTCGGAGGCGACTTCCACGTACGGGAGAAGGCCGCCGAGGCCGAGGGCCGCGTCGTGGTGCTCGGCTCCTTCGACCAGCACAAGGCCGCGGGCGTCAGCGGTGTGTACAACGTGGGCGAGGCCGGGGTCGGCTCACGGGTCGCCCCGCCGGTCGGCGCGGACTGGCTGACCACGGGCAAGGACGTCACCGTCGCGGCCGGGCAGCGGCTGCTCGCCGAACAGGGTGTCGTACGGCACGCGGGCGCCCTCTCCGGGACCGTCCTGGCCCGGCGCACCGTCCACGACACGGACGCGGCCCGGCCGTACACCGCGCTGCGCGGTCAGCTCACCGACGCCAGCCAGTGCTACGCCCGCCCCGGCGGAGCTACCCGTACGCCCACGGGGACGGCCGTCCACGCGGGCGGGGAGACCCTGTTCACCGGTGACGGCACCTCCATGCTCCAGGTGTTCACCGTCGACTTCGACATGCAGAGCGCGAGCGGCGGCCAGGAGGGCATCCGCTTCGCCCGTATCCCGGCCGGGGCGACCGTCCTGGCCAACGTGGTGGGGACCCACCGGACCATCAACACCTACAGCGGCACCATCGACGACTCCAGCCCGTTCAACCATCTGCGCACCCGGCTGCTGTGGAACGTCCCCGACGCGACCTCCGTCGTCTTCAAGGGCACCGGCCAGTTCCAGGGCAGTGTGCTCATCGGCAACCAGGCGTCGCTGGCGACGGTGAGTCTGCCCGGCGTCAACGGGCGTTTCTTCACGACCGGTTCCCTCACCCACACCAGCCCGCCCTCGGGCGGCGGCGGCCAGGAGTTCCACAACTACCCCTTCGACGGGAACCTGCCCGACTGCGGCACCGCGCCCGTCGAGGGCGAGGTGCGGATCCACAAGACGGACCACGCCACGGGCCGGCCGCTGGCCGGGGCGGTGTTCGAGCTGTGGGAGGAGACCAACGGCACCACCGGGCTCCAGACGTCGGGCACCCGCCCCGACACCCGCCGGGGCGACGCGTGCACGACCGGTGGCTCCGGGTCGTGCGAGCGCAGGGTGTCCCCGGGCACGTACTACTGGCTGGAGACCAGGGCTCCGCAGGGCTACGACCTGCCCTCCCCCGCCCACTTCGGGCCCCTGGTGCTCACCGGTGAGAACGCCTCGCGGGGTGTGTCGGTGACCGCCGCCAACCATCGGCACGTCGAGCCGAAGGGGTCCCTCACCGTGGAGAAGAGCGACGCCGAGACCGGCCGGCCGCTGGCGGGGGCGGTGTTCCGGCTGTGGCACGAGACCAACGGGGTCACCGGGCTCCAGACGTCGGGCGCGCACCCCGACACCCCGGTCGGCCCCGGCTGCGCGACCCCGGGTTCGGGCCGGTGCCGCTTCACGGATCTGGCCCTCGGCATCTACTACGTCCAGGAGACGGCCGTGCCCGAAGGGTATGTGCTGCCCCGGAACCCGGTCAGCGGCCCCCACCAGGTGACCGCGGCCAACGCCCCCCAGGGTGTCACCGTCAGGCTCACCAACCAGCGCGGGGAGCCCGACAAGGGAGGAAAGGGCGGCAAGGGAGGCAAGGGAGGCAAAGGCGGACGCCACTGACGCCTTCGCCCCGATGAGGGCGTGACCTGCCGGAACGGTCCGGCTCCCGCGGAGCGGCCGCGCCACCGTGTGACCCACGGCAGCGCGGCCGCTCCGGTGTGTTTGCGGGTGTGGCACGTGCGTACGATCTCGGTCGGTGGGGCGGGATCGCGCTCCACAGAAGGGGAATCCATGGCCATGACCGACAGCAACGGCGTCAATCTGTCCGGAGTGACGGGCAAGCTCATCCAGACCGTCGCCCTGACGAAGAATCCCGCTCCGCAGGCGATCGCCACCGACGCCGCCAACGGACACGTCTTCGTGCTCCAGATGGAGAGCGCCGCCAAGACGCCGCTCGGGAACATGTACCTCAACCGCATCGACCGGACCACGGGCCGGCTGACGGGCAGCATGTACCTCACGGGCTTCGGGCACGGGATCTCCATGGGGGCCGAGCCGGTCGGGACGGACACCTATCTGTGGACCGAGGTCGGTCCGGTCTCCCCCAACGACGGCGTCAGCAACGCCTTCGGCCAGGCCGTCACCCGGTTCCGCTTCGTCGACGGGGCCACCCTCGACCAGGCCGCCGTGCCCGCCGCGCAGAAGTTCTGCCCGCCGGGCGGACGCAACACCGGTCCTTCGGTGGACCTGGCCAACAACATCCTGACCATCGTCTACTTCAAGGGCAGCGTGCGCTGCTTCACCCGCTACGACCTGGCGAAGGCGGCGCAGGGCCAGTGGGTGGAGGTGGGCAGCACCTTCGAGCTGCCCGCGGGCGCGGAGACGGGCCTCACCTTCCAGGGGTACACCACCCTGGGGAGCGTCCTGTACGTGTACCAGTGGAAGAAGGACCCGGTCACGACCTACCCGGGAACCGCGTACATCACCTCGTACTCCCTGGACACCCGGACGAGGATCGACTCGCAGGTGGTCACCGGGGCCGACGGTCTGGAGCGGCGCGAGCCGGAGGGACTGGCCGTCGAGGTGGATCCCGCGACCGGTGAGACGCGGCTGCTGTTCGGCTTCAGCGACACCGTCCCCGGGACCACCGGGCGGCGCAACGTCACCATCGGCTGGTACCCGACGCGGCCGGCGGTCGACGGGGTGAAGGTGCTGACCGACTGGGAGAACCTCACCCTCGCCGCGGGGGTCAAGGCGGGCGCGGAGGCACCGCGCGGCCGGCTGGTCGCCCTCGCCGACACCACCTACCTCCAGCTGCGCGGCACGCTCTCGGGCAGCTTCACCGCCGACACCCTGGTCGCGACGCTGCCGCAGCGGCTCTTCCCCACGCGGCCCGTACGGCAGAACACTCCGCGCAACATGTACTACGGGGTGGGTGTGTGCCGGGTCGAGGCGAACAAGCTCGGTGAGCTGTGGGCCTTCGGCGCCACCGCCGACAACGCGATCTCCTGGATCGACCTCGACTGCTTCTCGGCCGCCTGGCGATGACCGCGCCGGACCGCTCCCGCCCCGACCCGCTTCCGCGATCCGGAGGATCGACCATGCCCTCGCGCACCACCAGCCGCCGCTCCCTGCTCGCCACGGCCCTCGCGGTCCCGACCGCGGCCGCCGGTGTGCCGCTGCTCACCGCCTCGCCCGCCGCCGCCGCGGCCACCGGCGTGGCGACCATCGTGGACTGGACGGACATCGCGCTCGCCGCGGGCGTCTCCGCGAGCGCGGGCACGCCCGCGCAGGCCCGGGTGGTGAGCATCGCGGGCACCGAGTTCCTCCAGCTGCGCGGCCTAGTCACCTGCGCCTTCTCCGGTGACGCGCAGCTCGGCACCCTCCCGGCGACCATCCGTCCGCCGAAGACGACCCGCGGTGTCTGCCCGCGCAACAACCACCTCGGCGTCAACGCCACCCGCGTCGAGGCCGACACGGCGGGCCGCGTCATGGTCTACGGCCCGCAGACCTCGGACCCGGTCACCTGGATCCAGCTCGACAGCTTCTCCTCGGTGCAGCGCTGATGTACGGGTGGGGCGGCGCCGGCCGCCCCACCCCACGGGGGCCCTACAGCCCGTACCGCCGAGCCGATTCCTCCTCCTGCGCGAGGCGCTGGAGCGCCCGCAGCACCGGTTCGAAGAGGATCGTGGCGGCCACCGCGGTCTCGGCCCGCTCCGCGTCGGAGGGCTGGGCCTCCACGAAGTCCAGGTCGCGGACGGCCACTTGGTACAGCCGTGGGGCTGTGGCACGAGGCGTACATCGTGGCCGAGGGGTCGTACGAGTCGATCTACGCGGACATGCCGCCGTTCGGTCTGGCCGCGGCGACCGGGGTACTGCCGCTGGAGAGCCGGGGCCGCCGTGCGGCCGACCGGCTGGCCCACCAGAGCGGGGCGAACGCCAACACCCCCTCGGCGTAGGCGGGTTGGCGTCACGGGGAGCACCGGCGGGGGGGGTGCTCTCAGCCCTCGTCCAGCACCGCCCGGATGACGTGCCGGGCGTTGGCCGCCATCGCCGGGTTGGCCGTGCGGTGGTAGGGCAGCGCGATCAGCGCCTGGGACAGGGTGCGCCCCCGGCCGCGCCTCCAGGTCGCGTCGTCCACCCCGAGCGCGTCGCGGAAGACCTCCCGGGCGTCGGCGGGCAGCAGGTTCCAGGCGGGGAAGAGGTCGCAGGCCGGATCGCCCACGCCCAGGCATCCGAAGTCGATCACCGCGGTGAGCCGGCCGTCCTGCACGAGCAGATTGCCGGGCATCAGGTCGGCGTGGAGCCACACCGGCGGACCGTCCCAGCCGGGCGCCCGCAGGGCGTCCTCCCACACGGCGAGCACGGCGTCGCAGTCGACACCCTCCTCCGGGATACGGCGCAGCTCCTCGATCGCCGCCCGGGTCGGCCTGTCGAGCGAGGCTACGGGCCCGCCGCGGTACGCCGCCGGCGCGCCCGGCAGGGTGACGCTCCACATCGCCTCCACGAACCCGGCCAAGTCCCCGGCCAGCGCGACGGGTTCCTTCAGCGCGCCCGCCTCGGGGTGCTCCCCCTCCAGCCACCGGTACACCGACCACTCCCGGGCGAACTCCTCGCTCGGCTCCCCCGCCCCGAGCACCTCGGGAACGGCCGTGGGCAGCAGCGGCGCGAGCCGGGGCAACCACGTCCGCTCCCTCACCACGTCCTCGGCCCCGCCCTGCTCCAGCGGCAGCCGTACGACCATGTCCTCACCCAGCCGGTACACGGCATTGACCGTCCCACCGGAGGCGAACCGCACCACCGGAAGCCGCGCCCACCGCGGGAACCGCCCGGCGACCAACCGCCGCACGAGCGCCTCGTCGTCGCCGGGGTGCGGGTGGGGGTGCGTCTGCGCTGAACTCATGGTCCACCATCCGACCGCCGCGCGGAGTGCGGCGTCAACCAGTTTTCCCGACCGCGGCACGTCGACAGGACTGTCACCAGTCCCGCGCCTCACCGTCAACGATGCCCGCGCGATCGCCCGTATCGAGGCTCATCTCGCGGTCCCGGAGAACCATTAGGGTGATGTTGATCAACCCGTCAAGAAAGGCCCCGCACCTCACCGTGACCGCCTCACGCCCCCACGCCCTCTTCTCCTTCGGCACGCTGAGGGACGAGCGGGTGCAGACCGCTCTCTTCGGCCGGCCCGTTCCCACCTCCGCCGCGTCGCTCCGCGGCTACACCACCCGGCCGCTGCCGATCACCGACCCGTCCGTGATCGCCACCAGCGGCCTGGACGTGCATCTCACCCTGGAGCGTGCGTACGGCGCCGTGGTCGAGGGGGCCGTCCTGCGCCTCACCGATCAGGACCTGGCCGCCGCCGACGCCTACGAGGTCGACGATTACACCCGCCGCCGCGTCCTCCTCTCCTCCGGGGAGAGCGCCTGGGCCTACCTGGACGCGAAGCCGCTGCGCCCGGCGGCGCGCATCGTGATCGTGGGCGACAGCATCGCGTACGGGCGCTGCGATCCGCGGGGCGGGTGGGCGGCGCGGCTGGCCGCGAGCCACATCGCCGCCAACGAGGCCGACCACCGGGTCTTCAACCTGGCCATCCCGGGCAGCACCCTGGCGGAGGTCGGTGAGCAGACACCGGCGCTGCTGGGGCCCCGGCTGCCGGACACCCTGCTGGTGGCCGCCGGTGTCAACGACTCGGCCGTGCCCCTCTCTCCGGCACAGTCCGCCCGGCCCGCGCACGACGGCCTGGCGCGCGTCGCCGACAGCCTCGACTCCCTGGCCGCCACCGCCCTCGCGCACAACGCCCGGCTCGTCGTCATGGGGCCGGTGTGGCTCGACGAGGAGCGCACCGGCGACTACGCGGGCCTGCGCTTCACCGAGGCCCGGGCGTTGGAGCTGCGCGAGTCGGTACGGACGTGGTGCCTGCGGAACCACGTCGACTACGTCGACATGTGGGAGCCGCTGCACGGGAAGAGCGATCTGCTCGTGGACGGCCTGCACCCGGCGGGCGAGGGGCACGAGGCGCTCTACCAGCACCTCAGCGCTGTCTGCCGCTGAACCCTCGCTCCCTGACCGTCCCGCCGCGCCGTCCGCCGCCGACGCGGACCGCCCCGGACCGGACCGTGCCCGCTCGCCAGATCGCGATCAGGCCGTCCCGCGGTGTGATCAGGACAGCATTCGCCCAGCCGGGGCCCAAGCGACAACTCGCCGCGCCCTCCTCCTGTTGGGCCTCTCGTCAGAGGCCGTCCGCCGCCCGGGGATCTCCCCCCGGGCGGCGGACGGCCGCAGTCGAGAGAGGAACACCAGCTACCGATGAACATCAGTCGTACCGTTTCCCGGGCCACGACCGCCGCCGCACTGGCCGCGGCGCTGGGCATGGGCGCGGTCCAGGGCGCGGCCGCAGCTTCCCCGGCCAAGCGCGCGGCGACGGGCCACACGGTCCACGCCCCCCTGCCTCCTGCCTCCGCCGCATCTCCCGCGCTCCCCGCCTACAAGGAGGACGGTGGCTGGACGGGTGACGGGCTCGCGCTCAACGCGGCCGACAACGCCCGGGTCGACGCCTTCATCGAGCGGGCCAGGAACGCCGAGCGTTCCATCAGCCCGCAAGTGAGGACGGCCGCGCTGCTCAGCGGCGCCGAGCTGATCGGGTTCGACCACCGCCTCAAGTCCCCCGACTCCCTCAAGCGCAAGGTCGCCACCTCGCTCCTCGATCACCCGGGGCAGCCGGTGAACGACGCGCTGGCCGGGATCAGCGACTCGGTCCGCTACACCTTGCAGTGGCCCGACAGCCGCTACACGGAGGGTGTCGCGCGCGCCGCCTCGGTGCTGTCCGCGTGGGGCAACGATCCCACCAAATGGTCCAACACCTGGGCCCGCGCCCAGGGCTACAAGGCCATCAACTCCGGATGGCGCGCTCCTCGTTCGGAGCACCTCTTCGAGGTGCAGTTCCACACCCCGGCGAGCAAGCACGCCCAGGAGGTCACCCACACGCTGTACGAGGAGCAGCGCCTTCCCACGACGAGCACCGAGCGGGCCAGGGAACTCCAGGCCCGGCAGGACGCGATCTTCGCGGCGGTTCCCGTCCCGCCGGGCGCCGACTCCCTGACCGCTCCGGCGCGGTCCGGGGCGCCCCGCCCTTCCCTGCGTCCTCAGCCCGTGGCCCCGTGACGGCAGGCTGACGGGCGGCGCGTACGCGCAGGACCCGGCGCGCGCTCGCCTTCCTCGCGCGTCCGTAGGCGGCACGGTCACGGCTCGCCCCCGATGCGCCGCCCCGTCGTGAAGGACGTCGGGCGCGCCCGTAGGGGGCGTTCCGGCAGGGGTGCCGGCCGGCGGCGGAGTGAGGTGCGGGGGGAGCGGGCGGTGGCCGCGTGCGTGGTCAGGGCGGTGATGTGGTCGGCGAAGTCGGGGTCGGGCAGGGGGAGGTCAAGGTCGTCGTCGACGTAGCTGAGGGCCGCGGGTATGTAGTCGAGGACGGCGTGGACCGGGTCGGGCACCGGCAGGGGGCCGGTGCGCAGGGCGCGCAGGATGCGCAGGGTGGTGGTGAGGTCGACGTCCCCGGCGCTCGCGCGGTGGGCGCTGAGGGTGTCGGTCTGGATGTGCCACCAGTCGGCCTCGGGGTGTTCGCCCAGGGCACGATGGTGCAGCCCCAGGCAGAACGTGGCGGCCGCGTCCCCCGCGCCGGCGGCGTACTGCCACCAGAACCGGGCGGACTCGGGGCGGCCGGCCAGATGGAGCATGCAGCCCAGGACGCGGGCACCGGCCGGTTCGGGCAGGGCGCGGGCGAAGAAGAGCTTGAGGTCGTCGAGCGCGTCGGGGTGGAGGACGAACGTCTCGCAGACGACGGTGAGGTCCTGGGCCGCGCTCACCTCGTCCAGCGGCGGCCCCGGCTCGGACAGCAGCGCCCGCCAGGTGGCCGGCAGGGGGTGCCCCGGCCGGGAGGCGAGAGCGGGCTGCGGGGCAGCGACGCGGGCGGCGAGGCGCTGCTCGGCGGCCTCGACGTCGGCCCGGGTGCAGGGCCGGTGGGACAGGCGGGCACGGGCGAGCACCTGGTCAATGGGCGATGTCATCAGCGTGTCCCTCCTCGGTGGAGCGGTCCGCGAGGCCGAGGGTGTGGCGCAGGCGGCGTTTGGCGTGGCGGGCGGTGGAGCGTACGGCGGCGGCGGTGATGCCGAGGTGGTCGCCGACCTGGGCGGGGCTCAGACCGTGCAGATGGAGCAGGAGCATGACGTCCATCTGGCGCGGCGGGAGCTGGCGTACGGCGTGGAAGAGGGCGAGGCTCTCCTCCAGCTGGCCGATCGGGTCGGCGGCGCGGGCCAGGGCCACCGTCTCGAAGGCGGCCTCCTCCAGCAGCGCGGGACGCCGGCTGCGGGCGCGGGCCAGGTCGAGGGTGCGGCTGCGCAGCACACTCCAGGCGTACGCGGCGGGGTTCTCCTTGGACAGGACGACCGTCCAGATCATCAGGAGCTGTTCGAAGGCGGCGTCGACGGCTTCCTCGGCGTCGGCGCGGTGGTTGAGGACGGTCTGCGCCCAGCGCAGGTAGACGGGACGGTGCATATGGTGGAAGGCGCTGAAGTCCACCGGCAGGTGCTGGTTCGTCATCGCGGGTCTGCCCGGCGCGCGGTGCGGGAGGTCCTGGCTCACCGGTCTCCCTCTCCGTCCGCGCGCAGCAACTCGCTCACGCCGGTGCGGACGCCGGCGGCGGCCGCTCGCCGCAGTAACAGGGCCGCGTCGCGGCCGAACACCCGCATCGCGAGAACTGCCAGGACCACATCGCCTACCCGATCGATCGTCACGAGACCTTCGGCTCCTTCCTGGTGCGTGACGGGGCCCGTCCGTCCCGCCCCCCGACGGCCCCGGAAGGCACCGGTGCGGGCCTTCGAACAGATGACGCCCGGCGGCGCCCGAATGTGCAACCGCGGATCCCGGAAAGGTCGCCGGGCACTTGCGTTCCCGGGGCGAACATGCGTTTGCAGTGCCGTGCTTCCGCTCCAACTCCCCTGATGAAGCCGGTTCGTTACCCTCGGTAGCCGTGGCCTGACCTGCCGTTGGATCGATCGGCACCGGGGAGCGGCGCGAAGTTGCGCAAAGTGACAGCAACGCAACGGACGGGGCTCGTGTGACGCAAGACACACGTCATGCGAGGCAACCGATTCCCCCGGGTGCCGTCGGGGCGCGAGGGCCGGCGGGCTATCGTGCACCTGCTCACAGCAGGAACGATCTCTACCGAAGTCCTTTTCGTCGAGGAGTGAGAGACATCAGACGCATATGTTCCGCCGCGTTGCTCGCGGGGTCCCTCCTGGCCGCCCTGCTCGTCCCGGCCCCGGCCGCCGTGGCGGACCCGGCGCCGATGCCCACCACCGGCGCGGTCTTCAACAACCCGCAGGGCACCGCGGCCGAGCAGAACGCGATCAAGGACCACATCATCGGGGCGATCGACAACACCCAGAGCGGCCGCACGCTGCGCGCCGCCCTGTACGCCCTGACCGACACCGGCTACAGCGACGCGCTCCAGCGCGCCCACGACCGGGGCGTCCAGGTCCGGGTCGTCCTGGACTACTCGTACTCCACCTCCACCGCTGCCACCCAGCTGGCCGCCGCCCTCGGCAAGGACATGACCCAGCCGTCCTGGCTGCATGTGTGCCCCAAGGACCGCGCGTGCATCGCGGACACGACGCTCGACCCGAGCAAGAACCACATCAACCACAACAAGTTCTTCCTCTTCTCCCGGGTGGGGGACGCGGGCGTCGCCGAGGACGTGGTGATCCAGACGTCCGCCAACCAGACCGCGGCGAACACCTCCCGCTTCTGGAACAACGCCTACACCTCGGTGGGCAACACCGACCTCTACACCGCGTACACGGCGTACTTCAACGACCTCGCCGCGGAGAAGCGCACCACCGACTACTACCGGCAGGGCACCACGTCCGGGGGCGAGAAGTACTACTTCTTCCCGCAGGCGACCGGTGACCTCATGGTCGACGTACTGGACAACGTCTCCTGCACCGGCAACACCACGGTCGGCTCCGCCTCCCACAAGACGGTCGTGCGCGTCGCCGCCTACGCCTTCACCCGCGCCGCGGTGGCGAGCAAGCTGAGGCAGCTCGCCGACCAGGACTGCTGGATCGAGGTCGTCTACAACGACACCAGCCAGCTCGCGACCCTCGGCAACCACGCGCGGATCAAGCCGTACCGGCTCCACCTCGACAACGGCACCGCCGACACCGAGGCGGACGACCTGTTCGTCCACTCGAAGTACCTGCTGGTCGAGGGGAACTACGCCGGGCACCCGGACACCAAGTGGACATTCACGGGCTCCCACAACCTCGACCTCTCCTCGCTCAGGGAGAACGACGAGGCGCTGCTGCGCGTCGAGGGCGCCACCACCCACGACGCCTACCGGAGCAACTTCCTCGCGATGCGCTCCCAGGCCACGCTGACCGGCTGACCCCGGCCCGCCCGGCGGTGGTGTTTCCGGACATGTCGGGCTTGCTGGTGCGGGGGTGGCGGGCCAGGGGGGGGGAAGGGGGCACACAGAGCCACCCAAAGAAAAAACCCACTCAACCGAAAACGCCTCCCTCGCCCCAAAACCCAAATAGGA
>NZ_JBWKEI010000001.1:224411-292686 GCF_056435525.1 Streptomyces sp. NPDC043908 | reverse complement strand
TCCATTCGTTTGTCTCGCTCCTCTTGCGCTCTACTGCTCTTCCCTCCCCCCCCCCCCCCCCCCCCCCCCCCCCCCCCCCCCCCCACCACGGCTCCCGCCACGGGAACACCCATGCGACACTGACGCCGTTCCGATCACGGCAGCACCGAGGCGTGCATGAAGGAGCGGCGTCGTTGAGCGTCACCATTGAAGGACAGATAGACATCGCGGGACCGGTGGGCAAACTGCTGCACCGTCGCCCGCTCAAGAACAGCACCGTGATGCAGTCGTTCCACACCGACCCGGTGTCGGGCGACATCTTCGTGCTCCAGCTGATGCAGGGCGGTCTGACCCTCAGCGGCGAGTCCGCGCCGGTCGACTACGACACCCGCAACCGCAACGGCGACATGTGCGTGACGCGCCTCAACCGGGCGGGCGCGATCACCGGCTACATGTATCTGCGCGGCTTCGGCCACGGCGTCAACCTCGGCGTCGAGAACCGCAACGGCACCATCCGGCTGTGGACCGAGACCGCGTCGCAGCCCAACAGCAGGAACGAGGGCTTCGGCACCTCCATCACCAACTTCGACTTCCGCTCGGGCTCGGTGCTCGACTACGGCTCCTCGCTCCACGCGAAGCCGTACCGCCCCACACCGACCGCGCTCTTCGCCACCCCCACCATCGACCGCAGCTCCAACGAGCTCGTGATGCGCTTCTACTCCGACGGCGCCACGCACTTCGAGCGGTACGACCTGGCCAAGGCCTCGGCGGGCGTCTTCGAGCCGCTCCAGCGCATCGAGATGCCCGCGGACCTGGGCGTGTTCCAGGGGTACGCCTCGCACCGGGGCGTGGTGTACATGCTCAACGGCGAGTCCAGCACAGCCACCCGCAACCCTCCGCCGGGCAACACCTACATCACCGCGCTGGAGTGGGCCACCGGCAAGGTGCTGGACCGGCAGTTCATCACCGCCGCGCCGGGCCTCGAATGGCGCGAGCCCGAGGGCATGCACGTGGACACCCGCGACGGTGTGACCAACCTGCACTTCGGCTTCGCCTGCGAGGACCCCGGGCCGCGCACCTGCACGCTCCTGACGATCCCCGACACGACCGAGGTCGACGGCGTCAAGGTGATGACCGACTGGACGACGATCCCCCTCGCCTCCGGTGTCACCGCCGACGTGAACCCGCCCCGGGGCCGGCTCATCAGCGTCGCCGGAACCACGACGCTCCAGCTCAGCGGAGGAGTCAAGGGCACCTTCGACGGCGACGCGGTCCTCGGCACGCTGCCCGACGCGCTGACGCCCAGCGTGGCGGCCCGCTGCAACGTGCCGCGCAACAACAACGGCGGCTACTGCGTCGCCCGGGTCGAGGCGGGTACCGACGGCGCGCTGCGCCTGTTCGGCGGGCGTGACACCAACGCCATCACCTGGGTCCAGCTCGACAGCTTCAGCGCCGTCTGGCGCTGACCGCGCCCGCAGTCCTCCCCGTCACTCGTACCAGGCCTCGTCAAGGAGACCAGCCACCATGTCCTACAACCGCCGCAGCATCCTCGGTGCCGCCTTCGCCGTGCCCGCCGCCGTCGCGGTCGCCAACCTCGCCGCCGCCTCCCCCGCGGCCGCCGCCGGCGTGGAGGCCGGCGACTGGGCCGACCTGGTCCTGGAGCCCGGCGTCACCGCGCAGACCGGCGCGACCCCGCAGGTCCGCCTCGTCACCATCGCGGGCACCACGTTCCTCCAGGCCCGCGGCATCATCAACGGCAGCTTCGCCGCCGACACCAAGGTGGCCACGCTGCCCGCCGCCATGGCCAGGCCCACCTCGTACGTCCGCGCCACCGCGCCGCGCAACAACAGCGCGGGCATCAACTCCTGCCGCTTCGAGGTGAACACCGCCGGTTCGGTGACCATCTTCGGCGGCAACTCGGGCAACCCGATCACCTGGGTCCAGTTCGACTCGGTCCAGACGATCTGGCGCTGACGCCCGTACGCGACCGGGCACCGCGCCCCCGGGCGCTCCCGCCGGGCTCCGGCCCGCGCGGGAGCGCCCCGGCGCGGGCGAAGGGGGACAGGCCCTTTCAGGGGGCGGGCACCGGCTGCGGCGGGGGCGGGCCCACATAACGCGCCGCCGGGCGGATGATCTTCGAGTCCTCCGCCTGCTCCAGGATGTTGGCGCTCCAGCCGATGACGCGGGCCGCGCAGAACGTCGGGGTGAACATCTCCCTCGGCACCCCGCACAGCTCCATGACCACGCCGGCGTAGAACTCCACGTTGGTGTGGAGCTCCCGGCCGGGCTTGAGCTCGGCGAGGATCGCCTCGACGTGCTTCTCCACCTCGACGGCGAAGGCGACCAGGGGGCCGCCGATGCCCTCGGCGATCCCGCGCAGCATCCGCGAGCGCGGGTCCTCGGTGCGGTAGACGGGGTGGCCGAAGCCCATGATCCGCTCTCCCGCCAGGACCCGCTCGCGCACCCACGCGTCGATGCGCTCCGGTGAGCCGATGGCGTCGAGCGTGTCCAGGGCGCGGCTGGGAGCGCCGCCGTGGAGCGGGCCGGAGAGCGCTCCGACCGCGGCGACCAGGGACGCCGCCAGGTCCGCGCCGGTGGAGGCGACCACGCGCGCGGTGAACGTCGAGGCGTTGAAGCCGTGGTCGACGGTGGAGATGAGATAGCGCTCGATGGCCCGGACGCGGTCGGGCTCGGGATGTGAACCCGTCATCATGTAGAGGTAGTTGGCGGCGTACGACAGGTCCTCGCGCGGCTCGACGGGGTCGAGGCCCCGGCCGAGCCGGTACAGCGCGGTGAGCAGGGTGGGGACGGCGGCGCAGGCGGCGAGCGCGTCCTCGCGGCGCTGCCCGGGGTCGAGGTCGTAGACCGGGCGGAAGCCCTGCGCGGCGCCGAGCAGGGAGAGCGCGGTGCGCAGTCCGGCGAGGGGTCCGGAGGCCGCGCCGGCCGCCGCGATGCCGGGCAGTGCCTCGCTCACCTCCCGGGGCAGCCGGCGCAGGGCGGCGGTGCGGGCCGTGAAGTCGGCGCGGGCGGCGGCGTCGGGTAGTTGGCCGTGGAACATCAGGTGCCATACGTCCTCGAAGCCGCGGCTCTGCGCGAGCTCGACGGCCGAGTACTGGCGGTAGTGGTAGAAGCCCTCGCGCCCGCGGACGTCCCCGAGCGCGGTGTCCGTGACGACGACGCCCGCGAGCCCGCGGGGCACCGGTGTGGTGGTGGTCGACATCGCTGTTCCTCCTTCAATGTTGATTCGACTGTCTATGATTGACGAGAAAGCTGTCAATATTGATTGAATCAACATTGATCGATCTTGGATACGGTGGCCCCCATGACGGATCAGTCGCGACTCACCACCCGCGAGGCGGCCGAACGGCTCGGTGTGAAGCCGGAGACGGTGTACGCGTACGTCAGCCGCGGCCAGCTCAGCAGCGAGCGGGCGCCCGGCGGACGCGGTTCCACCTTCGACGCCAAGGAGGTGGAGGCCCTCGCCCGGCGCAGCGCCCGCCGCGAACCCGCCGTGCGCGGCGGTGAGTTGGCCTTCCGTACCGAACTGACGCTCATCGACAAGGACCGCTACTACTTCCGCGGCGTCGACGCGGTCGAACTCGCCGGGGCCTACGGCTTCGAGGAGGTCGCGGAGTGGGTGTGGACGGGCACGCTGCCGCGCGGGGCCCGGTTCACCGCGCCCCGGCCGTTCCTCGACGCGGCGCGTCTCGCGGTCGGCGCGCTGCCCACGCACAGCGGCGCCATGGACCGGCTGCGGGCCGCCGCGGTCGCCGTCTCGGCCGCCGATCCGCTCCGCTTCGACCTGGAGCCCGCGGCGGTGCTCGGCTGCGCCCGGATGCTGATCCCCACCCTGGTCGGGGCGCTGCCCACGGCCGGCAGGCGGCACGGCGGCGCCGAACGGCTCGCCCCGCAGCTGTGGCACCGCCTGACGCCCCGGCTCCCCGACGAGGCGTCGATCAACGTACTGGACACGGCGCTCGCCCTGTTGATCGACCATGATCTGGCCGCGTCCACGCTCGCCGCCCGGGTGGCGGCCTCGGCGCGCGCCCATCCGTACGCGGTCGTCTCGGCCGGGCTCGGCGCGCTCGACGGGCCGCTGCATGGGGCCGCCAGTGGGCTCGCCCACCAGATGCTCGCCGAGGTCCTGGAGCGCGGCGGCGCGGCCCCCGTGGTCGCCGCCCATCTGCGCTCGGGCCGCCGGGTGCCGGGCCTGGGCCACCGTCTCTACCCGGGCGAGGACCCGCGGGCCCGGGCCCTGTTCACGCTGCTCGCGGAGCTACCGCAGGCCGAGGAGGCGCTGGCCGCGGCCCACGACGTGGTCGCCACGACGGCCCGGCACACGGAGCTGCACGCCAACGTCGATCTCGCGCTCGCCGTCCTCAGTGTGGCGTGCGGAATGCCCGCCGAGGCGGGCGAGACGGTGTTCGCGGTGGCGCGTACGGCGGGCTGGATCGCGCACGCCCTGGAGGAGTACGGGGAGCACCCCCTGCGGATGCGTCCCAGTGCCCACTACACGGGCCCTCGCCCGCCACAGCCGCTGCCGTGACGGGCGAGAGTGGTGCGCGCGGACCGCGCGGGCGGTGTCAGCCCTCGATGCGGTGCGTGGTCCAGAACGACGTCAGGTCCGTGGCCGTGGCGGCCTGGGCCGCCGCCTTGAACTCGGCGGTCGTCGAGACGCCGTACCAGTGCGACGTGGCGTAGTCCTTCAGGAGCTTGGCCATCGCGGTGTCACCGAGGACGCGCCGCAGGTCGTGCAGGGCGCACTTGCCGTAGCCGTAGACGACGGTGGAGTAGCGCGAGGAGTGCGCGTCCCAGTAGGCCATGGAGTTGGTGATCTTCTCGGCGGACGACGCCCAGGAGACGCTGTTCCAGCAGCCGCTGCCCGTCTTGTTCAGCGCCAGGTCGGTGGCGTAGTCGGTGAAGGACTCGTCCAGCCAGGGGCTGGTGTACTCGTCGTCGCCGACGATGCCGTAGAACCACTGGTGGCCGATCTCGTGGGTGAGCGCGGTGGTGCTGACCAGGTCGAGGACGAAGCCGGGGTACTCCATGCCGCCGAACCAGTAGTTGTTGTCGATCACCGCGTCCAGCTCGCCGTACGGGTAGGCGCCGAAGCGGGCCGCGTGGGCGTCCACCGCGCTCTTGGCGGTGCTCAGCATCGACTGGGCGTCGGTGGAGCTGATGCCCGAGACGGAGTAGATGTTGATCGCGGTCCCGGCGGCCGAGGTGCCGGAGATCTTGCTGAACGGCCCCGCCGCCCAGGCGAAGTCACGGACCTTGGAGGCGGTCGCGGTGGTGACCGTACGGCCGCTGGAGCCGGGGGTGTCGACCGAGGTGCCGGTGGCGGGCACCAGCAGGGTGGTGGGGTGGTCGAGGGTCACCTTGAAGTCGGCGGCCAGGGAGTAGAACGACTCGCCGTTGTTGGTGTACGGGTCCAGGTGCCAGCCGGCCCCGTCCTTGACGGCGAGCACCGGCAGCGCGTTGCCGATGTTGTTGAACGCCCCGTCGTGGCCGAAGCGGTCGGCGCCGCTCGGGACGGTGATCCCCAGGTCGAAGCCGATCGTGGCGCTCTGGCCCTGGGCGAGCGGGGTGGGCAGGGATATCTGCAGGGCGGTGCAGCCCACCGACAGGGAGCCCGCGGTGCCGCCGGTGACGTTGGTGACGGCGATCGGCATGGCGGAGCAGGTGCCGTGGTAGTTGTCCCACAGCCGCAGATACACCTCGCTCAGCGCGGTGGCGGAGGCGTTGGTGAAGGTCGCGCTCTCGTGGCCGGTCCAGACCGTACCGCTGGTGTTGCTGCTGAGGCTGACGGTATACGCGGGCGAGGCCGGTGTACGGGTGGAGTCACCGGGCGGGGTGGTGCCGCCGGAGGTGGTGAGGGCGACGTCGTCGACGACGAAGCTCGTCTGGAGGCTGGAGTCCTCGGTGCCGGTGAAGGCCACGTTGACGGTCTGGCCCGCGAAGGACGACACGTCGAAGGACTTCTGGACGTAACCGGTGTTCTTGTTCAGGTTCGAGTACGTCGCGAGGGTCGTGCCGCCGATCTTCGCCGTGAGCTTGTCGTACTGGGTGGACGACGTCGTCTCGGCGGTGTCGATGTGGAGCCAGAAGGTGAGGGTGGCGGTGGAGCAGCCGGAGGGGATGGTGACGCTCTGGGAGAGGGTGTCGGTGTGGGTGCCGCCGACGCCGTTCAGCCACGCGAAGTAGCCGCCGCCGTGGGCGCTCTGGCCCGCGCGGTTGGTGATCAGACCGGTCTGCGACTGGCTCCACGACGCTGTGCCGCTCTCGAAACCTCCGTTGGCGACCACCTGGGCCGGGGTGCACGCGGCGGCGGCCCGGGGCGTGTCGTGCGGTGCGGCCGCGGCCGCGGCCGCGGTGCCCGGATACGAGAAGGCGGCCAGCGCGACCACGGACAGTGCGCTCGCCGCGAGGGCGGGGTGGGGGGTGGGTCTCACACGTGACTCCTTTGACGCGGCCGGGGTTCCGGCGTGCTCGGTGGCCGCCCGACGGCTCGGGTGCGCCGGAGGCGGCCGCGGACTGCGCACATCGCTCGCGCGACGGCTGCGGTGAGATTTCCTGCGCGCCTCCCCGGGGCGGTCCGGGGCGGCGGCTGCCGGAAAGCCTGGCAGATTTGACCAGGGCATGCCATCAGGGGCGGGTAAAACTGTTGCCCGGCCGGGCGGGGGTCCGTCCGCCGTGGAGAAGTCCCCCGCGCCGGCGGGGAGTCAGGCCACCGGGCGGGCCCGGTCGCCGGTGCGCTCGCACAGCGCGGCCCGCAGCCGGTCCCGGGCCCGCGTCTGGGCGGCGATGCGTGCTTCGAGGACGGCGAGCCGCTCCCGCGCGACCCGCAGCCCCCGGTCCGAGGGGGGCGCCGCGGCCACATCGCCGTCCAGGCAGGGCAGGAAGACCGCCACGTCGTCCAGGGTGAGCCCCGCGGCCAGCAGATGGCGGATGTTGCGGACCCGTACCACCGTACGGTCGTCGAAGACGCGGTAGCCGTTGGCCGCCCGTTCCGATGTGATCAGCCCGGCCTGCTCGTAGTGGCGCAGCGCCCGCGCCGTCGTCCCGGTCGCCTTCGCCAACTCGCCGATCCGCACCCGCCCCACCTCCGGGGCAACTCCTATCACGCCACCACCGCCCCTCCGTCGACCGGGAGGATCGCCCCGGTGATGAACGAGGCGGCGGGGGACGCGAGGTAGGTGATGGCCGAGGCGACCTCCTCGGGCCGCCCGATGCGGTCCAGCGGGGTGTGCGCCCTCTGCCATGCGCGCACCGCGGCCAGCCGCTCCGGCGTCAGGCCCTGGTGCACGCCGATCGGGGTCTCGACCGCTCCGGGGGCGACGGCCACCACCCGGACGCCCCGGGGCGCCAACTCCACGGCCCAGCCCCGGGTCAGCGTCTCCAGCGCCGTCTTGGTGGCCGCGTAGAAGGCGTTCCCTGCCCAGCCCCGCTGCCCCACCGAGGTGCTGACGTTGACGATCACCCCGCCGGACGCCTCCAGGGACGGCAGGGCGGCCCGGGCGAGCAGGGCGGGCGCGACCAGGTTGGTGGCGAGCTGCGGGGCGATCCCCTCCGGGTCGAGGGCGTCGAGCGAACCGCCGCGCACGATGCCGGCGTTGTTGACCAGCACGTCCAGCCGCCCGTGCAGGTCGAGCGCGGCGCCGACGATCCTTGCGGGACCGTCCTCGGCGGTGATGTCGGCGACCAGGGGCGTGATCCCTCCCCGGCCGGCGGCGGTCTCGTGCAGCGGTTCGGCCCGCCGCCCGACGGCCAGCACCCGGGCCCCCTCGTCGGCGAAGGCACGCGCGGTGGCCCGCCCTATGCCGGTACCGGCGCCGGTGACGACGACGGTCCTGGTGGTCCGGGATGCGGAGGTCATGGTTGCGGTGTCCATGGCGGACATTGTTCAACCCTGCCGCCAGCGGCAAGGTCAAGCGGGAGCGCGGCACCGGCGACTTCCCGACGGATACGGCCGTAGAGGCGGCCCCCGGCGCCCCCCGCGCCGATCCCCACGGCGGCACCTAGTTCTGGCCAAAACACGGGAAATTACTTGATCGCGCCATCGTGATGAAGTCCTAATGGCGGGCGGGGGGTCCTTTCGTGGTGACGAGGAAAGCAGCCGCAGAGCCGAAGAGCAGGTCAGCGGTGCCACGGCCGCCCCGCCGGGCGGGTCGCCGGGCGGGGACCGCGTCCGGGCGGCGGCTCTCCCTCCGCCGTGGGGCGGACCGGCGAGGACAGGACACCCCCCATCACCCCCATGCGCTCCGTCGCGTCGGCGCGACCGGTGGGCGGAGCGTCCCCCTGCGCACAGTACGGAGTGAGATGTCCGAAGACACGGCCACCCTCAGCGGTGCCGTCACCTATCTGGAACTCCTGGCCATGCGGGCCTCCCGCGGAGCCTTCAGTCAACCGGCGCTCCAGGCGCGGCGGGGAGGCGCTCCCCCGCACGTCGTGGACGATCTGGAACGGGCCGAGCAACTGGCCCTCGGGGTCGAGCAGCAGCTGGCGGACCTGGAGCGGCGCAAGAACGAGCTCGCCCTGCTCATGGACACGACCCGCGCCCTGGCCGAGCAGGACGACCTCGACTCGCTGCTCACCACCCTCGTACGCCGTACCCGGCTGCTCCTGCACGTGGACATGGCCTGGGTGCTGCTCCTCGACGGCGAGGACGGGTCCTGCATCCGCGCGGCCGACGGGGCGATCTCCGTGCTCGGCGGGGTCGCCCGCGTCCCCGTCTGGCAGGGCATGAACGCCATCAACGCGGTCGGGCAGTCGCCCGTGTGGACCGCCGACTGCCACCGGGACGACATGATCCCGCGCTCCGAGCACATCGAGGCGGTCGTCCTGGAGGAGGGGCTGACGGCGCTGCTCGCGGTGCCGCTGCGCAGCGGGGGCAAGGTGGTCGGCGTGCTCTTCGGCGGCGACCGGGTGGCCCGTTCGTACACCGCGGACGAGGTGGCGACGCTGTCGACGGTCGCCACCTACGCCGTCGCCGCCGTGAACTCCGTGCAGGCCCTGGAGCGCGCCCGCGGCCGGGCCGCCGACCTCGCCGCCGAGGTCGACCGGCTGCGCGCCCGGGAGAAGGCGCGGCGGCAGACCGCGCAGAGCGGCGGACGGCTCGTCGAACTCGCCCTCGGCCAAGTCGACGTGAAGGCGTTCACGGTCACGGCGGGCCAGGTCCTCGACGGCTCGGTCTGGCTGCGCGACGAGAACGACAACACCATGGCGCGCGACCAGGGCCGGTGGGACGACGCGCAGGAGCTGGCCGCCGCCGCCTTCACCGCCCGCGCCGAGCAGCGCGTCGTCCACCTGGACGAGGGCACCGTGGTCGCGCCCCTGCGGGCCGGCGAGGAGGATCGGGGCGCGCTGGTCCTGCGCTGCCGGGCGGGCCGTACGCCCGACACGGACCTCGTGGGGTACGCGGTCCGGGCGGCGGCGATCCTGGTCACGCTCAACCGCGGCGCCGAGTCCGCGGACCGCAAGTTCCGCGACGAGGCGCTGGACCGGCTGCTCGACGGCGTTCCCTTCAGCCGCCGCTGCCAGCGCCGGCTCAAGGGGCTGGGGCTCGATCTGAGCCGTCGGCACGCCGTGATCGTCACCCGGTTCCCGGCCGGCGAGGGGCATGCCCTGTCGACCTGGACCTCGACCTTCGTCTGGCTCCGCGGGGGCGCCAGAACGGTCCACAACGGCCACCTGGTGCTTCTGCTGCCGCACGCGGACGCGCGCGAGGCCGCCCGCGACGTGAAACAGCGGCTGGCCAGGACCCTGGGACGGCCGGTGGCGGTCGGCGCGGCGTCGGCCTGCGGCGGTCCCGAGGAGCTGCTCGCCGCGTACCAGGAGGCGGCCGCCTGCCTGGACGTCGTGACGATCCTCGGCAAGGAGGACGCGGACACCCCGGCGATGGCCGACGAACTCGGCTTCGTCGGCATGCTGCTGGGCGGCAGCCGTGACATCGGCGCGTTCATCGAGCAGACGCTCGGCCCGATCCTCACCTACGACGAGCGGCGCTCGACCAGTCTCGCGGCGACCCTGGAGGCGTACTTCGCGGCGGGCGCCAGTCCGACGTACGCGGCCGAGGCGCTGCGGGTGCACACCAACACGGTGGCCCGGCGGCTGGAGCGCGTCTCGCAGCTCCTGGGACCGGAGTGGCAGCAGCCGGGCCCGGCCCTGGAGATCCAGCTGGCCCTGCGCCTGTCCAAGGTCAGCGCGTCCCTGCGGGGCCGCGCGGAGGCCGGGCAGGCGGTGCGCTGACCGTCCGCGCCGTCCGCGTGAGGCCCGTGCGCCCGTCCCGGTCCGAGTGCCGGGGCGGGCCCGGGTTCAGGCGGGGGCGTGCGCCACCAGGAAGTCGTCGACGACGCGCTCGACGTACTCGGCGGTGATCTGGCGTCCCGCGAGCAGCCGGCGGTACATCAGCGGGCCCGCCAGCTGGTCGACGGCGAGGTCGGGGTCGAGGTCCGCGGCCAGTTCGCCGCGCGCCTTCGCGGCGTCGAGGACGGTACGGAAGACGCGCGAGCCCTCGCGGTAGAGCGCCTCCTTGAGCTGGGCGAAGACCGGGTCGACCCCGGCCCGTTCGATGACGGCGCGCAGCCCGCGGTCGCTCACCGGGTCGTGCAGCAGGCGCCGCAGCCCGTCGAGTTCACGGACCAGGTCATCGCGCAGGACGCCGGTCGGCGGGGTGTGCGCGGTGGAGATCCGCTCGGCGATGACGTCCCGGACCAGGCCCGAGGCGTCGGGCCAGTGGCGGTAGAGGGTCGTGCGGCCCACGCCGCTGCGGGCGGCGACGGCGACGTGGGTGACCGCGGACCAGCCCTGCTCGATGAGGAGGTCGCGGGCGGCGGCCAGCGCGGCGGCGCGGCTGCGCTCGGCCCGCGGGTCGGGCCCGCGGCCCGGCGCGCCGGAGGTGCGGCTCGGCTCGGTGGGGGCGGACATCCGGCTCCGTCCTGTCGTCGTGGTGGGACGAGTGTAGGGCGCGCGGTCGGGTATCGCGGTGGCGTACGCGCAGGTCACGTGTGCCGGTGCGGCAGCACGGCCCGGCGCGGGGGGCCGTCCCGGGGCCCGCTGCCGACAGTCTGCACCGATCCGGCCTGTGGAACAACTTGCCCCACATCTCTGTCTGGGGCATGCTGTTCCACAGGTACGGGACACCGTGCACCGTCGCGTGCCGGCCCGGCGTCGTCCCCCACCGCCGCGCAGACCTCAGCGCCATCCGACCCCGCATGCGAGAGGACTCCCGCCATGACCGCCACCGAGGGCCGCACTCAGCCCGATCTGACGCTGATGTACGCGACCCACGACGCCTTCCGGCGCGACCTGGCCCTGCTGGCCGCCACCGCACGGGACCACGGCACCGCGGCCGGCTCCCCGTTCCGTACCGGGTGGGAGACCTTCCAGACGTTCCTGACGATCCACCACACCGCCGAGGACAAGGTGCTGTGGCCCCTGATGCGCGCCAAACTCGCCGACAGGCCGGCCCAGTTGCGGATGCTCGACGAGATGGACGCCGAGCACGAGGCGCTCGATCCGCTCCTCGAAGCCGTCGAGGACGTGCTGGCCCAGGGGCGCCAGGAGCGGCTGCCCGCTCTGATCGCCGAGGTGGGCGGCAAGCTGGTCCACCACCTCGACCACGAGGAGCGGGCGGCCCTGCCCCTGGTCCTGGAGGTGCTCAGCGCCCAGGAGTACGACACCTTCGGCGCCGAGCAGCGGCGGATGCTGGGGGTCAAGGGCGGCGCCCTGTACTTCCCCTGGGTGCTCGACGGCGCCTCCGAGGAGACGCGGCGCACCGCGCTCGCGGTGGTGCCGCCGCCCGTGCGCCTCCTCTTCAAGGCCGTGTGGCGCCCGCGCTACGAGAAGCGCACCCGTGCCTTCTCACGGGCCGCGGCCTGACCCCGGCCCGGCCGCTCGCGGCGAGCACGACGGTGCCCGGCGTCCCCCAGGTGGACGCCGGGCACCGCGCTGTGACGAGCGGGCCGGTCGAGGCCGGCCCCGGATCAGACGAAGTCGGCCTTGTGGGCCTCGGCCCAGTCCCGGAAGCCGCGGGCGCGCCGGCCCAGTACGTTCCGCACGTCCGGGAACAGCCGCCCGCGGAAGTCGTCACCCGACTCCAGCGCCTTGCGCAGCGCCGCCACCACACCGTCGGCGGTCGCCTCCCCGTACAGCCCCGCCATGACCGCGCGGTGCTCCTCGATCGATATCTGCTCGAAGCGCAGCTTCCGGCCGATCACCGAGCCGAGCACCGCCACCTGCTGACGCGCCGTCAGGGCTTCAGGGCCGGTGAGGGCGTAGACGCGCCCCTCGTGGCCCGGCTCGGTCAGCGCGCGCACCGCCACGTCGGCGATGTCCTCGGGGTCGACCAGCGCCTCGGGCAGATCGGCGACGGGGCTGCGCACCACGCCGTCCCCGCGCGCCGCCGGCGCCCAGCCGAGGGCGTGCGTCATGAAGCCGTTGGGCCGCAGGATCGTCCAGGCCAGGCCCGACTCCATGAGCGCCTTCTCGGCCTGGCGGTGCCACAGGCCGAGCGGGGTGTCGTTCTCCTCCTCCACCTCCGCGACCCCGAGCGTGGACAGCTGCACGATGCGCTCCACCCCCGTCTTGCGGGCGACGGCCACCAGGTTGGCGTCATGGGTGCGCTTGTTGTGGCCGAGCGACATGAGGAAGACCTCGCGTACGCCGTCGAGCGCGTCCGGCAGGGTGTCGGGCAGGCCCATGTCGGCGCCCACCACCTCGACACCGGCGGGCAGCCGGGCGCGGGAGGGGTCGCGGGTCAGGGCCCGTACACAATGGCCCGCCGCGTGCAGGCGCGCCAGCACCTTGCCGCCGACGTTGCCGGTCGCCCCGGTCACCAGGATGGTCATGGTCGCAGTCTCCGTTTCAGCAGGTGGGACAGGGTGTGGATCAGTCGGTGGGACGGTCCAGGACCGTGCGCAGGGCCGCTTCGAGGCCGTCCGTGGCGGAGTCGTCCGCCGCGCGCCAGGCGATGAAGCGGTCGGGACGCACCAGGGCCGCGCCGGAGGGCGTCACGCCGTAGCTCTTCTCCCAGCCGCTCACGCGGTGGACGGCGAGGTCGATGCCGAGCCGTCCTGCCGCGCTCTTCGCCGTGGCCTCCCACCCCGTGGCGTCGGCCCCGGCGAGCAGGACGAAGGAGCGGCCGAACAGGGCGGTGGTGGAGCCGCCCCCGTCGAGCGGTACGTACGGCGCGCGGGAGCCGGGGCGGCCGGTGGGGGCCGTGGGGTCCTCCAGGAGTTCGCCCGCGTCGCCGGGCTCCGGGACCACGGCGCCCCGGGCGCAGCGGTAGCCGAAGACCTGGACGACCGGGTCGATGGGCGCGGCGGCCGTGCCGTCGTCGAGGTCGGGGCCGAGCCGCTCCACGGTGTTGGCGAACTGCTGCTCCGCGATCATGTCGGAGACGGGCCTGCGCTCCGCGTCATGGCTGGCGAGGAGCCCGGGACCGGCCTGGCCGCGGACGGTCATGGCCAGCTTCCACGCGAGGTAGAACCCATCCATGACGGCCGTGTTGCCGCCGAGTCCGCCGGGCGCCGGCACCACCTTCGCCGCGTCGCCCACCAGGTGCACCCGCCCCACCGTGAACCGGTCGGCGACCTCGCTCACGATCTCGGTGCGGCCCGACCCGGCCACCGTCAGCTCCAGGCCGGGCATGCCCAGGCCGGTGCGTACGAGGGCGGCGCACTGCTCCTCGGTGTAGTCGCGGAAGTCGGGCTGGTCCCTGGTCATGCCGTGGATGTAGCCGTAGCGGCCGGGGATGTCCGTGGTGTAGAAGACGCCCGGAACCGGGTGCAACAGGTGGAACAGGGCGAACCTGCGGCCCTCGGTCACCCCGCCCGCGAGCCCCGCCAGCGGGCCGCTCATGTCCGCGTCGAAGAAGACCCGGAAGACCTCGCCCAGCCGGCCCCGCCCGTGGACGCCGATGCCGAGAGCCCGGCGGGCCGGGCTCTTGCGGCCGTCCGCCGCGACCATCTGCTGGGCGCGTACGGTGCGTTCGGCGCCGGTGGCCACGTCGCGCAGGAGCGCGGTTACCCCGTCGGCGTCCTGCGTGAAGGAGACCAGCTCGGTGCCGAAGGCGAGGTCGGCGCCCAGCTCGCGGGCCCGTTCGGCGAGGATGACCTCGGTCAGCTCCTGGCTGGCCATCGCCCAGTCCTCGGGCGAGACATGGCCCATGCTCATCTCGCCCTGCGTCATGATGCCGCGCAGCACCGGGCCGGAGAGGGTCTCGGCGAGCGCCATGTAGAAGTCGCCGGTGCCGCCCGGCGAGGCGGCGGTGATCCGGTCGGCCACCCCGCCGATGCGCAGTGCCTCCATGGTGTGGGGGTACTGCCCGCGTGCCTTCATCACGACGGAGGTGCCGGGGTGTTTCTCGACCAACAGCGGCCGGACGCCGTGCAGACCGAGGAAGAGCGCGGTGGACAGGCCGGACAGGCCTCCGCCGGCGATGAGGACGGGCACGGATGCCTCGGACACGGGCACTCCCGGGTTCGGTGGACAGGACGGTGCCTTCAGCATCGGCAGCCGGGGCGGTGACCGGATCGGGGCGCGATGCCGACCGGCTGGGGGCCCGGTCGTGGCGGCGCGGCGCCGTCGTGCCACCAACGAGTCACCAACCAGGCATCAGCGGCGCGGCGGAGGGTGGAGAGCGCCCCCGGGGCCACCACCGGTGGCCGGGTGCCACCGTTCGTCCTAACGAGGAGTCTTCGTGGTCGTCTTCGTCAACAAGCTGACGCTCATCGGCAAGCCCGAGGAGCTGGAGCGGATCTACGCGCACGTCGCCGAGTTCATGGAGGAGCAGCCCGGTCTGATCCGCTACCAGCTGATCCGCTCCCAGAAGGACCCGGGCGTCTACTTCAACGTGGCGGAGTGGGACAGCAAGGAGTCCTTCGACACGGCGCTGGCCGAGCCCGAGTTCCGGGCCCGTCTCAAGGCGCTCGGCACCGTCATCAAGGGCGAGCCGCACCTGAGCGACGTCGTGGTCGAGGGCGTGGCCCGCCGGGCCGGAGCCGCCCGGTGACCCCCGACGTCGCGGCCGTGATGGCGACCGCCGGCACCCAGGTGCCCGCCGTCTCGGCCGATACGTACGCCCAGGTCCTCCAGTTCTACGCCCGCCATATGCAGGTGCTCGACGCGGGCGGGGCGGAGGAGTGGGCCGAGGGCTTCACCGAGGACGGGGTGTTCGCGCAGAACGTCAAGCCCGAGCCGTGGAAGGGCCGTGCCCACATCGCCACCTCCATGCGGCGCGGCATCGACCGGCTCGCCGGGCGCGGCGTGCAGCGCCGCCACTGGTTCTCCATGGTGGTCGCCACCCCCGAGAGCACCGAGCCGGGGGACGAGGAGGCGGTCCGTACGCGGTATTACGCGGTGGTCTTCGAGACCCCGCACGGCGGCAAGGCCTCGGTGTATCTGAGCACCACCGGCGAGGACCTGCTGGTCCGGCGCTCCGGCCGGTGGCTCATCAAGCATCGCGACATCGCCCACGACGGGGCCTGAACCGGTGGCGCCGCGCGCCGCGGAGACCGCGGACGGCCGTCTCTACGACGAGATCCAGCGGTTCTACGCCCACCAGGTGCGCCTCCTCGGCGAGGGCGACGTGGAGCGCTGGGCGCTCACCTTCACCGAGGACGCCGTCTTCGCGCAGGAGGCCCCGGCGGACAAGGTCTTCGCCGGGAACGCGCCGCCGGTACGCACCGGGCGCGCCGCGATCGCGGCCGCGGCCCGCGGGGCCGTGGGCGAGCGCCGGGCGGACGGGCGGGTGCGGCGGTATCTGATCGGGATGCTGACCGTGCGCCCCGCCCCGGACGGCGCCGTGCACACCCGTTACGACGCGGTGCTCCTCCAGACGCCGCGCGGCGGGCGCTGCGAGCTCCATCTGAGCACCACCGGGCGGGACGAGCTGGTCCGTCACGACGACGGCTGGCTCGTCCGGCACCGGGTCAACTCCCATGACAGCGTCGCCGGTTCGCACACCGGCTCCGAGCAGGAGGAACACCATGGCCGATCTGACACGTGAACGGGTGGAGGCCGCCTACGCGGCCCTCATGACCGGCGACCGCAGCAAGATCACCGAATACTGGTCCGAGGACCTGCGCTTCCAGATGCCGGGCAACCACCAGTTCGCCGGCTGGTTCGACGGCCTGGACGACTACCTCCAGAAGATGGGCAAGCTGGGCGAGGCGTGCGGCGGCCGCATCCAGGCGGAGACGCTGAGCATCCTGATCAACGAGGCGGAGGGCATCTCCGTCGACGTCTACCGCCTCGACGGCTACCGCGCCCACGCCGAGGAGGGCACCGTCTCCCCGTACGAGCGGCTCCAGGTCGAGGGCGTGCACATGCTGCGCTGGGAGAACGGCCGGATCGTCGAGGGCCGCAGCGCCCTGTTCGCCGACGGTGTCACGCGCGGCAACCTGTGGTGGTCGCCGGTGGGCACCGACGGAGAGCGCACCGAGCTGTGACCGGGCCGGCCACGGGCGCGGACACGGGCCTCGCCGGGCGGCGCGTCGTCGTCACCGGGGCCGGCACCGGTATCGGGCGGGCGGTGGCGCACGCCTTCGCCGACGAGGGCGCCCGGGTGCTGGTGGTGGGGCGCGGGGCCGCCCGGCTCGCGGAGACCGCCGCCGGGCGGCCGGGGATCCACCCCTTCGCCGCCGACATTTCGGCACCGGAGGGACCGCGCCTGGTCGTCGAGGCGGCCGTACGCGAACTGGGCGGGCTCGACGTGCTGGTGAACAACGCCGTCACCATGCGCTCGGCCCCGCTCGGTGCCATCGAGGAGGACGACACCCACCGCCAGGTCGCCACCAACCTCCTCGCGCCGCTCTTCCTCACCCAGGAGGCACTCCCCCACCTGGAAGCGGCCAAGGGCACCGTCCTCAACGTCACCACCGCCGGCAACCAGCGCGGCTGGCCCGGCCATTCCGTCTACGGCGCCACCAAGGCGGCGCTGGACTTCCTCACCCGCACCTGGGCGCTCGAACTCGCGCCGCGCGGGATCCGGGTCGCCGCCGTGGCACCCGGCCCCGTGGAGACCCCCATCGGTGAGCACGCCGGACTCGACGCCGCCGGCGTCGAGCGGATGCGCGAGCGCCAGCGCGCCCGGGTGCCGCTCGGCCGGGTGGGACAGCCCGAGGAGATCGCCTGGTGGCTGGTCCACCTCGCCCGCCCCGAGGCGTCCTTCGCCACCGGCCTGGTGCTGCCGGTGGACGGCGGCGCCGGAGTCGTGTTCTGACCGCACACCCCAACGTCACGGAGTAGCAATGGAATTCGGCATCAACTTCTTCCCCACCGTCGGCCCCGAAGAGAAGCCCGCCGACGTGTACTTCGACGAGGCCCTGCGGCTCGTGGAGCTCGCCGAGGAGCTCGGCTACGACCACATCAAGACCGTCGAGCACTACTTCTTCAAGTACGGCGGCTACAGCCCGGACCCGGTCACCTTCCTGGCCGCCGCGGCGGCCCGCACCAGCCGCATCAAACTGGTGACCGGCGCCGTGATCCCGGCCTTCACCCACCCGCTGAAGCTGGCCGGCAAGCTCGCCATGCTGGACAACATCTCCAAGGGCCGCCTCCAGGTGGGCTTCGGCCGGGCCTTCCTGCCCGACGAGTTCGACGCCTTCGAGCTGGCCATGGACGAGAGCCGGCCGCGCTTCCTGGACGGTCTGCGGGCCTGCCAGAAGCTGTGGGCGGAGGAGAACGTGGTCTGGGACAGCGAGTTCTACAAGTTCGGCCCGGTCACCCTGCTCCCGCGGCCCTACCAGCGCCCGCACCCGAGGATCCTGGTGGCCGCGGCCATCACCCCCTCCTCCTGCGAGCAGGCGGGGCACGACGGCCACGGGCTGCTGCTGGTGCCGTCCATCTCCAAGCGCGAGAAGGTGCAGGAGATGCTCACCCTGTACCGCAAGGCGTACGCGGAGGCGGGCCACGCGCCGGGCGGCGACGAGGTGCACCTGAGCTACGGCTGCTACCTCGCCGAGGACTCCGCCGAGGCCCGCGCCAAGGGCCGGGAGTACTCCCAGCGCACCAACGCGGTGATGGTCGACGCCGTCGCCGCGTGGGGCACCCGGCGCAGCGAGGGGTACGCCGGGTACGAGGCCATCGTCGACAAGATCAAGAAGTCGGACTTCGACAAGTCGGTGGCCGAGAACAAGACGCTGGTCGGCACCCCCGACGAGGTCACCGAGCGGCTGCGCACCATCCGCGAGTGGTACGGCGACGTCACCATCAGCCTCCAGATGATCTCCGGCAACCCGCCCTACGAGGAGACGGCCCGCACCGCCCGCCTCTTCGCCGAGCACGTCATCCCGAACTTCCGCTAGACACGCGGCACTTCGCGCCGCGCGAGGTACGAGGAAGGGGCTCCCCCGAACGCATCGGGGGAGCCCCTCTCGTATGTCCGCGCGCGGACGGGTGCGTGCGTCAGGCGCCCGTCACCGAGGCCACCAGGAGCGAGGCCACGCGGGCGGCGACCGCCGCGATGGTCAGCGCCGGCGGCACCGCGCCGGAGGAGCCGTGCAGCAGCGAGCTGTCGACGACGTACAGGTTGCGCGCGCCACGCACACTGCCGTCGGCGGCGGTGGCCAGCCCCAGGGGGACCCCGCCCACCACATTGCCGCCCGTGGTGCCGATGCGGTTGAAGGCGGTCCTGCTGCCGGGGGTGGCCGCGTTGAGCCGGTCCAGGGTGTGCTGGACCGCGTGGGTGGCCCGTACCGCGCGCGGGTCCTCCACGGGCCAGTTCAGGACGACGTCGTCCCGGTCGGCGTCGTGGCGGAAGGAGCCGAGCGGTTCGGTCGGCGAGGCGCCGATCGTGGTGATCCACCCCTCGTCGGCGGGGGCGTCCACCCAGGGGAAGTTGAGCAGGGTCACCGGGGCGTGCGGGTTGTCCTGCCAGTCCTTGACGATGACCGAGCACGGGCCGCCCTGTGCCGGGTTGTTGGGTGCCATACCCGTCCGGGCGGTGATCACCTCGCTGTTGCCGACCCGGGTGCCCACCGAGGCGTCCAGGTCCGGGAGCAGCCCCGCGGCCTTCGCGCGCAGCAGCAGCCGGGTCGTGCCGAGGGTGCCCGCCGCCAGGACCAGGTGGGTGGTGCGCACCTCGTGCCGGGCCACCGGCACACCCCGCTCGTCCAGTTCGTCGTACGCGACCAGGTGGCCCTCGCCGTCCGGGCGGATGCCGGTGACCACGCTCAGCGGACGCACCTCGACGTGGCCGCTCGCCTCGGCGCGCGCCAGCACGGTGCGGTCCATGCTGCGCTGGGCGCCGCTGTTCACGCCGAAGACGTTGAGCCCGGCGATGTGCGAGGCGGTCCGGCGCCCGGCCATCTCCTCGCGGATGACGTCCCAGTCGACGGCGAGGTCGACGAGGTCGTAGGGGATGCCCGCGCGCTCCAGCTGGTCCATGAAGTCGCGCGAGGAGCGGTAGAAGTCGGAGTCGAGGACGTCCTTGGGGATCGGGGAGCAGCCGATCAGCTCCCGGGCCTGCGGATACCAGACGTCGTGCATCTCCCGCTGGTCGAGGAAGTCCCCGAAGGCCCGGCGGAACAGCTCCGGCGAGGGTTCGACCATGGTGCCGTTGCTGAGCAGCGAGGCGCCGCCGACCCCGGCCGCGGCGATCATCGTCAGGCCCTCGCCCTCCAGGGATTCGAGGACGCCGGGGTAGATGTCGAGGGTCCGGTCGGTGAGCGGGGACGTCGGGCTCAGCCAGGACGCGCGGCCGTCCGGCCGGTGCTGGGTGGCGAAGGTGTCGCCGTCGGCGCGGACCTGCCAGCGGCGGCCGCGCTCCAGCACGATCGTGGCGACCCCGGCCTCGGCGAGCCGCAGGGCCGCGATCGATCCGGCGTAACCGCTGCCGACGACCAGGGCGTCGGTGCGGTGCTGATGGGTTTCCATGGGACGGCCTCTCTCGATGGATCGGAAAAAAGGTGCGGAGTCGGTGGAACAGGCTTCTCAGGCCAGCGGGCACAGGGTGCGGGCCAGCAGGTTGGCGGCGTTGCGGGCGAGCGGGACGTCCGCCTCGGCGGCGACCAGGCCGTGCTCGACCAGGAGCCGGCCGACCCGGGAGGCGATCAGGGCGAACCGGAAGCCCGCGAACACCTCGTACCAGTCCAGGTGCGCCGCGACGGGCCGCCCGGCGAGCTCCTCGTAGCGGCGGATGGTCTCCGCGCGCCCGGGCAGCCCGGGCAGCCGGGGTGCGCCGACGCCCTCGCTGAGGTGGCGGTCGAGGTAGAGGTACCAGCCGAGGTCGGCCTCGCCGGGGCCCAGGAAGGTCATCTCCCAGTCCAGTACGGCCACGGGGGTCACCCCGGAGAACATCAGGTTGCCCAGGCGCGCGTCCCCCCACAGCAGGCTGGGCCGCTCCGGCTCGGGCGGCAGCCCGTCCCGCAGCAGGGCCAGCGCCTCCCGGACCGGGACGCTGTCCGCGCCGCCGAAGTGGTCCATATGGGATTCGTAGTAGTCGAGTTGGGCGCCGAGCCCGTACGGTCCGTGGGCCGAGCGGCGCAGTTCGTCGAGGCCGAGGGCGCCCACGTCGAGGCGGTGGACTCGGTGCAGCGCCTCGACCCCGCCCCACCACACGGCCGCGCGGCCGGCCTCGTCGAGCGCGGCCACCGGTCCGCCGTCGCGGTGGTACGAGGGCAGGTCCGGCGGGACCCAGCCCTCGACGCGGTCCATGGCGTAGAAGGGCGCGCCGAGCAGCCCCGGGTCGGGTTCGAAGCCGAGGACGCCGGGCACCGGCACATCGGTGCCGCGCAGCGCGTCCAGGACGCGGTACTCCTCGTCGAGCCGGGAGCCCGGCATCACCCGGTAGCGGGTGGGGGCCACCCGGACGACCAGACGGCGGTGCCGCTCGGCGCCCGCCGGCCCCCACTTGGTGTCGACCAGCAGCGTCTCGTGGGAGAAGCCGAGGCCCTCGGGCACCTCGACTCGGACCTGGAGGTCCGTCGCCCGCGGCAGCCGTTCGGCGAGCCAGGTCGTCAGATGTTTCCGGGTGAGTTCCGGGTCACGTTGCTGGGGCACGGGCATGGCCGGCTCCTCCATCCATATACGGGTGTCCCCCATCGTCGAGGGGGCCGATGGGGGCCGGATGGAGGATCACGGCGCGGCCGGAGGTGGTTCGACGGGCTCATCGGCGGCGCTGCATCCGGCTGAGACCGGTTCCCCAACCGGGGCCGCCAGCATGGCCGTTGACCGCAGTACACCATTGGGGAGGTCGACATGTCCTGGGCACCGCCTGTGGGGGCGTTCGTGGAGCCGCAGCTGTTCCGGCACATACTCGGCCACGTTCCGAGTCCCGTCACCGTGGTCACCGCCGCGACGGCGGCGGGGCCCGCCGGGCTCGTGGTGGGGTCGTTCGTGTCGGTGTCGCTGGAGCCGCCGCTCGTGGGGATCTTCATCGACGAGAAGTCCGTCAGCTGGCCGCCGATGAGCGAGGCGGGTTCCTTCACCGTCAACATCCTCGCCCACGACCAGCAGGAGCTGTGCGCCCGCTTCGCCAAGAGCGGCGGATCCGGTGACACGTCGGGCAAGTTCGCGGGTCTGACGTGGTGGGAGTCGCCGCACGGCAATCCGGTGCTGCCGGGCACCACCGCGTGGCTGGACTGTCTGGTGCGCCAGGTCCAGCGGCTCGGCGACCACTTCTTCGCCGTCGCCGAGGTGGTGGGCCTGGGGGTGGACGCGGCGCGCCCGCCGCTGGTCTTCCACCGGGGCGCCCTGCACACCGTCGCCCCCTCGGGCGAGGGCACGGCCGGGCGCGGCTAGCGGCCGTACGCGTTCGGTTTTCGCCCCGTCGGCCGGACCGGCGGGGCGAAAACCGTATGCGTACGCTCAGGCCAGACAGGCCAGGACGTCACCGCCGCCCAGCCGGGCCATCTCGCCCATCACCGGCGCCGAGCGGATCTGGGTGTCCAGCGGCCGGCCGTGCGCCTCGGAGTAGGCGCGGTGCAGGTTGGCCACCAGCCGCTCCGGGTCTCGCAGCTCCGCGTACGCGCCGAGCGGGGTGTCGCGGGCGGCCTCGAACGGGGTGAGTCCCGCGTCGATCCCCTGGACGGCGGTCTTCTGGAGCCAGCGCAGATACGCCTCGGCCTCGTCCAGCGCCTCGGGCCCGGCGACCGGCCCGTGCCCGCCCACGACGGTACGCGGCCCCAGCGCCCGCAGCCGGGCGATCGCCTCCAGCGAGCCCATGACCGAGCCCGCCAGCAGGAACGGTGTGCAGCCGGGCATCAGGACGTCGCCCGCGAACAGCACCCGGTGCTCCGGCACCCACACCACCACGTCGTTGCCGGAGTGCGCGGGGCCCACGTACACCAGCTCGACGGCCAGCTCGTCGACGTACACCGTCAGCCGGTCCTCGAAGGTCACCATGGGCAGGGAGCGGGCGAGGTCGCCGAGGTCGCCCCAGGGGGTGGCGGGCCAGACGTGTTTGAGGCCCTCGCCCTTCTCGGCCATCTCGGCGCGGGTGCGGCTGTGGGCGATGACGGTGGCGTGCGGGGCGGCGACGGCGTTGCCGAAGGTGTGGTCGCCGTGGTGATGGGTGTTCAGGACGGTCCGCGGCTCGGCGCCGCCGCGTTCGAGGGCGGCGGCGCGCAGGGCGCGGGCCCTGGCCTCGGTGGCCGCGGTGTCGACGAGGACCACCGAGTGGGGGCCGGCGAGGATCCCCGCGTTGTTCAGGCACCAGCCCCCGTCGGGCTGGACGTAGGCGAAGATCCGGTCGGCCACCTCCTCCACGCGGGGCGGCGGGACCCGGGAGGGGCGACTGTCGTGGGGTGTCGTGGATGGCAGGCTCATGCCGTCCACGGTGGCCGCGGCTCCTGGAGGGCGGCAGGTGCGCCGATGCCCGGCGGCTGGAGGGGGTGTCGCCGGAGGGACCGGGGCAGCCGGAAGGGCCCGGCGGTCCGCACACACCGCCGGGCCCGGAAGGCGCGGCCTCAGAGGGTGAGGACGACCTTGCCGTTGGCCTGCCGCCGGCGCAGCGCGTCGAGGGCGGGCTGAGGGTCGTTCCAGGAGCCGACCGCCGCGACCTCGGGCGTGACGAGCCCCCGCGCCACCAGCCTTACCAGCGAGGCCAGGTCACGGCCGGCGTCGCGCCGGGTCACCTCGTCCAAGAGGTGGAGGTAGCCGATCCGCAGTCCGGGGCGCGCATGACCCCAGTCCAGCGGCAGCCGCAGCTCCTCGCGCACGGTGTTGCCGTAGCAGACGACGGTGCCGCCCGGCCGTACGCGGCCGAAGGCGCCGGTGAGCACCTGGCCGCCGACGCTGTCGACGAGGACGTCCACCGCACCATCGGTGGCGCCCGCCTCGTACGTCTCGACGGTGTGCGCGCCCAGCGCCCGCAGGCCCTCGGCGCGGCCCGGGGAGCCCACCTGGGCGATCACCTCGGCGCCCGCCGCGGCGGCGAGCTGCACGAGCATCCGGCCCACTCCCCCGCCCGCACCGGTGACCAGCACGGACCTGCCGAGCAGCGGACCGGCGTACTCGAGGGCGTACAGCGCGGTCAGTCCGGCCACCGGCAGGGCGGCGGCGGCGGGCCAGTCCAGGTCCGCGGGCACGGGGGCCAGCCGGGAGGGCGTCAGGGCTATCCGCTCGGCCCAGCCGTCGCGTTCGGCGAGCGCGGTGACCCGGGTGCCGGCGGCCGGTCCGCTGCCGTCGGCGGCGGCGCGCAGGACCGTGCCCGCCACGTCCCAGCCGAGCCGGGAGCCGGGCGGGAGCTGCCCCATCAGGGCGAGTTCACCGCGGTTGACGGCGATGGCGCGCACCTCCACGAGGGCCTGGTCGGGGCGTGGTTCGGGCTCGGCGACCGAGTCGAGGCGCAGGGCGGGGTCACCGCAGACGAGTGCCTTCACGAGGCCCCCGCCCACTTCGCTCGGGTCCATGGGGACATGAGTGCCGTTCTCCTTCGGTGAGAGGGGATTGCTGCCGGGATGCCCTAAAGGATGGGTACGAGGTCGTGGCGGGGGAGCCCGCCGGTCACCACCTCAGTCCACCGTTGACCTCCAGGACATGGCCGTTGACGTAGTCGGAGCCGTCGTCGGCGAGGAAGAGCGCGGCGTCGGCGACCTCGTCGGCCCGTCCGGCGCGCCCGGCCGCGATCTTGCCGCGGTAGTAGTCCCAGACGGCTTCGTTGCGGGCGAGCTGGCGCCCCATGCCCTCGTCGATGAAGCCCGGGCTCAGGCAGTTCACCGTGACGGGTTTGCCCGCCAGCTCGACGGCGACGACACGGGTGAGCATCTCGATCCCCGCCTTCGACGCCGCGTACGCGGACGAGCCCGGAGCCACCCGGGTCGCCAGCGCCGACGACAGGGTGATGACGCGGCCCCCGCCGTCGCGCACCAGGTACGGAAGCGCCGAACGCACGGACAGGAACGTACCGTTGAGGTTGGTGGAGATGACGTCCGTCCAGTGCGCGGCGTCCAGCCCCTCGGCGGGACCGGCCCGGCTGACGCCCGCGCCGGCCACCAGGACGTCGAGGCGGCCGTACGCCTCGTAGGTGCCGCGCATCAGCGCCTCCACCGAGTCCGGGTCGCGGACGTCGACGGGGTGGTAGGCGAGGTCGCCCTCGCCCACCGGCGGCAGTTCGCGCCCCTCGTCGGGCTCGCGGGCGGCGCAGACGACGCGGCACCCTTCCTTGGCGTATGCCTGGGCGATCGCGTACCCCAGGCCTTTGGTGCCACCGGTGACGATGGCGACCTTCCCTGCGAGTCGCACGTGTGCCTCCTCGGGGATCGTGTCGACGGGCTCCGACGGTACGGAATCCCGAGGGAGGCTGACTGAACTCCCGATGGGGGGCCGCGATGGCGCGAGTTGACGGATCCTGAACTCTCCTGGGAGAGCCTGCCGGGCCCCGGGGATAGTCTCGCTGAACAACGGGGCCGCCGATTGCCGGCGGATTCACCAAGCCGGAAGAACCAACGAGAGGTCGTCATGGAATTCTCGGTGCTCGGTTCGCTGCGCGTGCGGGAAAACGGTCAGGATTACGCCCCCACGGCGCCCAAGCAGCGTCAGCTCCTCGCGCTGCTCGTCTTCAACGCCAATCAGGTCGTCACGGTCGGCACGTGTATCGAGGAGCTATGGGGAGAAAGTCCTCCGGATACCGGGCTTTCCACGCTCCAGTCGTACGTCCTCCAGCTCAGGCGCATCCTGAAGCGTGTGCCGCGTATCGGCAGCCTCAAGGCGGCGCGTGAATTGCTGCAGACCCGGGACGGCGGATATCTCCTCACCGTGCACCCCGGCGGACTCGACGTGGAGCGCTTTCACGAACTGGTACGCGAGGGCCGGTCCGAACTCGGCAGAAACGACGCCATGGCCTCCGAACTGCTTTCCGCCGCACTGGGTCTGTGGCAGGGTTCGGCGCTCTCCGACGTCCAGGCCGGATCCGTATTGCGTATTCATCTGGCGGGTCTGGAGGAAACACGGATCAGCGTCCAGGAACAACGTATCGACGCGGATCTCCGGCTCGGCAGGCACCATGACCTTCTGGGTGAACTGAGCGCACTGTGCGCGCTCTATCCGACGCACGAGAACCTGCATGCCCAGTTCATGCTGGCACTGAGCCGTTCCGGCCGGCGCACCCAGGCGCTGGAGGTCGTCCAGCGCCTGCGCAGGATGCTCGGCGACGAGCTGGGGCTCGAACCGTCCCCCCGGATGAACCGCCTCCACCAGGCGGTGCTGGCCTGCGACCCGGTGATCGACGCCCCCAGCGAGACCGTCCCGCTGCTCTCGCTCGATCTGCTGGCCCACAGCGGAGCCCGCTCGGCCTGACTCCCGCCAAGAACGCCCGGCCGCGAAGACCATGGGGTCTTCGCGGCCGGGCTTTTTGACGTCCGCGCCGGGTGTCTCCCCTGACCTGACGGGTACGACCCTGGGCCGCGCGCCGCGGTCTGCCGCCGGTAACGGGGGTGGAACCCCCATCGGCCCTGCTTCACGGTGTGTCCTGTGTGGCCGGACCACACATCCCCCGCGCGCAACCACCGCTGCTCCACCACCCTCACCAGGGACTTCACCGAGCGGGCCGGGCCGGCCGGCCGGTCCTTTACGGGGCCGTGCCGTTTCCCGTGGTGTCCGCCACCACCTCGGAACGCCACGTGTGACATGTGTCTCCGGCAGGAAGCGGAGGCCACGAGATTGGAAGCGGCGGAAGGGGGGTCACCCCCCGTTCAGGGGTGGTCAGAGGGTGTCCCCTCACCCTTGGCACGCGAGCGCGCCAAGAGCATCGTTGGAGCCGGAATCAAGTGGTTCGCCGCACCGCGCGGACCTCCCTCCCACTCATTCCAAAGTCCACGGGGGACTCGATGAATGCCGCTGCACAGACACTGGAGAACTGTCCGCCGGACGACGACTGCCACCAACGCGCCGCACCCGCGGGCTGGGACGAGCGGGTGCTCACCGAGGTGAGCACCGTGCTGTTCGCCTCCCTGCGCCGCAGCGACCAACGGCTGCGGGGCCTCGCGTATCTGCGCGGCCTCCTCGGAGCCGAGGGGCGCCGCTCCATCCGCAACATGGCGGCCCTGCTGGGTGGTTCGGCCACCGAGCAGAGCCTGCACCACTTCGTGAGCGATTCGACCTGGGACTGGGTCCCGGTGCGGCGCTCCCTGGCCCGCCACATCACCCGCCTGGACCCGCCGTTGGCGTACGTGGTGCGGCCCATGGTCATCCCGAAGACCGGGGAGAACTCCGTCGGGGTGGACCGCCAGTTCGTCTCCGAGCTGGGCCAGCTCGTCAACGCCCAGCAGGCGGTGGGGGTGTGGTCCGCCAACGAGCGCATGAGCGTGCCCCTCAACTGGCGGCTGCACCTGTCGTCCTCCTGGCTCGACGACCGTATCCGGCGCCGCCAGGCGTCCATCCCCGACGACCTGGGCGACCGCACCCTGGGCGACTGGGCGGTGGAGGCGGCCGTGGAGACGGCGAGCGACTGGGGGCTGCCGCGGCGCCCGGTCGTGCTGGACGCCCGGCACATGGACCTGGCCTCCACCATCGCCGCGTTCCGGGCCGCGGGCGTGCCCTTCCTCGCCCGGGTCGGCGGAGCGGTCCGGCTCACCGTGACCGACCCGGCGCCGCACGGGCGCAGCCCGGAGCTCCGGCAGGCCGTGCAGATCATGACCGCCGCCCGGGACCGGATGCGCCCGGCCCCGCTGCCGGGACGCACCCCCGGGAGCGGACTGCCGACACACCTCACCACCAAGATCCGCGTCCGCCCCTCCCCCGCCGTCCAGCAGGTGGCGGGGCCCGGCGAACTGGTCCTCCTGGGCGTGGCGGAGGGCCGTCGGCAGGGTCCCGTGGAGCTGTGGCTCACCGATATGACGGAGACCCGGCTGCCCACCCTGATGCGGCTGACCCGGCTCGTCCGGCGCGCCGACCACGACTTCCGCGAGACCACCGACCGCCTGGGCATCCGGGACTTCACCGGCCGCTCGTACGCGGGCTGGCACCGCCATGTGACGCTGGCGTCGGCGGCGCACGCGGTGTCGGTGCTGGACGGGGACGGGCCGGGGCCGAGGGAGGCGGGGAGAGGGCGTCAGGAGTGACCGGCCGTCGGCCCGTGGCGTGACCGGCTCCTCAGTGGCGCAGCAGGGCGCACGCGAAGTCCTCCTGGACCTTGCGCAGGTGGTTCAGGAGGGCGGGCTTGAGGCTCTTGCTGGTCTGGGTCGTGATCGAGAAGGTGAGGGACTTCCTGCCGTCCGGTGTCGCGGCGGCCAGCTGGGTGTATCCGGCGGTGTTGCCGGTGTGGCCGTAGAGCACACCGCAGCGGGTGGCGTAACGGAACAGGGCGAGTCCGGCCGAGTTGACGCCCGGGCCCGCCGGTTCGGAGGCGGCGCCGGGCAGGAACCTCAGCTGCTCCTTGCGGGTGTGCGCCGAGAAGAGACTGCCTCCGGCGTAGCCGCGGATGAAGCGGCCCAGGTCCTTGGGTGTGGACACGACGGCGCCGGACGCCCAGACGCCCGAGGTGTCGAAGAGTTCGGTGACGTCCTCGGGCGGGGCGGGCGGGTCGACCGCGTAGCCGTGCAGAGCGGGGCGGGGCAGCCGGTGGCCGTGGGGCAGGCTGGTGTGCTCCAGGCCCAGCGGCCGGTACACGAGGCGCTTGAGCAGGTCCTCGTAGCGGCGGCCCGTCGCCGCCTCGGCCAGGAGGGCGACGGCGATGTTGTCGGAGTTGGAGTACTGGTAGCGGGTGCCCGGCCGGAAGGCGAGCGGCTCCCCGGCGGCGAACTCCAGCAGTCGGCGCGAGTCGAAGACGTGGTGGGGGTCCTCGGTCAGGATCGCCCGGAAGTCCGGTGAGGCGGTGAAGTCGGGGAGTCCGCTGGTGTGGTGGAGCAGTTGGCGCAGGGTGACCCGGTGCCAGGCGGCGGGCAGCTCCGGCAGGCGGCTGCCGAGGGTGGTCTCCAGGGTGAGCCGGCCCTGGTCGACGAGGCGCAGAGCCACGGCCCCGCTGAACGCCTTGGCGATGCTGGCGATCCGCATGTGGTCGGTGGGGCGGGGCGGCTGCCCGGTGCGGACGTCCGCGACCCCGGCCCGGTAGACCTCGGTCCGGTCGCCCCGGGTGAGGACCGCGACGGCTCCGGGCGGCCCGCCGGACGCGCCCACGAGCCGGTCCAGGTCCCGCTGGAGCGTACGGTCGTGCGGGGCGGGAGGTGTCTGCGCGGCCTGGGCGGGCCGGACGAGCGCGCCGGCCGACGCGGCGGCGAGGAGAGCGGCTACGGCCAGCGGCAGCCGGGCGCGGCGTCCGGGCAGGTGTGCGACCACGTGGGTACCTCCTGAAGGCATGGCGGCGGCGGCCGGGTCCGGCTCGCCCGTCTTTCCTGACCCAGCATCAGACGCCGGACCGCCGCACGCCTTCGCGCTGCTCCATCCGGCCCAGGGCCGCCCACGCCCGGCAGCCCCGGGCCCGAGCGGAGACCTCCCGGGCCGGCTCAGGACCCGGCGGGCTCCTGCGCCGCCGCGTCCAGCGCCTCGCGCGCCGCGTCGAGGGCGGCGGCGCGGTCGGCGGGCACCAGGCCGACACGGGTGCGCCGGTCCAGCAGGTCGGACGCGTCGAGCGCGCCCTCGTGCCGGACCGCCCACCACAGTTCGGCCCGGGTGGTCTCCACCCCCTCGGCCACCGGCTCCCGCATCCGGGGATCGGCCTCGCCGAGCGCGTGCAGGGCGGTGGCCTCGGTGCCGTACCGGGCCAGCAGCCTGCGCGGTACGGGCAGGGCGGCGAGCTCGGCGGGAGCCGCGGCGCCGACCAGGGGCAGCCGTGCGGTGCGGCAGGGCGCGGCCTCCATGCCCCGGGCGGCCAGGGCGGCGTCGAGGGCGTCCTGGGCCATGCGCCGGTAGGTCGTCAGCTTGCCGCCGACGATGGTGACGACGCCCTCGCCCGACGTCAGCACCGCGTGCCGCCGCGAGATGTCGGAGGTGCGGCCGCCCGTCGTGTCGCCCGGGGCGTCGTCGAGGAGCGGTCGCAGCCCGGCGAAGGCGCCCACCACGTCGTCGCGGTGGACGGGGGTGTCCAGGGCGGTGTTGAGGATGTCGAGCAGGAAGCCGATGTCGGACTCGGGGGGTGTGGGCTCGTCTTCGAGCGGTCCGTCGACCGGCTCGTCGGTGAGCCCCACGTACACCCGGCCGTCGCCCTGCGGCAGCACCAGCACGAAACGGCTGCTCTCGCCGGGGACGGGGATGTGCAGTCCGGCGGTCAGACCGGGCAGGGTGGTGCCGCGCAGGACCAGGTGGGTGCCGCGCGACGGGCGCAGTTTCACGCCGTCGACCAGGTGGCCCGCCCAGACACCGGTGGCGTTGACGACGGCCCGGGCCCGGATGGTCAGCTCCTGCCCGGTCAGTTCGTCGCGGACCAGGGCGCCGGAGCCGGTGACGGACAGGGCGCGGGTGCGGGTGAGGATGCTCGCGCCGTGACCGGCGGCGGTGCGGGCGATGGCGGTCACCAGCCGGGCGTCGTCGGCCAGTTGGCCGTCCCAGGAGAGCAGCCCTCCGTACAGGCCGTGCGGGCGCAGTCCGGGCGCGGTGCGCAGGGTCTCGACGGCCGAGAGGCGGCGCGGGCCGGGCAGGGTGCGCCGCGCGGTGCCCGCCGAGACGCGCAGCAGGTCGCCGGCGCGCAGCCCGGCCTGGGCGAGCGCCGCGTTGCGCCGCGAGGTCAGTGAGGTCAGGGGCAGCACGAACGGCTGCGCGCGCACCAGGTGGGGGGCGGTGCGCTCCATCAACACCCCGCGCTCCACCGCGCTCTCGTGGGCGACGCCGAGCTGTCCGGAGGCCAGGTAGCGCAGTCCGCCGTGGATGAGTTTGGAGCTCCAGCGGGAGGTGCCGAACGCCAGGTCGTACGCGTCGATCGCGGCGACCGACAGACCGCGCGAGGCGGCGTCGAGGGCGGCTCCGGCGCCGGTCGCGCCGAGGCCGATGACCAGGACGTCGACGGTCGTCCCGGCGGCGAGACGGTCGAGGTCGCGGGAGCGGCGGGCGGCGGTGAGGGAGAAGGAGTCCGAGCGGGGTTCGGTACGGCTCATGGGGCGAGGGTCCTCTCGAGGATGTGCCGGAGCTCGTCGTAGAACGCTTCGTCGGCGAGGTCGGGGTCCGCCGCGTCGGTCATGGTCTGGAGCGAGAGCGCGAAGGACTGCATCACCAGGAAGAGCGACCGGGCCTGGCGCAGCGGATGGTCCGCGCGGACGGATCCGTCGGCGTGCCCCTGTTCGAGCGCCTCCTGCACGAAGGCGAGCAGCGCGTCCTGGCTGGCGCCGCGCCGGTCGAAGAGGTACGGCAGCAGCAGTTCCGGGTCGACGTCGAGGATCTTGCGGAGCAGGGGGTGCTCCCGGAAGGCGCGCAGCCCCGTCACGAGCCCCTCGACCAGCTGCTCCCGCACGGGGCGGGTGGTGTCGGTGCGCGGGGTGTCCCCGAGGGTGACGGACACCCACTCCCGTGTCATGACGTCGCCCACCAGGGTGCGCACATCGGGCCAGCGCCGGTAGAGGGTCATCCGGGAGACCCCGGCCCGGCGTGCGACGTCGGTGAGGGTCGTCCGGCGGACGCCGACGGCGAGCACGCAGTCCCGGGCGGCGTCGAGCACCGCCTCGTCGTCCCGACGGTTGTGACGAATGGGCTTCATCTGTCACAGTGTAACGACGGAACGGGCGACGGCAAGCCGCCCCCCACGCCGTGGGACCGGAACAACTGCGCGACGAAGCGGGTGATCAGGTGGGTTCGGTGGACATGCTGTGGAGCGGCTGGGGCGATCCGGCCAAGGCGGCGCCCCTGCCCGAGGACGTGACGGGTCTGCTGCGGGACCTGCTGGGCGTACGCCGGGCCGAGGCCCCGGCGAAGGAGCTGGCGGCCGTCGCCCCCGGCCCCTCCCGGCTCACCGACGCGGCCAGGGCCGCTCTCCACGCGGCGGTCGGCGAGGCGCACGTCCGCGGCGACGACGAGACCCGGGTGCGCCACACCCGCGGCAAGTCCACCCCCGACCTGCTGCGCATCCGCTCAGGCGAGGTCACCGACGCGCCCGACGCCGTGGTGCTGCCCGCGGACCACGACGAGGTCCTGGCCGTCCTCGCGGCCTGCACCGAGCACCGCGTGGCCGTCGTCCCCTTCGGCGGCGGCACCTCCGTCGTGGGCGGACTGGCCCCCCGGGCCCCCGGCGGCGACGGTGAGCACACCGCGTTCGTCGCGCTCGACCTGCGCCGCATGAACCGCCTGCTCGCCCTCGACGAGATCTCGCGCACCGCCACCCTCCAACCCGGCCTGCGCGGCCCCGAGGTGGAGGCGCTGCTCGCCGAACGGGGCTACACGCTCGGCCACTTCCCCCAGTCCTTCGAGTGGGCGACGGTCGGCGGGTTCGCGGCCGCCCGCTCCAGCGGCCAGGCCTCGGCCGGCTTCGGGCGCTTCGACGACATGGTGACGGCCCTCCGGGTGGCCACCCCGCGCGGCACCCTGGACCTCGGCCGGGCCCCGCGCTCGGCGGCCGGACCGGATCTGCGCCAGCTCGTCCTCGGCTCCGAGGGGGCGTTCGGCGTCATCACCTCGGTGACCGTACGGATCCACCCCACGGCCGCGACGAAGGTCTACGAGGGGTGGCGCTTCGCGTCCTTCGCCGAGGGCCGGGCCGCCCTGCGCACCCTCGCCCAGGACGGACCCCTGCCCACCGTGCTGCGGCTCTCCGACGAGACCGAGACCATGATCGGCCTGGCCAAGCCGGACGCCATCGGCGGCGGCCTCTCCTCCGACGCCGGCTGCCTGGCGATCGTCGGGTACGAGGGCACCGCCGAGGAGGTCGCCCACCGCAGGGCGCGCGTGCACGCGGCCCTGAGCGCCGCGGAGGGCGAACCGCTCGGCGAGGACCCGGGCACCGGCTGGGCCCACGGCCGCTACAACGCGCCCTATCTGCGCGACGCGCTCCTGGACGCGGGCGCCTTCGCCGAGACGCTGGAGACGGCCGCCTTCTGGTCGGATATCCCGGCCCTGTACGAGGCCGTGCGCACCGCCCTGACCACCACCCTCACCGAGGCGGGCACCCCGCCGCTGGTCATGTGCCACGTCTCGCACGTCTACCCGGCGGGCGCCTCCCTGTACTTCACGGTGGTCAGCGCCCAGGGCGAGGACGCGGTGGCGCACTGGGCCCCGGCCAAGCGGGCGGCCAACGACGCCATCCTCGCCGCGGGCGGCACCATCAGCCACCACCACGGCGTCGGCACCGACCACCGCGACTGGTACGCGCGGGAGATCGGCCCGCTCGGCGTCGAGGTGCTGCACGCGGTGAAGGACCGGCTCGACCCGGCCGGCATCCTCAACCCCGGCATCCTCCTGCCGCCACTGCCCGCCCGCTGAGGCGCGCGGCATCCCCCTCCCCCGCCCGCAAGCACACCGTCGTCGCCCATCGGAGCGTAGCCATGCGACAGTTCACGGCCGTCGTCAACCCCACCGCGGGCGGGTCGCAGGGCGCCGCCGCCCTGATCCCGCTGGCCCGGCTGCTGCGCGAAGGAGGGGCCGGGCTGGAGGTCGAGTACAGCCGCGGCCTCGACCACGCGCGCACCCTCGCCCGCCGGGCCGCCGAGCAGGGCCGGGTGGTGCTCGGGGTCGGCGGCGACGGCATGGCGGGATGCGTGGCGGGGGCCCTGGCCGGAACGGACGCTCTGGTGGGCATCGTGCCGGCCGGGCGCGGCAACGACTTCGCCCGGGCCCTCGGACTGCCCTCCGAGCCCGCCGCGCTGGCCGGGATCCTGCTGCGCGGCGAGCCGAGGAAGGTCGACGCCATCGAGGTCGAGTCGGCCGTGCACGACAGGATCGCCGTCCTCGGCAGCGTCTACGCCGGGGTCGACGCGGTGGCCAACCGCCACGCCAACGCCTCGCGGCTGCTGCGCGGCGCCGCCTCGTACTACATGGGCGGACTGCGCGCGGTGGCGGGCTGGCGCACCGCGCACTACCGCGTGACCGTCGACGGCACGGTCCACGAGCGCAGCGGCTACACCGTCGTCGCCGCCAACTCCGGGTACTACGGCTTCGGCCGGCACATCGCGCCGGGCGCGGCCGTCGACGACGGGCTGCTGGACGTGGTCATCCTCCACGACTCCCCCCGCCGGCTGTTCTTCACCGTCATGCGGGAGCTGGAGGACGGCAGCCACGTCCGCCGCCCGCAGGTGGAGGTCCTGCGCGGCCGCGAGGTGCGCATCGAGGCGGACCGCCCGCTGCCGTACGGGGCGGACGGCGAGGTCGAGGCCGTCCTGCCGGTCACCGCGCGCGTCCTGCCGGGAGCCCTCAGCCTGCTCGCGTGAGGCGTGCCCCGCACGCCGGGGCGTACCGTCCGCGTTACGGGGAATCCGCTCGGCATGACCACTCGAGCCGAACGGGCACAGACACGAACGGACAGGCGGGTCACGGCAGTTCGGGTCCTGATCATGCTGGTGGCGTTCGCGGCGCTGGTGGCCTTCTCCGTCGTGCTCGCCGAGCTGACCCTGACCCCCTCGCCCGCCTCACGGGACATCGCGGGAGCCAACCTGCGGCCGGGGCACTCGCTGCGCGAGTACGCCGACGACTACACCTTCCTCGCCGCCTGCCGGCAGGTCGGCGGCAACCTGCTGCTGGGCGTGCCCTTCGGGCTGATCCTGCCGGTGCTGGTGCGGCGGCGGCTGCGGGCGGTGCGCGTCCTGCTGTACACGGTCGCCGTGATGGTCTTCGTCGAACTGGTGCAGGGGGCGCTCGTCGAGGGGCGCGCCTTCGACGTGGACGACGTCATCCTCAACACCACCGGGGCACTGCTCGGCTATCTGCTGCTGGGCCGCCGGATGGGGCGCGGCTTCCACCACCTCGGGGAGCCGCGGCACGAGGACGAGAAGCCGGTCCGCACGCGCCGCCCGTGGCACTTCGGCGTGCGGCGGGCCGCGGCACCGCGCCGCTGAGAACCGCGGCCCCGTACGGGCGCGCGGCCCGTCCGCCCCGCGTCCGTACGGGGCCGCTCCCTGGGGCCGTCACCCGTTCCGCCCTTCCGCGTGCCCGACGCGCGACCCTGTCACTACGATCCGATAGGGGCTGGTTCGTCCCCGGGAGGACACCGGCCCGGCTGCGGACTCCCCCGCCCGTACGGCCGGATCCGCGAGAGGCAGGCACGCACCCATGCTCAGTACCGACTTCGTCACCGGCGCACCCAACTGGCTCGACCTGGGCAGCCCCGACACGGCCGCCTCCGCCGACTTCTACAGCGGTGTCTTCCGTTGGGACTTCCAGTCGGCGGGCCCCGACGCCGGCGGGTACGGCTTCTTCCAGAAGGGCGGCAAAACCGTCGCCGCGCTGGGCCCGCTCACCGAGGAGGGCGCGAAGCCGGCCTGGACGGTGTACTTCCTGACCCCGGACGCGGACGCCACCGCGAAGGCGGTCGAGCAGGCCGGCGGGACGGTACGGGCGGAGCCCTTCGACGTCATGGACGCGGGCCGGATGGCGTGCCTGACCGACCCGGGCGGCGCCGAGTTCTCCGTCTGGCAGCCCGCCGCCACCCGGGGCCTGGAGCAGACGTCCCAGGAGGACGCGCTGTGCTGGGCCGAGCTGCACGCCGGGGACGTACCGGCCGCGCTGTCCTTCTACCGCTCGCTGTTCGGCTGGCGCTCCCAGGAGATGGAGGCGCCGGGCATGACCTACACCGTGCTCTCCACCGCCGAGGGCGACCAGCAGGACGCCACGTTCGGCGGCGTCGCCACGGCCCAGGAGGGCATGGAGCCGCGGTGGATCCCGTACTTCGCGGTGGCCGACGCGGATGCCACCACCGACCGGGCGCGGGAGCGCGGCGGCTCGGTGCTCATGCCCCCGGCCGACGTGCCGGGCGTCGGGCGGATCGCCTGGCTGTCCGACCCCCACGGCGCGCCCTTCGCCATCCTCAAGCCCGCTCCCCAGCAGGGCTGACTCCGCCCGCGGTCCTCACATCGGGTACGAGAGCAGCCGCACCGGGCCGTCGGGCCAGGGCTCGTCGTCGTGCAGCGGTGTCCACATGGTCCGCAGGGGCATGACGACGGGTCCCGCGGGCTGCTCCACCTCGACGGGCCGGTCCAGGACGCGCCAGCCGAGGCGTTCGTAGAGGGCGGTGAGCGGCGGCCGGCAGAACAGGAGCGCGTGCCGCGGGCCCCTGGTGCGCGCGTGCTCCAGCGCCGCGCCCACGACCAGCCGCGCCAGGCCGTGTCCGCGCAGACCGGGGGCGACCGCCACCCCGCCGACGCCCATCACCGGTGTGGTGGCACCGCCGATCGACATCCGCAGCGGCAGCAGCCCCGCGTGCGCCACCAGGCGGCCCTCGTGCCGTATGCCGAAGTGGTCCTCCTTGGGAAGCCAGGTCAGACCGGTGTGCGCGACCCCGAACGGGTCGGCGCCGTCACCCAGGATCTCGCGCTGGTCCGCCGGGGTGTAACCGGCCAGCCGCTCCACGGTGGACGGCGGGAACAGCGGGGCGGGCGACGGGGAATGGGGGCCATCAGTCATCTCGACATGATCCACTACGGACCGGCTCCTGGCCAGGGCCGCTCGGAACGGGGCCGGCCGCGGCCGTCCCCGCCTGCTCGGGACGGCGCGCGCGGACCGGGGTGAACAGCGCGAGGACCGCGACGAGCAGACAGCACACCCCGGCGAGGAAGCACACCGGGCCCGTGCCGTACCGCTGCGCGGCCCAGGTGAGGACGGCCGCGCCGATGGGCGCCGCCGAGTAGTGGATGGTCCAGAAGGCCGAGGTGACCCGGCCGAGCAGATGGTCCGGGGTCACCTCCTGCCGCAGCGACATCGAGCAGGTCCCCGACACGCTCACACAGCCCAGGAACACGGCGGTCAGGATCGCGATCCCGGCCACGCTCCCGGCCGACCCCACCGCCGCCAGGGCGAGCCCGCAGACCGCGACCCCGCCGGTCCAGGTCACACCGAAGCCGAGCCGGTGGCGGACCGGGGCGACGAACAGCGCCCCGGCGACCGTGCCCAGCGCGCCGACCGCGAAGACGGTGCCGACCGCGCCGTCGCCCTGCTCCAGATCGTGCTTGAGGTGATAGATGATCAGGTCGTTGAGGCCGAGCGTCAGGAAGCTGAAGACGGACAGCAGGATCGTCAGGCTGCGCAGCACCGGATGGCTCCGCAGGAACGACACCCCGGCGACAAGCTCCTTGCCCAGCGGCTCGCGCCGCCGCTCCCGCACCCCCGCGTCACCGGATCCGGCGCGCCCGGTGAACCGTACGAAGGTCAGGCAGGCGGCCGACACCCCGAAGCTCGCCGCGTCCACCGCGACGGCCGCCGCCGGGCCCAGCCAGGCCGCCACGACGCCCGCGAGCAGCGGGCCGACGACACCGGCCGCCGCGGCGGTTGCGTTCAGCCGCCCGTTGGCCTCGGTGATGCGGTCGCCCGGTACGAGGGACCGGACGACGGTGACGTAGGTGACGGAGAAGAACATGCCGACGGCCTCGGCCAGCGGGAGGACCACGTACAGCAGCCAGATCTGCGGGCCGAACGCCCAGGCCACCGGGATCAGCGCGTACAGCACCAGCCGCACCAGGTCGGACGCGATGAGCAGTTTCCTTCGGTCCAGCCGGTCGACCACGACTCCGGCGAACACCCCCGTGCCGACCGCGGCCACTCCCGCCGCACCTGTCAGCAGCCCCATCTGCGCGACGGAGCCCGTCGCGTGCAGCACCAGGAGCGGGAGCGCGACCAGGGCGAACGAGTCACCGACGACGGAGAGGGTCTGCGCGGCCCAGAAGACACCGAAGTCACGGTCACGCCACAGGGAACGCGAACGGGCCGACACGGACTCGTCACCGGTGAGTTCAGGCATCCGGGGAGGGTAGTACGCGGGCCCGCGCCGAGTCCTCTCAATTTCCGTGCGTCCCGCAGGACTCGGGCTCCCCACGCGGTGCCACGGCACCCCGGGCCGCGCGGCGCCTCACAGGTCGTGGACCGCCGTGCGGGCGGCGGAGACGAAGGCCAGGACCGACTCCCAGAACGGGTCGTAGCACTGGTCGAAGTGCGCCGCGGCGTCCGGCTCGCCCTCGATCGACGCCCCAAGTGCCCGGTGCGGAGGGCGCGTCGCGAGCCGGAGCCTCTCGGCGGCCGCGGCCACGTTGTCCGGACCCTCCAGGTTGATCACCCAGATGAAGTGGCGGAGCCTGCCGTACTCCACCCGCAGACTGGCCTGCACTTCCCGCAGCGCGGGGAGCTGTTCGGCATGGGTGCCGCCCGACTTGTGGATGTCCGACACCGTCCAGTACAGCTCCGCCATCTTGTGTGCCTGCTCGATCAGGCTCACGTACGCCGACCGACGCGCCTCGCCGACGCGGAGAGTGCGTTGGGTCCGTTCGGTGGCGGCGGCCTGGATCTGGGCCGCGCGGGCGGTACCGCGGCTGGTGACCCAGCTGGCGAGCACCGCCGTGCCCGCGGTCAGCGACGAGATCCAGAGGGCGGAGTCGGTCACGCCCGGGACCCTTCCCCGGCGCGCTCCCCCCGATGCGCCCGCGGCCTCACGAGGCCGCCCCGCCGTTGACCCACAGCTGCGCGTGCCGGCCGGAGTCACACCGGGTCACCATTCCGACGAGCGGGAACGAGCCGATCCGCCGAGGGTCGTCCGGCGCGAGCGGCTCCGCCCCGCTGCCGCTCAGATCGACCCCATGCTCCCCGCCCACCGGCGTGCCCCCTTCACTCGCCCACCCCTGGTGCACCACCCGTCACTTCAGGGAGATCGACACCTTCCCATGGATGACATGTTCGCGCAGGGAAAGGCTCCCGTGAGCAAGGAACGGGCGTACGAGAAAAAGGTGTCAAGCGGCCGTGTCCGTCGGCTATTTCAGGACGACCTCTCCCACTCGGGGCACGGGCCGGCGGCCCCTTCTGCCGGAACCCCTCCTACCGGTGCCCCTCCCTCCGCTCGTCCGCCGACCGCACCGCGCAGTCGGGGCCCGGCGACATGATCGACTCATGTCCGTCGGGGAAGCGGACCCGGTAGGGCGGTGTGCCGCCCTCCCCCAGGATCTGGACGATCTCGCCCGTACGGTCGTGCTGGCCCACGACCCTGCCGTGCTGCACCAGCTGGTCACCCTCGGTCGCTCGCATCGAGGCCTCCCTCGGAAGCGGACTGGTCGGTACCTGCATTTTATGACTGTTTATGACCTACCGCCCCGATAAACCCGTTCCAGCCTCCTTGCCCTGTCGGAAATCTCCGCCCAAACTGCTCCCGACCGAGGAGGACGCGGATGACCACCCTGGTGATCGGAGCACGCGGCAGCGTCGGACGGCAGGTGCTCGACCAGCTCCTCGCCCTGGGCGAGCCGGTCCGGGCCTCGGCACGCGACCCGCGGAAGGCGGACCTGCCGTCCGGGGTGCAGGTGGTCGCGGCCGACCTCGACAGGCCGTCGACGCTTCCGGCCGCGCTCCGGGGCGTACGCCAGGTGTTCGTGTACGCGACCGGGGCGGGCATGGCGGACTTCGCGGCGGCCGCCCGCGCCGCAGGCGTCGAGCACGTGGTGGCCCTCTCCTCCGGGAGCGTCCTCCTGCCGTACGCCCAGGGCAACGCGATCGCCGAGGAGCACCGGGCGATGGAGGCGGCGCTGGCGGCCTCGGGGGTGCGCTGGACCCCCATCCGGCCGCTCGTGCTCGCCAACAACGCGCTGACCTGGTCGTCCTCGATCCGTACCGAGGGCGTGGTCCGGCTCCTGCACCCGGAGGCGATGACGGCGCCCATCCATGAGCGCGATGTGGCGGCCGCCGCCGTCGCGGCGCTGACCGGTGTCCCGGCGACCGGGCTCAGCGACCTGCTCACGGGTGGCGAGCTGCTGTCGCAGCGCCGCCAGGTGGAGCTGATCGGCGAGGCCGCGGGCCGGCGCATCCGCGTCGAGGAGCTCGGCGAGGCGCAGGCGCGCCGCGAGTTCGCGCGGTTCGGGTCGCCCGAGGCAGCGGCCTCGATCGTGCAGTTCCTCACCGCCGCCGCCCGGGGCGGCTCCCCGGCGACCGGGACCGCGCGCCGGGTGCTGGGGCGGCCCCCGCTGCCGTTCGCGCGGTGGGCGGCCGACCACGCGGCGAGGTTCCTCTGACGGCGGCGGGCCGCAGGTACTGCGCCATCTGTCCGCCCCTCGTCGTCGCCATCACCACCATCGGCATCGACGACGGCACGCTCGGCGCCGGCGAGGGCGCGGCACTCGTCGGCGCGGCCATCCTGACCGTACTTCTCCTGCCGCTCACCGCCCTGCGCCTGCGACCGGCGGTCGCCACCGTGGAGCGGCGGCGGGGGCCAGGCGGCGGAGTCCTGGTGACCGGCCCCCGGCCACCGTCCTACCGGCTCGCGGCACACCCCGCGGTTGCCCGGGGCAAGGCGGGGTTGTCCGGGGCGGGCCGGGGCACCCGCACTTCGGGAGGTGGGCCGTGGAGGTGGGAACGGTGGCGGGGTCCGGTCGGATGCGGGCGCGACGGGCGGCGCGGGGTCCGGTGGTGGAGGGCGCCGCGCGGGCCGGGTTCGTGGCGCGGGGCGTCATCTACATCCTGGTGGGGCTGCTGGCCGCCCGGGTGGCCACAGGCAGCGACCGCGGCCGGCAGGCCGACAGGGAGGGGGCGCTCGCGGAGATAGGGCAGCGGCCCATGGGGACGTTCGTCCTGTGGGCGCTGGCGGTGGCGCTCGCCGGTATGGCACTGTGGCGCCTGTCGGAGGCGGTCTTCGGGGCCGCCGGCGCCGACGGACGCAAGGCGCGCAAGCGTCTGCTCTCCGCGGCGCGCTGTGTCTTCTACGGTTTCGTCGCGTACACCGTCTCCACATACGCGCTCGGCGACCGCCGGAGCGAGGGCGGCTCCAGCGACCGCGCGTCCCAGGACGTCACGGCCCGGCTGCTCGACCTGCCGGGCGGGCGCTGGATGGTGGGCGCGGCCGGGGTGGTCGCGATCGGGGTCGGGGTGTGGATCGCGGCCCGCGCCGCGCTGCGCAAGTACCACGACCGGATGCGGCTGGACGAGATGTCGGAGCGCACCCGCCGACTGGTGGACTGCACGGGCGTGGCCGGCGGGATCGCGCGGGGCGCCGTCTTCACCACCGCGGGCGGCTTCGCCCTGTGGGCGGCGGTCGGCTTCGACCCGAACCGGGCCAAGGGCATGGACGACACCCTGCGCTCCTTCACCCACACCCCGGTCGGGCCGTGGCTGCTGATGGCCGTGGCCGCGGGCTTGGTGCTCTTCGGGCTGTTCTCCTTCGCGATGGCCCGCTGGCGCAAGTTCTGAGCCGACGGACCGCGCCGAGCGGGGCTCGGGCGGACTTCGCGGGTCGGCACCGCGCGCGGGGCGCCTACGGCGAGGAGCGACAGGCCGCTCTCGACGTACGCGTAGCCGAAGTCGTACAGCGCGCGGTCGTAGCCGGGGCGGGCCGCCACCGCCGCGGCCGCCCGGTCGAGGTCGTGGAGCCCGGCCGTCGGCGCGGCGCGGTGGACCACGAGCGCCAGCCGCCTCGTCCGCGGGCGGACCCTCCCCGCGCTTCCGCGGCCCCCGCACGGCGTGGCTCGCGTGAGATCATGGTCATGATCTTCCACGCGGGGGGGCGCTCCGAACGGGATTCCCATCGGATCGAAAATTCACCGTGTGGGATGTGGGTTCGCGGGTACACGCTCCTCGCGTTGGTACGCGTTGGAAGCTTGTACAGGTCGATCGAGGGAGAGATCATGACGACGGTCGAGGTCAGCACCATGGCGGGTCCGCGGAGCCAGGTGGCGCCCGAGCTGCCCCTGGTGGAGTGCCCCGACAAGCTCGCGCCGCGGGACGCACGGGAGCTGTCGCGCCTCTTCTTCGAGCAGCTCGCGGTTCTGGAGGAGGGCACGCCCGCCTACCAGTACGCGCGCAACACGCTTATCGAGATGAACATGTCGCTCGTGCGCTTCGCCGCCCGGCGCTTCCGCCAGTACGCGGACGAGATCGAGGACGTCGTCCAGGTGGGCATGATCGGTCTGATCAAGGCGATCGACCGGTTCGAGCTGTCGCGCGAGACGCAGTTCGCCACGTTCGCCGTGCCGTACGTCGTCGGCGAGATGAAGCGCTTCTTCCGCGACACCACCTGGGCCGTGCACGTTCCGCGCCGCCTCCAGGAGCGCCGGACGGAGCTGGGGAAGGCGCGGGCCGAGCTGGAGAGCCGTCTCGACCGCTCCCCCACGGTCAAGGAACTGGCCGCCCTGATGGACATCAGCGAGGAAGAGGTCCTGGAGGCCCAGCTGGCCGCCAACGGCTACCACTCCTCGTCCCTCGACGCCGCCCTGTCCGGCAACGAGGAGGAGGGTGAGGCGGCGCTCGCCGACATCATCGGCTGGGAGGACCCGGCCATGGAGCTGGTCGAGGACTTCCAGGCCCTCGCACCCGCGATGGACACCCTGACCGAGCGCGAGCGCTTCGTCGTGCATCTCCGGTTCGTGGAGGAGCGCACCCAGGCGGAGATCGGCGAGACGCTCGGTGTCTCGCAGATGCAGGTGTCCCGCATCCTGCGCCGGATCCTCACCAAGCTCCGCACCGGCATGGGCGTCGTCGCGGAATGAGCGCGATCAGCGCCATGATCCGGCCGGCGCCCGGGCGCCGTGGCCCTTCATCGACGTAAGCACGTCACAGCGCGAGCGAGTCGGCGTCAGGACGCACACCAGCGTCCTGGCGCCGGCTCGTTCGCGCCTGTGCCCGCATCGCTCGGAGCACCAGCACTCACGGAGAGAATTGTTCGGGAAAGGGAAGAGGGCGGCCGCCCCGGGCTCATGGAGGTCACCGGGGGAAGAGCAGAGGCAACAACCGCGGCAGGGCGCCTGGAGCGCCGCTCACAGCGGCAGGAAGACCTGGATGCGCTTGCCTCCGGCAGGCAGCAGGCTCACGGTGACGCTGGTCGCCAGGCGGCAGATCATCGGCCAGCCGTAACCGCCGGGGGTGAAGTCCGCGGTGGGCGCCTTCGTGGTGGGAAGCGCGTCACTCGCGTCCTCGACCACCAGCCGCAGCCCCACCCGGTCCGCCATCGCCTCGAAGGCGGTCACACCGCCGGCGTGCCGCAGCGCGTTCGTCACCAGCTCCGAAGTCACCAGGAGGGCGTCCGCGACCACGGGGTCCTGCGTCGACGGCCGCTCCAGCGCGGCGCCCAGCAGGTCCGTCACACGCCTGCGCGCCTCCGCGGCGTCGACCGGTACCAGACCGGTCCTCCACATCGGAGCCGTTTCCTCACTCACGTCACTGCCCCCGTCCTGCATGCGCAACCGCCCGCACTAGCCCCTGCGCACCTGCCCAGGGTTCCCACACGTCAATCCCCTCGCTCTCGCCAGGGGCGGCCCCGTCGCGACGGGGGACGCGACGGGGCCTTGGGTTCCAGGTGCCCTGAGGTACCGGAATCATGCTCGTGATGCCCGTCACACCGGCGTGACAAGGCGGCGGCCGTTACGAGGACGGTGCCAGCATCCGCTTGCTGATCCACTCCAGAGGACCGTCGCCGAGGGACTTCGCGTACTGCCGTCCGCTGTGGTGACCGTTCTGGATCATATACAGATTCGTTCTGACCGGACCCTTGCCGTACCTGGCGAGGAAGTCCTTCACCTTGGCCTGGCCCGATTCCTTGGTGCCCAGCATGATCGAGAGGTTCACCGTCGGGCCGCCCTTGTTGATCAGATCCTGGGCGAGCTGCTCCGGGTTGTTGGCCTGCTGCTCCTTCTCGTGGCCCTTCCACAGCGGGGAGTCCGGGCGGGTGTCGGGGCCGCCGGCGATCGCGGCGCCGAACCGGCGGGGGTATTGCAGCATCATCTTCATCCCGACATAGCCGCCGGAGGAGGACCCGAAGAAACCCCAGCCCCTGGGATCCTTGAACGTACGGAAGTTCTCCCGCACCAGGTCCGGGACGTCGTCCGACATCCAGGTGCCCATCTTCGGCCGGCCGGGTATGTCACTGCCGTCGTAGTAGTTCTTCTTGTCCGCGTTCAGTACCGGCATGACCACCACGAACGGCAGGCTCCTGCCCTGCCGCGCCTGTTCCGCGATGGTTTCCTGGAGCTTGAGGTCGGCGCCGTACCAGTAGTTGGTGGGATACCCGTTGCTGCCGGGGAGTGCGATCAGTACCGGAAAGGCGCTGTTCTTGTACTTCTCCTCGAAGTACTGCTTCGGGGCCCACGCCCACACCTTCCCCTCGAAGCCCGACTTCCGGCCCTTCAGCGTCGTGCGCACCACCTTGGTGCCGTCGGCGAGTTCCCGCTGCACACTCCACTCGCGCGGGTTGGTCGGCAACTGCACCTTGCTGTTGCCGGGCGCCCGGCTGCGGCTCGTCGGCTTCGCGGCCTGGTCGCCGAAGCTCACCGGGTCGCTGTCCTCGGAACACCCGGCGACCAGCAGGGCCGAGCAGAGAGCGAGCACCGCAACCGGTGCCGTGGACGGGCGCTTCATACACCAACTCCGAATTCGATGGGCGGTGCGCCGCGCAGGACGGCACCGGACGGGAAAGGGCCACCCGCGCCGTACCTCCGCACACACGCCGATCGAAATCCCCGTTCCGGGCGAACAGATGCGCCCGGGGCCCGTGACGTTCCCCGGAACACCCTGTGATCCCACTCACCCGTGTCCGCGGACGACGCCGACGGCGGCCACCGCACCGGGTCCCAGGGGGATATGGGGGTTTCTCTCATCAACTCTTTAGTGTGCAGGCGAATCAGACGGGCTGCGGTTGTTTGGGTAAGGTGTGTATCTTTTGCCTACTCGCCTGTGCTGTGCCCGCAGCAAGGGCCGGCATCCGGCGGCATCATTCAGCACGAGGAAAGCGACATCCCATGGCGGACGAGCCGGACACCACCACACTCAAGGACCAGTACGCGGCGCGGGTCACCGCCGATCTGGAAGCCAACCAGCAGGACCAGTCACGTATCCGCGCCGAACTCGACGCCCTGAAGGGCCGGCTCGAAGCCCTGGAGCGGGATCACGGTCTGCTCCAGACCATGCACCACACCCTCACCGGTGCCGCCGCCGCGGCGGGCAGGACGGCCACCGCCGTCCAGCGCACCCCCGCGAAGACCACCACCCCGAAGGCCGCCACCCCGAAGGCCGGCAAGGCCGACACCGCGAAGACCGCGACGACGAGGACCGCGACGACGAAGAGCGCCTCCGGCAAATCGGTGAAGACGGCCGCACCGGCCAAGGTGCCCACCCCCCGCTCCAAGAAGACCGAGATCACCACCGAGGTCACGGCCACGGTCAAGTCCCCGGCCAAGTCGGCGGTCAAGTCCGCGGCCAAGCCCGCCGGCACCCCCCGCAAGAACACCGCTCCCGCGAAGACCGTTTCCCGGGGCAAGGCGGAGACCTCCGGCCCCACCCTGCGGGAAGTCGTCCTCGGCCTCTTCGCCGGTCACCAGGAGCCGCGTACGGTCGCCGACATCCTCACCGAGCTGACCACCGCCCACCCGGACCGCGCCACCAGCGCCCAGGTGGTCCGCAACACCCTCGAAGCACTGGTCGCCAAGGGCGAGTTGGAGCGCGAGCGCAAGCAGGGCTCCGTCTTCTACACCGCTCCCGACAAGGGCACCGCCGGGACGGCCGGTACACCCACCGCCGACGCCGTCCCCGTGAAGGCCTGACACTCCTCGTCCACCGGGGTCGGATCGGGTCGACGGCCTTCCCCCGGGTCTACGGCCTTCCCCGGACCGACGACTTTCTCGCCGTACGGCATCGGCCGCGCAGAGCCCGGCGGACAGCACCCTGTCCGCCGAGCCCCGTGCCCCGCGTGCCCCCCTGTCCACCCCCTCGTCGGCTCCGCCCGGGACGTCGAGCCGCAGCGGGAGGAAAAAACCTCCGCGGTTTTCGTTATCCGCCACTCCCCCGTCCGTCTCCCACCGTGGAGAAGCAGTCGGTGGAGGCCCCGGGACCGCCCGGGACCGGGGAGAGTGGACGAGGCGTGGACATGAAGTACGGGACGGCGACGGTCGCGGCGGCGCGAGCCGGTGACCAGCAGGCCCAGGACGAGCTCGTCGCGGCCTGTCTGCCGCTGGTCTACAACATCGTCGGGCGGGCGCTGAACGGTCACGCCGACGTCGACGACGTGGTCCAGGAGAGCGTCCTGCGGATGCTCGACGGCCTGCCGGGGCTGCGCGACCCGGCCAGCTTCCGGTCATGGGTGGTGGCCATCACCATGAACCAGCTGCGCGCGTACTGGCAGCGCGCCCGCACCCGGCCGGACGGCACCGGCATCCAGGAGACGAGCGACCTGCCCGACCCGGGCGCCGACTTCGTCGACCTCACGATCCTGCGGCTCGGGCTCTCCGGGCAGCGCAGGGAGGCCGCCGAGGCGACCCGCTGGCTGGAGCCCGAGGACCGGGGGCTGCTGTCGCTGTGGTGGCTGGAGACGGCCGGACATCTGACCCGCGCCGAGGTGGCCGCGTCCCTGGAACTGTCCCCCCAGCACACCGCCGTACGCGTCCAGCGCATGAAGGAGCGGCTCGACGCCTCGCGCCAGGTGGTGCGGACGTTGGCGGGTGCCGCGCACTGCCACGAGCTGACCGGGCTCCTGTCGCTGTGGGACGGTGTGCCCTGCGCGCTGTGGCGCAAGCGCATCACCCGGCACACACGTGCGTGCCCGGTCTGCTCGGGGCTCGGCAGCGGACTCGTCCCGCCGGAGGGGTTGCTCGCGGGGCTCGCACTGGTGCCGGTGGTCCCGGCGGCCGCTCTGTTCGCCGCCCTGTCCGCCCACCGGGCGTCGGCCCCCGCCCCCATGGCCCACACCGACGCGCCCTCCACGGACCCCGGCACGGCACCGCGACCGCAGGCGCCCGGCCGCCACCGGCAGGCTCCCCGGGGCCGGAGCGCCCCGGCCGAGCCGGTCACCCGCGGCGAACTGCGCCGTGACCGGGACCGGGCCAGGCGGCGCCGCCGTGCCGCCGCGGTGCTCGCCGGCGCCACCGCGATAGGCGGCCTGGCCGTGGTCATCCGCCTCTCGACCGAGCCGTCGGCCCCCGGCCACACCGTCGCCGACGCCCCGGCCGGCACAGCGGTCACGGCCGGGAGCCCCGAGGGCACCACCACCACCGCACCCGCCCCCACCCGCTCGGCCACCTCTCCCTCGCCGAAGCCGAGTGCATCGCCGTCGCCCAGCCGTTCGGCCACCTCGCCCACGCCGACCGCGCACCGGCCCGCCCCGCACAGTGCCGCCGCACGGCCCCCCGCCCCGCACACCCCCGCCGTGCCGAAGAACGGTCTCGCCCGGCAGGGTTCGGACGCCCAGCAGGTGATCGCCCTCGTCAACGGCGAGCGGGCCAAGAACGGCTGCGGTCCCGTGACCGACAACTCCCAGCTCGCCACCGCCGCCCAGCGCCACTCCGACAACATGGCGGCCCAGGGTTTCTTCGACCACACCGACCCGAGCGGGGCGGGCCCGGGCGAGCGCATCCACGCCGCCGGCTACCAGTGGTCCACCTACGGCGAGAACATCGCCCGCGGTCAGCGGACCCCGGCCGACGTGATGAAATCCTGGATGAACAGCCCCGGCCACCGCGCGAACATCCTCAACTGCGCCTTCAAGGAGCTGGGGGTGGGGATCCACAGCGGTCCCGGCGGCCCGTGGTGGACCCAGGACTTCGGCACCCGGATGTGAGACCCCGCCGCCCGCGTGCTCAGGCGGGCCCGAGCGCGCGGGCCCGGGCGATGAGCAGGGCCACGTCGTCATGGGTGTCCGGGCGGCGCAGGGCGGCGAGCAGGAAGTCGCAGGCGTCCTCCAGCGGGCGGCTCGGGCCGGTCAGCAGGTCGGTGAGGGTGGCCAGCCGGGTGTCGATGTCCTGGTCCCGGGTCTCGATCAGTCCGTCGGTGTACAGGACGAGGTCGTCCCCCGGGTCGAGGCTGACGGCGGTGGTCGAGAACGGGACACCGCCCACGCCCAGCGGCGCTCCGGTGGGCAGGTCGAGGAGCCGGGGCGGGCGGCCTGGCCGCAGGTGCACCGGCGGCGGGTGCCCGGCGACGGCGATGTGGCACAGGTGGGTGTGCGGGTCGTACAGGGCGTACACACAGGTCGCCGTGGCGTCGCCCAGGTCGGCGGTGGCGGCGTCCAGATGGGTCAGCACGGTGGCCGGGTCCAGGTCGAGGCGGGCCAGGGCGCGGGCCGTGGCGCGCAGTTGGCCCATGGTGGCGGCGGCGTTGATGCCGCTGCCCATCACATCGCCGACGACCAGCGCCGTACGGTCGCCGCTGAGGGCGATGACGTCGAACCAGTCGCCGCCGGTCTCGTCGTCGGCGGCGGCCGGCTGGTAGCGGTAGGCGATGTCCAGTCCGCTGGGGTCGGCGGGGCGCTGGGGCAGCAGATGGCGTTGGAGCATCAGCGCGGTGTCGCGCTGGCGCTGGTACCAGCGGGCGTTGTCGATGGACACCGCCGCGCGGGCGGCGAGTTCGGTGGCGAGCAGGACGTCGTCCTTGCTGAAGGGGGCGGGGTTGCGGGCCCGCTTGAGGTCGAGCGCGCCGAGGACCTGGCCGCGGGCGATGAGGGGGACGGCCAGGTACGAGTGGACTCCCGCGGCGGCGAGGAGGTGCACGGCGTCCTCGTTGCGCGCGATGCGCGGCAGGTCCTCGGGGCGCACCTTGGGGACCAGGACCGGGCGGCCGGTGCGGGCGCACTGGGTGACCAGCCGGGTGGGACCGTACAGGGCGACGTCGCCGACCGGGTCGGCGGCGGAGGTGGCCTCGGTCGGGTAGGCGGCATTCAGCGCCAGCGCGCGGAACCGCACGGCGCCGTTGTCCGCCTCCCCCGGCCGGGGCCCCGCCAGGACGGTGTCGAGCACGTCCACGGCCGCGATGTCGGCGACCTCGGGGACGGCGACCTCGGCCAGCTCGCGGGCGGTCACCTCCAGGTCGAGGGTGGTGCCGATCCGCACCGAGGCGTCCGCGATGAGGGAGAGGCGGCGCCGTGCCTGGGCCGCGGAGACGGCGGCCTCGTGCTGCTCGGTCACGTCGACCACGGACACCGCGGCGCCGAGGACGTGCCCGGCCTGGTCGTCGAGCCGGTACACCGACACCAGCCAGGCGTGGTCGCGCTCGGGGTCGGCGGCGGTGCGCCCGGTGGTGAACTCGTCCAGTACCGGCCGCCCCGTCGCCATCACCTCGCGCATCCGCTCCTCCACGGCCGCCCCGTCCAGGAACGGCAGGACGTCGACGATGCGGCGCCCGAGGTGCTCCTCGGCCGAGATGCCGTTGATGCGTTCGAGAGCGGGGTTGACCAGCACGTACCGCAGGTCGGTGTTGAGGACCGCGAGGCCGATGGGCGACTGGTCCACGAGCCGCAGCGACAGCGCGAGGTCGCGCTCCACCCGCCGTACGGTCGCCTGCTCGGAGGCCAGGCCGAGCGCGAACATCCGGCCGTTGTCGGCCTCCAGGCGTACGTTGCGGAACTCGACGAGCTGCGTACTGCCGTCCTTGTGCCGTATGGGGAAGACCCCCGCCCAGGTGCCGTCGCCGGACATGACCTGGGCGAACAGCTCCAGCACCACATGGCGGTGCTCCTCGGCGACCAGGAGCTTCGCGGCGTACTGCCCCAGCGCCTCCGCGGCGGTGTATCCGTACACCCGTCTCGCCTCGGGGCTCCACAGCCGGATACGGCCCTCGTCGTCCAGGACGACCGCGGCCACCCCGAGCACGTCCAGGAGACCGCCCGCCACCAGCGACGGGTCTCTCGCCCCCGAACGGGCCGGGAAGGACTGCGCATCAGCCATCACCGGCCTCCTCACCCGTACGCCCCTGCGCGGGACACGCCCGCTGACCAGGTCCAGGCCGATCGGCACGACTTTCCGCCTTCCATGCTGCGCCCCGGCGCCCGGGGGTGCGACCGGGCGGGGGCCGTTCGGCGCGGTCCGGCGGGGCTCGGGGCCGTACGCGCCGGTCGGGACACGGCTCGGGTCGGCCTCCGGCCGGATACGCCGAATGGTGCGGGCGGCGGAACGGGGGGCGGCCCGTGCCGCCCGCGGTCACTTCCCGCGGCCGCCGCGGCGCCGCAGCACGAGGAGCGCCGCCGTCACGCCCGCCCCGGCCGCGACGAGCTGCCGGGGCCGCACGCGTACGGCCATCACCGCCACCGTCGCCGCCCGGCGTACGGGCGCGGGGGTGAGGTCCCGGACCGTGCGGCCCGCCTGGCCGACCGCCCGCTGGGCCCCGGACGCCGCCGTGCTCGTCCGGTGCGTGGCCCCCTCGGCGCGCTGCTTCATGTCCGCCTCGGCCGCGAGCCTGGCCGCACTGTCGCTGATGCCCATCGGTGCCTCTCTCTCGATCCACGGGTTTCTCACGCTGTCTTCCGGGTCACCCTGGGAGAGCGGCTCAAACCGGGTGCGGGCCGGTGCTCACCCGGCTGCCGCACGGATTACGGACGCCGGACCGGCCGGGGACGACGGGGCGCCGGACCCATGTCACGCCCGGCGGGCACGTGGGCCGCCGCGGCACTAGAGCGCCGATCATTGGGCACTCTCCCTACAGGCGCCCCACCGGCGCCCGGAGCACCACCAGCAGGGGCGAAGGACGGGTGAACCCATGAGACCGCACACGAGCGACGCGTACGACGGGTCCGCCGCCGGGGACAGACGGTTCGCCGTCACGGCGAGGCGGACCGGCGACGCGGCGGTGCTCTCGCTCACCGGCGAGCTGGACCACGACACGGTGGAGCCGCTGCGCACTGCTCTGGCCGAGCAGATCGCGGCGGCCCCGGCCCGGATCGTGGTCGACTGCACGGGGCTGCGGTTCTGCGACTCGACCGGGCTCAACGTGCTGCTTCGGGCGCGCGCTTCGGCCGCGCACACGGAGGGCGCCGTCATCGAACTGGCGGCCCTCCAGCCGCCGGTGGCCCGGATGTTCGAAATCACCGGTGCGGCCGCGGTGTTCCGCGTCCACACCGACCTGGACCAAGCGCTCGCGGGCCGGCCGCCCGGGTAGCGGAGGAGTTGATGGGCGACACGAGCCGGACCGGGCGGAGTCAGATCCGCCGACTCGAACTCTTCGGGACGAAGGGTGTGGTGACACGCTGCCGCGACTTCACCGCGCGGGCGCTGGCCGACTGGGGGTGGACCTCGGCGGAGCCGGAGGGGGACCGCGAGCGCGTGGACGACGTGCTCCTCCTCGTCTCCGAGGTGGTCACCAACGCCTGCCTGCACGCGGGCGGGCCGCGGGAGCTGGTGCTGCGCCACGAGGGCGGCCATCTGCGGGTGGAAGTAGCCGACGGCAGCCCCCTCGCGCCCGCGCGCCGTCCCCGGGCGCCCTCGCTGCCCGGCGGCCACGGTCTGATGGTGCTGGACCGGCTGGCCGAGGAGTGGGGCTCGACACCGCTGGGGGCGGGCAAGGTGGTGTGGCTGGAGGTCGCGCTGCCGTCGTGGGCGGAGGGGACGCACACACCGTAGGCCCTGATTCCGGCAGACCGCGCCCCAGCGGCGGCTAGCCGCAGTCGTCCGTCGCGGGGGCGTCCTCCAGCAGACCCGAGCGCAGCCGGTCCAGGATCTGGGCGAGCAGCCGCGAGACGTGCATCTGGGAGAGGCCCACCTTGGCGCCTATCTCCGCCTGCGTCAGCTCTTCACCGAACCGCAGCGAGAGCAGGGTGCGCTCGCGGTCCGTGAGGCCCGCGATGAGCGGTTTGAGGGACTCCAGCGAGTCGATGACCTCGAAGGCGCCCTCCTCCTCCGCCAGCCTGCGCGACGCGCCCGTACCGGCGCCGCTGTCGTCGTCGGGGAAGTCCAGCGACCGCGTCATATAGCCGTTGGCCGCCTTCTCGCCCTCGACCACCTCGGCTTCCGGCACCCCCAGGCGCGCGGCGAGCTCCGCCGTCGTCGGCGGGCGCCCCAGCTCCTGGCCGAGCGACTCCTGCGCCCCGGCGAGCCGCAGCCGCAGCTCCTGGAGGCGGCGGGGCACCTGCACGGCCCAGGTGGTGTCCCGGAAGAACCGCTTCATCTCCCCGCTGATGGTGGGCAGCGCGAACGAGGAGAACTCCACCCCCCGCTCCACGTCGAAGCGGTTGATCGCCTTGATCAGGCCGACGGTGCCCACCTGGACGATGTCCTCCATCGGCTCGGCCCGGTTGCGGAACCGGCGCGCCGCGAACCTGACCAGGCTGAGGTTGAGCTCGACCAGGGTGTTCCGTACGTACGCGTGCTCCGGTGTGCCCTCGTCGAGCTCGGCGAGGCGGCGGAACATCGCCTCGGAGAGGGACTGGGCGTCCCGGGTGCTGAGCTCCCGGGGCCGGACGGTCTCGGGTATGCCGTCCAGCGCACGGCGCCGTACCGCCGACGCGGGCGCCGCCTGCGGCGGCTGCGTGCGGGAGGTGTCTTCACGGGCGGTGCGCATGGTGCTCCTTCGACGGGGCGGGGCCTGCGCCGCCGGGGTGGCGGCGGGTCCGTCGGCCGAGCGTTCTGACGGGGTGATGCCCGTTTTGCCGCAGTTTGATGCCGATGGCGATTGATTCGCCGCAAGGCGGGGCACCCGCCCGGTATGCATCGTGGCCAAGCCAAGGAGCGCGTGACAGAGAGTCGCCGGTTCAGCCTGGAAAAGGGACCCGGCGTAGTGGGCCAATGCCGCGATCTCACCCGTCAAGTCCTGGAGCAGTGGCTCGGTCCCCGTGGCGCCCGGGAGCGCACAACGGTGGACGACGTACTGCTGCTGGTCTCCGAAGTGGTCACTAACGCGTGTACGCACGGTGACGGACCCTATGAACTCCGGATCGACCACACGGACGACAAGGTGTGGGTGCAGGTCAGCGACAACAGCCCCGAACGACCGCAACCCCACGGCAGACACCGGCCCGCCCGGTCCTCGGGACACGGCCTCTATCTGCTGAAGAGGCTCTCGTCGGCCTGGGGCTGGGTGCCTCGCGGGCGCGGAAAGACCGTGTGGTTCGAGGTACCGGTGCCCCGCCCGCACGGTATGGCCCTCTGAGGCTCGTCGGTCGTACGGGGCCGTCGGCGAAGGGCGAGCGGGGAGTGACCGCCAAGGGGCCGCGCCCGGGATGTCGGCGCGGGCCGATCGTGCCAGAGTGGAGGCGCCCGTCGAGTTCGCCGCACGCGCGAACCCCCGCACGCGCGCCGCTCCCGGGCCGTGCGTGCCGACGGTTCGATGCGAGGTTGCGATGGACGTCCCCGCCCCCGGCGACGGCTCCCCGGACACCCCGGCGAGCCCGGCCGAGGACGCGCTGCGCCGACTCCTCGCCGGGCTCACCGCCGTACGGGACGGGGATCTCTCCGCGCGTCTGCCCGCCGAGGAGGGCGGCCTCCTCGGCGAGATCGCGACCATCTACAACGGGATGGTGGAGCAACTGTCCCTGGTCACCTCCGAGGTCACCCGGGTGGCCCGGGAGGTCGGCGGACAGGGGCTGCTCGGCGGCCATGCCAGGGAGCCGCGGGTGCGGGGGGTGTGGCTGGAGCTGACCTCCGGTGTGAACACCATGGCCGACAACCTCACGTCCCAGGTGCGTGCCATCGCGCAGGTCGCCACGGCGGTGGCGCGCGGCGACCTCACCCAGAAGATCCGGGTGGACGCGCGCGGCGAGATCCTGGAGCTGAAGGAGACCATCAACACGATGGTCGACCGCCTCTCGTCGTTCGCCGAGGAGGTCACCCGGGTGGCCCGGGAGGTGGGCACCGAGGGCAAGCTCGGCGGCCAGGCGACCGTCCGCGGGGTGTCGGGCACCTGGAAGGACCTCACCGACAACGTCAATTCCATGGCGGGCAACCTGACCAGCCAGGTGCGCAACATCGCCCAGGTCACCACGGCCGTGGCGGGCGGCGACCTCACCCGCAGGATCGACGTGGACGCCCGCGGGGAGATCCTGGAGCTCAAGACCACCATCAACACGATGGTCGAGCAGTTGTCGTCGTTCGCCGCCGAGGTGACCCGGGTCGCCCGCGAAGTGGGCAGCGAGGGGCGGCTCGGCGGGCAGGCGGAGGTGGAGGGTGTCTCCGGCACCTGGAAGCGGCTCACCGAGAACGTCAACGAGCTGGCCGGGAACCTCACCCGGCAGGTCCGCGCGATCGCCGAGGTGACCAGCGCCGTCGCCGAGGGCGACCTCACCCGCTCGATCACGGTGGACGCTCCCGGCGAGGTGGGTGAGCTCAAGGACAACATCAACGCGATGGTCGAGTCGCTGCGGGTCACCACCCGGGCCAACGAGGCCCAGGACTGGCTCAAGACCAACCTCGCCCGGGTGTCCGCCCTGGCGCAGGGTGCGGCGGGTCTGCCGGAACTCGCCGAGCTGATCATGAGCGAGGTGCCGCCGCTGGTGGGCGCGCAGTACGGCGCCTTCTTCCTGACCCATGACAGTCCGCACGGCACCGAGCTGGTCATGACCGCCTCCTACGCCTCCCCCGACGACCCCGCGGCGGGCCCCCGGCGCTTCCTGCTGGGCCAGTCGCTGGTGGGCGAGGCCGCCCGCCGGCGGCGTACGGTCGTGGTCGACCGGGTCCCGCCCGGTTACGCCACGATCGCCTCCGGCACCGGGCACGCCGACCCAGGCCAGCTGATCATCCTGCCGGTGGTCGTCGAGGAGCAGGTGCTCGGTGTGGTGGAACTGGCCGCGCTGCGCCCCTTCAGCGAGCTGCACCGGGACTTCCTGGACCAGTTCATCGAGACGGTCGGCGTCAACGTCGGCTCGCTCATCGCGAGCGTCCGCACCGACCAGCTGCTCGGGAAGTCGCAGCGGCTCACCGCCGAGCTGCGGGCCCGCTCCCAGGAGTTGCAGGAGCAGCAGCAGGAGCTCCAGCGCTCCAACGCCGAGCTGAAGGAGAAGGCCGCGCTGCTCGCCGACCGCAACCGGGACATCGAGGGCAAGAACCTGGAGATCGAGCAGGCCCGCCAGGAGCTGGAGGTGCGGGCCCAGCAGTTGTCGCGCACCTCGATGTACAAGTCGCAGTTCCTCGCCAACATGAGCCATGAGCTGCGCACCCCGCTCAACAGCCTGCTCATCCTGGCCCGGCTGCTGGCCCAGAACCCGGAGGGGAACCTGACGGAGAAGCAGGTCGACTACGCCGAGGTCATCCACTCGGCGGGCTCCGACCTGCTCCAGCTCATCAACGACATCCTGGATCTGTCGAAGGTCGAGGCCGGGAAGATGGACATCCGGCCCGAGCCGTTCGCGCTGCCGCAGTTGCTCGACTACCTGGAGGCCACGTTCCGGCCGGTGGCCGCCGAACGCGCGCTGGACTTCCGCATCGTGGCCGCTCCGGGGATCCCGGACGAGCTGACGACCGACGAGGCGCGGCTGCGTCAGATCCTGCGCAACCTGCTCTCCAACGCCCTGAAGTTCACCGAGACCGGCCATGTCCAGCTCGACATCCACAACGCCGAGGGCGACGAACTCCCGCAGGTCCTGCGCGCGTCGGGCCCCGCGCTCGCCTTCCGGGTCACCGACACCGGGGTGGGCATCCCCGAGGACCGCCTGGAGAGCGTCTTCGGCGCGTTCCAGCAGGGCGACGGCACCGCCGCCAGACGCTACGGGGGCACGGGCCTCGGCCTGTCCATCAGCCGCGAGGTGGCCCGGCTGCTCGGCGGGGTGATCGTCGCGGAGAGCGCGGTGGGACGGGGCAGCACCTTCACGCTCTACATGCCGCTCAGCGGTCTGTCCGGCCGGCACGAGGACCCGCTCGCCGAGGAGCGGCCCGTACCGCGGGCGGAGGAGGCGGGCGCGCCGCCCGAGCCGTCCGGGCACACCGTCCTGGTCGTCGACGACGACGCCCGCAACGTCTTCGCGCTCACCCAGATCCTCGAACACGCCGGGATGGTGGTGCTCACGGCGGCCGGCGGCCAGGCCGGGATCGATCTGCTGTCCTCGCGGGACGACGTGGACCTGGTGGTGATGGACGTGATGATGGCCGGGATGGACGGCTACGCGGCCACCGCGGCGATCCGCCGCAGGCCCCGCTTCGCCCACCTCCCCATCATCGCGGTGACCGCGAAGGCCATGCCCGGGGAGCGCGCCAAGGCGCTCGCCGCCGGGGTCGACGAGTACGTCGCCAAACCCGTGGACGCGGACCGGCTGCTGGCGGTCATCCGCGACCACCTCACGAGGCGGTGACATTACGCCAACTTCTCGTCGCTGAGGGCGTGTTCAGTCCCGTACGCGTATCGCGACGACGCTGGTGTCGTCGTCGGTGTCGCCCGTCGCGGCTTCGAGCAGCCGCTCCACCTGTTCGTCGACCTCGCGGCCGCTCCACCGCTCGGCGAGGCCGACCAGTGTCGCGAGGCCCTGGTCGAGTGCGTCGTGGCGGCGCTCGATCAGACCGTCCGTGTAGAGCAGCAGGGTGTCACCGGGGCGCAGGGGTGTGTGGATCTCCCGGTACGTCACGGACGGGACCGCGCCGAGCAGCAGGTCGTGCGGCCCGTCGAGCAGCCGCGCGCGGCCGTCGCGCAGCAGAAGCAGCGGCAGGTGCCCCGCGCTCGACCACCGCAGGGAGCGGTCGCCCGGGTCGTAGAGGGCGCACAGGGCCGTGGCGGTGGGACCGCCGCTCGTGCGGAGCGTGACCTCGTTCAGCCACTCCATCAGGCGTCCCGCGGTCTGGCCGCTGAAGGCCAGTCCCCGCAGCGCGTTGCGCAGGGCCACCATGCCGGTGGCGGCGTCGATGCCGTGTCCGGCGATGTCGCCGACCGCCAGCAGCACGTGGCCGCTGGGCAGCGGCAGCGCGTCGTACCAGTCGCCGCCGACGCGGTACTCCTGCGCGGCCGGCCGGTAGCGGGCCGCGACGATGAGGCCGGGCAGCTCCTGGGTGCCCGGGGTCTCGGGCACGATGGCCTGCTGGAGCCGCAGCGCCATCTCGTCGCGGATGGCCGCCTGCTTCTGGACGGCCGTGAGCTGGTCGAAGGTCGCGGTCAGCGCGGCCTCGGTGCGCCGGCTCGCGGAGACGTCCTGGTAGACGCCGCTGATGCCGGTGACCACGCCGTCGTCGACGAGCGGTTCCGCCGCGACGCGGACATGGCGCATCGTGCCGTCGGCGCGGACGATCCGCAGGACCGCGAGCGCGCCCCGCTGGTGTTCGGTGAGGGTGGTGAGCAGGTGGGTGAGGGCGTCGCCGTCGTCCGGGTGCAGCCACGCGCGCATGGCGAGCAGCGGGACGGGGGCCGCGCCCCGGTCGATGCCGAAGATGCGGTAGGCGGGCGCGGACCACACCGACTCGCCGCCCACCACGCTGTCACGGAACAGCGCCACCCCTTCGAGGTGGCCGACGGCCCGGGCCGCGGACATCTCGGGGTCGCTGCTGGCGTGCCAGAGCACCACGGTCCGTTCGCTGCCCGCGGGCAGCACCCGCACGTCCAGGAGCGGGGCGGTCGCCGCCTCGCCCGCGATCCGGGGCAGCCGGGCCACGCTCTGGCGCCGGGCCGAGCCGTGGGCGCCCCGGGCCAGCCGGGCCAGCTCGGCGTGGACATAAGGGAAGGCGAGGGCGAGCGGCTGGCCGACGGGCGGCGCGGAGCCGCCCAGACTGCGGATCGCGGGCCCGTTGGTGTACTCGACCGACAGCGCCGGGAACTCGGGCGCGCCCCGCAGCACCATCGCGGGATGGCCGAGCGCGTCCAGGACGTCCATCAGGACCGGCATCTCGGACGGCTCGCCCTCGACGCCGGCGAGCACGGTCGCGGCCACCTCGGTCAGTCCGGTGAGGGCGCGGCGCAGCCGGGGGTCGAAGTCCACCTCGTCGGGCCAGACGACGAGGGCCAGTCCCACGACCGTCCCCGGGCTTCCCAGCGGCAGCAGCGCCCGGCCCGCCGGCCTCCCGGGGCCCGGCAGCGGCTCCCCGGGCGGCGGGCCGGAGCCGAGCCAGCAGGGGGCGCCGTCCGCCATGACCGTGTGGAAGACGGCCGGGGCTCCCGGCGGGATCCACTGCCACACCACCGCTTCGGCGGCGCCCACCCCGGCGTGCCCGGCGAGCCGCAGACAGCCCGTCTCCGTACGCCGCCACAGCCACAGGCTCTGTGCGCCCAGGGGTGCGAGCCCGCCCTCCAGCAGGGCCCGTGCGGCCTCGTCGACGCTCTCGTAGGTCTCGGCCGCCGCCAGGGCGCGGCGGTTCCTGCGGGCTTCGTCCGGCGGGGCGCTCCCGGCGGCCGGGACGGCGCCGATGTCGCCCCCGACGCCGTTCAGGACGTCCGCGGCCAGGTCCTCCGGGCTGACGCCGGTGTCCGCGGAGAGTTTCTCCAGGTGCTCCCGTGCCTGGGCGGGGCCGAGCCGGAGCTGTGCGGCGAGGACGCCGGTGGCCAGGTCGAGCAGGTGCTGCCGGGCGCGGTCGGCGCGGAGCCGTTCGGCCTCGGCCCAGAGCGCGGCGATGGTGGAGGCGGTCTGCGCGCCCACCGTCCCCGAGGTGTCCGGCACCGGCTTGATCACGGCATCTCCCGTCCCGAGCGGTCGGAGAGCGGGCCAACGTGTCCTTACGGGATTTTACGCGTGCGGCGCCCCGGGCTCTCGGGCAGCCGCCCGGCCGGCCGGGCCCCGGCCGGCCTCACTCCGTGGTGTGCCGGTGCCGGACCCACAGCGGCAGCACGAACCAGCACACCAGGTACCAGGTCGCCACCCCGCCCACCAGCCACGGCCAGTACCCGCCGTGCGAGGCCACGCGCAGCACCAGGACCAGGGAGGAGGTCATGGTGGCGAAGAGCAGCACCAGGCCGGTGAAGGTGAGCCGGGACGCCCAGACGACGGCGGTCGGCTTGATGTTGCGGCCGGAGAGGATCCGGTGGAAGGAGACCGGCGCCACCAGGGCGCCGGTGGTCAGCGAGCCCAGGACGACCGTGCAGATGTAGATCCCCTTCTCGCCGTCTCCCAGCTGGTGGAAGAGCGGGGTGAAGGCGACCGTGAGGAGGAAGCCGAAGAGGATCTGCACACCGGTCTGGGCGACGCGGATCTCCTGGAGGAGGTCGCCCCATTTGCGGTCCGCGCGGTCCGCCGCGCTCTCGTCGCGCCCGTCGTCCACGCGCCGCCCGCCGTCGCCGCTGCCCATGACATCCTCCTGCTGCTGTTTCCGTCCCCGAACCCACCGCCCGCAGCGCGTGTGGTCACGCATCGGTACCCGGTCCCCCGGATCGCAATCCGATGCGTACGACTCGGGGGACTCCCGGGGCACCCGTTGCGGACGGCGTTGAACGGGTACCCACAGATCATGACCATCGATCAACGAGGCCCCGCCCTGCCGGACGCCCGCGGCGAGCTCTCCGCCGCGGTCATCGGCCACCTGCGCGGCGAGGGCACCCCGCTCCCGGACGCCCGGGCCGTCGACCGCGCCGAGCCCTACGGCGAGGACCTCCAGCTCGCGCTGTACGTCTGCTACGAGCCGCACTACCGCGGCTTCGCCGGGGTGGACGACGGCTGCGAGTGGGACCCCGCGCTGCTGACCGCTCGGGCCCTGCTGGAGGGGCGCTTCCTGACGGCCCTGCGCCGGGACGCGGCCCGGGAGCACGATCTGGACGACGCCCTGGGCGAGCTGCTCGTGGAGCCGGTCCACGGCAGCGGGGTCTCCCACTACCTCCAGGAGGAGGGCCGTCTGTGGCAGCTGCGCGAGTACGCGGCCCAGCGCTCGCTGTACCACCTGAAGGAAGCCGATCCGCACGCCTGGGTGCTGCCCCGCCTGTGGGGGCGGGCGAAGGCGGGCATGGCGGCGGTGGAGTTCGACGAGTTCGGCGGCGGGCGCGCCGAACGGGTGCACGCCCGGCTCTTCGCCGACCTGATGACCGACCTCGGCCTCGACACGGCGTACGGCCGCTATCTGGACGCGGCGTCCGCCGGGATGCTCGCCACGGTCAACCTCATGTCGCTGCTGGGGCTGCACCGGAGTCTGCGGGGCGCCCTGGTCGGCCATTTCGCCACGCTGGAGATCACCTCGTCGCCGGGTTCCCGGCGGATGGCGCTGGCGCTGAAGCGCGCGGGCGCGGGAGCCGCCGCGGAGCTGTTCTACACCGAGCACGTGGAGGCCGACGCGGTGCACGAGCAGGTGGTGCGGCACGAGGTGATCGGCGGCCTCCTGGAGGAGGAACCGCAGCTCACGGCCGATGTCGTGTTCGGTATCGACGCCACGGTGTTCCTGGAGGACCGCTTCGGCGAGGAGCTGCTCGGCCACTGGCGGGCGGGCCGCTCTTCACTGCGCCTGCCCCTCGATGACGGGCCGGAGCAGGGTCCCGAGGGATAAACCAGGATTTAGTGGGATCTTTTTCGGATTCCCGGGCACTCGGCGCACATGACTCTTCTCGCCCCACCCGGCGTCTACGCCCCGCAGGCCGACACCGCCCTGCTGGCCGAGGCTCTGTACGAGGAGCCGCTGCCCCCGGGCGCCCGGGTCCTGGACGTGGGCACCGGCACCGGCGCGCTGGCCATCGCCGCCGCCATGCGCGGGGCCGAGGTGACCGCGATCGACATCTCCCGGCGCGCCGTCCTGACCGCGCGCGTCAACGCGCGGCTGGCCCGGCTGCCGGTCCGCGTGCTGCGCGGAGACCTGCTGACACCGGTCGTGGGCGGCGCCTACGACCTCATCCTGAGCAATCCGCCCTACGTCCCCGCGCGGACCGCCACCGCCCCCCGGCGCGGCGCCGCGCGGGCGTGGGACGCCGGGTACGACGGGCGGCTGCTGGTGCGCCGCATCTGCGGCGAGGCGCCGCCCCTGCTGCGCCCCGGAGGAGCGCTGCTGATGGTCCACTCCGCGCTCAGCGACCCGGACACCAGCCTGCGGGAGCTGCGCGCCGAGGGGCTGAAGGCGGCCGTCATCGCCCGCCGGTTCATCCCCTTCGGGCCGGTGCTGCGCGAGCGCCGGAGCTGGCTGGACGCGCAGGGCCTGATCGAGGACGACGAGACGACGGAAGAGCTGGTGGTCATCCGTGCCGAACGACCCGAGTGACGAGCCGCGCCGCATCCGGGTGCGGCGCGAGGGCCCCGTCCTGGTGGAGGGGCCGGTGGAGGTCGTCCTGGAGGACGGCAGCAGCGCCTTCTCCGACCGCTGTGTGGTGGCGCTGTGCACCTGCCGCCGCAGCCGGACCTACCCGTGGTGCGACACCAGCCACCGCCGCCGCGTCTGACGCGAACGACAAGCCTGGGGTCAGCGGCGTGCGGCGTGCACGCGGTCGGGGGTGAGCGGCAGTTCGCGGAAGCGGACGCCGGTGGCGTGGTGGACGGCGTTGCCGATCGCGGCGGCCGTCCCCACGATCCCGATCTCCCCGATGCCCTTGCTGCCCATCGGGTTGAGGTGGGGGTCCTCCTCGTCGATCCAGTGCGCCTCGACGGCGGGCACGTCGGCGTGGGCGGGCACGTGGTAGCCGGCCAGATCGCTGCCGATGAACGCGCCGGAGGCCGGGTCCACGCTGCCGCTCTCGGTGAGCGCCATCCCCAGGCCCATGACCATGCCGCCGATGAACTGGGAGCGGGCCGTGCGCGCGTTGAGGATGCGCCCGGCCGCGTAGACTCCGAGCAGCCGGCGCACCCGTACCTCGCCGGTGTCGGTGTCGACGGCGGCCTCGGCGAAGTGGGCGCCGAAGGCGTGCCGCGCGTACGGGGACTCCGCGTCCGCCGTGCCCTCGGTGTCGGCGGACGCCGTCAGCCCGCCGGGCGGCAGCGGGCCGGGGCGGGCGGCGAGCTGCCGGGTCAGGTCCCGGCACGCCTCGTGCACCGCCCAGCCCCAGGACGAGGTGCCGGAGGACCCGCCCGCGAGCGGGGCCCTGGGCAGCCCGGTGAGACCGATCTCGGTACGGACCGAGTCCACGCCGACGCCCAGCGCCTCGGCGGCGACCTGGGCGAGCACGGTACGGGCGCCGGTGCCGATGTCGGTGGCGTTGATCCGTACGACGTACAGCCCGTCGGAGTGGGCGGTTACCGTCGCGCGGCTCGGTGAGATCAGCACCGGATAGGTGGCGGCCGCGACCCCCGTGCCGGTCAGCCACGGCCCCGAGCGGCGCACGCCCGGGCGCGGGTCGCGCTCGGCCCAGCCGAAGCGCGCGGCGCCCTCGCGCAGGCACTCGACGAGGTGCCGGCTGCTGAAGGGGTGCCCGCTGTCCGGCTCGGCCGGAGGCTCGTTGCACACCCGCAGCTCCACGGGGTCCATCCCCAGCGCGCTCGCCAGTTCGTCGACGGCCGACTCCAGGGCGTACATCCCGGGGGTCTCCCCCGGTGCGCGCATCCAGGACGGGGTGGGTACGTCCAGGGCCACCGCCCGGTGGCTGGTGCGGCTGCTCCCGCTGGCGTACATCACCCGGGCGGGCACCGCCGCCTGCTCGACGAACTTCTTGACCCGGGAGGTGTGGGTGGTCACCTCGTGGATCAGCGAGGTGAGGGTGCCGTCGGGCCGGGCGCCGAGCCGCAGGCGGTGCAGGGTCGGCGCGCGGTGTCCGACGAGCTCCGTCAACTCCCTGCGTGGCAGCGCTAGTTGGACGGGACGCCCGGTGTGCCGGGCGGCGAGCGCGGCCAGGACGACATGGGGGCGGGGCGTGCCCTTGGAGCCGAAGCCGCCGCCGACGTGCTTGCTGACGACGCTGACGCGCTCCTCGGGCAGCGAGAAGAGCCGCGCCAGCACCTGGCGCACGGTGTCGGCGCCCTGGCTGGAGTCGAACACGGTGAGGGAGTCGTCCTGCCACATCGCGGTGGCACCGTGCGGCTCCATGGGGTGGTTGTGCAGCGGGGGGACCGTGTACGACACGTCCACCCGCACCGCCGCCTCGGCGAACGCGCCCTCGGGATCACCCTGCCGGCGCTCCCCGGGGTATCCCCCGTTGACCTCGTCGGGCTCGTAGGCGTCCGGGTGGTCCCAGGCCAGGGCGGTGTCGTGCGGCTCGCTCGCGTACCCGACCCGTACGGCCCGGGCGGCCTCCCGCGCCGTCTCCAGGGTCTCGGCGACGGCCAGCGCCACCGGCCAGCCGTGGTGCGGCACCCGGGCGTCCTGGAGGACGGCCAGGGTCGGGTCGTCCGCCTCGGCGAGCCGGGGCGCGGTGTCGGGGGTGAGGACGGCCAGGACGCCGGGGAGCGCGAGAGCGGCCGAGGTGTCGAGGGAGGTGACCTTGCCGCGCGCGACGGTGGCGGGCACCGGCCAGGCGTGGACCCGTCCGGGCGGCGCGTACTCCGTCGCGTACTTGGCGGCGCCGGTCACCTTCGCGCGGCCTTCGCGGCGCTCGACCGGCGCGCCCAGGGGGCTCGGGCTCGATCCCACGGCGGCTCTCCTCTCGGGGTGTTCAGGACCGGGCGATCAGCGAGCCGAGCACCTCGCGGGCGAGGTCGCGGGCGAGCGTCACCTTGTAGGCGTTGTCCCGCAGCGGGACGGCGGCGGAGAGTTCGGCGTCCACGGCCCGCACGATCGCCTCGTCGGTGGCCGGGCCGCCCAGCAGCTCGGCCTCCGTCCGCCGGGCGCGCCAGGGGCGGTGGGCCACTCCCCCGAAGGCGACCCCGATGTGCTCGACCACCCCCTTCTCCACCTTGACGGCGGCGGCGACGGAGGCGAGCGCGAAGGCATAGGACGCGCGGTCGCGCGCCTTGCGGTAGCGCGAGACGGTGCCGTCGGGCAGGGCCGGAAGCAGCACACTGGTGACGAGTTCGCCGGGGCGCAGCACGGTCTCCTGGTCGGGAGTGTCCCCGGGCAGCCGGTGGAACTCGGTCAGCTCGACCGTCCGGCCCCCGCCGGGCCCCGCCACCTCGACCACCGCGTCCAGGGCCGCCAGCGCGACGGCGAGGTCGGAGGGGTGGGTGGCGACGCAGTGCGGGGAGTGGCCGAGCACCGCGTGGTCGCGGTTGACGCCGTCCAGGGCGCCGCAGCCGCTGCCCGGCACCCGTTTGTTGCAGGGTTTGCCCAGGTCCTGGAAGTAGGCGCAGCGGGTGCGCTGGAGGAGGTTTCCCGCCGTGGTGGCCACGTTGCGCAACTGCCCCGAGGCGCCGCTGAGCACGGCCTGCGAGAGCACCGGATACCGGTCGCGGACCAGCGGGTGCACGGCGAGGTCGGTGTTGCGTACGGTAGCCCCGATCCGCAGGGCGCCGTCGGGCAGCTCCTCCATCCCGTCGAGGGGGAGCCGGGTGATGTCGACGAGCAGGTCGGGCCGCTCCACGCCGAGCTTCATCAGGTCGACGAGGTTGGTGCCGCCGCCGAGGTACTTGGCCTCCGGGCGGCCCCCGTGGGCGGCGGCGGCCTCCGCGACGCTCCGGGCGCGCACGTAGTTCAGTGGCTTCACGCCGTCACCTCCCGGGCCGTCAGGTCCCGTACGGCGACTTCCTGGACGGCCTCCACGATGTGCGGATACGCCCCGCACCGGCACAGGTTGCCGCTCAGGCGCTCGCGGATCTCGTCTGCGGTCAGACGCACCGGGCCGTCGCCGGGCGGGCGTTCGGTGTCGGTGACGACGGAGGGCTGGCCGGACCGGGCCTCCTGGAGCATGCCGACGGCCGAGCAGAGCTGGCCCGGTGTGCAGTAGCCGCACTGGAGCGCGTCCCGGTCGAGGAACGCCTGTTGCAGGGGGTGCAGCTCGCCGTCGGAGCCCGCCGCGTCGGCCAGCCCCTCCACGGTGACCACGTCGCACCCCTCCAGGGCGACGGCGAGCAGCAGACAGCTGTTGACCCGCCGCCCGTCGAGGAGCACGGTGCACGCCCCGCACTGCCCGTGGTCGCAGCCCTTCTTCGAGCCGGTCAGGGCGAGGTGTTCGCGCAGCAGGTCCAGCAGGGTGGTGCGGTGGTCGAGTTCGAGGACGTGGACGGTGTCGTTCACGCGCAGGCTCACGCGCGAGTGCGTCGGCGGGAGCAGGGCTCCGTGCTCGGCCGGTCCGGAGCCGGGGTGGGGGTTGGGGTCACGCGGGCCATCGCTTGCTTCCATCCTCACGGCTCCTCGGTCCGACGGGTCGGCGGAGTCTCCACCCTCGTACAGCCGACGCGCTCCGGCATCTCGGGCGCGTCCGGCCGGTCCGAACGCCGCCCGTGCGGCGGTACACCGGGCCCGTACCGGCCGAGTGGCGCAAACCCATGCCGGTTCGCGCGGTCCGCGGACGGGTAACCACCTGTCATGCTCACCTTTGGGGTCGAAGAAGAGTATTTGCTGGTGGACCCCGTGACGGGCCGGCCCCTGCCCCGCGCGGAAGAGGTACGGGCGCTGACCGGCCCGGACGCGGTCGGAGAGCCGGAGGTGCAGCTGGAGCTGCTCCAGGCTCAGGTCGAGGTGGCGACCCCGGTCTGCCTGACGCTGGCGGAGCTGGGCGGCCATCTGACGCGGCTGCGGCACCTGGTGGGGACCGCCGCCGAGCGGCTGGGCTGCCGGGTCGCCGCCGTGGGGGCCGCCCCCGTCAACGGCACGGGACCGGTCGCCGTCACTCCGCGGCCCCGCTATCTGGCGATGCGGACGAACGCGGCGCAGCTGGTCGAGGAGCAGTTCATCAACGGGATGCACGTCCACGTCGGCGTGCCCGACCGGGAGGTCGGCGTCGCCGTGCTCAACCGGATCCGGGTCTGGCTGCCCACGCTGCTGGCCATGTCGGTCAACTCCCCGCTCTGGCACGGCCGCGACACCGGGTTCGCGAGCTGGCGCACCCTGGTCTTCGGCCGCTGGCCCGTCAGCGGGCCGCCGCCGCGCTTCGCCGACCTCGACGACTACGAGAGCCGGGCGGAGGCGCTGATCGCGGCCGGGGCGGCGTGCGACAGCGGGCAGCTCTACTGGCACGCGCGCCTGTCCGAGCGCTATCCCACCATCGAAGTGCGCTGTCTGGACGTGCAGGTGCGGGTGGACGAGGCGGTGATGCTCGCCGGGATCATCCGCGGTCTGGTCGCCACCGCGATCCGCGAGCACAAGGACGGCGACCCCGTTCCGGAGTGCCCGCTCGAAATACTGCAGGCCGCGACCTGGCGCGCGGCCCGGGAGGGGCTGAACGGCGTCCTCCTCGACCCCGACGGGCAGCGGCGCAGCTGCGGCGAGGTGCTGTGCCGGCTGGCCCGGCACATCGGCCCCGCCCTGGAGGCGGCCGGCGACGGGCTGGAGGTGAACTCGCTGATGCAGCGGCTGCTGCGGCGCGGCACCGGCGCGGACCGGCAGCACCGGGCCTTCACCGAGGGCGGGATCCCGGCGGTCATGGACCTCGTCACGAGCCAGAGCCACCGGGTCTGAGCTCCGGAACCCGTCGGGGCCCGCGCGTTCCGCCGCGCCCGCCGCCGCTCAGGGGGCTCAGGCGCCCACGTAGGCCGCCAGATGCTCGCCCGTCAGGGTGGAGCGGGCGGCCACCAGGTCGGCCGGGGTGCCCTCGAAGACGATCCGCCCGCCGTCGTGACCGGCTCCCGGGCCCAGGTCGATGATCCAGTCGGCGTGCGCCATGACCGCCGGGTGGTGTTCGACGACGATGACCGACTTGCCGGAGTCGACCAGCCGGTCGAGCAGGCCCAGCAACTGCTCGACGTCGGCCAGGTGCAGCCCGGTGGTGGGCTCGTCCAGGACGTACACCCCGCCCTTCTCGGCCATATGGGTGGCCAGCTTGAGCCGCTGGCGCTCGCCGCCGGACAGCGTGGTGAGCGGCTGCCCGAGGGTGAGGTAGCCGAGCCCGACGTCCGAGAGCCGGGTGAGGACCTTGTGCGCCGCCGGGGTGCGCGCCTCGCCGTCGGCGAAGAACGCCTCGGCCTCGTTCACCGGCATCGCCAGCACCTCGCTGATGTCGCGCCCGCCCAGACGGTAGGCGAGGACGGAGGCGTCGAACCGCTTCCCGTCGCAGTCCTCGCAGGTGGTGGCGACCCCCGCCATCATGGCCAGGTCGGTGTAGACGACTCCGGCGCCGTTGCACCCCGGGCAGGCGCCCTCGGAGTTGGCGCTGAACAGCGCGGGCTTCACGCCGTTGGCCTTGGCGAACGCCTTGCGGATCGGGTCGAGCAGCCCGGTGTACGTGGCCGGGTTGCTGCGCCGGGAGCCCTTGATGGGTCCCTGGTCGACCGGGACAACGCCCGCGCCGGGCGGGATCGAGCCGTGGACCAGGGAGCTCTTGCCGGAGCCCGCCACCCCGGTGACCACGCAGAGCACGCCCAGCGGCAGGTCGACGTCGACATCGCGCAGGTTGTGCGCCTTCGCGCCGCGGATCTCCAGGGTGCCGCTCGGGGTGCGCGGCTTCTCCTTGAGCGAGGCGCGGTCGTCGAGGTGGCGGCCGGTGACGGTGTCGCCCGCCCGCAGCCCCTCGACGGTGCCCTCGAAGCAGACGGTTCCGCCTGCCGTACCGGCGCCGGGCCCGAGGTCGACGACGTGGTCGGCGATCGCGATGGTCTGCGGCTTGTGCTCCACCACCAGCACCGTGTTGCCCTTGTCGCGCAGCCGCAGCAGCAGGTCGTTCATCCGCGCGATGTCGTGGGGGTGCAGACCGGTGGTGGGTTCGTCGAAGACGTAGGTGATGTCGGTGAGCGCGGAGCCCAGGTGGCGGATCATCTTGACGCGCTGCGCCTCGCCGCCGGAGAGCGTGCCCGAGGGCCGCTCCAGCGCCAGATAGCCGAGGCCGATCTCCACGAACGAGTCAAGGGTCCGCCGCAGGCTCGTGAGCAGCGGCGCGACGGTGGGCTCGTCCAGCTCCCGTACCCAGGCGGCCAGGTCGCTGATCTGCAGGGCGCAGGCGTCGGCGATGCTGATGCCCGCGATCTTCGAGGAGCGGGCCGCCTCGCTCAGCCGGGTGCCGTCGCACTCGGGGCAGCGCGTGAAGGTGACCGCCCGGTCCACGAACTCCCGGATGTGCGGCTGGAGCGCCTCCCGGTCCTTCGACAGCATCGACTTCTGGATCTTCGGGATGAGCCCCTCGTAGGTGAGGTTGACGCCCTCGACCTTGACCTTGGTGGGCTCCCCGTAGAGGAAGTCGTGCATCTCCTTCTTGGTGAACCTGGCGATCGGCTTGTGGGGGTCGAGGATGCCCGACTCGGCGTAGACCCGTACGGTCCAGAAGCTGTCCGACTTCCATCCGGGGATGGTGAACGCGCCCTCAGCGAGGGACTTGGACGCGTCGTAGAGCTGGGTGAGGTCGATGTCGGAGACCGAGCCCCGGCCCTCGCAGCGGGTGCACATGCCGCCGGTGCGGTTGAAGGTCGCCTTCACGGCCTGGGTCCTGCCGGCGCCCCGTTCGACGGTGATCGAGCCGCTGGCCCGGACCGAGGGGACGTTGAAGGAGTACGCGTTGGGCGGGCCGATGTGCGGGCGGCCGAGCCTGCTGAAGAGAATGCGCAGCATCGCGTTGGCGTCGGTGGCGGTGCCGACGGTGGAGCGGGGGTCGGCGCCGATGCGCTGCTGATCGACGACGATCGCGGTCGTCAGTCCTTCGAGGACGTCGACGTCGGGGCGGGCCAGCGTGGGCATGAAGCCCTGGATGAAGGCGCTGTACGTCTCGTTGATCAGCCGCTGCGACTCCGCGGCGATGGTGTCGAAGACCAGCGAGCTCTTGCCGGAGCCGGAGACGCCGGTGAACACCGTCAGCCGGCGTTTGGGGATCTCGACGCTGACGTCCTTGAGGTTGTTCACGCGCGCGCCGTGCACGCGGAGCACGTCGTGGCTGTCGCCGTCCCGTGGCGCGGGCGAGCCCGTGCCCGTCCTCCTGGCCGTGCCCATGGTGTCTCCCTCTGCCGTCCGGAGCGCCTCGCGCGGTCTGTGCCGGGACCGCGTCCGGACCGATCTAACCAGTTTCGGCCGACGGCGTCGCCCTGTTCGGTGGAGACGGGCGCGGACCGGATGGCCGGCAATTCCCCGCTTCGCGCCCCACGCACTCCCCCGCGCACACCACCACGTTCTCCGAATGAGACTCCGCCGGACACATACGGCCCGTTTCAGGGAAATCCGTGTCATCCCTTTTGACGGGAATCCTTTGCCCCACGAAGGAGCAACCGTCATATCCGTTCACCAAGCGAGGAGTTGCCGCCGAATTCCGTCGCACACACAGCGGGGGGGGGGGGGGGGGGGTGGTGGGGGGGGGGGGGGGGGGGGTGGGGGGGGGGGAGGGGGGGGGGGGGGCG
>NZ_JBWKEI010000001.1:0-224401 GCF_056435525.1 Streptomyces sp. NPDC043908 | reverse complement strand
TTTTCCCCCAAAGAAAAAAACCCCCTCTCCTCCTCCCCCAAGGGGGCGTTCCCCCCCCCCCCCCCCCCCCCCCCCCCCTCCCCCCCCCCCCCTCCTCCCCCCCCCCCCCCCCGCTGAGGCAGGACTCGCTCTCGCTCGACGGTCCTGAAGCCGGTGTCAGACGACCGGCGGACGACCGCTGTAATAGCCACCGACCTGGTCGTGGTACCCGGCGTCGCCGAGGTGCTTCTCCCTGTCGAACTCGGGGGCGGCCTTGATCTCGGCCTTCGTGCGGTTCACGTAGACCTTCTTCTCCTCCGCGTCCAGCTGCGTCACCGTACCGGCGGGCAGGAGCACGTGCTTGCCGAAGATCCACACACCGGTGTCGACCACGATGTACGCGGAACCCACTTCGTCGGAGTGCTTGTCGACCTTGCCGATGCTGCCGTCGGTCGCCTCGACGCTCCACCCCCGCAGGTCCGCGCCGGCGAGGTGGCCGCTGGTGTCCGGGTAGCCCCAGATGTTCTCCGTCATGAAACGTGATTCCTTTCGTTTGTACGCCGGAAGAGCGTCGCCGTGTACGTCATTTCGGTGACGCCCTCTCCCGACGGACCGGGTGCCCAAATCCTCCCGGTCGACACATGGCGTTCCGGGCGGCCTTCCGGTCTTGCCGGATCCTTCCGCGCGGAAGGGCCGCTACCAGCGATACCAGCGGCCGGATCCGCCCTTGGGCCGGGCGACGAAGCCGATGAGCCACAGCACCAGTACGGCGATCGCGACCCACCACAGGATCTTGAGTGCGAAGCCGGCGCCGAAAAGGATCAGGGCCAGCAGAAGAACGAGGAGCAACGGGACCATGGAAATCAACCTCCAGCTCTTCGTGTGCCCTCATTGGCGGGGCACACACATTCAGGGAGACGCTTTATCGGTGGCCGCTTTCCGGGGGTTCAAACGGTCCCGGCCCAAGAGAATGAGAAAGCTTGTGCGGGGTACCCCTTCGCGGGACCCGCAGAGGTCCGCGGGGGCCCACCGGCACGAGGCCGGGGCCCACCGGCACGAGGGAAGAGAACAGGACGAGACCATGCCGCAGACCGTTGTGATCACCGGCGCCAGCGCCGGGGTCGGCCGCGCGACCGCCCGCCGGTTCGCGCGGCGCGGCGCCCGGGTCGTCCTCCTCGCACGCGGCCGGGCGGGGCTGGAAGCCGCCGCCGCCGAGGTGGAGGAGGCCGGGGGCCGGGCGCTGGTGCTGCCCACCGACGTCGCCCACCACGAGGAGGTGGAGAAGGCGGCCGAGCTGGCCGAGGCCGAGTTCGGCCCGATCGACGTATGGATCAACGTCGCCTTCACCTCCGTCTTCGCGCCCTTCACCGAGATCGGCCCCGAGGAGTTCCAGCGCGTCACGGACGTGGCGTACCTGGGCTTCGTCAACGGCACCCGCGCCGCCCTGGCCCGGATGGTCCCGCGCGACCGGGGCGCCATCGTCCAGGTCGGCTCCGCCCTCGGCGAGCGCTCCATCCCGCTCCAGTCGGCCTACTGCGGCGCGAAGCACGCCGTCAACGGCTTCACCTCGTCGGTACGGACCGAACTCCTGCACCGGGGCAGCCGCGTGCGGGTCACCGTGGTGCAACTGCCGGCGGTCAACACCCCGCAGTTCTCCTGGGTGCGCTCCCGGCTGCCGAAGCATCCCCGGCCGGTGCCGCCGATCTACCAGCCCGAGGTCGTCGCCGAGACCATCGCGTACGCCGCGGACCATCCGCGCCGCAAGCAGTACTACGTGGGCGCCTCCACGGTCGCCACGCTCTGGGCCAACCGGTTCGCCCCCGCGGTGCTCGACCGCTATCTGGCCCGTACGGGTTACGCGTCGCAGCAGACCGACACGGTCCCGCCCGTGGACGGGCCGGGCAACCTGTGGCAGCCCCTCGACGACCGCCCGGGCGACGACCACGGCGCCCACGGCGTCTTCGACGACAGCGCGACCGCCCGCTCCCCCCAGGCGGCGCTGGCCCGCCACCCCGCGCTCGCGGCCGGGGCGGGCGCCCTGGCGGGCGCCGCCGCGCTGCGGTGGGCGAGGGCGCGGCGCGGGGGCGGCTGAGGCACCCACCCCGTACGGTCGGATAAAGGCAGGGACAGACGAAAGGCAGCCGGAATGACACGCGCGGCGATCTTCGACGTCGACGGAACGCTCGTCGACACCAACCACCTGCACGTGGTGTGCTGGTGGGAGGCGTTCCGCCAGGCAGGGCACCGGGTGGCGACCCACGCCGTCCACCGGGCGATCGGACTGCCCTCGGAGGATCTGATCGCCCATCTGCTGGGCGAGGACCGCGACAAGGACCAGGACTCCGAGCTCAGCGCCGCCCACACGGCCCTGTACGCCACCTACTTCGAGCGCCTGGCCCCCATCGCGGGCGCCGCGGACCTTCTGCGCGCGCTGGACGGACGGGGCTGGAGGGTGGTCCTCGCCACCTCCGCGGGCGGCGCCGAACTGGGCGCGCTGCGCAAGGCGATCGACGCCGACGACGTGATCGCCGGAGTGGCCAGCGCGGACGACGTCGACTCCGGGAAGCCGGCCCCCGACCCGGTCCACCAGGCACTGGAGCTGGCCGGCGCGGACGCCGCCTCCTCGGTGTTCGTCGGCGACACGGTCTGGGACATGAAGGCGGCGGCGAAGGCGGGGGTGCGCCCCGTGGCGGTGCTGGCCGGCGGCATCCCGCGCCGCGATCTGGAGGAGTCGGGTGCGCAGGCCGTCTACGACGACCCGGCCGACCTGCTGGCCGCGCTCGACGACAGCCCGGTGGCGGAGCTCGAACGGCGTAACTGAGGGGACGCGGAACGGCGGACGCGAAAAGGCGGACGCGGACGGGCCCTGGGCTCCGTCCGCGTCCGCCGTCGGTTCCGGGCGCTCCTACCGGCCACGGAGGGTCAGCTGGAGGTCCACTTCCTGGTCGCCCGAGGCCGTTCCCGCGTCCTCGACCTCGAAGGTCCGGTGCAGGACGTCCCGGAGGCGGGCGACCGCGACGGGGCCGCCCTGGACGTCGATGGTCACCTTGTCGCCCAGCTCGGCGGGGCTGACGTCCTCCGGCACCTGGGAGGTGTCGAACGTCGCGGTCCACACGGTGGGGCGCGCCGGGTCGGGGGTCGTGGGGCCGTGGATCGCGCCACCGGCGGTGTCCGTCGAGAAGTACCGGCGCAGCGCGTCCAGCACCGTCTCGGCGTCAGCGGCCGAGCACGCGCTGAGCACCACCTGTACGCGCTGCTCGGGCGGCGCCTGGGATGCGGCGGTGGGCTTCATGGGAGAACTCCTCCTGCTTCGATCACTTCGGGTCTGCTTCGGGACTGCTTCGGTCGGTGACGGCCCGCGTCGGTCACCCGAGGCCCTCGTCGTTCGCTCCGGGCGGCTCGCGCCGATCGCGGTGCCCGGCGGCCGGCGGGCCGCGTCGCCCGTGCCCGGGCGCCGGAACCCGCCGTTGCCACTCTGCCCGCCTTCCCCGGTCGCCGCCTCTTCAACGGCGGCGGCAGCCACGGGTTCAGGAGCCGGCGTCGGCGCCCGGCCGGTCCTCCCGGTGCCTGCCGCCCGGCAGCATCTCCTGGACCTTCGCCTTCAGCCCCTGCCGGATCATGCCGACGCGGTCGCTGTCGCCCTTGACGATCGACGCCGCGGCGGCCTCGATCTGGTCCAGCGAGGCGTGCGGCGGGATCGGCGGCACGGCGGGGTCGGTACGGAACTCCACGACGCACGGCCGGTCCGCGGCCAGCGCCCGCCGCCAGGCGCCCTCGACCTCCTCGGGCTTCTCCACCCGTACGCCGTCGAGCCCGATCGAGCGCGCGAAGTCCGCGTACGGAACGTCGGGCAGCTGCTGCGACGGCAGGAACTGCGGGGCACCGGACATGGCGCGCATCTCCCAGGTGACCTGGTTGAGGTCCTGGTTGTTGAGCACGGCGACGATCAGACGCGGGTCCTCCCACTCCTGCCAGTACTTCGCCACGGTGATCAGCTCCGCGAGGCCGTTCATCTGCATGGCCCCGTCACCGACGATCGCGAGGGCCGGGCGGCGCGGGTGGGCGAACTTGGCGCCGATCACGTACGGGACACCGGGCCCCATCGTGGCCAGCGTGCCGGAGAGCGAACCGCGCATCGTGCCGCGCATCCGCAGGTGCCGGGCGTACCAGTTGGCGGCCGAGCCGGAGTCCGCGGCGAGGATGACGTCGTCGGGCAGCAGCGCGTCGAGGGCGTGCACCACGTACTCGGGGTTGATCGGGTCCGCGTCGACCGCGGCGCGCCGCTCCATCACCTGCCACCAGCGGGCGGTGTCCTTCTCGATCTTCTTGCGCCACTTGTCGTGCTTCTTGCGCTTGAGCCGGGGCAGCAGCCGCGTCAGCGTCTCGCGCGCGTCACCGACGAGGTTGACCTCGAACGGATAGCGCAGTCCGACCATGAACGGGTCGATGTCGATCTGCACCGCCCGTGCCTGACCGAATTCCGGCAGGAACTGTGAGTACGGGAAGCTGGATCCGACCACGAGCAGGGTGTCGCAGTCCTGCATGAGCTCGTACGAGGGCCGGGTGCCGAGGAGGCCGATGGCGCCGGTGACGTACGGCAGGTCGTCGGGGAGCGCGTCCTTGCCGAGGAGCGCCTTGGCCACACCCGCGCCCAGCACGTCCGCGAGCTGCTCGATCTCGGCCCGGGCGCCCCGCGCGCCCTGCCCGATCAGCACGGCCACCTTCTCGCCCGCGTTCAGCACCTCGGCGGCGCGGGCGATCTCGTCGTCCACGGGCACCGGGGCGTAGTGGGCGGCGCCGAGGCTGGAGGGCACCATCTTGAAGGCGTGGCCCGGGGGTTCGTAGTCGAGCTCCTGTACATCCGCCGGGATGATCACGGCGGTCACGGTCCGCCGGGCGGCGGCGGTGCGCATGGCCCGGTCGATGACGTTGGGCAGCTGCTCGGGGACGGTCACCATCTCGCAGTACTCGGACGCCACGTCCTTGTACAGGCTCAGCAGGTCGACCTCCTGCTGGTAGGAGCCGCCCATGGCGCTGCGGTTGGTCTGCCCGACGATCGCCACGATCGGCACGTGGTCGAGCTTGGCGTCGTAGAGGCCGTTGAGCAGATGGATCGCACCGGGGCCGGAGGTGGCCGCGCACACCCCCACCTTCCCGGAGAACTTGGCATAGCCCACCGCCTCGAACGCGGCCATCTCCTCGTGCCGCGCCTGGATGAACCGGGGCTTGTCCTCGGCCCGGCCCCAGGCGGCGAGCAGGCCGTTGATGCCGTCGCCCGCGTAGGCGAAGACATGCTCGACCTCCCATTGCCGCAGCCGTTCCAGCACGTAGTCGGAGACCTTCATCGACATGGGATGACCTTTCGGGGTGAGGAAACGGGAGTTCACGGCGACGGGCGGCACGGCGTCGCGGAAGCCGGCGTCCTCCAGGACCTTTACGGCGGAGTGGCCCGGTCCGGTCGACGACGCGGACCCCACCGTCCACCCGGTCGCGCAGCGCCTGCTCCGGCGAGAGGCGTTCGTCATGGCGCTCGCCGTCGCGCGGAGCGGTCCCGCAGGTCGCGCCCATGGCACACCCTCTCCGTCGACACCTCTTCGGCACCGGCCCGGCCGCCGCGGGGCCCGACCGGGCGCGTTGGCCCCGTACCCCCGCGAGGACGCCTCACACGGGCGTGCGAGCGATGTTTCCTTTCCCGTCCACCGGTCACCCGGCGTGCACGAGCGCACCGTGAGGAGCGGCCATGACCGAGTACGGCTACTTTCTGTCGAGCGAGGAGCACACGCCCGCCGGGCTGGTCGAACAGGCCCGGATGGCCGAGCAGGCGGGATTCACCTCGTTGTGGATATCCGACCACTACCACCCCTGGAACGACAGCCAGGGCCAGGCGCCGTTCGTCTGGTCGGTGGTCGGGGCGCTGTCCCAGGCCGTGTCCCTGCCGGTGGAGACCGCGGTGACGTGCCCGACCGTGCGGATGCACCCGGCGGTCGTGGCGCAGGCCGCCGCCACCAGCGCCGTCCAGCTCGGTGGCCGCTTCCGGCTCGGGGTGGGGTCGGGTGAGGCCCTCAACGAGCACATCCTCGGCGACGTCTGGCCCGAGGCCCCGGTGCGCCTGGAGATGCTGGAGGAGGCCATCCAGGTGATGCGCCTGCTGTTCACGGGTGACCAGGTCAGCCATCGGGGCAAGCACTACACCGTGGAGAACGCCCGGCTGTACACCGTCCCGGACGAGCCCGTGCCCATCGACGTGTCCGCCTTCGGCCCGCGGGCCGGGGAGCTGGCGGGCCGCGCCGGGGACGGTCTGGTCGCCATGGCACCGGACACCGCGCTGATCGAGCGCTTCCGGCGGAGCGGGGGCGGCGGCAAGCCCGTGTCCGCCGGGCTGAAGGTGTGCTGGGGTCCGGACCGCGAGAAGGCGGTCCGCGAGGCGCACCGGCTGTGGGCCAACGAGCAGCTGCCGGGCGAGCTGCCGCAGGTGCTGCCGACGCCCCGGCACTTCGAGCAGGCGTCCGAGCTGGTGACGCCCGAGCGGGTCGCCGCCAATGTGACCTGCGGGAACGACGTGGACCAGCACGTCGCCGCGGTGCGCGAGTACGCCGACGCCGGATTCGACACCGTGTACGTCAACCAGATCGGCAAGGAGCAACGCGGTTTCTTCGACTTCTACCGCACCAAGGTCCTGCCGCGACTGGCGTAGGACGCCGGCCGCCCAGGACCACCAGCACAGCAGGTTTAGGAGCCACCCATGAACACCGTCACGCTGTCCCAGACCCTCGCCGCGAGCACCTCGTCGTCCTGGCTGTTCGTGATCGTGGGCGTCCTCGTCGTGGCCGTCCTGATCGGGGCCTTCTGGTACGGCAGCCGCCGGGCCTCGCGACGCCCGGCGCCCCCGCAGGAGCCCCAGCCGCGCGCGGATTCCTGGCAGACGCCGGACGCGGAGGCCCCTCCGGGGCATCCGCAGGGTCCGGACGCCCCGGAGCACGACCACCACATCTGACGCCCCGGGGGGCGGCCGGTGTCAGGCGTTCTCCGCCTGGAACATCCAGGCGTGCTTCTCCAGCTCCCCGGTCAGGGAGATGAGCAGGTCCTGGGTGACGGGGTCGGGCTTCTCGGTCGCGGCGATCCGCTCGCGCATGCGCTCGACGACCTTGCCGAGGGCCACCACCAGCACCTGCACGGCCTCGTTGTCCTTGATCCAGCCCTCCGGGACGGTGCCGATCGCGGAGGTCTCCGCGACGGTGGCGGCCCGTCCGTCGGGGGCGATGCCGAGTGCGGAGGCGCGCTCGGCGACGATGTCGGAGTGCGTACGCGCCGTGGTGACCACATCGTCGAGCTGAAGGTGGACCGAGCGGAAGCGGGGGCCCACCACGTTCCAGTGCACCTGCTTGGCCGCCAGCGACAGGTCCACCAGGTCCACCAGGGCGCCCTGCAGCGCCTCCCCCACGACCTTCAGGTCGGCATCCGGCAGCGAGCTCTTCACGGCAGCCATGGCGTTCTCCATTCCTCACATACTGGTCCCGGTGTGCGGGAGGTGTGCGGGAGGCGTGTTGTGCCGTCCCATCGCTGCGCCTTCCTTGAAACGCGAGGCTCAAACCGGGCGCAGGCAGACGGCACACATCGGACGGCAATAGATCGGACAGCACTCCTCCCGGCCGCCCGCGCGCACCGCCCCCGCCTCCCGGGCCCGGAACCCACGCAAATACCCTGGTCCCCATGGACCTCTCCGGACACATCGCCACCGATCGCCCGCTGCTCGTGCTGGCCGTCAAGGAGGAGGCGCAGTTCCTCGACACGGATCTGCCCGTCCTCCTCACCGGCATCGGCAAGGTGAACGCGGCGAGTGCGCTGGCCACCGTCCTGGCACGCGGCCCGCACCCCTCCCGCGTCGTCAACCTGGGCACGGCCGGTGCGCTGCGCCCGGGCTGGACGGGCACCCACGTCATAGGTTCGGTGCTCCAGCACGATCTGGACAGCGACGTCCTGGCGGCGCTCACCGGTGAGCTGTACGGCCCGCCGCTCGACGTGTCCGGTCCGGGCGGCCCGACGCTGGCGACCGGCGACACCTTCATCGCGGACGAGGAGACACGCGCCCGGCTGGCGCTGCGCGCCCACCTCGTCGACATGGAGGGCTACGCGCTGGCCTCGGTCGCCCAGCGGGCCGGGCTCCCCCTCCAGATGGTCAAGCACGTCAGCGACGAGGCGGGCGAGGGCGCGGCCAGGACCTGGCGCGAGTCGGTGGCCGAGTGCGCCCGTGTTCTCGCCGCCTGGGCACAGGAGAACATTCCGGAGTACGCCGCCTGAGCCGGGCGGACGCCGGGCGGATGCGCCTACGCCTGCCCGCCCGGCGCCCGGCCGGTCAGCGGCGGGTTGAGCCGGGCGAAACCCTCCTGGCGCTCGTAGGGGAAGTACGGGTAGGGCGCGGTCCGGGCGCTCGCCGCGTCGAGGCGGGCGACCTGTTCGTCGGTCAGGGTCCAGCCGAGCGCGCCGAGGTTCTGCCGCAGCTGCTCCTCGTCGCGGGCGCCGATGATGACGGAGGAGACGGTGGGGCGGCGCAGCAGCCAGTTGAGGGCGATCTGCGGGATCGTCCTGCCGGTCTCCTCGGCCAGCTCGTCGAGTGTGTCGACCACCCGGTAGAGCAGCTCGTCCTCGACGGGCGGGCCGTAGTCCGCGGTGCGGTGCAGACGGCTCTGCTCCGGCAGCGGCTGTCCGCGGCGGATCCTGCCGGTGAGCCGTCCCCAGCCGAGCGGGCTCCACACCACCGCGCCGACGCCCTGGTCGGCGGCGAGCGGCATCAGCTCCCACTCGTAGTCCCGGCCCACCAGGGAGTAGTAGACCTGGTGGGCCGCGTAGCGCCGGTAGCCGTAGCGGTCGGCGGTGGCCTGCGACTTCATCAGCTGCCAGCCGGAGAAGTTGGAGACGCCGGTGTAGCGGATCTTTCCGGCCCGTACGAGATCGTCGAGGGTGGACAGGACCTCCTCGACCGGGGTTCCCGCGTCGAAGGCGTGGAGCTGGAAGAGGTCGATGTGGTCCGTGCCCAGCCGGCGCAGCGCGTCCTCGACGCTGCGGATGAGGCGTGAGCGGGAGGTGCCGGCGTCGCCCGGCCCGTCGCCCATCGGCAGTCCCGCCTTGGTGGAGATGAGCACCTCGTCCCGCCGCCCCTTGATCGCCGCGCCGAGCACCTCCTCGGAGGCGCCCGCGGAGTAGACGTCGGCGGTGTCGAACATGGTGACCCCGGCCTCCAGGCAGATGTCCACCAGCCGGCGCGCCTGCTCCGCGTCGGTGTCGCCCCAGGCACCGAAGAGCTCGCCCCGGCCGCCGAACGTCCCGGCGCCGAAGCTCAGTGCCGGAACCAGCAGTCCCGACGCGCCCAGCCTCCTGTATTCCATGACAGATTCCTCTCCGTGCACAGTCGGCGCGGCCACCGGTCGGCAGCCACTAACGGTTCTGCTGTTCCGTTAGGATGTGCCCTCACCGTAGCAGAGCACAACCCTTTAATGGAACAGGAGTCCCGTTATGACGTCCGCAGCCGACGCAGACCCAGGGACCGTCCGGCCCGGCGGCCGGACCGCCCGCGTACGGGCGGCGGTCCTCGCCGCCGCCGGTGACGCGCTGGCGCGCGGCGGCCTCGCCGGTCTGGACCTCGCCGAGGTGGCCCGCCGCGCCGAGGTCGGCAAGACCACGGTCTACCGGCGCTGGGGCACTCCGGCCGGTCTCGTCGCGGACCTGCTGGCGGAGATGGCCGAGCAGTCGCTGCCGCGTACGGAGACGGGGACGCTCCTGGGCGATCTGCGCGCCAACGCCCGGCTCGTCCAGAGCACTTTGGCCGACGCCCGCCAGGGTGCCCTCTTCAAGGCGGTGATCGCCGCCGCGACCTGCGACGAGCAGACGGCCGCCGCCCTGCACCGCTTCTACGAGACGCGCGTCGACGAGTGGGCCGTGTGCGTCCAACAGGCCGTCGACCGGGGCGAGTTGCCGGAGGGCACCGACACGCGCGAGGTGATCCGCGCCGTCTCGGCCCCCCTCTACTACCGCCTCCTGACCACCGCCGCCCCCCTGGACCAGGCGACCGCCGACCGCGCCGCCGAGGCCGCGGCCGCCGCCGCGCGCGCGGGGGTGTTCACGGCCGCGCGGGACTGAGACGCACGGCGGGCCCGGTCGGCCGGCCGTCGGCTACCGGGGTGCCGCGTCGGACCTCGGGGCCGCCGACGGGAAGGGCGGGGTGCCGGTCGCCGGACGGGCACACACAGGATCCCTCCGGCACGGTCGAGGCCGTATACGCGACGCACCGGGTGCGGCCGCGCGGGCCGCACCCGAAGCGCCACGCCTGCGCGATCATGCTCGCTACAGCGGACTTTCGAGCATCTATTGACATGTACGCGCTACTGCGCTGCACTGTTGCGCCATCTGCCCCCGCACCGCCCCCTGCCCCTCCCACGACCGGGGATACGCCATGCGACTGCTCAGATTCCTGATCGCCGCGGTCTGCGCACTGGCCGCACTCACCCTGCCCGGCGTCGCCGCCGCGCCCGCGCGGGCGGCGGCCGCTCCCCCGCAGACCGTTCCCGCGCTGCGGCAGTGGACGGCCGGCTCCGGCGCGTACACCTTCACCAACACCAGCCGCATCGCCGTCGACCCGGCCTCCACCGCCCAGCTCGGCGACGAGGCGGCCACGTTGGCGGACGACCTGGCCGCCCGGACCGGGCGGACCGTCGCCGTCGTCACCGGCGCCCCGGCCATCGGCGACATCGCACTCGGCCTCGGTGACACCACGCTGCCCGCCGAGGGCTACCGGTTGACCGTGGGCGCGGCCGTCACCATCCGGGCCGGGACCGACACCGGCGCCTTCTACGGCACGCGCACCCTCCTGCAACTGCTGCACCAGTCCGCCTCGGTGCCCGCCGGAACGGCGGTGGACTGGCCCACCAAGCCCGAGCGCGGGCTCATGATCGACCAGGGGCGGAAGTTCTTCACCGTCGCCTGGGTCCGGCAGCACATCAAGGAGCTGGCCTACCTCAAGCTCAACTACTTCCACTTCCACCTGTCGGACACCTTCGGCTTCCGGCTGGAGAGCTCCACCCATCCCGAGATCGTCTCCACCGACCACTACACCAAGCAGGACATCGCCGGTCTGGTGGCGCTGGGGCAGAGGTACCACGTCACCATCGTCCCCGAGATCGACACCCCCGGGCACATGAACGCGATCCTGGCCGCCCACCCCGAACTCAGGCTCAAGAACCGCTCCGGCACGGCCAGCGCGGAGTTCATCGACCTCTCCCTGCCCGGCTCGTACACGTTGATCAAGGACCTGGTGAACGAGTACCTGCCGCTCTTCCCGGCCCGCTACTGGCACATCGGCGCCGACGAGTACGTCACCGACTACGGCAGCTACCCCCAGCTCCTCACCTACGCCCGCGCCCACTACGGGCCGGGCGCCACCGCCAAGGACACCTACTACGGATACGTCAACTGGGCCGACGCGCTGGTGCGCGCGGGCGGGAAGACCACCCGGATGTGGAACGACGGCATCAAGTCCGGCGACGGCACCGTCACGCCGAACGCGGACATCGTCGTCGAGTACTGGTACAACTACGGCCTCACGCCCCAGCAGTTGGCGGCGGCCGGGCACACCGTGGCCAACGAGTCCTGGACACCCACCTACTACGTCCTCGGCGGCGCCAAGCCCGACACCAGGTGGATGTACGAGACGTGGACCCCGGACCTCTTCCAGGGCGGCACCACCCTGAGCGACCCCGCCCGCAACCCCGGCTCGCTGATCCACGTGTGGTGCGACAACCCGGGCGCCGAGACGGAGGACCAGATCGCGGGCGGCATCATGTACCCCCTGCGCGGCCTCGCCCAGCAGACCTGGGGCTCCCCCAAGCCGGTGGCCTCGTACGCCGCGTTCACCCCGATCGTCGCCGCCGTCGGCCACAACCCCGCCTGGCCGGGCCTCTCCCAGCCCGGCAACCTCGCCCGCAACCGCCCCACCACCGCCTCCAGCACCGAGACGGCGAACTTCCCGCCCGCCTCGGCCACCGACGGCGACCCGGCGACCCGCTGGTCCAGCGCCTACAGCGACCCGCAGTGGCTCCAGGTCGACCTGGGCTCCTCCCAGAGCGTCGGCCGGGTGGTGCTGCGCTGGGAGGCGGCGTACGGGAAGGCCTTCCAGATCCAGCTCTCCGACGACGCCACCGTCTGGCGCACCCTGTACTCCACCACCGGCGGCAGCGGCGGCGTCCAGGACCTCACCGGCCTCTCCGGCTCCGGGCGGTACATCCGGCTGTACGCCACCCAGCGGGGCACCTCGTACGGGTACTCGCTGTACGAGTTCGAGGCGTACGGAGGGCAGCCGAGCGGTGCGCACACCCTCACCGCGGCCGGCGAGGCGCTCGACGACCCGGCGAGCTCCCCCGCGTCCGGGACGCCTGACGGTGCGGCCTACCAGCAGTGGCGGATCGGCTGAGCCGTCGGACAGGCCCTAGGCAGGTGGTTCCGGGGGAAGCGGGGGGAGCGTCGTGACCCCCGGGGCCGGTTCGGGCCAGACGAGCAGGACCGGGCAGGGGGCGTGGTCGAGGACGAAGCGGGAAGCCGGACCCAGGCTTCTCGGCCCGAGCCGGGAGCGGTCGCCGTCGCGGGCGAAGATCAGCAGGTCGGCGCCCTCGGCGGCGGCGACGACCTCCCGCTCCACCCGCCCGCTGCGCTCCTCGCGCCGGCACGGCAGGCCGAGCCGGTCGGCCGCGGCGTCCAGCAGGTCGTGGGCGGAGGCGTCGGCGAGGTGCTCCAGGCGGGTGCCGGGGTCTCGCTCGCGGTGACCGCGGCCGAGGAGCCCGGCGAAGGCGCCGTGGGCCACGCCGGGGACGTCGTGTCCGGTGACATGGAGGAGCATCACGTCGGCGCCTTCACGCGTGTGGGCGCGGGCGGCGTCGACGCACGCGGGCCAGGAACCCTCGGTGATCCAGACGACGACGGTCATGGTGCATCAGCCTCCGAGCGCGTGCAGCGACCCCCACAGTGCCAGTACGGCGAGCGCCAGCGCGAGGGGCACGACGAGAAGACCGAGCACGGTGAACTCCCGCAGGTCGACGTCGCTGTCGTGCTCGCGGACGATGCGGCGCCACAGCAGGGTCGCCAGCGAGCCGGCGTAGGTCAGGTTGGGCCCGATGTTCACCCCGAGGAGCACGGCGAGCACCGCGCCGGGGCCGGTCGGCGCGGTCAGCGGCAGCAGGACCAGGACGGCGGGCAGGTTGTTGATGACGTTGGCCAGGACGGCGGCCAGCGCGGCGACGCCCAGCAGCGCGAGCAGCCCGGTGCCGCCCGGGACCAGATGGGCGAGGCCCGAGGCGAGGCCGTTGTCGACGACGGCGCGGACCACGACGCCCAGGGCGAGGACGAACGCGAGGAACGGCAGGGCCGCGGCCCCGACGAGCGCGGCGGGCGTGGTGCGGCGCCGTACCAGCGCACGGGTCGCCAGGACGAGCGCCCCGGCCGCCGCCGCCCAGGCCGGGTCGATCCCGACCGCCGAGGTGAGGACGAACCCGGCCAGGGTGCCCACCACGGTCAGCAGCGCGAACAGCGGCAGTTCGGGCGGCTCGCCCCCGGACGGGACCGGCGCGCCGGCGTCCAGGTCGGTGGCGAAGAACCGCCGCAGCACCACGTACTCGACGCCGATGGCCGCCAGCCACGGCAGGGTCATGAGCGCGGCGAAGCGGGTGAAGCTCAGCCCGCTGGCGGTGAAGGCGAGCAGGTTGGTGAGGTTGGAGACGGGCAGCAGCAGCGACGCGGTATTCGACAGATGGGTGCAGGCGTAGACATGGGGCTTGGGCCGCACCCCGAGCCGCGCCGCGGTGGCGAAGACGACCGGGGTGAGCAGCACCACGGTGGCGTCGAGGCTGAGCACCGCGGTGATGGCCGAGGCGACGGCGAACACCTGCGCGAGAAGGCGGCGTGGTTTTCCGGCGGCGGTGCGGGCCATCCAGGCCCCGCACGCCTGGAACAGCCCCTCGTCGTCGCAGAGCTGGGCGAGGACCAGCACCGCGGCCAGGAAGCCGACGACGGGACCGAGCCGGGCGGCCTCGTCCTGCGCGTGCCCCCAGGAGATCGCCCCGCAGGCGATGACCACCCCCGCGGCCGGGACCGCCACGACCGCTTCGGGCCAGCCCCATGGGTGTACCACCGCGCACACCAGGACCGCCAGCAGCAGCCCGGCCGACACAACCTCCGCACCCCAGGTGTTCAGGGCCAACTCCTCGCAGACAGCTCCGGTGATCAGCCTCTATGGAAACAGATGCCGAACCGTCACTGCGGCAGCCCGCCCCCCGGCAGCGGGCCCGGCTGGAGTCCGCGGCGGCCCGCCGCCCAGTTCCGCAGCTCGGTGGTCGCCACGTCCTCGATCTCCTCCTGGAGCCGTCCGCGCAACTCTTCGTCCCGCTCCGCCTCGGGGACCAGCCGGTAGCGGCGGACCGCCAGCCGCAGTCTCGACCAGGCCTCGGCGGCGAGCACATGGCGCTCGGCGTGGTTGAACACCTGGCGGAACCCGCCGATGAAGACGGTGAGTCCGGCCAGGGTGGCGGTGGTCGCGGCGGGCGCCCGGATACCCGCGGCGACGACCGTGGCGGCGCCGGTGAGCAGGGCGCTCAGCTCGGTCGCCCAGTGCCAGCGGCGGGCCCGGTCGCGGGTGCGGGCATACCAGTCGAGATCGGCGAGGGCCTGCTCCAGGAGGGGGTCGTCGACGGGGGCGGGCTGCGGTGGGGTTCGTCTGCGTATCGGCACGCCCCCATGGTCCCCCCGTCACGCCCGTGTTGGGCACGGGGTGGGTATCCCGGTGCGGAACCGGCCGGGTGAGCATCTGAGTACGGAACTGAGTACGACCGCTCAGGTCCGCGTGCCACGGTGGGAGGGAGGCTGGTGCCATGACTACGCCGCCCTTCGTCAGCCCGCCGCCGCTCCCCCCGACGCCCCCGCTCCGGCCCGGACCGTCGCGCGCCAGGCGCGCCGGGATCATCGGTGCCGTCTGCGCGCTGGTCCTGGCGCTCGCCGCCGGGGCGGCGTGGTGGCTGACACGGGACCACGACAGCTCGCCGCTGGCCGGGCGGCCGCGCGTCACGGACACCGCGGCCGGGCTCTCGTACGCCGTGCCCGAGGGCTGGAAGAGCAACGAGGGCAAGGACCTGATCCAGGCCTTCACCTCCTCGATCACCACCAAGGGCGCCGACGGCACCGGCGGAGCCGCCGTGCTCGCGGGCCGGGGCGCTCCTCTCGACGAGTCCGCGCTCCGGGCGCGCACCGAGACCGCGGCCCGCTCCAACGCGGAGTTCTTCTACCCGGACAGCAGGTCCAGCGTGGAGGAGTCCCGGGCCACGGAGGTCAGCGGCCGTCCCGCCTACACGGTGGTGCTGCGCACCCAGGACGAGAACGGCAGGGCGGGGCGGCTGCGCCTGACCATCGTGGCGCGCGGCGAGGACCGGTCGGCCTTCCTCCTCGGCGTCACCGAGGCACCCGCATCAGGCGCATCGGCCGGATCGGCCGAGAGCCGCGAGGTGGACGAGGTGCTGGCCGACGCCGCCGTACGGTAGCGGCACCGCCCGCCACCGGCCCCGGCCGCTGTGACAGGCTGCCCGGGGAAAGAACCGGTCTGCCAGGAGGCGCGACACCATGAACACAGCCGAACCGCTCGACCACCGCGCGGCCGTCGCCGCGGAGAGCGCCCGGTTCGCGGGTCTGGTCGAGGGCGCCGACCTGTCGCTCGCCGTACCCACCTGCCCGGGCTGGACCCTGGCCGACCTGATCAGGCACACCGGCGGCGCGCAGCGCATGTTCACCGCGCTGGTGCGCGCCCTCGTCCAGGAGCGGCCCGCGAGCCGGGGGGACCTGCGGCTGCCGGAGCGGGAGGACGACTACGCCGACTGGCTGGCGGCGGGCGCGGCCGAGGCGGATCGGGTGTTCGCCGGCACCGACCTCGACGCGCCGATGTGGGTCTGGGGCGCGGACGGCCGCGCCCGTTTCTGGGTGCGCCGGATGCTGTTCGAGACACTGGTGCACCGCTTCGACGCGGAACGGGCGCTCGGGCTGCCCTCCGCGATCGACCCGGCGCTCGCCCGGGACGGCGTCGACGAGTTCCTGGTCAACCTGCCCTTCGCCGCGTTCTTCGCGCCCGGGGTGGCCGAGTTGCGCTCCGCCGGGCCCGTCCAGCACATCCGGTTCGCCAGTACGGACACGGACGACGAGTGGCTCGTCCGGTTGCGTCCCGACGGCTTCGGCCTCGTGGACGGCCAGGACGGTCCGGGCCACGGGGATCCGGGCCACGGGGGTCCGAACCACGGGGAGATGACCGCCGACGCCACCGTCCGGGCCGGCGCCGCCGACCTGCTGCTGCTCGTCTACGGCCGCCTCGACCGCTCGGCCGGAGCGGTGCGGACCAGCGGGGACGAGGAACTGCTCCAGCGCTGGTTCACCCACTCGGCCTTCTGATCCCGGAGGGAGAGGAGCGGCCGGATCTCCTCCGGTGAGGCGGCGTCGCGCGGTGGCGCGGCGCCGCCTCACGGTGTTTGGCCCCGCCGACCCAGGGCACGCGGGAACCCTGTCCGCCTGCACCCAGCCCACGGGAGCCGAACGTGACCACCCCTACTCCGGACCGTCCCCGCATCCTCATCGTCGGAGCCGGGTTCGCCGGGTACCAGGCCGCTCGCACCCTCTCCCGCCGCATGCGCGGCCGTGCCCGGATCACCCTGCTCAACCCCACGGACTACTTCCTCTACCTCCCCCTGCTGCCCCAGGTGTCCGCCGGCATCCTGGAGCCACGCCGCGTCACCGTCTCGCTCAGCGGGACCCTGCCCGGCGTACGGCTCGTCCTCGGCGAGGCCGGGCGCGTCGATCTGGACGCCTCGACGGTGCACTACACCGGGCCCGAGGGCAGGGCGGGCGAGCTGGAGTACGACCGGCTCGTGCTCGCCGTCGGCAGCGTCAACAAGCTGCTCCCGGTGCCCGGCGTCACCGAGCACGCGCACGGCTTCCGCGGGATGCCGGAGGCGCTGTACCTGCGCGACCACATCACCCGGCAGATGGAGCTGGCCGCCCAGGGCACCGACACGCTTCGGGAACAGGGCGCGCGCCGCACCTTCGTCGTGGTCGGCGGCGGCTACACCGGCACCGAAGTGGCCGCGCAGGGAAAGCTGTTCACCGACGCCCTCGACCGGCGCCGGCCCGCCCGCTGGGTCCTGCTCGACATCGCCGACCGGCTGCTGCCCGAACTCGACCGCAGGATGTCCACCACCGCGGGGCGGGTGCTGCGCCGCCGCGGTGTCGACGTCCGCACCGGGACCTCCGTCAAGGAGGCGACCGAGGACGGCGTGCTGCTGGACGACGGGGAGTTCATCCCGACCCGCACCCTGATCTGGTGCGTCGGTGTGCGCCCCGATCCGCTCGTCTCCGAGCTCGGTCTGTCGGTGGAGCGCGGACGGCTGCTGGTGGAGCCGCAGTTGAGCGTGCCGGGCAGGCCCGAGGTGTTCGCCTGCGGCGACGCGGCGGCCGTGCCCGATCTGACCCGGCCGGGCGAGTTCACCCCGATGACCGCGCAGCACGCCGCCCGGCAGGGCAAGAGGGCCGCGCTCAACGTCGCCGCCTCGCTCGGCCACGGCGAGCAGCGGCCGTACAAGCACAACGACCTGGGGTTCGTCGTGGACCTCGGCGGGGTGCAGGCCGCGGCCAACCCGCTCGGCGTGCCGCTCTCGGGACCGCTCGCCGGGGCCGTCACCCGCGGCTACCACCTCGCCGCCATGCCCGGCAACCGGGTGCGCGTCGCCGCCGACTGGCTGCTGGACGCCGTACTCCCCCGTCAGGGCGTCCAGCTGGGCCTCGTGCGGTCCTGGTCGGTCCCGCTGGACACGGAGACGCCGGAGCTGGCCCGCGTCCCGGGCGGCCCCGCACCCACGACCCGAAAGGACTGACCATGAAGAGCGACCGTACGGCCGACCTCGCCCGACTCGCGGAACTGGGACAGCAGTTGCGGGTCGACGCGGTCCGTGTCGCCGACGCCGCGGGCTCCGGCCACCCCACCTCGTCGATGTCCGCGGCCGATCTGGCGGCCGTGCTCCTGGCCGGGCACCTGCGCTACGACTTCGACAAGCCCGAGCACCCCGCCAACGACCGGCTGATCCTCTCCAAGGGGCACGCCTCGCCGCTGCTGTACGCGATGTACCGCGCGGTCGGCGTCGTGGACGACGAGGAGCTGCTCACCTTCCGCAAGCTCGGCAGCCGGCTGGAGGGACACCCCACACCCCACCTGCCGTGGGTGGACGTGGCCACCGGCTCACTGGGGCAGGGCCTGCCCGTCGGGGTCGGGATGGCGCTGGCGGGCAAGCACCTCGACCGCCTCCCCTATCGCGTCTGGGTGTTGTGCGGCGACAGCGAGCTGGCGGAGGGATCGGTGTGGGAGGCGGCCGAGCACGCCGGGGACCAGCACCTGGACAATCTGACGCTGGTCGTGGACGTCAACCGGCTCGGCCAGCGCGGCCCGACCCGCCACCAGCGCGACCTCGCCGCGTACGCGCGCAGGTTCCGCGCCTTCGACTGGCACACCATCGAGGTGGACGGCCACGACGTGGAGGCGGTCGACGCGGCGTACCGCGAGGCGGCGCAGACGTCGCGCAGGCCCACCGCGATCCTCGCGGGCACCGTGAAGGGCAAGGGCGTCGCCTCCGTCGAGGACCGCGAGGGCCTGCACGGCAAGCCGCTGCCGGACGCCGTGGCGGCCGTCGAGGAGCTCGGCGGCCCCCGCTTCATCCGCGTGGACGTCCAGGCCCCGCCCTCCGCCCGCGCGCCCCGGCCGTCCTCGGGCCGGCTGGAGCTGCCCCGCTACGAGGTGGGCGAGAAGGTCGCCACCCGCACGGCGTACGGGCAGGCGCTCACCGCGCTCGGCACGGCCCGCGGCGACGTGGTGGTGCTCGACGGCGAGGTGGGCGACTCGACGAAGGCGGAGCTGTTCGCCAAGGAGCACCCCGAGCGGTACTTCGAGTGCTACATCGCCGAACAGCAGATGCTGGCGGCGGCCGTGGGCCTGGCGAGGCGCGGCTGGCGGCCGTACACGTGCACCTTCGCCGCGTTCCTGACCCGCGGCCACGACTTCCTGCGGATGGCCGCGATCAGCCGGGCCTCGCTGACCGTGGCGGGCTCGCACGCCGGGGTCGCCATCGGACAGGACGGGCCCTCGCAGATGGGGCTGGAGGACCTGGCGATGTTCCGTGCGCTGCACGGCAGTACGGTGCTCTATCCCTGCGACGCCAACCAGACGGCGAAGCTCGTCGCGGCGACGGCGGACGGCGAGGGCATCCGCTATCTGCGGACCACCCGGGGCGAGAGCCCGGTCGTCTACGGGCCCGACGAGGAGTTCCCCGTCGGCGGCGCCAAGGTGCTGCGCTCCTCCCCGCACGACAAGGTGACCCTGGTCGCGGCGGGCGCCACCGTCCACGAGGCGCTGGAGGCCGCGGACGCGCTGGAGGCGGGCGGCATCCCGGTACGGGTGATCGACCTGTACTCGGTCAAGCCGGTCGACGAGCAGGTGCTCCAGGAGGCCGCCGCCCTGACGGGGTGTCTGGTGACGATCGAGGACCACCACTCCCAGGGCGGCATCGGCGACGCGGTCGCGGAGTGCTTCGCGGACGGCCGCCCCATGCCCCGGCTCGTCCGGCTCGCCGTCGAGAACATGCCGGGGTCCGCGACCCCCGAGGAGCAGCTGGCCGAGGCCGGCATCGACGCTGCGTCCGTCACCGCGACCGTCCGCGTGCTCTACGAACGCGTCGTCACGAGCTGATCGGCGGGTTTGCTCCGCCGTTGCGGGGCAACCCGGAAAGCATCACACGCGAGGAGCCATGGCGAACACATCTGAGAACCAGTCCGGAAACAAGCGCAAGGCCCAGGAGGACCTGCCCGGCGCGATGGACGTGCTGCGCGGCGCCCGGGCCCAGCTCGCCGAACTCACCGGCATGGAGGCGGAGTCGGTCTCCTCCTTCGAACGGTCCGAGGACGGCTGGCTGTTGTGCGTCGAGGTCCTGGAACTCGCCCGGGTCCCGGACACCATGAGCCTGCTCGCCTCGTACGAGGTGGAGCTGGACCCGCACGGCGAGTTGACCGGATACAAGCGACTGCGCCGGTACGAGCGGGGACGGGCCGACCGCAACACGTGACCCCGGGCGGAACCCCTTCCCCCGGGGCCGCACGGCCCCATCCGACCCGCACACCACTGACAGCGAAGGAGGACCGGACACCATGACGGTTGTCCCGGCACAACAGGGCGGCAGCGGCGGGACCAGTGGTCTCTACGACGTCCTTGAACTGGTACTGGACCGAGGGCTCGTGATCGACGCGTTCGTGCGCGTCTCCCTCGTCGGCATCGAGATACTCAAGATCGACGTCCGTGTCGTCGTCGCGAGCGTCGACACCTATCTGCGCTTCGCCGAGGCGTGCAACCGCCTCGACCTGGAGGCCGGCCCGCGCAAGAGCCCGGGGCTGCCCGACCTGGTCGGCGAGATCACCGAATCCGGAGCGCGCGGCAAGTCCAAGGGCGCGCTCTCGGGCGCCGCGCAGACCATCTCCGACGCCTTCCAGCAGGCGCGTGAGGAATCCGAGCCGGAACAGCGACCCCGCAGCCGGCGGACCGCCGCGCGCCGTAAGGAGGAGCAGGAATGACCACGTACGTCTACGGGATCGCCCACCGCACCCACACGCGGCTGCCCGAGGAGATGGGCGGCGTCGGGGATCCGCCGCGTCCGGTGCGCACGGTGGCCGAGGGCGAGCTGGTGGCCCTGGTGAGCGACGCGCCCGAGGACCTGCGGCCCAAGCGACGTGACCTGATGGCCCATCAGAGCGTGCTCGCCGAGGCGGGTGCGGGCGGCGCGGTCCTGCCGATGCGCTTCGGCGGCGTCTCGCCCGACGACGAGGCCGTCCGGGCCGCGCTCGCCGAGCACGGCGAGCGGTACCTGGAGCGCCTGAAGGCTCTGGAAGGCCGCGTCGAGTACAACATCAAGGCCGCCCACGACGAGGAGGCGGTGCTGCACCAGGTGCTCTCGGAGAGCGCGGAGCTGCGCGCCATGAGCGAGGCCAACCGCAAGGCGGGCGGCGGCACCTACGAGCAGAAGCTCCAGCTCGGCGAGCGGATCGCCGCGGCCGTGCAGCAGCGGGAGTCCCGTGACGCCACCCTGCTCCAGCAGGCTCTGGAGGGCGCCGCCGAGGAGCAGCGGCCCGGCCCGCAGTCCACCGGCTGGCTCGCCAACCTCTCGTTCCTGGTCTCCCGCGACCGCGCCGACGAGTTCGTCGCGGCGGTGGAGACCCTGCGCAAGGAGGCGCCGCACCTCGTCGTCCAGGTACACGGCCCGCTGCCTCCGTACAGCTTCACGGAGTGACCGGCCCGACCGACGGGAGGCCCGCGTGGGCCTGATCAAAGAGCTGCTGCTGCTCCCCGCGGCACCCGTGCGCGGCACCTTCTGGGTGCTGGAGCAGGTGGTGTCGCAGGCGGAGCAGCAGTACTACGACCCCTCGGCCATACGTAACGAACTCGCCGCGCTGGAGGAGAAGTTGATGGCGGGTGAGATCGACGAGGCCGAGTTCGACCGCCGCGAGGACGAGCTCCTCGACCGGCTGGAGAACAGGAATCCCTCACGATGAACAACCGGCTGGCAGTAGGGCTCGCGGTAGGCGCGGGCTATGTGCTAGGTCGCACCAAGAAGGCCAAGCTCGCTTTCGGCATCGGCACCATGGTGCTCGGCAAGCGCCTCAAGCTCAGCCCCGGGGCGCTCGCACAGTTCGCGGCCGGGCAGCTGGAGAACAACCCCCAGTTCAAGGAGATCGGCGACCAACTCCGCCAAGACCTGCGCGGGGTGGGCAAGGCGGCGACCGGCGCCATGGTGAACCGGCGCCTGGAAGGGCTCGCGGACCGGCTGCACGACCGCACCCTCGACGTCCAGGACCGTATGTCCGCAGTGGCGAAGGAGGGGGCCGACAAGGCCGAGGAGGCCTCCGCCCCCGCGAGGAAGACCGCCGACCGGGCGAAGCGGTCCGCTCCGGCGAAGAAGGCGCAGTCGGCGGCGAAGAAGTCCGAGCCGGCCCGCCGGGCCGTCGGCGCGAAGAAGACCGCGGCTCGCCGGACCTCCGGATCCAAGCCCCGCTCCTCGGAGCGCGCCGAGACGAAGGAGGGCCGCGACCGTGAGTGAGAACGGCAAGAATCAGGGGACGGGGCTGATCGACAGCGCGGTCACCGACCGCCTCAAGTCCGAACTCCAGTCCCTGGCGCTCGCCCAGGTCGAGCGGGCCCTGGTCGGCATCGGGCGCAAGCTCGGCGAGTCCACGGTGAAGCTCAACGACATAGCCGAGGGGCGCAGCCCCGGATTCGCCGAGCTGGCCCTGAAGGGCGGGCGCAAGCTCACCGAGGGCAAGGGCCCGATGCGCGCCGCCCTGGAGCTGGGCGCCGACCACCTGAAGGAGAATGTCACGGACGCGTTCAAGAACCTGGGCGGCAAGCGCGGCAAGAGCGGCGGCGGCCGCAAGCCGACGGTCATCATGGAGTCGGTGGACGTGGGCGTACCGGTCCGCGACGCCTACGACCAGTGGACGCAGTACCAGGAGTTCTCCCACTTCGCCAAGGGTGTGCGCAGCGCGGAGAGCGCGGACGACACCACGTCGGACTGGAAGCTGAAGGTCTTCTGGTCCACCCGCAGCTGGAAGGCGCACACCACCGAGCAGATACCGGACGCGCGGATCGCGTGGACCTCGGAGGGCGCCAAGGGCACCACCAAGGGTGTCGTCACCTTCCACCCGCTGGGCGCCTCGCTCACCCGGGTGCTGCTGGTGATCGAGTACTACCCCAAGGGCCTGTTCGAGAAGACCGGCAACATCTGGCGCGCCCAGGGCCGCCGGGCCCGCTTGGACCTGAAGAACTTCGCCCGCCACATCGCCCTGCGCGGGGAGGCCCCGGAGGGCTGGCGCGGTGAGATCCGCGACGGCGAGGTCGTCCTGAGCCACGAGGACGCGCTGGAGCGCGAGGAGAAGACGCGCGAGGCCTCGCACGAGGGGGACGCGCACGAGGAGGACGCGGACGGCGGCGGCAAGGCCTCGCAGGACACCTACGAGGAGGCCTATGACGACGAGGAGCCGCTGGAGGGCGAGTACGACGAGGAGGTCGAGGAGGGCGAGGAGCCCGAAGAGATCGAGGAGCCCGAGGACGTCCCGGAGGACGCCCACGACGAGGCTCCCGAGGACGACTCCGTCGAATACGCCGGCGAGTGGGAAGAGGACGAGGCCGAGGAGCCCGAGCCTGAGCCCGAGCCCGAGGAATCCGGGCGGCGGCCCGCCAAGTCCGGTTCGCGGAGGCGTTGATGACGACCCCGGGACGGCTCTCCGATCCGTATGCGTCGGACGGCGGCAGCGCGAACCTCGCCGATATCCTCGAACGCGTCCTCGACAAGGGAATCGTCATAGCCGGGGACATCCGCATCAATCTCCTCGACATCGAGCTGCTCACCATCAAACTGCGCCTCATCGTGGCCTCCCTCGACAAGGCGAAGGAGATGGGAATCGACTGGTGGGAGGACGACCCGGCGCTCTCCGGTGCCGCCCGACGCCGTGAACTCGCCCGGGAGAACGAGCAGTTGCAGGCCCGGGTGGCCGAGCTGGAGAGCCGCTACGGCTCCCGGGAGGCCGAGCGCGAGGAACAGGCGGAGGCAGTACGTGATGAGTGACGCGCTCTGGTACGTGTACGCGGTGGTGCGCCCCTTCGAGGGGGTGCTGCCCGAAGGGGTGCGCGCCCTGGACGGCGAGCCGCCGCGGCTGATCGACCACCGCGGGCTGTGCGCCGCGGCGAGCCCGGTACCCGCCGAGGACTTCGACGCGGCGCCGCTGCGCAGGCACCTGGAGGACCTGGACTGGCTCTCCGGCACCGCCCGCGCCCATCAGGCGGTGGTGGCCGCGCTGTCCTCGGTGACGTGCGCGGTCCCGCTGCGGCTCGCGACGGTGTGCCGCGACATCAGCGGGGTGCGCCGGCTCCTCGACTCCGGGTACGACAGCTTCACCGCGGCCCTGGACCGTCTGGACGGGCGGGTGGAGTGGGGCGTCAAGGTGTACGCGGACGCCCGTGGCCCCGAGCCCGCGGCGGCGCCCGCGGGCAGGCCCGCGTCCGGGCGGGACTATCTGCGCCGCAGGCTCGGCCAGCGCCAGGCCCGGGACGACACCTGGCGCCAGGCCGGCATCCTCTCCCGCGATCTGCACCAGGAGCTGTCCGGGCACGCCGAGGCGGAGCGGCTGCACCGGCCGCAGAGCGCGCAGGTCTCGGGGCAGCCGGGCGAGAACGTGCTCAACGCCGCCTATCTGGTACCGCGCGAGCGCAGCGCGGAGTTCATCGCTCTGGTGGAGCGGCACAGGTCGCGGGTCGAGGGCGTGCGCGTCGAGGTGACGGGGCCCTGGGCGCCGTACTCGTTCGCGGGCGACCTGGACGCGGAAGGAGGAAGTGGTGACCCGGACGGTATCGGCTGAGGCCGTACCCGCCGAGCGGCAGGTGGCCCTGGTCGACCTGCTCGACCGGCTGCTCGCGGGGGGCGTGGTCCTCGCGGGCGACCTCACCCTGCGCATCGCGGACGTGGACCTCGTCCGGATCGACCTGAACGCCCTGGTCAGTTCGGTGAGCGCGCGGGTCCCCTCGCCGTTCGAGGACGGCGGCGAGAGCGACGCGTCCGCGCTGCCGGCGCCCGGTGGAAGCCGCGGCCTTCCCGGGGAGGGCGTGTGAGCGGGCCGAGGCGGGTCGAGCTGGACCCGGACACGGTGGAGCGCGATCTGGCGCGACTGGTCCTGACGGTGGTCGAGCTGCTACGACAGCTGATGGAGCGTCAGGCCCTGCGGCGGGTCGAGACCGGCGAGCTGACAGAGGATCAGGAGGAGCGCATCGGCCTGACGTTGATGCTCCTGGAGGACCGGATGGGCGAGCTCAGGTCGAAGTTCGGCCTGCGGCCCGAGGACCTCAACATCGACCTGGGCCCGCTCGGCCCGCTGCTGCCCGTGGAGCCCTCCGCCGGTGGCGACGGATCGCAGGAGGGCGGGCGGTGAGCGGGAACGGTGACGGCGCGTCCACCGCGCCGGTCGGGAGCAAGGACTCCGGCGGGTCGGGCGGCAGCAAGGACTCCGGCACCCGGCTCACGGTCTTCGTCGCGCTCGGCGCGAACCTGCTCATCGCGGCGGCGAAGGGGGCCGGCGGGGTCGTCGCCGGCTCCCCCGCGCTGCTCTCCGAGGCGGCGCACTCCGTCGCGGACAGTCTGAACGAGGTGTTCCTGCTGGCCGCGCTGCGCCGCAGCCGCCGCCCGCCGGACCGCCGCCACCCCTTCGGCTACGGCAAGGAGCGCTTCTTCTGGTCCCTGCTCGCGGCCGTGGGCATCTTCGTGATGGGCGGCTGCTTCTCCGTCTTCCAGGGCATCGAGGCCCTGCGCTCGGGTGCCCACGAGACGCACTCCGGGTACATCGCCGGGCTCGTCGTCCTCGCGGTGGCCCTCGTCGCCGAGGGCGCGTCCCTGTGGCGGGCCCTGCACCAGGTGCGGACGCAGCCGGGCGGCATCGGGAGCGACCCGGCGCTGCGCACGGTCGTCGCGGAGGACGGCACGGCTGTCCTCGGCGTCGCCCTCGCGATCATCGGGATGGCGCTGCACATGGCGACCGGGCAGTCGGTGTGGGAGGGCTCGGCCTCGCTGGCCATCGGCGTGCTCCTCGGATACGTGGCGTACCGGCTCGGCAAGGAGGCCCGCGACCAGCTGATCGGCGAGGCGGTGGACCCCGAGATGCGCGACCGCATCCGGGCGCTGCTGGCGGCGCAGCCGGAGATCGACAGCGTGGAGGCCCTGCTCACCATGCGGCTGGGCACCGACTCCGCGCTCGTGGCGGCCCGGGTGGACCTGATGCCGGGAATGGAGAGCGAGGAGATCGAGCTGGTCTGCGAGCGCATCAAGGCATCGGTGGCCAACATCTGGCCGGACGCCGACCAGGTCTTCCTCGATGTGACCGACGCGCCCACGGCCGACGCCCGGGCGCGCGGCGAACGTATCGCCTGAATCGCCTGAACCGCTCGTCGCCCGGCCGCGATTGACCGGGAAAAGGCCTGGGACAAAGGCCGGGACAAGGCCAGGAACAATGCCCCTGTCCGGAATTCACCGTGCATGACACGGCCGGGCGGGGGCACTCGACTGGGTGGAGGTGCATGGGCATGGTTCCCCTGCTTGTCGTTCTGCTGCTCGCGCTGCTTCTCTTCGGCGCCGGCTTCGCACTCCAGGTCCTGTGGTGGGTCGCCCTCGTCGTCCTCGTCCTGTGGCTCGTCGGTTTCGTCGCACGTCCCGCCGCGGGCGGCGGCCGAGGACGGCGGGGGCGCTGGTACCGCTGGTGACGCGACCTTCGGAGCGGCTCGCCAGGCGCGCCCCGCGAAGGTGAGGTACACGTTGTCGCTGTACGCGTTCGAGGAACGGCCGAAAGGGCGGGCCCGGACGTGACCGCCGAATTCCGAGAGATCAGGGTGTGAGTACCGTGACCGCAAAGAACGAGAAGGCCAAGGCGAAGGCCGAGCAGGCCAAGGGAAAGGTCAAGGAGACCGTGGCCCGCGCGGTCGGCAACGAGAGCAAGACCGCCGAGGGCCGCACGGAGAAGTCCAAGGGCGATCTCCGCCAGGCCAAGGAAAAGGCGAAGGACGCTTTCAAGAAGTAACCGTCTCCCGGCCTTGCGGGGCCCCGCGACCAACGCGTCGCGGGGCCCCTTTTCCATGGCTCGTCACGGAGCGCAGTCCTACGGCTCGCGTGGTTCGCCGAACCCGGTCAGGATGGGTGGGCTGGGCCCGCCCCATGTTCAGGAGGACATGATGCTGCTGCCCGACAAGGAGACCCTCGCGCGGCTGCTCTCGCACTACCGGGCGCACGAACGCGCGGTCCTCGTCCAGCCCCACGAGCCTGCCCTGCGCAGGCGCTTCGAGGACACCGCCTACACGCTGTGTGTGCTCATGGGCGAGCGCACCGCACGCGAGGCCGTACACGCCGCCGAGCGCTATCTGGCCCTCGGCCGCCCCGCGCCGCGCCCCCCGTTCGCCCCGACGGCTCCCCCGCCGTCGGCGTCCAGGTAGCGCTCCCCCGACGTACCCGGCCGTACACCGTACGACCGGGTACGTCAGGACGCGTCCGTCCCGGAGAAGGGGGCCGGCGCGGTGTCACAGCTCGCGCAGCGCGGGCAGCAGCTTCGCCTCGGCCCACTCGATGAAGGGGAGCTGGTGCTCGCCGCCGATCTGGACGAGGGCGACCTCGGTGAAGCCCGCCTCGACGTACGGCCGCACCGCGTCGACGAAGGCGCCGACGTCGTCGCCGCACGGGATGGACTCCGCCACGTCCTTCGGGGTGACGAACTGCGTGGCGCCCTCGAAGCCGGACGGTCCGGGCAGCTCGGAGTTGACCGGCCAACCGGAGGCGAACCACCGGAACTGGTCGTGGGCGCGGGCGACCGCCGCGTCCCGGTCGGGGTCGTAGCAGACCGGCAGCTGCCCCACCCGGGGCTTGCCGGCGCCGCCGTGCCGGTCGAAGGACTGGAGCAGCTCCGCCTTGGGCTCGGTGGCGATGACGAGGTCGGCGGAGCGGCCCGCCAGCGCGCAGGAGACCTCGCCCGACACGGCGATCCCGATGGGCGGCGGCTCGTCCGGCAGGTCCCACAGCCGGGCGTTGGACACGTCGAAGTGGGTGCCCTGGTGGTTGACGTTGCCGCCTTCGAACAGGGCGCGGATGATGTCGACGGCCTCGTCCAGCATGTCGAGGCGGACCTGGGGCGAGGGCCATCCGGTGCCCACCACGTGCTCGTTGAGGTTCTCGCCGGAGCCGAGGCCGAGCCGGAACCGCCCCTCGGACAGCAGCTGCATCGTCGCGGCCTTCTGCGCGACGACGACGGGGTGGTAGCGGACGGTGGGACAGGTCACGTACGTCATCAGCGGGATGCGCGTGGTGGCCTGGGCGGCCGCCCCGAGCACGCTCCAGGCGTACGAGGCGTGGCCCTGGGACTCCAGCCAGGGGAAGTAGTGGTCGGAGGTGACGGAGAAGTCGAAGCCGGCGCGCTCCGCGGCGACCAGGTCGGAGACGAGGGCGCGGGGGCCGGTCTGCTCGGTCATCATCGTGTAGCCGATTTGCACCATAACCTCACGTTTACCTGGCTCCTCGGATCGAAAACCTCCGGGCTGCGCCATCGCGGTCACCCTCTTGCGGGAGGCCCGCGAATGGCCCACTCCACGCCGCCGTGGTCAGTCCGGCTGGAGCGAGCGCCACACGCGGTCGGGCAGGAGCCGGTAGGCCTGGGCGAGGTCGATGTCGTACGTACTGGACAGCCAGCGGCGCGCTGTTTCGGCCGGGGGTCCGAGGACGAGGACGTCGATCAGGGGCGAGGGCAGCGGCACGATCTCGCCCGCCTCGATCCGGGGCCCCAGCCAGGCGGCGATCGCGGCCAGCTTGTCCGCCTTGACCCGGCGGATCTCGTCGGCGTGGGCGGCGAGGTAGCCGGAGTAGGCGGAGGCGTGCAGGAAGAGCGCCACGTCGGGGTGCTCCTCGGTGAAGCGCAGATAGCACTGGACGAGCGCGCGGATGCCGGTGCGGGCGGTGCGGGCCCGCATGAGCACGGCGGTCATCTCGTCGAAGAGCTGCTCCATGCAGCGGGTGTAGAGGGCGGCGGCGAGACCGTCGAAGCTGCCGAAGTGGTGGTAGAGGCTCCCGAGGCTGACCCCGCTGGCGCGGGTGACGGCGCTGACCGTGAACCCCTGCTGGCCCGACTCGGCGAACACCCGCAGCGCCGCCGTCAGCAGCCGGTCGATCGTCGCCTCGCCGCGCTGCTGCCTAGGCGACACGGCCGTGCTCCGCGCGGTGCCTGCCGGGCCCGTTCCGTCGCGCTCGGGCGGTGGGGGTGCTCCAGGGGGCACCGGTCGGGACGCTGTCTGCCATGGCGGCAACCCTAGCGCAGCGATCTCCGCCGACCTGTAGAAGACTGTTCTAGAAATCGACTCCCCAACGCCGCTTCCAAGCACCACACTTGCCGGTATGACTCGACTGACGCGACGCCCGACCGGCGAACGGCCGGAGACCGACGCAGCCACCGAGGACGGCATCCTGGACGACTTCTGGTGGCCGGTGGCCACGCTGCCCGCCGCCGGTGAGGGCACCGAGGCGCAGCACCCGGCCGACTCGCTGACGGCGGGAAAACGGTGATGCGCGCGACGGAAGCGGCGTCTACTGTGGCGCGGTGACTCTTTCCCATGATGTGGCCGGAAGCGGCCCGGCGGTTCTCCTGCTCCACTCGACGGTCTGCGACCGGCGGATGTGGGAGCCCAACGTGCCCGCGCTCGTCGACGCCGGCTACCAGGTGGTCCGCTGCGACCTGCGCGGCTTCGGCGAGACCCCCATGCCCGACCGGCCGTACAACAACGCGGAGGACGTCGTCGCCCTCCTGGACACCCTCGGTATCGAACGCACGGCGCTGGTCGGGTCCTCCGGCGGCGGCCGGGTCGCGCTGGAGATCGCGGCCCGCCGGCCCGAGCGGGTCACCGCCCTCGCGCTGCTCTGCACCGCGCTGGCCGGGCACGAACCCGGCGCCGAGCTGCGGGCGTTCGGCGAGCGCGAGGACATCCTGATCGAGACCGGTGACATAGCCGGGGCGACCGACCTCAACGTGGACGCCTGGGTGGGTCCGGAGGCCGACCAGGCGGTCCGCGAGCTGGTGCGCCGGATGCAGCGCAACGCCTTCGACGTCCAACTGGCCGCCGAGGAGGAGTTCGGCCAGATCAGGGTGGAGACCGACCCCGCCTCGATCAAGGCCCCGGCCCTGCTGGTCTCCGGCGACCACGACTTCGCGGACTTCCACGACATCGCCGTCCGCCTCACCGGTCTGCTCGGTGACGCCCGGCACGTCGCGCTGCCCTGGGCGGGCCATCTGCCCAGCCTGGAGCGCCCGGACGAGGTGAACTCCCTGCTCGTCGGCTTCCTGCGCGAGACGCACGCGGCGGGCTGAGCCGGGGCGGGTCCCGCCGGGCCCCGGCACCGTCAGCCGCTCGCCGCGTAACAGCGGACGGCCACGGTCAGCCGGGGCCCCCACTCCTGCTCGACCTCGGCCAGCAACTCCCAGCCCAGCCGCTCGTACAGGGCGATCGCGGCGGTGTCGGAGGCCACCACGTCGAGCACCGGATGCAGCCCGCGCGCCCGGGCCTCGCTGACCGCGCGGGCCAGGAGCAGCCCTCCGATGCCGTGGCCGCGCGCCCCGGGGGCGACGAAGAGCCGGCCGACCACCGCGGTCGCGTCGGGGCCCACACCCGCGCGGGCGCTCCACAGGCCGGGCGCCACATCGCCCGTACCACTGAGCGCCAGACCGACGTGCCCGGCCACCCGGCCGTCCAGTTCGGCCACCCAGGCCGAGAGGAGCGAGGGCGGGGCGAGCCAGTCGGCGGGGCGCTGGGGCCAGTTGACGGGGTAGCCGTCGCGCTCGTGCACGGCGGCGAGCGCCCGGACACAGGCGTCCAGGTCGCGGTCGGTCCGGGGACGGAGGTACGGGTGGGCGTGGGACGGGTGGGCGTGGGACGGGACGGGGCTCTCGTTGTTCACCGCGTCATGGAAACACGGGCCCGGATCCGGTCGGTTCGCCGCCTCCGGGTGCCAGGGGCACGACGGGGGCCGCTGCCCATGAGGTGGGACGCTCGGCATCGGGCCAGCGGGGACGACGGAAGGCTCGCAGGGGCCGCGGGTCAGACCAGCGCGTCGTGGACGAAGCACCAGCGCCAGTCCTCGCCCGGCTCGAAGGACCGCATGACCGGATGGTCCTCGCTCGCGGCGTGCGCGCGGGCGTGCCGGCGCGGGGAGGAGTCGCAGCAGCCGACATGGCCGCAGACGAGGCAGAGCCGCAGATGGACCCAGGGGGAGCCCTCGCGCAGACAGTCCTCGCACCCCTGCGGAGTGCGGGGCTCCACATCGCGGATCATGGCCAGATGCGGGTCGGGCTCGGTGGTCATCGCGTCCTCCGTCGGGGGGTGGCCTCCTGCGTCCTCCAGGGTAGGAACGCCCGGCACCGGCCGCACTCCGTCGCCGCTCGCTTCCGGGGCGCCGCGGAGGGACCCTGGGAGTACGTGGGCGAGCCCTGGAGGTGACCGCCATGACCGCACTCGCCGGGTGGCATGTGGAGCTGGAGTTCTCCGAGGTCGGGGACCGCACCAGTGCCGTGGGCCTGCTCAGACTCGCCGACGGCACCGAGATGAGGGGGCGCGGCTACGCCATGCGCCACCCCTTGGACCCCGAGCAGGTGCGGGTCGGCGAGGAGATCGCCGGTTCCCGGGTCCTGATGGACCTGGCGTCCCAGCTGCTCCAGAAGGCGCACACCGAGATCGACGAGGCGGTGGGACACCGGACCCGCCCGCTGACCCGCTGACCCGCTCACCCACTGACCCGCCGATCCACTGACCCGCCGATCCACTGACCCGCCGATCCGCTGACGCGCTGACCCGCCGATCCGCTGACGCGCTGACCCACTGAACCGCTGACCCGCTGACCCGCTGTCGTTGCGGCCACTGGCCGCGAACACCGTCGAGAAACCCTCTCCGGACCCCCGGCCCACGCCCCCGTGACGGCCTTGGAGGGTGGGCGCGGCGCCCCCGCGCCCCCGCCCCGGGGCGGGCTCCTCTCCCCCGCCGCCCCAGGCCCGCACCCGACCCCGCACGACCTCCCCGCACCCCGTCTGATCTGGCCTTTCGTACGCGCGAAATTTACGATCACAGGACAGGGAAAGGGGGGACCGGATGGACCGGAACATCCGCACCATCGACGACGTACTCAAGCTCATGGACGGCCTGTTCGCGCCCGAGGCCGACCGGTGGACCGCCGGTGCGGCGTCCTGGTGGGACGAGTTCTACGCGGACCACGCCAAACCGGTGCCGTTCTTCGTGGCCAAGCCGGACGAGAACCTCGTGACGTATCTCGACCGCGGTCTGATCACCCCGGGCCGGGCGCTCGATCTGGGCTGCGGGCCGGGCCGCAACGCGCTCCACCTCGCCTCGCTGGGGTTCGAGGTGGACGCCGTCGACCTCTCCCCCGGGGCCGTCGAGTGGGCCGAGGAGCGCGCCAAGGAGGCGGGGGCCGACATCCGGTTCCACCGGGGCGACGCCTTCACGCTCGCCGACACGGTGCTGAGCGGTCCGTACGACCTGGTGTACGACTCCGGTTGCTTCCACCACCTGCCGCCGCACCGCCGTATCAGCTACCTCGGCCTGCTCGACCGGGTACTGGCGCCGGGCGGCCACCTCTCCCTCACGTGTTTCGCGGCCGGTGAGATGGGCTCCGAGCTGCCCGACGGCGACTTCTACCGCCAGAAAGGGCTCCACGGCGGCCTCGCCTACACCCCGCAGTCCCTGCGCTGGATCTTCTCCGACCTCGCGGAGGTCGAGCTGCGCCGGATGCGCAACGAACCCCCGGACTCGCCGCGCTTCGGTGAGCCGTTCCTGTGGACCGCGCTCTTCCGCCGCGAGCCCGAGGCGTCGTAACGGACCGACGGAATCAGGCCGTGCACGACGCGGCACGCCACGGCGCACCGCATCCCCTCCGGGTGGAGGGGGCGCGGTGTGTCCGCGGGTGCGGGGGTCATGCCGTGCGTACGGCTACCGCTTCGCGTAGTCCGAGTAGCCCATCCAGTCGATGATGACGCACGGCTCGTCGCCGAGGACCCAGGCGTCATGGCCGGGTGCCGCGTTCATGTAGTCGCCGGGACCGAAGTCCTCCTCCTGGCCGTCGTTCATGACGACCTTGATACGCCCGGAGATCACATAGCCTGCGTGGGCGACCAGGCAGCTGTCCGTCTGCGCGATCGGTTTGATGTGCTCGGACCAGCGCCAGCCGGGCTCGAACGTCGCGCGGCCGACCTGCCCCCCGCCGACGTTGACCAACTCCAGACGCCCCTTGCCGTCCTCGAACGGACGGACCTCCTCCGGCGCTTCGAAACTCTTGCGTACGAGACCGGCCATGAGTGCTTCTCCTCGGGCGGCGGGGTGGTGGGGGAACGAACGACGCTCCGAACGTAACCAGGGCCGGGGAGGGCCGCACACGGCATGGGCCGTCCGGGTGACGAGTGTGAAGGGTGAGGGCCTACGGGTGACGGGCGACGGGTGACGGGTCACGGGTGAGAGGCGAGGATCCGGGAGCGCCGCGGCGGACGCGTACCGTCCGCCCCGCGAATTCCCCCGGGCAGTGGTCCAGTACACGCCACCCCCGGTGACCCACGCCGTAGCCGCCCTGCGCCCGAAATTGGTCTAGTCCTGTTTTGGTCCAGTCCATTGACATGTCTCTGATCACGGGGATATCCCATACCCAACACCGCTGCGCCCCACGGGAATTGGCGGGCCCTCCCCTCACACCTTGGACAGACATGAGACGCATGCGTACCCTCCGCGCGGTTCTCACCGCGACCGTCACCGCCGTGGCCACCGCGGGCCTCGCCGTGCTCGGCGGCGGCTCCGCCCAGGCCGCCACCCCCCTGCCGGCCCATGTCTTCGCCCCCTACTTCGAGGCCTGGACCGGCGACAGCCCCGCCGCCCTGGCCGCCCAGTCCGGCGCGAAGCACCTGACGATGGCGTTCATCCAGACGGCGTCCAAGGGCTCCTGCACGCCGTACTGGAACGGCGACAGCGGTATGCCGATCGCCTCCTCCACGTTCGGCGCCGACATCAAGACCATCCAGTCGCGCGGCGGGGACGTCATCCCGTCCTTCGGCGGCTACACCGCGGACACCACCGGCACCGAGATCGCCGACAGCTGTACCGACGTCAACCAGATCGCCGCCGCGTACGAGAAGGTCATCACGACCTACGACATCTCCCGGCTCGACATGGACATCGAGGTCGACTCGCTGGACAACAGCGCGGGCATCGACCGGCGCAACAAGGCGATCAAGCAGGTCCAGGACTGGGCGGCGGCCAACGGCCGCAAGGTGGAGATCTCGTACACCCTCCCCACCACCACCTCGGGCCTCGCCTCCAGCGGCCTCGCCGTGCTGCGCAACGCCGTGAGCAACGGGGCGCGCGTCGACGTCGCCAACCTCATGACGTTCGACTACTACGACAACGCCTCCCACAACATGGCCAACGACACCCAGACGGCGGCCCAGGGGCTCTACAACCAGCTCGCCCAGCTCTACCCGGGCAAGTCCCCGGCCCAGCTGTGGGGCATGATCGGCGTCACCGAGATGCCGGGCGTCGACGACTTCGGCCCCGCCGAGACGTTCACGCTCGCCAACGCCACCCAGGTGTACAACTGGGCGGTCTCCAAGGGCATCAACACCCTCTCCTTCTGGGCGCTCCAGCGCGACAACGGCGGCTGCCCCGGCGGCGCCGCCGCGGACAACTGCTCCGGCATCCAGCAGAACACCTGGGACTTCAGCCACATCTTCGAGCCCTTCACCTCGGGCAGCACCGCTCCCGCCAACGACTTCTCCGTGGCGGCCTCACCCGCCACCGGGTCGGTGACGGCCGGTGGTTCGGCCACGACGACGGTCAAGACCGCGGTGACGGCGGGCCAGGCGCAGTCCGTGAACCTCACCGTCAGCGGCGCCCCGGCCGGGGTGACGGCCTCGCTCAGCCCCACCTCGGTGACGGCGGGCGGCTCGTCCACGCTGACCGTGTCGACGACCTCGGCGGCCGTCTCGGGCACGTACACCCTCACCGTGACCGGCTCCAACGCCGCCGCGAGCCACTCGGCGACGTACACGCTGACCATCACCGGCGGCAGCGGCCACCAGTGCACGGCCACCCCGTGGAACACCACCTCCGTCTACACCGGCGGGACGCAGGTGTCGCACAAGGGCCACAACTGGAAGGCCAAGTGGTGGACGCAGGGCGAGGAGCCCGGCACCACCGGCGAGTGGGGTGTGTGGCAGGACCTCGGGGCCTGCTGAACGCGGCGCTGCTGAAATGGGGGTGTCCGGTGCGGTGCTCCGCGCCGGACACCCCCGCGTGCGGGCGCGGTGCGCCCTGGGTGTCTCAAAAGCGTCTGCCACGGGCCACCGGCCCGGCAAGCTTCTCGGTGATCGTCCACAGCGGACGACATCTACATGTGCCGTGTGTGCCGAATGGAGCCCGAGCATGTCGAACATCCCCGCCGACCTGCGCTACACCCTGTTCCACCAGTGGGTCCGAGACGAGGGCGACGGCGTGCTCGCGGTGGGCCTCACCGACTATGCCCGACAGGCCCTCGGCGACATCGAGTTCCTCGACCTGCCCGACGCGGGGAAGACCGTCTCCCGCAAGGAGGCGGTGGGCACGGTGGAGTCGGTGAAGGCCGCGAACGACATCTACGCGCCCCTCGCCGGCGAGATCGTGGAGACCAACGCGGACGCGGTCGCCACCCCGCAGACGGTCAACACCGAGCCGTACGGCGTCTGGCTGTTCAAACTCTCCCCCGCCGAGGGCGAGCCGGTGGATGAGCTCCTGACGGCGGAGCAGTACCGGGCGGCCACGGGCGCCTGAGCGGCGCAACTCCGTTCGCCGCGGCGGGCGGTGGCGACCGGTGCCGGGGCGGGGTCCCCCGCCCGTGTGCCGGGCGGCGACCGCCGGGACGTGAGCGGGTGTCGGAACGTGCGCCGGCGCCGGGACGTGCGCGGGCGCCGGGACGTGCGCGGGCGCCGGCCCCGGTCGTGCCGGGGCCGGCGCCCATGCGCTCGGGTACGTCACGCCATGGGCGGAGTGTTCTGCCCACCGCCCTGCTCGCCCTCCGAACCCAGTTGCTGCTTGAGCCTGTCCTGGGCCGTGTCCACCTGGCCGCTGTACTTGCCCTGCGTCCTGTCGTCGACGAAGTCACCGGCGCGGTCGACACCCTTACCCGCCTGGTCCTCGTGCCCCTTGAGCATTTGCTTGAGCTTGTCCATGACGGACATGTCGTGTCCTCCTAGAGCAGGCAGCCCCCGGACTCCAGGATCACCCCATCCCCCGCCACTCCGCATCCGGGCGGAGGAACGCGGGAGGTCACCGGCCGGACAGGGCCACCACCGCAGGGACGCCGCTCCCCGAAGCCACCGGGCCCTCGGCGGTCTCGCGCGGTCTACCGGCGTGCCGCCGCCACGAAGGCCCGGATCAGCCGCTCCGACTTCACCCCGCGTGCGCTCTCCACCCCGCTGGAGACGTCCACCCCCCACGCCCCGGTGGCCTCGACCGCCTGCCGGACGTTCTCCGGGTGCAGGCCTCCCGCGAGCAGCCAGCGGCCGGTGGGGGCGGTGAACCGGGGCGAGGCCCAGTTCCAGGGTGTGCCGGAGCCGGGGTCGGGGGCGTCGAGCAGCAGCATGTCCTCCGTCAGCTCCCCGCAGCGCACCGGGGTCTCCCCGGCGGAGGTGGCCCGGATCAGGGTGCGGCCCGGTGCGCGCAGGGCCCGGTAGTACTCGGGGCCCTCGTCGCCGTGGAACTGGACGGCGCGGATCCCGCTCTCCCGCGTCAGCCGCAGGACCTCCTCGACCGGCTGCCCCCGGAAGACACCCACCGTGAGCACGTGCTCCGGGACCCGTTCGCCCAGGCGCCGGGCGGTCTCGGTGTCCACCGTGCGCGGGCTCTCGGCGAAGACGAACCCCACCGCGTCGGCCCCGGCCTCCACGGCCGCGTCCACATCGCGCTCGGTGCGCAGCCCGCAGATCTTGACGAAGAGATCACTCATGGCCCCAGTCAACCAAACCCCCGGCCCCGGGCCGGCCCGCCTGGTCATGGGGGCGCGCGAAGTGCCGTACAGTTGTGTTCACCGACGCGGGGTGGAGCAGCTCGGTAGCTCGCTGGGCTCATAACCCAGAGGTCGCAGGTTCAAATCCTGTCCCCGCTACTGCCCGAAGAGGCCCGCATCCCCTGGATGCGGGCCTCTTCGTTCGTCCCCTCGCGTCTACGGGTCCGTACGCCTCACAGCGCGCGGTCCAGCAGCGCGAGCAGGGCCTCCCAGTGCCGGGCGTCGGCGGCCGCGTCGTAGGCCGCGGTGTCGGCCTGGGTGAAGCCGTGCTGGGCGCCCGTGTAGACCTCGGCCCGGTGGCGTACCCCGGCCGCCGAGAGCGCCTTGTCGAGGCGGTCGATCTGCTCGGCGGGCATGCCCGGGTCCTGGTCGGCGTGGCCGAAGTACAGCTCCGCGGTGATCCGCTCGGCGAGCAGGTGCGGGCTGTCGGGGGCGTCGGTGGCCATCCGGCCGCCGTGGAAGCCGGCGGCCGCCGCGACGCGCTCGGGGAACGACCCGGCGGTGCGCAGGGCGAGGCTCGCGCCCATGCAGTAGCCGGTGACACCCACCGGCCCGTCCGTGGTCAGCGGGGACCGCGCCAGCCAGCTCAGATACGCGTCCGCGTCCCGTACCACCAGCTCGGAGGTGAGGGCGAATATGTGCGGGCCCAGGGTCTCGAAGAGGTCCGGGCGCTGCTGGGGGTCGATGAAGTCGGGCAGCTCGGCGATCGGCGCGCGGCCCGCGCGGTAGAACACGTTGGGGACCAGGACGGTGTATCCGGCCGCCGCGATGCGGTCGGCCATCCCGTTGAGGTGGGGGCGGAGCCCGAAGGCGTCCATGTAGAGCAGGACCCCGGGGTGCGGGGTGTTGTCGTCGGGGTGGACGAGGTAGGCGTCGGCGGTGCCGTCCTGCGTGGGGATGTCCACGGAGGATCCGAGCACTGTGGTCATGAACGTCTCTCTTCTCGTTCGGTGTTGCACGCGGGACACCTCGCCAGCGTGTCACAACGACCGGGACGCGAAGATCCTTTTCTTGCCGTTCCGCACCGGTTGGGCGGATCCGCTGTGCGGCGTTTTCCGGCCGTTTCCCTTTCCCCGGGCCGGAATTGACCCCGCCGGGGCGGTGGCGGCGGTGGAGCCGCCGCACACCGTCCCGGCGCGTCCGCCGGCCCGGGGCCGGTTCGGTTGCCGCAAGGCGTCAGGTCAGGACCACGACCTTGTGCATGCCCTCGGCGACGTGCGGAATCCCGGTTTTGTCGTCCGGCACGAAGCAGAGCAGCGCGTAGGTACCCGGCGGCAGGTGGTGGGTCTGCAGCAGGGCGGTGCGCCCCGGCGAGATGGCGCCGAGGCCGAGCGAGGGTCCGGTGAAGGGCGGTTGGCCGGAGGGGCTGGAGGCGAAGAACTTCTGGAGCTGGGCGTCGGTGGTGCCGCGCTTGACGGGCTGGAGGCCCATCTCGTGGATCTCGTCCGAGGCGTTGTGGACGAGGACGTTCTCGCCCGCCCGGCGCAGGCCGTTGACGTCGAAGCGGGGGCCCTTCGCGGTCTCGCGGGTGATGACGATGCTGTCGGGGAAGTCCGCCAGGTCGCCGGACGAGCCGTCGCGCAGGTGCAGCACGCGGGTGACGGGGTGGGCCGGGTCGGCGAGGAAGGCGGTGAAGTCCAGGAGGACGACGGGGCCGGCGCCGACGGGGGTGGTGAAGGTCTCCGGCACGGACGGGGTGACCTGGGCGCCGCCGAGCAGCTCGGCCTCGTCCCGCACCGCGGAGATGCCCCGCGCGGCGGCGGCGGGCTTCCTGCTGACGGCCTTGCCCAGATCGGCCAGGACCTTGCGCACGGAGACACCGCGGTGCGGCCGGAAGGCCTGGAGGAAGTGGCCCTTGGGGTCGTCGGTCCGTACGTGGAAGGCCACCAGGCCGGCCTGTGCGGTGTCCGGGGCGTGGATGCCCGAGGCCCCGATCGCCACCTCCACCCGGCTGCCGTAATGGCCGCCGTGGTCCTCGCCACGTGCGGTGGCGTCGGCGGTGGCGGCGCCACCGAGGGCGGTGGCGAAGGCCAGGGCGGCGGCGGCCGCCGCCCTGGTTCCGCTGCGCAGCAGTGCGGTACGCATGAGTCTCCTGTCGTCGTGTGACCCCCCGTCACAGGGCAGCACCTCCGGAGCTGAGCGACCGTCAGCCACGCAGACGACGGGGCCGATCGGGGTATCCCCGCACCGGCCGGGCTCAGAGCCTGTCTTGAACCCCCGTCGTCCGCCCGGAGGGCGGGCGCAGCGGCGGTCGGTGCGTGCGATCGGCGTGCGGCGTCCCAGGTCATGTGGCGGAGCCACCTGTCCTGGGACGCCGTGCGGTGAGCGTGCGTGCCGGGCGTCGGGGCGCAGACGGGGGTTCAACGACAGGCTCTCAGTGCGGGGCGTCCACCGCCCGGTCCACGAGTGCCGCGGCGGCGCCGGTGTACCGCGCCGGGTCGCAGAGCTCGGCCAGTTCCGCGGGGGTGAGGTGGCCGCGCAGCTCCTCGGACTCGGCGAGCACCTCCGCCAGCGGCCGGCCGGTGCCCGCCGCGGTGTGGGAGGCCCGGGAGAGTGTTTGCTTGGCCTCCGCCCTGCCGAGCCGCGGTGCCAGGACGGCCGCGATCCGCTCGGAGACGATCTGGCCGCCGGTCAGCGCCAGGTTCCCGGCCATCCGCTCCGGCCGCACCTCCAGCCCCTCGGCCAGTTCGACCAGGGTGTGGGTGGCGCCGCCGGTCAGCCGCAGGCACTCGCGCAGCAGCTGCCACTCCGCGTGCCAGGCGCCGGCGGAGCGCTCGTCCTCGGAGAGCACGCACTGGGTGACGCCCGCGGCCAGGACGGGCACCTGGAGGGCCGCGCTGCGCAGCAGGGTCGCCAGGACGGGGTTGCGCTTGTGCGGCATGGCCGAGGAACTCCCGCGTCCGGTGACGGCGGGCTCGGCGACCTCCCCGACCTCGGTGCGCGTCAGCGACTGCACGTCCACCGCGATCTTCCCGAGGGCGGCGGCGGTGAAGGCCAGGGCGGCGGCGAGGTCGGCGACCGGGGTGCGCAGGGTGTGCCAGGGCAGGCCGCCCGCGGCGAGCCCGGTCTCCTGGGCGAACGCCTCGGTGAGCCGTGCCGCGTACTCCCCCGGGTCCGGCGGGGCCGCCCCGTCCAGCCGCGCGTACTCCAGATATCCGGCGAGCGTTCCCGCCGCCCCGCCCAGGGAGACGGGCAACCCGCCGTCCAGGACGCGCTCCAGCCGCAGACCGGCGTCGAGCAGCAGCTGCCGCCAGCCCGCCGCCTTCAGCCCGAACGTGGTGGGGACGGCGTGCAGGGCCAGGGTGCGGCCGGCCATGGTGGTGCCGCGGTGGCGCCGGGCGAGATCGGCCAGCGCGTCGGCGGACCTGGCGAGGTCGGCGCGCATCAGCAGCAGCGCCCGCCGGGCCACCAGCATCGCGCCGGTGTCGAAGATGTCCTGGCTGGTGGAGCCGCGGTGGACGTAGTGCGCGGCGGCCGGGTCCACGGCGGCGACGCGCCCGCTCAGCGCCTGCACCAGACCCACGACCGGGTTGGCGCTCTCGCGCGCGGCCAGCGCCAGCGCCCGCAGATCGAGGTGCTCGGCGCGGGCCTGGGCGCCGATGACCTCGGCTGCCTCCTTCGGGAGCGTGCCGAGGCGGGCCTGGGCCCGCGCCAGCGCGGCCTCGGCGTCGAGCATCGCCTGGAGCCACGCCAGGTCGCCGACGGCCTCCTCGACCGGGGTTCCGGCGCGGACCGGTGAGAGCAGACCGGAGTCGGGCGGGCTGTCGGGGCGGCCGGTCATACGAGAGCTCCTTGCAGACGGTCGGCGGCGGCCGACGCGGCGGGACGGGGGGCGAGGGCGAGTACCGCGCGGGCGATGGCGTCGGAGTCGGCCAGGGTCACCGAGTCCACCCCGGGCCGGATCCCGGCCGCGGTCACCCAGTGCACGGCCTCCGTGGGCACCCCGTAGGCGAACCGGCGCGGGTGGGCCCGGCCCCGGGCGTCACGGACGCGGTAGGGCCGCTCGGCCACGGCGAGGCCGCCGGTCTCGTACCAGGCGCCCCCGGCGGTGGGCACGCGGTGGTTCACGGCCTGCCCGGTGGCGACCAGGTGCTGGAGGAGCGGGTCGGCGGCGCGCCGCAGATCCGCCTCGGGCAGCCGTGCCTCGATCAGCACCCGGGCCCGCAGGGGCGGTCCGGGGACGGCCCGGGAGTGGGCGACGAAGGCGGGGTCGACCGTGTCGATACGTATCTCGGTCGCCGGGCCGGTCAGTTCCAGGACGCCCGCCTCGATGAGCGCGATCATCTCCTCGATGCGCGAGGTGGGCGGGCCGATGGAGAGGAAGGCGTTGAGCGGTGTGTACCAGCCGTCGAGCTCGTCGCGGTGCGAGTCGCCGTGCAGTCCGCTGTGGTCGACCGCGAGCCGGACCTCGTTGCGCAGGTCGCGCAGGACGTCGAGGGCGGCCTTGAGGGGGCCGCTGAGGTTGCCCCGCCGGGCCTCGCGCACATCGGCGCGCAGATAGCGCAGGAGCCAGTCGCGGAACGCGTCCCGGTCGCCGAACTCCCGCTCCCCGTACGGGTGCGAGAGCCGCTCCCAGCTCCAGCGCTCCGCCTCGGGGATGCCGGCGGCGTCGAGCAGCGCGCCGCGGCCTTCGGCGCTCTCGCACGCCAGGAACCGGTCGACCAGGTCCGGGCGCTCGGCGTCGCGGCCGTGGGCGGTGAGCCAGGTGCCGTAGTAGACGCTCTCCACCTCACGGGCGATCAGCGGCCATAACTCCTCCCGGAGCCCGATCCGTTGGCCGTGTGCGGCCCGCTCGCGCAGCTTCTCGACGTGCTCGGGGGTGAGCAGCCGGGGGAGATGGCGCTCGGAGGCGCCCTTCTCGTTCTCACCGCGGGCGTGGTACGGCACACCCCGGCGCGACGTGGCGTACATCCTGGGCTCCTGCCCCGAGGGCCGGTACACCAGCCGTCCCTCGACCCGGGCGAAGGAGCCGCCGCGGCCCTGGGTGAGCAGGGTCATGTGGTCGAAGAAGGTGAGGCCGAGCCCGCGCAGCAGGACCGGTTCGCCCGCGGCGACGGCACCGAGGTCGAGGTCGGCGGGGTTGGCGGGCTGGAGGTAGCGCAGACCGTGGACCCGGGCGAGGCTGGCGGTCCGCTCCTCGCGGGCGGTGGGCCGCACCGGAACGTGGCCCTGGGCGAGCACCACCGCGTCGAGACCGCTGAGCCAGGTCCCGTCGGAGAGGCCGACGGCCTGCTCGCAGTCGGCCTCTCCGTGGCTGTCCGCGAGGGCGACGGCACGCGAGCGGTGGATCTCGACCGTGACGTGCGCCGGGGCGCGCCGGACGACCTGCTGGAACATCGCGGAGAGGTAGCTGCCGAAGAAGGCCCGGCTCGGGTAGGTGTTCGGCCCGAGGTCGCGGGCCTCGGCGAGGGTCTGCTCGTCGTGACCGGCGCGGTCACCGGACGCGGCGATCTCCCGCGCCCACTCCTCCAGGGTGGGACCGGACTCGATGGGCCCCTCGATGCACGAGCCTGCGTCGGTGTGGACGGTGATCTGCGAGGCCACCGTGTTCATCAGCAGCAGCCGGGACTGGTCGGTGCGCCACACGGCGCCCGCGCCGGGCTCGCAGGGCTCCACCACGTGGATGGTCACCGCGGAGTGCGCGGGCCGCGCGCGTTCGTTGGCGCACAGCCGCTCCAGCACCGACAGACCGCGCGGACCGGCGCCGACCAGGCACACCGTCCTGGGAACCTCACTCCTCATACCCACACTCTCCTGTCGTCCTGCCCGGTGCCTTCGGGGGTGGCGTGGAGCGACTTGCGGGGAACCGGGTGGTTCGGCGCCGCTTGTCGTTCCTCACAGCGGGACGATAGCCACGGTGAGGTCCCGGGATCCAAGGAGACCGATCAACTGCGGCACGGCGCACACGCGTTGACGGGACCGCGCCCGGCTCGGACGGTCACGAAGAAGCACAGGTCACCGCGGCGGAGCCGGGCGCACCCGGATGGCGGCGGCATATCGCGCGGGCGGTCGTCCGCCCGCACGATGGACAAGCGGAAGTATGCGGTCCGCACAGCAGAGCCGTCCGTGTGGAGGTGCGGAAGCGATGTGGCGACCTGATGGCTGGGACGTACGGGTGCGCGTCGGCGTGCTCACCCCGCACGCCGACGTGGGCCCCGAGTCGGAGTTCCGCGCCATGGCGCCGCCCGACGTGGGTGTGCACACCGCCCGGGTGCCGTTCGGCGCCATGCGGTCCGGCGGCGCCATGGACGCCACGATCCCCCTCGCGCCGGTCCGGGCCTTCGCGGAGCCGCCGCACGTGGACGAGGCCGCCGCCCGGCTGGCCGCCGCGCCGCTGGCCGCCATCGGCTACGCCTTCACCAGCTCGGCGTACGTCATCGGCGCGGACGGCGAGGCGGCGATGCTCGACCGGCTCGCGGCCGGCGCCGACGGGCTGCCGGTGGTCGCCACGTGCGCCTCGACGGTGGAGGCCCTGCGCCTGCTGGGCGCCACCCGGATCTGCCTGGTCGACCCACCCTGGTTCGACCGCGAGCTCAACGACCTGGGCCGCGCCTACTACGAGGCCGCGGGTTTCGACGTACGCTTCTCCGCCCCCTGCGACCTCCCCAGCGGCCAGTCCCTCATCCGACCGCGCGCGCTGCACGACTGGGTGGCCGCCCACACCCCCGAGGAGTCGGAGGCCGTCGTGGTGGGCGGCAACGGCTTCCGCGCGGTGGGGATGGTGGAGCGCCTCGAATCCACCCTGGGGCGCCCGATACTGACGGCCAATCAGGTACTGCTGTGGGCGGTCCTGCACGCGGCCGACAGCCACACCGAGGCGATCACGGGGTACGGCAGGCTGTTCGCCCTGGACACGCCGTCCCTGTAGGAGGGCGCGGCCCCGGTGGCGTCCTTCGCGTACGGAGAGCACCCAGCCCCCCTGCGCCGGACACCACCGGGGCCGCACTCCTTCACGGCCGTACGCTCACTCGGCCACCCGCAGGACGATCTTGCCGCGGGTGCGGCCCGAGGCCTGCTCCCGGTGGGCCCGGGCGACCTCCACCAGCGGCAGGACCGACGCCACCTCGACCTTGATCGCGCCGGCGTCGATCAGCCCCGCCAGGGTGGTGAGGGCCGCACCGTCCGGCTCCACCAGGAACGGCCTGGCGCGCACACCGGCCGCGGCGGCCTTCTCGGCGAGTTCGCCGGACACCCCGGAGGGGACGGCGACCAGCAGGCCGTCCGGGCGCAGCACGCCGAGCGAGCGCGTGCTGGTGCTGTCGATCTCGTCACCGACGAGGTCGACGACCACGTCGACGCCCGAGACCGCCTTCTCGAAGGGGGCGGCGGTGTAGTCCACCACCTCGTCGGCGCCGAGCTCGCGCAGCCAGGCGTGCTTGCCCGCGCTGGCGGTGGCGATCACGTGGGCGCCGAGGTGCTTGGCGATCTGGACGGCGAAGTGGCCCACACCGCCCGCGGCGGCGTGGACGAGCACGCGCTGACCGGGGCGTACGTCGGCGGTGTCCACCAGGATCTGCCAGGCGGTGAGCGCGGCCAGCGGGACGGCCGCGGCCTCGTCGTGGTTCAGGGAGGCGGGCTTGCGGGCGAACTGGCGGGCGGGGGCGGTGACGAACTCGCCGTAGCCGCCGGCGGCGCGGGGGAACCACGGCATGCCGTACACCTCGTCGCCCACCTCCAGGGTGTGCACGCCGAAGCCGACCTCCTCGACCACACCGGCGACGTCCCAGCCGAGGACGAACGGCGGCTCCCCGAGGACGCCCGCCATACCGCCGCCCTCGCGCGTCTTCACGTCGACCGGGTTGACCCCGGCGGAGACGACCCGTACCAGGACCTCGGTCGGCAGGGGTGCGGGCCGGGGCGCCTCGGTGACCTCCAGGACCTCGGGGCCGCCGAAGGCGGACTGGGTGACGGTGCGCATCGTGGGGGTGGGGTGGGACATGGCTGACTCCTCGGATGCGGGCGACCGGCGCCCGCGCGGTGAACGATGCGGCCAAGCTATGGGAGGGGTAGTAGTAACCTGCAAGGGCGTCTACTATCTTTTGGATAGCATCAACTCGATCGCGCCCCCGCGCGGAGGAACCGTCCATGAGCACGAACTGCGGCACCGGCACCCACGACAAGCACGACGTCTACGCGGCCCTGTGCCCCTGCCGGAACGTGCTGGAGCTGCTGGCCAACAAGTGGAGCGCGCTGGCGATCGGTGCCATGGAGGACGGTCCCGTACGGTTCGGCGCGCTCCAGCGCGTACTCCAGGGAGTCAGCCCCAAGGTACTCACCCAGACGCTGCGCCGCCTGGAGGAGGCGGGACTGGTGTCCCGCACGGTCTACCCGGCCGTGCCCCCGCACGTCGAGTACGCCCTGACCGAGCTGGGCCGCAGCGCCGCCGAGCCGCTGGCGCACATGCGCGACTGGGCGGAGCGGAACGTGGATCTGCTGTACGCGGGTCAGTAGCGCGGGCGGAGGGCGGCGAACGCCCTTGCCATGATCGTCGCGGGGCCGTGAGGATGACGCCATGCCTCACTTCACCGCTCCCGACGGGACCCGGCTCGCCTACCACGTGCGCGGTGAGGGCGAGCCGCTGCTCTGTGTGCCCGGCGGGCCGATGCGCGCCTCGGCCTACCTCGCAGACCTCGGCGGGCTCTCGGCACGGCGCCGCCTGATCCTGCTCGACCTGCGCGGGACCGGTGACTCGGACACCCCCGCCGACCCGGCGACGTACCGCTGCGACCGGCAGGTGGCGGACGTCGAGGCCCTCCGCGAGCAGCTCGGCCTCGACCGCGTCGACCTTCTGGCGCACTCCGCGGGCGGCGACCTCGCCCTGCTGTACGCGGCCCGCCACCCGCACCGCGTCCGTACGCTCACCCTGGTCACCGCCCGCGCGCGTGCCCTCGGCATCGACTTCACCGAGGAGCACCGCCGCGAGGCGGCCGCCCTGCGCGCGGGCGAGCCGTGGTTCGAGGACGCCCACGCGTCCTTGGAGCGGATCTGGGCCGGCTCCGACGCGGACGCGGACTGGGACGCCGCCGGCCCGTTCTTCTACGGCCGCTGGGACGCGGCGGCCCGGGCACACGCCGCGAACGAGGTGGAACAGACCAACGCCGAGGCCGCCGAGGCGTACGCGTCGCCCGATGCCTTCTCCCCCGCCGCCGCCCGCGCCGTGATGGAGACACTCGACGCACCGGTCCTGCTGCTCACCGGGGAACTGGACAGCGGGCCGCGGCCCCGGGTCGCGGCGACGATCGCCGCGCTGTTCCCGAAGGCGCGGCTCGCCGTGCAGCCGGGTGCGGGCCACTTCCCGTGGCTCGACGACCCCCAGGGTTTCACGCGGACGGTGACGGCGTTCCTGGAGTCGGGCGGTGGCCGGCACCGGTACGCGGAAGGTCACACGTCCGGCAGCCACTCCACCGCGTAGTACTTCAGCCACGCGTCCTCCGCGACCAGGCTCATCCCCGCGGCGGTCATCACCCGCTGGGAGGCGATGTTGGCATGGGCCGTGTCGCCCTTCACGCGGGTGACGCCCTGGGCGCGGGCGAACAGCAGCAGTGCGCGCAGGGCTTCGGTGGCGTAGCCCCTGCCCTGCACCGACGGGACCAGGCCGTAGCCGATGGTGACGGTCCCGTCGAGGTCGGGGGCTCCGTGGAAGCCCAGACCGCCGATGGCGCGGCCGTCCTCGCGGCGGAGGATCTCGTACGCGCCGAACGGCTGCGGGTCCCCCGCGCCCTCGCACGTCTCCAGGTAGCGCAGGGCCCCGGCGGTGTCCGCCTCGGTGGGGTATCCGGGTGCCCAGTGCGCGCTCCCGCCCGGCTCGTCCGCCGTCAGCCTCAGCGCCTCCTCGACGCTCATGGGGTGGAGGACGAGCCGTGGTGTGACGAGACATTCCATACCCGGTGGGATATCACCGGGTATGGCGCGTCGCCAACGGTTTGCCCGAGGCGATCGCGCGCAGGGCCGCGAATACCCCTGGCTGCTAACGGAGTTCATCGGCTGGGCCGAGGGTCGCGCGGATGCCCGGCAGCACCTTCTCGCCGAGGGTCTGCCGGAGCTGCCACTCGATCAGGTCCACGCCTCTCGCGCCGGTGACCGCGTTCACGGGTACGCCGCCGCCGGTGCGCAGACGTGTCGCGGTGACACGCGGTCCGTGTCCGGTGAGGACGACCTCGGTGTGAGTGGGTCCGAACTCCACGCCCAGCGCGTCCAGCACGGCGCGGACATGCCGGTCGACCGCCTCCGTCTGCGCCGGCTCCAGCGGCGCGGGCGTCACCCGCTCCCGCGCGAGCGGGTCGCCGGGATCGGAGTGTGTACGGGTGATGGCGACGACCACATGTTCACCTCGCTCCGAGAAGGCCTCCACGCCGTACGGGACACCGGCACGCCCCAGGGCCGTATCCACCTCGGCCTGCACACTGGCCTGCATACCTGCCTGCACACCGGCCTGGGCGAGCCGCCGTCTCATCGCCTGCTGGTCCATGACGAGGTCGACGAGCTCGGGGGTGTGCCAGTCCAGCCCCAGCACCTGGGCGACCAGTGCGGCCCGCGGCAGGCAGTCGTCGAAGAAGCAGCCGATCCGGGTCACCGGCTCGACGGCGTCGACGGCCCGGGCCAGCGCGATCCACTCCTCGTCGGAGGCGTCCGGACGCAGGACGACGATCCGGCCGTGGTCCTCGGTGTCGTCCATCGCGGCGAGGTGCCCGGGCCAGCACAGGACGGACGTGGTGACCTCCTGTCCGGCCGTCTCGCCGAACGCGCGCATACGGGCCGGTATACCGCCTCCGACGCCGAACACCAGCACATGCTCCGTCACGGCAACCCCTCCCCTCCGTGATCTTTTCCGTAGCCCCCTCAACTGTCAAGCTCCGTACGTCACTTCACGGGTCCTGGGGTGGGTGGGAGCGGCGGAACGCCGTTCCCACCCACTCCACGGGCCGCGCCCCGCACTGCTTCGCGGTGGAGACCTTCACCTTCGCCTTCACCTTCGAGGAGGGCGGCATCCTGCCGCACCGCACGGATGGCGTGATCGAGGCCCGCGACGGCACAGGGGTTTTCCACCCCCTGGCCGAACGCGTGGCCGCCTGGGCGCCCACCGGCCCTCCCACCTCGCATGCGCGGCAATCGCGCGACTGGGGTGAACCCGGGCTGAGCCAACAGGGCGGCGTGACTAGCCCGATCCGGCGACTGACCAGCGTGTTTGCGGCTCTGCGGGCACATGTCACCCCGCGAAACGGGGATGCCTGCGACGGGCGTTCGCAGAACGCGCCGTTCGTCCCCCCAAGAGGAAGCACACGCATGAACGCTGATCGCAGGTCGGTGTCACCGCTCGGACCGCTGCCGCATCGCGGCACCTGGCTCGCCGGTAGAGCCCTGGCGTCCCTCGTCCTGATGCTGGCCGGCGCGGCCGGGCCCGCCATGGCCGCCGAGGCGCACGGAACCGGAACCCGGGTCACCCTGGCGGGGGGAGGCGGAGACGACCACTGCCGACCGTCGCACAGACCCGACGACGGCCGGAAGGAGACCCCTCCGGTGGCCGCCGCCGGGGGTGGTGGCGGTGGTGGTGGGTGCCAGGGTCCCCCCGGCCCCCAGGGCCCCAAGGGCCCGCCCGGCCCTCCCGGACCGAAGGGCAACACGGGTCCGCAAGGCCCCGCAGGTCCCGCGGGTCCCACCGGGCCGCAGGGACCCTCGGGCCCCACGGGACCACAGGGTCCGACGGGTGACACGGGTGCGACCGGCCCGGAAGGGCCGACAGGACCGCAGGGGCCCATCGGGTCCACGGGTCCGCAAGGGCCCACCGGGGCCACGGGGCCCACCGGCCCGAAGGGCGACACGGGTCCGCAGGGGCCCGCCGGACCGTGCTACGAGATCGACAGCAACGCTCCGTCGAACACCGAGACCTTCAACGCGGCACTCATCGACGGGAAGGCGTTCGCCGGTCGCCAGGCCTCCCCCGGTGGCCCGGTCGTGTGGACCGATCTGACCGACGACGACAACCCGGACTACCCCGACCACGCCTGCGGGATCTCCATCAACTCCCAGGGCAACGACACCTGGATCAAGGTGGTCACGACGGACGGCACGGTCTACCAGACCCACGGCGACACGAACGGGGCGACCTTCGTCTGGAACGAGGGCTGGACCCAGCTCGACTCACCGGCAGCGAGTGCCCTGCGCACGGACGGACGACCGAAGGCCGGGCGGCCCAGGACGTCCTGAAGTCCTCACGTCCCGACGCCCGAACATACGGCGGAGCCCCGCGCGTGCCGTGGTCCAGCGGCACGCGCGGGGCTCCCCCGAGCCGGCTCGTCGCCTTACGGCTTGATGTTGACGACCTTCATCTCCAGCGGGTAGCCGGACGAGCCGCAGTTGAGCGTCGACGCCTTCTCCGTGCCGAGCTTGCGGTAGCCCTGGTCCCCCTTGTACGGGCCGTTCACCCGGCCCGGACCGCCGCACTTGGCCTGCACGTACCAGGTGCCGTTGCCGTGCGAACACCAGCCGACAGCCACGTGGTCGTTGGTGTGCGACACATAGGCGCTGCACCCCGTGGGACCTACGGCCGCGTTCGCCGAGGAAGCGGTGCCCAGCATCACACCGGCCGCCAGCAGACCCACCGCCGACGCCATGCCGCCCAGCTTCTTCACCATGTCGTTCATACGTTCTCACTCCCCGCGTAATTTCGACTTGCGTGAGTGAGGCTAGTGCGATTGTCGTGTACGCGCGTCCTCCTGAAAGACGATGACGAACTGCGCTTCATGCCCCTCACATCGCGCCAACCATTGGCTTCCCGAGCGTAGTTGTACACATACGTCACATCCGTGCCGGGCCGACGCCGCTCGGGAGTTGAATCCGCCCGGAAAACGGAGCGCGGCGCGCCCGGCGGCCGAAGTGGCCGCGGGACGCGCCGCGCGGGAGTGCGAGCGTCCGGTGGTGCGAGGGTTGCGCGCGGTGGACCGCCCCTGTCGCGGGGCGGTTCACCGACCGGCGTCAGTGGTGCCGGTTGCCCTCGTGGTGGGTGCGGCCCCACATGGCGGTGTCGAGGATCCGGCCGTTGTCGTTGCGCAGGGTGGCGGTGTCGCGGTGGTTGTCCCAGACGTAGTTGTGACGGTCCTGGTAGACGTCACGGCTGGTGTCGTGGCCCACGCCCGTGTGGACCTTGACCGCCGAGTGCCCCTCCAGGCGCATGGCGTGGAAGCGGTAGCGGGCTCCGTCGCCGGCGGTCAGGGTGAAGCCCCGCAGGTTGACGGCGTGGCGCCCGGTGTTCATGACCTCCACCCACTCGCCGTTGAGGCTCCGGTTCGAGCGGTCGTCGCGGCCGGGGCTGTTGTACTGCACCTTGCCGATGACCACGGTGGAGCGGTCGGCGTGCCGGTGGTGGCCGTCCGCAGCGGCGGGCAGGGCGGCGGCGCCGATCAGGGCGCCCCCGGCGAGGACGGTGGCGAGGATACGGCGGCTGGTGCGCGAAGCAGTCATGTGCGTGCTCTCTCAAGGACAAGCCCCGGACCAGGCTCTGGTCGGACCGGTGACGGGGCGGGCCAGGTTCCCGGCTGGTGCCGAGGAGCCACACTCTGGCCCGCCGGAGCGATCAAGACCCGTCGACCCGACGCTCTTTACGAATTCCGGACATTTCCGTAACCACCACTTATGTCAACTCCCCAGCGTCCGTACGCCACCCGCTCGGCCGCCCCGCCCTTCTGTAACAGGGCCGCGTGTCGCGCGTCGCCCCGACGGACGACCGGGCCCGGGCTCGCGCCGGGCGTCAATCCCCGGCCGCCGCCGCTACCACCGGCGGGGGACGCCCGCTTCCGAGCACGGCACCGCCCTGTCACTCAGCCCACCGCCGCCGCCCCGCGTTCCAGCCTCGCCACGTGCCTGCGCAGGCCCAGCGAGAACGCCCAGGCCGCCAGGAACAGGGCGGTCGCGATGGCCAGGGTGCACCAGCGCAGATCCTTGGAGACCACGAATCCCGGACCGAGGCCGGGGTGTACGGAGTTCAGCAGGACGTGGAAGAACAGCGTCAGGGCGAGCAGATACAGGCCGTACCACGCCGGTTTGCTCCAGCTCTTCAGGGCGCGTCCGTCCATGCCGGAGAGCGGCAGCATCCCGAACACCACGACCTCGATACCGCCGACGACCACCAGCCCCACCGTGTACGCGAGCGCGTGGTGCAGGCCGTCGGGCCTGGCCGTACGCCCCGCCTCGATCAAAGGTGTCCCGAGGACCCACACCAGCAGGGAGGCGCTCAGGACGCAGATGCCACTGATCATCACCGCCTGCCCCTTCGGCATGGTGTGACGCGTGGTGCGCGGGGCGGGAGGTGTGGTGCCGAGCACCATGTAGACCGCCACCAGCCCGTACACGTACGGGACGGGGAACGCCAGGCCGCGCGAGAGGGTCGCCATCAGCACCGCCAGGACAAGGCCCGCCGGAACCACCCTCAACTCGGCTCGTATACCGCCCCGCCCGGGACGCAGCAGGGAGTCCTTCGTCTTCTCGTACGTCACCAGGACCAGCAGGGTGCCCACCGCCGCTCCCAGTACCTTGCCCACCGTGGACCCGTTCCAGTGGGCCGTGGCGTCGGCCCAGACGATGAGCGCCCCGCCGAGCAGGGCGAAGCAGCCCATCCGCAGCCAGCCCGGCAACCGGGCCGCGCCCGTCGACACCGACCGCTCCGCCCGGCGTTGGCGCCACCAGCGGCTGAGCGCGTTGTCCGCCAGCTGCGAGGGGAAGGCCTTCTCCAGCAGCAGCACGAGCAGCAGGAACCACGCGGCCATACCCACCGACCCCGCGATGTCCTTGAGCGCCCAGGACACGTCCGCCGGGGTGCGCATACTGCCCACCAGCCCGGCCGGGCGACCGTGGTGTCCGTCCTGCTCGCCCCTGTCCGGTGGTTCGGCGGATCCACTGGGCCCCGGGGACGCCTCGGGCCCGGCCACACCGTTGTGCGAGTCGGTGCGGCCGGAGTCGGGGGTGTTCGAGGCGGACGTGGCGGTGGGGGTTGGGGTGGGAGACAGAGGTGTGATCCCGGGCAGGTCGGGTTTGGGCAGGACGCCGGACCTGGACTCCTTGTGGTGTTCGACCGGAGAGCCCTGGGGCAGGAAGTACGCCGTGAAGGGTTCGGGCGGCAGGTCGATGGTCCCCGCCCGCTCCACCGCGCGTTCCGGACAGTCGAGGTCCACCGGCTGGTGGCCCCTCATGTCCGGGGGAATGTAGGCATGGAGGTCGATGAACCTCCAGTGGCCGGGCGCGGCGTCGCCCTTGTACGAGTCCGCGTCCAGCCAGGGGTCGAGCAGCCCCTTTCCGCCGATCAGGATCCTCCCCCAGGTGCAGGCGGCGGGGTAGTCCGTCATATGGATGGTGATCTCGTACTTCCCCGTGGGCGGCGGGGTGACGGGGGGTGGGGTCACCGTGAAGGTCCGCGAGGCGGAGAGCGCTTCGGCGGCCCCCACCTGTGCCTCCCCCGGCCGAGCACCGGTGGTGCTTCCGCCACCGGCGGGCGCGGCTTCGCAAGTCGCCGTCACCCGGTACGTACCCGCGCCGGCGCCCGGCGGGACGACGAAGGAGCCGGAGAGTCCGCCATCCGTCCCGGCGGTCGCGCTGGAGCCCGGCAGGTCCGCCGTGTCCCACAGGAGACGGGCGGGGCTCCCGCACAGGAACCCCTTCCCGGACACTTCCACCTTCGTCCCGGGAGCCCCGGTGCCGGGCGAGAGCGTGAGGGACGGGGTGGGGCGCGGAGGTCGGACCACCGGATCCGCCGCCGCCACTTCATAGGTGACCTTCTGCGTCATGGCGGGGCGCGCGTCACAGGTCGCGACCACGCGGTACCGTCCGGGCGGTGCCTTCGCGGGCACCTTGACCGGTTGCGAGAACCCACCGGACGCGTCGGTGCGGAGGGCGATCGGAGCCGGTAGGTCGCCGGTCAGGGTGAGCGGGCCCGCCGGTGTCCCGGCGTCCGCCCCGCAGTCGAAGCGGCTGCCGGACACGACCACGGTCCCGCCCTGTTTCACCGTCCTCGGCTGCGCCGAGAGCAGCGGAGACAGGGGAGGGTCGGTCACCGTCACCGTCGGCGTGGGCTTGACGGGTGGTGTCGTGGACTTGGACGGGGCGGGTTGGGACGGAGTCGGTTTGGACGGGGTGGCCTTGGACGGGCTTGGCTTCGGCGTGACCGGATCCGGCTCCGCCGCCGGTGATGTCCGCTCCGCCGGAGACGTGGACCCCGAAGGTTCCTGCTCAGCCTGGGACTTGGCGGGAGCGGGACCCGCCACAGGAGACGACAGTGCGTGGTCCGACAGCAATGGTGTCCGTCCGGCCGCTACGGTCGTCACCCCCGCCACCCCCCGCACACCACTGGCGGTGCTCGGCCCCGCCATACCCAGGAGCGACACCCCTGTGAGCAGCACCGTCAGCACCGCCACCGGTAATCCGCACGTCTTCCGCCTGCGTCCCACAGTGTCCCCCTCGTAACCGCACGGCCTCCCCAGCCGTCCCCGTTCGGGTGCACTTGTTTGACGCTCCGGCGCCACCTCTTCGTTTCCCTCGCGGGTACGGCGCACGGGAGTGCAGGGCGGAAAGAGGCACGCTCCGCACGCCCCCAGGGCCGGCAACCGTCTCCAACCCCCCACCTCGGCGACGGCGGTGTACGGCCCGCGGTGTCTCCAACGTGTGAATCTTGTGCGCACTCACCTGTGCTGTTGCCGCAGAGATGGGTAGCATCCGGCGGCAACATCCAGCACGAGGAAAGCGAATTCTCATGGCGGACGAGCCGGACTTCACCACACTCAAGGACCAGTACGCGGCGCGCGTCACCGCCGACCTGGAAGCCAACCAGCAGGACCAGGCACGCATCCGCGCGGAACTCGACACACTGAAGGGGCAACTCGAAGCCCTGGAGCGGGACCACGGTCTGCTGCAAACCATGCAGCACACCCTCGTCAGCACGGCCGGCGCGGCGGCGCAGGCGTCGGCGGCGGCCGAAACGGCGAAGGGGACGCGCAAGCGCACCACCAAGGCGCAGCCCACCACCAAGGCACAGTCCACCGCCAAGGCACCGGCTCCCGCCGCGGCCTCCGCCTCCTCCTCCGCGGCCACACCCACCGCCGCGGCGGTGCCCAAGCCGCGCAAGGCCCGGGCCCAGAAGCCGGAGGCGAAGGAGGTGGAGGAGGCGACGAAGACCAAGACGGCCAAGGCGGCCAAGGGCGCCAAGACGGCTCCGAGCCCCAAGAAGGCCGCCGCCCGGCCCAGGAAGTCGGCCTCCAAGGGCGCGGAAAGCAGTGGGCCCACCCTGCGCGAGGTGGTGCTCGGTCTCTTCGCGGGCCACCAGGAGCCGCGTACGGTCGCCGACATCCTCACCGAGCTGACCACCGCCCACCCGGACCGCAAGACCAGCCCCCAGGTGGTCCGCAACACCCTCGAAGCACTCGTCGCCAAGGGCGAGTTGGAGCGCGAGCGCAAGCAGGGCTCCGTCTTCTACACGGCCGGCCGCACGTCGGCGCCCGCCGAGAAGTCGGAGGAGAAGGCCGAGGCACCCACCGCCGCGCCGGAAGCCGTGGATGCCCCCGCCACGGCTTCCGCCTCGGCGCCCGCGGCCGCGACCGCCTGACGGAGGCGGGCGGCCCTCACGTCGTAGCCACCCCGGTGCCCAGACATCCGCAACGGGGTGGCCACGTCCCTCTCAGCCGGCCTCGCTCATCGCCGGTCGCCATCCGGGACGGGGTTCATGGTGATCATCCCGGCCCCCGCACCGGAGCCGGCCGAGTCATCCGAGCCACCCCAGCCGCCCGAGCCGCCGGTGGCATCGGAGCCGCCAGAGGCATCCGAACCACCCGAACGACCCGAGGCACCTGACCCACCGGATTCCTGACCTTGGCCTTGGTCCTGACCCTGGCCCTGGCCCTGGTCCTGCCCGTCGCCCTGGCCCTGGCCCTGGCCCTGGCCTCCGTCCCCGATCGTCGCCCCCGTGGCCGTCAGCGCGGTGGTGACCGGTTGGAAGAACGTCTCGCCGCCGGCGGTGCAGTTCCCGCTGCCGCCCGAGGTGAGTCCGATGGCGCTGCCGTCCGCGGTGAACAGGGACCCGCCGCTGTCGCCCGGCTCGGCGCAGACATCGGTCTGGATCAACCCGCTGACCGTGCCCTCGGGGTAGTTCACCGTGGCGTCGAGACCGGTGACCGTACCGTCGTGCAGACCGGTCGTGCTGCCCATACGCAGGACGCGCTGCCCCACGGTCGCGTCGGCCGCGCCGGTGATCTCGACCAGTTTCCCCGCCCCCGTGTCCACTGCGCTGGGAGCCTGCGTTGCGGCGTCGTCGTAGGTGAGCAGGGAGAAGTCGCCGTTGCCGGGGAAGGTCGCCTTCTGGACGGTCGCGGCGGGGGCACCACCCGCGTTCAGGGACCACTTCTTGGCCGCGACACCGCAGTGGCCCGCCGTGAGAAACCCCGGCTTGCCGTCCTGGGTCGTGACGTTGAAGCCCAGCGAGCAGCGCGCGCCGCCGCCGAAGATGGCGTCACCGCCCTCGCTGAACGCCTTGAACTGCCCGGCGGACTTCTGGATCCGGGCCGTGTCGGCACCGAGGGCGCGTACGGCCTTCTCCAGTCTGGCCCACTGCGCGCCCTTCACCGTCCGGTCCGCCGAGACCACGATGCGGTTGGTCCGGGGGTCGACGGCCCAGGCGGTCCCCGGGATGGTCGCCGTACGGGCGAGGGTGTGCGCCGCCGAGCGCAGTTCGGCCGCGCTGTTGCGCACCGCGCGCGGTACCGCCCCGGCCTTCTTCACCTGGGCGTCGGCGTTGCGGTCGTTACCGGCGACGTTCACGATGACCTGCTGCTTGGCGGCGTCGTAGTACGAACCCGCGAACGTGTCACCGAGCTGTTGGGCCAGCCCGCGCACCGCGAGCGCCGCCGCCGCGGTGTTCATCCTTCCGTTCGCGGCTCCGGGCGGGGATGCGGACTGTGGCTGTGACGCGTTCGCACGTGGGAGCAGTACGGCCGCTGCGATGAGGCCCGCGGCCCCCGCTCCCGCCATCACGGCCCGCCGCTTGGGTATGCGCCTGTGAGTCAACTCGCCGCCTCCTGGTATCTGTTCCGTAACCGATCGGAATGGGGTGGAAGGTGTGCGCTCCTAGGTACGGACGGGACGCGTGTGGTGTTCACCTTCGTTGCGGAAGAACACTATTGACGATCAGTCAGCAAAGTCGCACAGCCGTCCAACTGGGCCCGACCGCTGCACACGAACCGGCACTCCGCCCCGCCTCGTCACCGGCCCGCGAACCTGCCGCTCACCTCCGTGAGGAGCCGGCGTGCGTCCGCACCGAGATGGGGTCCCGCGAGCCATGCGGCCGGACGGGAGCCGAGCGAGGTGTTGGAGACGAGGACCAGCCCCCCGTCACCCCGGCGCACCAGCCAGCCCCCGCCGGAGGAGCCCTCGGTCATGGTGCAGCCCATGCGGTACATGTCCGGTTGCTCGGCCGCGACCGAGAACGACCCCGGCCGGTCGGCGCAGTGGAAGAGGGACGAGCCGTCGAAGGGGCGGCCCGCCGGGTACCCCACGATGTCGACCGGGCCGCGGGACCCGGACAGCTCGGCGTCGAAACCGACGTCCGCCGCCGCCCCGGCCGTCTCCTCCAGCGACTTCACCGCCCCCGCCGCCGGGCGTACGTGCAGTACGGCGAAGTCGAAGGCCGCTCCCGCTCCGGCGCCTGCCGTACCGCGGTCGATCCACTGCTGGGACGTCTGCGCCCAGTCCGCCCACCAGATGCCCAGCGGGGCGGCGCTGTTGGAGGCCCCGGCCGCCGTCGGCCCCCGTTTGTCGAAGCCGGGGACGAAGACGATGTTCCGCAGCCATCCGCCGTCCTTGCCGGAGTGGACGCAGTGTCCGGCGGTCCACACCAGGTTGGACCGGCCCGGGTGGGCGGGGTCGCGCACCACGGTGCCCGAGCAGGCCGCGGGTCCCTTGGGGGTGTCGAAGAAGAGCCGGCCCGCGGTGGGCTCGTGGTCGCCGTAAGGTCGGGCGACGGGGCGGGCGGGCACGGCGTCCGGCTCGGGGTCGGAGACACCGCGGGGCATGTGCCGGCCGTCGAAGGCGCGCTCGCCCTCGGTGGCGCCGGCCATCCGCTCCGGCCCCCACAACCCGTCCACCACGGGGTTGACGAAGTCCGCGGCGCCCCGCAGCCACCGCCCCACACTCCAGTCCTGCCAGCCCCCCGGTGTCCGGCCCGGGTCGGCCTGCCGCGCGGCCCCGGCCGGACCGGCGGAGCCGATCGGGCCGGAACCGCCCTGTGGTCCTGTGGAGCTCTTGGTGACGGTGTACGCGAGTCCACCGGCCACCACGGCGACGAGCAACCAGACGACCGGCCCCCGAAGGCGACGGCGAAGACGGCCGACCATGCGAAGACGGCGAAAAGGCACGGGCTCCTCCTCGGGCGCGACACGCTACTGCCCGGTTGATACGGCACCGCGCCCCCGGGCGTTCAACCACCCCTTGCCGTTCGGCCAACCGGCTCTGCCGAAGCGGCTGTTGTGGCGCCGCAGGCGTTCGGTCGCTGCGGCTCGGCACCGGGCCGCCACCACGACCCTGTGGACCGCAGTTCGGGCCCACCCCCGCACGCCGGATCAGACGATGTCCAGCCGCACCGAGATCCGCTTCAGCCTCCGCAGTTCGCTTTCGCTGAGGCCGCCCCACACCCCGCGCTTCTCGTTGTTCGACAGCGCCCACTCCAGGCAGGCGGTGGTCACCGGGCATCTGCGGCAGATCGCCTTGGCCTCGGCCAGCTGCTGGTCCGCGCAACGCCTGCTGTACGTCGGGAAGAACAGCTCCGGGTCCTCGGTACGGCACGCCGCACGCTTTCGCCAGTTCACAAGAAGGCTCCCTCCTCGGCAACGAGTGACGCGATCGACTCCCGTAGGGGTCTTGCGCGTTGTTACGTCGGCCGCTGACGGTCCGTTCAAAGCGGACCGCGTCCGAGGAGGCCGGCTCACCGCCGGGCGAAGACCCCGATGCCGTTGGCGACGGCGCGTTCGAAGCTGCCGGGGGGCCGGTTGCGTACGACGACGCCCGGGTCGCCGGGGCCCCGGGTGGCGAGGGTGGAGGAGCCGCCGCCGTCGAGGTTGACCGCGTCGTCGGCGCCCATGTCCGCGAGCAGGCGGGCGAGTTCGGCCAGGGTGAGGCCCGCGTCGCTCTCGGCCGCGCCGTTCAGGGTGACGAGGTAGAGGCGGTGTCCGTGGCCGCCGATTCCGGCGCCGGTACGGGTGGCGGCCGTACGGTCGTCGAGCCCGGTCAGCGGGGTGCCGTCGCGCAGCACGGGCATACCTCCCACCGCGAAGGTCAGCGGGCCCCGGGTGCTCTGCAGCCGGTGGCCGAGCGTCGCCCGGTCGCCGGGTTCGAGCGCGCGCAGGGCGGACGCCCCCTTCTCACGCCCCACCAGGACGGTCGTACCGGCCGGGATCGGTCCCGCGCCCAGGACGTCCGAGGTGCTGACGACGCGGCCGCGCCGTACCGTCACCTCGTAGGTGTCCGTGGTGCAGGGAGCGCCGCGCACCACGTCGGTTCCGCACGCGGCCCGCGCCCGGGAGGCGGAGCCCCACTTGGTGGTGAAGGCGCCCACCCCGTCCACCGGCACGGCGTACTGGTTGAGGCCGTCCAGGCGCAGCCGTCCCCGGCGGGTGTCGACCGCGCCCTCCAGGGTGAGGCGGTCGAGGCGTCCGGTGCGGGCCGGGCCGACGCCGATGACGTCCCGGGCGCTGGTGCCGGGCGGCAGGGCGGGGCCGAACCGCTGGCCGTCGGGGACGGCGGCCTTCAGCGGGCGGCCGGAGGCGATGGCCGGGCCGGAGGAGGCGCCGGTGGCCTCCACACCGGGGTGCTGGGTCTCGCTGATGTTGAAGAAGTCGCCGTTGACGGCCGCGACCGCGCCCTGGGCGTCGGCCATCGCGGTCACCTTCGCCCGGGCGGCCACCGCGCCCGGGGTGAGGAGGTCGACCTTGACGCGGGGGTTGTCCAGCTCCGCCACCACGAGGTGACCGCGCGTCAGGCCGTGGGAGGCGGTGACGGTGAAGCTCCGGTAGGAGACGCCGGGGGCGACGGCCACCGAGCGCCCGTATCCGACGGCCGGTGCGCCCCGGGCGGCGCCCGGGGCGAGCGCGCCCTGGCCCACGACCATGCCCACCGCCGCGATCCCGGTCACCGCCACGCGTGTCCAGCCCCAGGACCACCCCATCGCGCCTCTTCTCCTGAGACCCACTCAGCACCGGCAGCCGCAGCCTAGCGAGGGGCGCGGCGGCCCACGGGCAGGCTCGACACGATGGCCGGGAACGGCCCCCGGAAGCCGGTGCGGTGGCTCCGGCGGCGGCTTCGGATCGAGCGGCATGCCGCAGTACGCTCAGAGGCGTCCCGCTCCCCCGGGAACGGTGCTGAACCGGGCCGCGTCCCACAGGGCGGCGAAGCGGAAAACCAGCAGACCTGGAGAAGCACATGAGCACTTCACCGACCGGCTCCACCCCGGGTGAAGTTCATGGCACCACGCCCCCGGCGCCCTCCACGGTGGTGACACCGGAGATCACCCACGCCGAGTGCCGCAAGTGCGGGACGCGTGTGGCCGGGCTGGACGGGCGGTATGCCTGTGGCGTGTGCGGGTGGACCAACGACTGGTCCGAGGGGCACCGGCCGTTGCCGCGCGCCGAGGACGACCCCGACTTCCCCGGCCCGGGTATCGTGCCGGAGAACCCGCTGGCGGATGAGGGAGGCGTGTGAGGGCCCTTCGTCCGCACGTCGTCGCCGTGCTGCGCCGCTGGGGCGCGCGGATGTTCCCCGGCGCCCCGGAGCACCACGGCGTGCTGCCGCCGCTGCTCGTCGTGCTCACCTTCGTCACCGGTCTGGTGGACGCCGTGAGCTATCTGGGTCTGCACCATGTCTTCGTCGCGAACATGACCGGCAACGTGGTCTTCCTCGGATTCGCGCTGGCGGGCGGGACGGGGCTGTCCGCCGTCGCCTCCACCGTGGCGGGCGTGTCGTTCCTGGCGGGCGCGACGGCCGGCGGCCGGATCGCGCCGCTGATCGCCCGGCCGGTGCGGCTGTTCGCCCTGCTGGTGGCGGTGCACGCCGTACTGGTGGCGGCGGCGCTGGTGACGGGTTTGGCGGACCACACGGCGTACGTACTGATCGTGCTGCTCGCGTTCGGCATGGGGGCGCAGAACGCGGTGGTCCGCACGATCGCGGTGCCGGATCTCACCACCACCGTCCTCACGCTCACCCTCACCGGCCTGGCCGCCGACCGGCCGGGGCCGGCCACCGTTCGCCGGGTGCTCTCGGTGGCGGCGATGTTCGGCGGGGCGCTGGCGGGCGGGCTGCTGCAGACGCGGCACGGCACGCCCGCGGCGCTGGCCCCGGCGCTGCTCCTGCTCACGGCCGTCGCTTTGGCGGCCTGGTCCGCCCAGGGGTGAGCGGCGGCGGGGCGGGCCGCCCTCTCACGCCGACTGCTGGTGCCAGGCGTCCTGGAAGTTGCGGCGGGCGCGGTGCAGCCGCGAGCGGACGGTGCCGACGGGGAGGGCGAGGGTCCGGGCCATCTCCTCCTCGTTCATGCCGTAGACGGCGCGCAGCACGAGGACCTGCCGGTGGTGGTCGGGCAACCGGTCCATGGCGTCGGAGATGTGGACGGTGTCCAGGGGGTTGCCGTCCAGGGCGCGGTCGGTCAGGTCGTCGGTGGGGCCCTGGCTGAGCCGCTTCGAGGTGCGGACCGCCTCCCGTACGGTGACGGCGCGGACCCAGCCGTAGAAGGCCTCGGGTTCGCGCAGCCCGCGGATGCCGCGGAATATGGCGAGCATGGCCTCCTGGGCGGCGTCGGAGCTGTGGCCCTGGGCGATCGGCAGGCAGAGCCGGCCGACGAAGGGGGCGATGTGCAGGAGGATGTCGTTCATGGCCCGGTCGTCCCCGGCCTGGGCGCGCGGCAGCAGGGCCGTGGTGACGGGGGCCTGCGTGTCGTTCATCGTGGTCACCGCGGGAGTACTCCTGGGCTCGGTCTGCTCGTACGAGTGCGGGGCGGGTGCGGGCCGGGCGCCGGCCGCGCGTCGCTCACGCGGGCACCGCCACCGCGCCCCCGGCGTCGTCGCGATGCGCGGCGAAGGCGAGCAGGGAGGTGTGCAGGGCGGAGCGCAGGTCCTCCATCTGCTCGTGGGTGAAGCAACCCGCGCTGTAGGGGAGTTCGATGCCGAGCCGGCCCTCGAAGGAGACCACGCACACCATCACCGGGCCGCGTCCTGCCTCGGGGAAGTAGTGCTCGCGGGCGGGGGCGAGGCGTACGTCGGTGACCTGGAGGCCGTCCGGGGTCACCGGGCCGGGGACGCGGCCCATGTTGGTCACGATGACGCTGGTGGCGAGGAGGGCGGGGTGCCGCGGGACCTGGGGCAGGAGGTGGAGTTCCTGGAGGTGGTCGCCGCGGGTGATGGCGGTGTGCAGGTTCTCCGTGACCCGGCGGGCCAGTGCCAGCGGGTCGGCGTCGTGTGCCACGTCGAGCACGTCCAGGCAGGAGGTGACCGCGGGCACCATCACTTCGCGGGCCAGCGGCGGGTCGAGCCGGGCGCGCAGGTCGACGGGGGACATGCAGCCGAGGGTGCGCGTCCCGGGCTCGCCGCCGAGGCGGCGGCGTACGGCGGTCAGGGCGGCGGCGGCGATCAGTCCGTGGACCGAGACACCCTCGGCCTTCGCGAAGCGTCGCAGCCGCTCGGTGTCCTCGGTCTCCAACAGCAGGCGCCGGACGCCGAGTTCGGGCTCGCCGGGCGGGCGTTCGGCACCCACGGCCTCGTAGGGCAGGCAGACGACGGGCCGCTGCCGGGTGCGCTCGACGCGGCCCGCGAGATACTCCTCGGCCTCCGTCGCGGAGACGGCGGGCAGCAGTTCGGAGACCGGGGCGGGCCACTCCTCGTTGTCCTGGGCCGCCACGCCCGGTACGTCACCGGCCAGCCGGGTGTAGGTGTCCCAGAGCGCGTTCTGGAGGGCGATGGCGCTGTGGCCGTCGGTGATGGTGTGGTCGACGCTGAGGATCACGGTGTGCTCGTCGCCGCCGCGCAGCAGGACGGCTCGGGCCAGGGGGCCGCCGACGGGCAGCGGGGTGTTGAACTCCTCGGTGAAGGAGTCACGTCCGCCCTCGCGCACCAGCAACCGCGGCACCTCGTGCTCCGCCAGCGGCTGAAGCACCGGCACCCCGTCCTCGACGGCGATCCGGCAGCGCAGCGAGGGGTGCTCGGCGACCTTGGCGGCGAACGCGGCGGCGAGCAGCTCCTCGTCGAGGTCGCCGCGGACGGTGCAGGAGAGCACGGCACGGCTCCGCTGCGCCACGTAGAGGGTTTCGACCGGGCATAACCTGCGCTGCATCCCCATGACCTTTCGACTTTCCTTTCCCGGCGGTATACCGGGCCCGGCCGCGCCCCGACCGCCCGCAAAGGGCCACTTGCACGGATCGGCGGGAGCGGGGCGCACGCATACGAAGCACGCATACGAAACACGTATACGGAGACGGAACCCTTTCCCCCTTGCGCGCCGACCGTATTGGCCGGTGCGCGGATCCCGAATCGCGCTTCAGTGAAGCGGCAATTCCATTCCCCCGCAAGGGTTTTGGAAGAGCCCGCGAAGTGACGTATCCCTCAACCGCCGCGAACCCGGCCCGCTTCCGCAGTCGGGGGAATACCCACCGCGTCCCGAGCGCTAACCCGGCCGGACCCCGCACCTCCGTGACGCCACGCGATATGGCTCAACTTCGGCGTTTGACGAGTCCTGCCGAGCGCTCGTATACCGCGTTTCCCTCAAGGGGCACATGCCAACAGCACGGTCTCACCTCCCCACATGGCCGGTTTATTGACACAAAGTAAATTCCCCAAGCTGGCTCGAATCGTACGGCCGTGCCCATGACATAGGACGAGCGAAACCGGTCAACCGGCTGGGTTTTGACGACCTGTCGGAAGACACGCCCGGCCAGATCATCCCCTTGACCCGCCGACTTCCCCTCATGCAGGGTTGCTGTTCCGAGGAAGGCCGCGCCCCGTCACGGCACGGCCCGCTCTCACCGGAGTTCCGCACCCGCAGCGGTATTCCGGCGACGCATTCCCCCTTTCGTTCCCATGCCCATTTCCGCTCTTCCGGCGGGCGGATCGTCCACGCCTGCCCAGCGGCTTCCCGGTAAGGGCCCGTCGGCTCCTTCCGCGTGCCGAGAATGCCAAAGACGCCTAACAAGGGTTGGTGCCATGTCTGTCCAGGAGGACACCAGTAGCCCGCTGACCGGGGCCCAGCAGGGACTCTGGTTCGCCCAGCGGCTCGACCCCGCGAACGCCGCCTACAACACCGCCGAGTACGTGGAGATCCACGGGCCCGTGGACACCGCGCTCTTCGAGACCGCGCTGCGCCGCACGGTCGGTGAGGCGGACACCTTCGCCCTGCGGTTCACCGACACCGCCGACGGGCCCCGCTCCGCGCCGGCCACGGACGACGACTGGCCGCTGCACCTGGCGGACGTCAGCGGTGAGGCCGACCCGCGCGCGGCGGCCGAGGCCTGGATACGCGCCGACATGGCGACGGCGGCCGACCTCGGCGAGGGCCCGCTGTTCACCCACGCCCTCTTCAGGGTGGCCCCCGACCGCTTCTTCTGGTTCCTGCGGGCCCACCACATCCTCCTCGACGGCTACAGCTACAAGCTCGTCGCCCGCCGTCTTTCCGAGGTCTACACGGCGCTCGCGGACGGCAGGGAGGTGCCCCGGAGTCCGTTCGCCCCGGTGAGCCGGCTGCTCGACGAGGAGGCGGCCTACCGCGCCTCCGACCGGTTCGTACGCGACCGTGCCCACTGGACCGGCCGGTTCGCGGACGCGCCGGGAGCCACCGGGCTCACCGAGGGCACCGCACCGCCCGCCGCCTCCTTCCTGCGCCGTACCGCCCTGCTCTCCGCCGCCGACACCGAGCGCCTGGCCGCCGCCGCGGCCCGTCTGGGCGGGGCGCGCAACGACCTCGTGGTCGCGGCCGTCGCCGCCTATCTGCACCGGGTCACCGCACAGCGGGACATCGTGCTGGGCCTGCCCACCATGAGCCGGCTCGGCTCCACGGCGCTGCGCACACCCGGCACGGCGTCCAACATCCTGCCGCTGCGCCTGGCCGTCACCCCCGCCACCACGGCCGGGGACCTCGTCAAGGCGGTCGCCGCCGGGTTGCGCGACGTCCGCAGGCACCAGCAGTACCGCGCCGAGGACCTGCGCCGCGACCTCAGACTCGTCGGCGGGGCACGGCGGTTGTACGGGCCGGTCGTCAACCTCGTCCCGTTCGACGAGGAACCGCCCTTCGGCGGCCACCGCACCACCTCGCACCACCTGTCCGGCGGCGCCGTCGAGGACCTCCAGATCAACGTCCGGCCCGGCGCGGGCGGCGAAGGGCTGTGGATTGCCTTCGACGCCAACCCCGCCCTCTACACCGAGGCCGAACTCAACGACCACCAGCGGCGGTTGCTGCACCTGCTCGACCAGCTCGCCGAGGCCGACGCCACCCTGGCCCTCGCGCGCACGAGCCTGCTGCTCCCCGGTGAGAGCCGGGCCGACGCCCCCGCCGAGCCCGCACGCACCGCGCCCGACACCGACCTGGCCACCCGCTTCGAGGCCCGGGCGGCGCGCACCCCGCACGCCGTGGCCGTCACCTGCGAGGGCGCCTCGCTCACGTACGCCGGGCTCAACGCCCGTGCCAACCGGCTCGCCCGCCTCCTCGTCGAGCGCGGCGCGGGTCCCGGCGAGGTGGTGGCCCTGGCGCTGCCCCGCTCCCTGGAGCTCGTCACCGCCCTGCTGGCGGTGGTCAAGTCCGGCGCCGCGTATCTGCCGCTGGACCCCGGCTACCCGGCCGAGCGCATCCGCGCGGTGGCCCGCGACGCCGCGCCCGCGCTGCTCGTCACCGACGCGGCCACCGCGCCGACGCTTCCCGGGACCGGCGCCGACGTCCTGGTCCTCGGCGAACCGGCTCTCGAAGGCGATCTGGCCGAGCGGCCGGACACCGACCTCACCGACGCCGAACGCACCGCCCCGCTCACGCCCGGCGCCCCGGCGTACATCATCCACACCTCCGGCTCCACCGGCCGCCCCAAGGGCGTGGTGATCCCGCACTCCAACGTCGTGCGGCTCTTCGAGACCTCCGCCGCCCACTTCGCCTTCTGCCCGGACGACGTGTGGACCCTCTTCCACTCGTACGCCTTCGACTTCTCCGTCTGGGAGATCTGGGGGCCGCTGCTGCACGGCGGCCGGCTCGTCGTCGTCCCGTACGCCACCAGCCGCTCCCCGCGCGACTTCCTGCGGCTGCTGCGCGACGAGGGCGTCACCGTCCTCAACCAGACGCCCTCCGCCTTCCAGCAGCTTATCGAGGCCGACCGGGAGGCCGGCGACGAGGACGGCCCGCTCGCCCTGCGCTACGTGGTGTTCGGCGGCGAGGCCCTGGAGCCCGCGCACCTGCGCCCCTGGCTGGAGCGGCACGGCGACGCCTCGCCCGTCCTGGTCAACATGTACGGGATCACCGAGACCACCGTGCACGTCACCCACCACCGCGTCACCCGCGAGCTGATCGAGGGTCCGCCCGGGCGCAGTGTCATCGGCACCCCGCTCCCTGACCTGCGCGTATACGTCCTCGACCACTGCCTCCAGCCGGTCGTGCCGGGCCGGGTCGGCGAGATGTACGTGGCGGGCCCCGGACTCGCCCTCGGCTACCTGGGCCGCCCCGGACTCACCGCCGAGCGGTTCGTCGCCGACCCGTTCGGGGCTCCGGGCGAGCGCATGTACCGCACCGGTGACCTGGCCCGGCGCGCGCCCGACGGCACCCTGGAGTACGCGGGCCGCTCGGACCAGCAGGTGAAGATCCGCGGGTTCCGCATCGAACCCGGCGAGATCGAGGCCGTGCTCGTCGGCCACCCGGACGTGGCCCGCGCCGCCGTGGTGGCCCGGGAGTCGCAGGGAGCCGCCGACCGGATCCTGGTGGCGTACGCCGTGCCCGCCCCGGGCTCGCGTCCCGAACCGGCGGCGCTGCGGGCCCATCTGGCCGAGTCGCTGCCCGAGCACATGGTTCCCGGCGCGTGCGTCGTCCTGGACGCGCTGCCGCTGACCGCCAACGGCAAGCTGGACACCAAGGCGCTGCCCGCCCCCGACTTCGCGGCCGCGGCGACCGGCCGCGCCCCGGCCTCCGGGCCCCAGGCGCTGGTGTGCCGGCTGTACGAGGAGCTTCTTGGGCTGCCGGAGGGGACGGTCGGCGCCGAGGACAACTTCTTCGACCTCGGCGGGCACTCGCTGCTCGCCACCCGGCTGATGACCCGGCTGCGCGCGGCCACCGGCGCCGAGGTCTCCATGGCCGACTTCTTCGCCCGGCCCACCCCGGCGGCGCTCGCCGGCCGGGTCCCCGCCGAGGGCGGCCCGGCCGCCAGGCCGCCGCTGGTGCGCGCCGAGCGGCCGGACCCGCTGCCGCTCTCCGCGACCCAGCAGAGCATGTGGTTCCTCAACCAGCTGGACGGGGCCGCCGCCACGTACAACATTCCGCTGGTGGTCCCGCTGGAGCGGGAGGTCGACGTGGACGCGCTGCGCGCGGCGCTGGCCGATGTCGCCGACCGGCACGAGAGCCTGCGCACCCTGCTGCCGGAGACCGGCGGCACCCCGCGCCAGGAGATACGTCCGCCGGGCTCCCTGCGTCCCGTGCTGCACGTGGTGGACTGTCCCCCGCAGGAGGTGGAGGCGTATGTCGCCCTGGCACGCGGACACCGCTTCGACCTGACCCGGGACCAGCCGCTGTGGGCCGGTCTCTACGGGACGGGGGCGGCCCGGACACTGGTGGTCGTCCTGCACCACAGCGCGGCCGACGGCTGGTCGCTGCGCCCGCTGGCCGAGGACCTGTCCACCGCGTACGCCGCCCGCGCCGAGGGCCGCGACCCGGGCTGGGACGAACTTCCCGTCCAGTACGCCGACTACACCCTCTGGCAACGCGCGCTGCTCGAAGGCACGGATGCTGAGGGCGGGTTGAGCGAGCGTCAGCTCGCCTTCTGGACGGAGGCGCTCGACGGTCTGCCGGTGGAGATGCCGCTGCCCACCGACCGGCCCCGCCCCCAGGCGCCGGCCCGCCGGGGCGCCCATCTCACCCTCGACGTCTCCCCCGGTCTGCACCGCGCCCTGCTGCGGCTCGCCGACGAGAGCGGCGCGAGCCTGTTCATGGTGCTGCAGAGCGCCCTCGCCGCCCTGCTCACCCGCTGGGGCGCGGGCACGGACATCCCCATCGGCACACCCGTCGCGGGACGCGCCGACGAGGCACTCGACGACCTCATCGGCCTGATGGCCACCTCGCTGGTGCTGCGTACCGACACCTCCGGCGACCCGGAGTTCCGCGACCTGATCGCCCGGGTACGGGACGTCGACCTCGCCGCCTACGACCACCAGGACCTGCCCTTCGACCGGCTCGTGGAGGAGCTCAACCCGCCCCGCACTCCCGCCCGTCACCCGCTCTTCCAGGTCATGCTGGCCCTCCAGAACAACACCGAGGCCGTGCTGCGGCTCGGCGGCAACGAGGCGCCGCTGCGGCCCAGCGCCACCGGCACCGCCAAGTTCGACCTGTTCGTGGACGTGGTGGAGCACCGCGCCGAGGACGGGTCCGCGGACGGGCTCGTCTGCCACATCGAGTACGCCGCCGACCTGTTCGACCACGCGACCGTGGACCGCGCCGCCCACGCCCTGCACGCGCTCCTGACCGCCGTGGCGGACGACCCCGGGGTGCGCCTCGGCGCGCTGCCCGCCCCCGAGCCCGTCGTACGGGCCGAGGAGGCGGCGGACACCGCGTCCGGCACGGCGGAGCTGGAGCGCGCCCTCCTCGCCCGGGGCGATCTGCGGGACGCGGTCGCCGTGCCGGGAGCGGACGGGCGGACGGCCGTGTTCGCCGTGCCCACCCGGGCCGCCGCGGCCGAACAGGCGGCCCGCGCCCTGCGGCGCACCGGAGCGGACTCCGGGACCGTGCCCAGGGTCACCGCCGTCAGCGATCTGCCCAGGCACGCCGACGGCACCCTGGACACCGACGCCCTCGGCCAACTGCCCTTCATCGACACCGAGGCCGCCGAGGAGTGGGAGCGCGGCCTGACCGCGCTGCCCGGCGTGCGCGCGGCGACCGTGACCCTGGAGGAGGTCACCGAGCCGATCGGCCGGCTCTACATCGGCTCCTCCGGTACCCGCGCCGACGCCCCCGCCCACTCCCTGGGCGACGGCGCCGCCACCGCCGTGCCCGCGCTCAGCGAAGGGCCCGAGCTGCCGGAGCCCACGGTGAGCGGCTGGGCCGAGGCGCTGCGGAGGGCGGCCGCGGGCGGCCCGCACGCCGAGGTCGTCCACGTCCGGGCCGACGGCACCGAGACCCGGCGGAGCTACGCCTCGCTGATCGAGGAGGCCTCCCGCGTCCTCGGCGGCCTGCGGCAACTCGGGCTGCGCCCCGGTGACCAGGTGATCCTCCAGTGCGAGGACACCGAGGACTTCCTCGCCACGCTGTGGGGCTGCGTCCTGGGCGGGTTCGTGACCGTACCGCTGACCGTCCCCGTGTCGTACGCGACGTCCTCCGCGCCCGTGGCGAAGCTGGAGGGCGTGTGGGAGATGCTGCACCGCCCCTGGGTGGTCACCTCCGCCTCCGGTGAGGAGGGGCTGCGCGACCTGGCGCGGCGCCGGGAGTGGCAGGGGCTGCGGCTCACCACGACCGACGCGCTGCGGGCCGGACCGCCCGACGGGGACTGGCACCCCGCGCGGCCCGACGACGTGGTGCTGATGCTGCTGACCTCGGGGAGCACCGGGCTGCCCAAGGCGGTCCGGCTCAGCCACCGCAACGTGCTGACCCGGGCCGCCGCGACCGCCACCCTCAACTCCCTCACCGAGCACGACGTCTCGGTCAACTGGATCCCGCTGGACCACGTCACCGGTGTGGTCATGTTCCATCTGCGCGACGTGTATCTCGGCTGCCGCCAGGTGCACGCGCCGACCTCCTGGATCCTGGAGGACCCGCTGCGCTGGATGGACCTGGCGCACCGGCACCGGGCCACCGTCACCTGGGCGCCCAACTTCGCGTTCGGCCTGGTCAGCGAGCAGGCGCACCGGATGTCCGGGCGGCCCTGGGACCTCTCCCCGATGCGGCTGGTGATGAACGCGGGCGAGGTCGTCGTCGCGGCCACCGCCCGGCGCTGGCTGGAGGTGATGAAGCCGTTCGGGCTGCCGCAGGACGTCATGCACCCGTGCTGGGGCATGTCCGAGACGTCGTCGGTGGTCACCGACACCGTGCTCTCGGCGCGACCGCTGCCCGGCGAGGAGGCGTTCGTCAGCTGCGGGCTGCCCTATCCGGGCTTCGCCATGCGGATCGTGGACGACCAGGACCGTATCGTCGCGGAGGGCACCGCGGGCCGGCTCCAGGTGCGCGGCACCACCGTGACCTCCGGCTACCACGACAACCCGAAGGTGAACGCCGAGTCGTTCACCCCCGAGGGCTGGTTCGAGACCGGTGACCTGGCCTTCCTGCGGGCGGGCGAGCTCTACATCACCGGCCGCGCCAAGGACGTCATCATCGTCAACGGCGTCAACCACTACAGCCACGAGATCGAGACCTGCGTCGAGGAACTGCCCTTCGTGGTACGGAGTTTCACCGCGGCCTGCGCGGTGCGCACCGACCCGGCGGCGGGCACCGACGAGCTCGCGCTCTTCTTCCACCTGGAGGAGGGCACGGACACCGAGCGGGCGCTGCGGGCGATCCGGGGCAAGGTGACCCGCGAGATCGGCATCAGTCCGGCGCATCTCATGCCGGTCGAGGCGGCCGTGATCCCCAAGACGGAGATCGGCAAGATCCAGCGCACCCAGTTGCGCAAGCGGTTCGAGGCGGGCGAGTTCGACCCGGTCGCGCAGGCCTCGGAGATCCTGCTCGGCAGCACCGCGACCGTGCCCGACTGGTTCCTGCGCCCGGTGTGGCAGCGCGCCGAGCGCCTCCACGCCCCTGCGGCGCCGGGCGGCCACATCCTGGTGCTGGCCGGGCGGCACGGCCCGGCCGCCGAGGTGGCGGCCGCCGTCGCGGACCAGCTGCGCGAGGGCGGCGGCCGGTGCACGGTGGTCACCGCCGGTCCCGATTTCGCCCGGAGCGACGCGGCCGCCTACCGGGTGCGCGTGGACGCCGCCGAGGACTACGGGCGCCTGCTGGACGCTCTCGCGGCGGACGACCGGCCGGTGGAGACCGTCCTGCACCTGGGCGCGCTCGGCGCCGGGAGCGGCGAGCCGGAGAGCGCGGCCGAGCTGCTGGAGGCCCAGCGCGACGGCGCCGACGCGCTGCTCTGCCTGGCTCAGGCCCTGACAACCCGTCACGAGGACGGCCACCGGGTCGCCCTGTACGTCGTGGGCGCCGGCTGCCAGGCGGTGGGTGCGCACGAGCGCCCCTCCTACGCCCACGGAGCCGTCGGCGGGCTCCTCAAGAGCCTGCGCGAGGAGCTGCCCTGGCTGAGCACCGTCCAGGTGGACCTGGCGCCCGGGGGCGGCCCCGGGGAGCGCGCCGGGGTACTGGTGGCGGAGGCCGCCGCTCCCGTGGCCGACGCCGAGGTGGCCTTCCGCGACGGGCAGCGCTGGATCCGCCGCCTGGCGCCCCTGCCCGACCCGCTGCCGCGCTCCGCCGCGCCCGCAATCGAAGGGTTCCACCTGCTCAGCGGCGGTCTGGGCGGGGTCGCCGGACGTCTCGCCGAGCATCTGCTGAAGACCCCCGGCACCCGGCTGCTCCTGGTCGGGCGCACCCAACTGCCCGACGAGGACGCCTGGGACAAGCACCTCGCCGAGGGAGGTCCGCTCGCCCGCCGTATCCAGACGTACCGGAGCCTGCGCGAGCTGGGCGAGGTGCGGTACGCGAGCGCCGACATCACCGACCCGGACGCGCTGCGCGCCGTCGTCGACGAGGCGGCAGCCGCCTGGTCCGTCCCGCTCGGCCAGATCGTGCACCTGGCGGGCCGCTTCGAGCAGCGGGCGGTGACCGACCTGTCCCTGGACGAGTGGCGTGCGGCGCTCGCCGCGAAGGTCACCGGCGGCTGGGCGCTGCACCGCCTCGCCCAGGAGCGCCCGGTCCGCTCCTTCGTCTCGTTCTCCTCGGTCAACGGCTTCTTCGGCGGCTCCATGAGCAGCTCCTACGCGGCCGCCAACGCGTTCCTCGACGCCCTCGCCGCCCATCAGCGCGGAGCCGGCCTGGACGCGCAGAGCCTGGCCTGGAGCATGTGGGACGAGCTCGGCATGAGCGAGGGGTACGGCCTCAAGTCGCTGACGGAGGCGCGCGGTTACCGCGTCCTGGACGCGTCCGCGGCCCTGCGCTCCTTCGACCTGGCCCGCACCCTGGACGAGCCGCACCTGCTGATCGGCACCGACCGGTCGCTGCCCTGGGTGCGCGGGCACGTCCGGGCGGCACCGCGCCCGGTGCACCGCCTCGCGGGCCGGGTGGCCCTGGAGGACGACGCGGACCTCGGCGCGCTGTACACGGCGGCCGGGAAGAGCGCCGAGGCGGCCGGGGCGAGCGGCAACTGGGTGCTGCGGGCGGCCGGTTCGTCACAGGCCGAGGCACCCGGGGCCGCCGACGGCGCGGCCGAGGGGCTGCGCAAGCTGGAGAAGGTCCTGAGCGCCATCTGGTGCCGTGTCCTGGAGCGCGACCGGGTCGGCGTCGAGGAGAACTTCTTCGACCTCGGCGGCCACTCCCTGCTCCTCGTCCGCGCCCAGGGCGCGGTCAACGAGGAGCTGGGCTGCGAGCTGAGTGTGGTCGACCTGTTCAGTCACCCCAGCGTCCGGGCCCTGGCCCGCCACCTCAGCGCCCTCGGTGTCGGCGTCGGCGGCGCCGCGCCGCAGGCCGCGCCGGCGGCGGCGGACAGCGCCCCGCCCACCGGACTCGACCGCGTACGGCAGCGGGCCGAGCGCCAGCGTGCCGCCCGTGCCGCCCGCCGTCCCGCCCCGAACACCCCGCACCCCGAGCACGAAGGACCCCGCAACGATGGATGAGACAGACCGGCCGGAGTACGGGCCCGAGACGGCGGTCGCGGTCGTCGCCATGGCGGCACGCTTCCCCGGCGCCGACACGGTCGAGGAGTTCTGGGAGAACCTGGCGGCCGGCCGGGAGTCGATCCGGCCCGTCACCGACGAGGAGTTCCTCGCGGCGGGCGGCGACCCCGCGCACCTGTCCGACCCCGATCTGGTGCGGATGGCCTCGGTGGTCGAGGGCATCGACCGCTTCGACTCCGCCTTCTTCGGCTACAGCCCGGCCGAGGCCGAGGTCGTCGACCCGCAGCAGCGCCTCCTGCTGGAGTGCGCCTACCACGCGCTGGAGGAGGCGGGGTACGCGGGCGGGCACGGCGACCTCCAGGTGGGGGTGTACGCGGGAGCGGGCGACAGCCGCTACTACCCCGGGCACGTCCACCCGCGCTTCGCCGGGCAGAGCGCCTCGGTGGCCCTGGTCCACGCGGCCACCAGCAACTCCCTGGGCACCCTGGCCACCCGTATCTCCTACGAACTGGGGCTGACCGGGCCCAGCCTCTCCCTCCAGACGGCGTGCTCCACCGCCCTCGTCGCGATCCACACCGCCTGCCAGGACCTGATCGACTACCGCTGCGACGTCGCCCTCGCGGGGGCCGCCTCGCTCAACCCGTCGGCGCTGCTCGGCTACCGGCACGTGCCCGACGGACCGTTCTCGCCGGACGGCCGCTGCCGGGCGTTCGCCGCCGACGCGGCGGGCACCTCCTCGGGCGACGGCGTCGGCATGGTCGTCCTCAAGCGCCTGGAGGACGCCCTCGCCGACGGCGACCGCATCCGGGCGGTGGTGCGGGGCTCGGCCATCAACAACGACGGCCGCCGCAAGGTCGGGTTCACCGCCCCCAGCACCGAGGGCCAGACGGAGGCCGTCCTCGCCGCCCAGGTCGCCGCGGGTGTCGACGCCGACTCGATCGGCTACGTGGAGGCCCACGGCACCGCCACCAGGATCGGCGACCCGATCGAAGTGGCCGCGCTGACCCGGGCGTTCCGCGAGAGCAGCGACCGCGAGGGGTTCTGCGCCCTGGGGTCGGTCAAGAGCAACATCGGGCATCTGGGCGCCGCCGCCGGGATCGCCGGCTTCATCAAGGTCGTGCTGGCGCTCCAGCACGGGCAGATACCGCCGACCCTCCACGTCGAGCGGCCCAACCCGCTGATCGACTTCGCGGCGAGCCCGTTCCGGGTGCCGACCGCGCTGGAGGAGTGGGACGCGGGGGCAGCGCCGCGCCGGGCCGCCGTCAGCGCCTTCGGCGTCGGCGGCACCAACGCCCATGTGATCGTGGAGGAGGCCCCGCCCGCCGCACCCGCCCCGGCCCCGCGCCAGGGGGACGGCGAGCGGTGGCACGTCCTGCCGCTCTCCGCCCGCACCCCGGGCGCCCTGCGCGGCCAGGCGGCGAACCTCGGACGCCACCTCACCGCGCACCCCGGCCTCGACCTCGCCGACGTCGCCCACACCCTGCGCACCGACCGCCCCGCCATGCCCCACCGGGCCGCGGTGGCCGCGCGGAGCGCCGAGGAGGCCGCGCGGATCCTGCTGCACCCCCTCCAGGCCCCGGCCGAGGTGCGCGGCCAGGAGGCGCCGCTGGTGGCCTTCCTGCTGCCCGGCGGCGGCACCCAGTACACCGGCATGGGCGCCGGGCTCTACCGCGAACTCCCCGTCTACCGGGACGCCGTCGACCACTGCGCCGACATCCTGCGCCCCGCGACCGGCCGCGATCTGCGCACCGCGCTGTACGAGCACACCGAACCCGGCGGCGTCGACGCCTTCCTGGCTCTGGTGGTCACCGAATACGCCCTGGCCACCGCGCTGATGGAGCACGGTGTACGGCCGGCCGCGTTCATCGGGCACTCGCTGGGCGAGTACACCGCGGCCACCCTCGCCGGGGTGATGACCCTGGAGGAGATGCTGCCGCTGGCCGCCGAGCGGATCCGGCTGATCAGCTCGGCCGGGGGCGCCACGGTCGGTGTCGCCCTCGGTGAGGAGGCCCTGCGCGGCTACCTCACCGACGATCTGTCGCTGGCCGCCGTCAACGGCCCGGCCGCCTGTACGGTCGCGGGGCGCGCGGAGGCGGTGGCGGCCCTGGAGGCGCGGCTGCTCGCCGACGAGGTCGCCTTCCGGCGGCTGCGGATGCCGGCGGCCGCGCACTCCCACGTCCTGGACCCGATCCTGCCGGGCTTCGCGGACCTCCTGCGGACCGTGGCCCTGCGGGCGCCCACCATCCCGTACGTCACCAACGTCACCGGGACCTGGGTCACCGACGAGCAGGCGACGAGTGTCGGGCACTGGCTCGACCACACCCGCCGCACGGTCCGCTTCGCGGACGGCATCGCCGCGCTGTGGGAGCGCGGCAACCCGCTCTTCGTCGAGATCGGCCCCGGCGACGGCCTCGCCAAGCTGGCCGCGGCCCGCCTCGCGGACGCACCCGTGACCACGGTGCCCACCATGCGCCACGCCAAGGCCGCGAGCCCCGACGGACAGGTCTTCGCGGAGGCGCTGGGCCGGCTGTGGAGCGCGGGCGTGCCCGCCGACATCACCGGCCCCGGCGAGGCGCGCGAACCGCGCCGGGTGCCGCTGCCGGGGTACGCCTTCGACCGGCGCCGCCACTGGATCGAGGCGCCCGGCGCCAAGGCGCCCGCCGTCGGGGACGACGTAGCGGACGGGCCGGACGGCGCCGGCCGCGCGCCCCGGCCGTATCTGACCACCGAGTACGCGGCGCCCCGCACCCCCCAGGAGCGCGCCGTGGCCGCGTGCTGGGAGGAGGCCCTGGGCATCGAGGGCATCGGCGTCCACGACAACTACTTCGACCTGGGCGGCGACTCGATGCGCGCCGTGATGCTGGCGGGGCGGATGCGTACCGAGGGCGTCCTCGACGTCCCGGCCGCCGCGTTCCTGTCCGCGCCCACCATCGCCGGGCTCGTGGCGCTCGCCGGGCGCGCGGGCGCCGCCGGGCGGGACGCGTTCGCGCCGCTGCTGCCGCTGCGCGCCGACGGCGACCAGCGCCCGCTGTTCTGTGTGCACCCGGGCGCGGGCATCGCCTGGCGCTACACCGGGCTGCTGCCCCATCTCGGCGCCCGCCAGCCGGTGTACGGGCTCCAGGCGCACGGCCTGGACGGCACGCTGGAGCCGGCCGCCGACGCCAAGGAGATGGTCGACTCCTACCTCGCCCGGCTGCGCGAGGTGCAGCCGCGCGGCCCGTACCGGCTGATGGGCTGGTCCTACGGCGGCTTCGTCGCCCACGCGATGGCCACCGCCCTGCAACGGCAGGGCGAGGACGTCGAGTTGCTGGCGATGCTGGACGCGCCGCTGACCGGGGACGAGCCGGCCGATCCGGCCGCGACCGAGCGCCAGGTGGCGTCCCTGCTCGTCCGGGTCGCGGGCGTGGAGATGCCTGAGGGCGGCGCGGACGTCGACGAGGTGGTCCGGCTGATCGGCGAGGACGGCGCGGAGCGCGGCCCCTCGCCGGTGACCCGCGAGGAGGCGCTCGCCATCGCCCGGGTGATGCGCAACAACCTCGCCGTCGCGAGCGGCTTCGCCCCCGAGGTGTTCCGCGGCGACGTGCTCTTCTTCAGCGCCACCGAGGGCGCCGGTGCCGCCGACCCGGCCGACGTCTCCCTGGCGGCCGGGAAGGCCGACAGCTGGCGCCCGTACGTGAGCGGCGTCCTCACCGACCACGCCGTGCCCTGCGGCCACTACGAGATGACCGAGCCGGAGCCGATGGCCCGGATCGGCGCGGTCCTGGCCGCCGCCCTGCGGCCCGCCGCCGGATGACCCCCCGCACACCGCGCCGCACACCCGGCTGTGCGGCACCGAAGGGAGCAGCCGTGCCCAGTCCGTTCGACCCCGGCGACGACGAGCCGTCGCACCTGGTGCTCGTCAACGCGGCGGGAGAGCACTCCCTGTGGCCCGCGTTCGCCGCCGTACCGGCCGGCTGGGAGGCCACCGGCCCCGCCGCGGCCCACAGCGTCTGCCTCGCCCGCCTGGCGCGGGCCCACGCCCACCCGTCCCCCGCTACCCCCTCAGGAGCCCTCTCGTGACCCAGGACCTGTACGAACTCGGTGACGCGCCGCCGCTCGGCGAGGCGCCCAAGCGCATGTACGCCTCGCTCATCCGGCCCGAACGCTACGGGCAGCCCATCGACGCCTTCCGTACCGAGGTCGTGGACGTGCCCCCGGTCGGGCGCGGCCAGGTGCTCATCAAGGTGATGGCGGCGGGCGTCAACTACAACAACGTGTGGGCCTCGCTCGGTGACCCGGTCGACGTCATAGCCGCCCGGCAGAAGCGCGGCGCGGTGGAGGACTTCCACATCGGCGGCTCCGACGCGTCCGGCGTCGTCTGGGCGGTCGGCGAGGGCGTACGCCTGAAGCCCGGCGACGAGATCGTGCTGCTGGCCAGTGTGTGGGACGAGAGCGCCGAGGACATCCGGCTCGGCGCCGACCCCTGCACCTCCGCCTCGCAGAGCGTGTGGGGGTACGAGGAGAACTACGGGTCGTTCGCGCAGTTCGCGGTCGTCGACGAGTACCAGTGCCACCCCAAGCCGAAGCGGCTCTCCTGGGCGGAGGCCGCCTGCTACATGGCGACCGCCGCCACCGCCTACCGCCAGCTCTTCGGCTGGGAGCCGCACACCGTCCGCCCCGGCGACGTCGTGCTGATCTGGGGCGGCGCGGGCGGCCTGGGCTGTATGGCGATCCAGTTGGTCAAGCAGCGCGGCGGCATCCCCATCGCGGTCGTCTCCAGCGACGAACGCGGCGAGTACTGCGTGGAGCTGGGCGCCAAGGGCTACATCAACCGCCGGGACTTCGACCACTGGGGCCGACTGCCCGACACCTCCGACGACGACGCCATGGCCCGGTGGCTCAAGGGCGCGCGCGCCTTCGGCCGCCGCTTCTGGGAGGTGCTCGGCGAACGCCGGGCGCCCAGGATCGTCCTGGAGCACTCGGGCGCCGACACGATCCCGACCTCCATGTACCTGTGCGACAACGCGGGCATGGTCGTCATCTGCGGTGGCACCACCGGCTACAACGGCGACGTGGACCTGCGCTTCCTGTGGATGCGCCAGAAGCGGCTCCAGGGCTCCCACGTCTCCAACGCGCGCGAGGCCCGTGAGGTCACCACGCTCATCGACCAGGGGCTGCTCGACCCGTGTCTGTCGCTCACCCTCGGCTTCGAGGAGATCGGCAAGGCCCACCAGCTGATCCACGACAACCAGCATCCGGCCGGGAACATGGCGGTCCTGGTCAACGCCAAGGAGTAGCGGTTCCGTCGGGCCGCCGCACCACGGGGGCGGCGGCCCAGCTGAACACCCCCGGCCCGGCCGGGCGCACCCGGACGTCGAGGACGTGGCCGGGCAGCGCCCTCGGCCGGGCGCGGAAGCCGCCAGGCACCGGCCGTGCCTCGATCGCGAGCAGAGTGGCCGGTGCCCGTCCGATGGGGAGCAGGGCGGCGAACGCCTTGAAGGCCGCCTCCTTCGCCGAGAACGCGGCGAGGAGCCGACGCGCCGCCGTCGGGGCGGGTGTGCCGTCCGTCCAGGTCCGCTCGTCGGGCCCGAGCACGATGTGCGCGCTCTCCAGGGGCAGTTCGCGCAGTTCGAGGTCGCACCCCACGGCGTGGAAGCGGGTGAGGGAGGCGGCGAGCGCGACGGCGAGGCCGCCGGAGTGGCTGATCGAACCCACCCGCCCGGCGGGGAACCGGGGCCGTCTGCCGTCGCGGAGGATCTCCGGTACGGGATGCCCGGGCCCGGCCAGCGCCCGGCGGGCGGCGAGGCGTCCGGCCAGGAAGTCACGGCGGCGCGGCGGCGGCATGGCGGCGGCGAGTTCACGCTCCCCGGGCCCCGCCGGGCACGCCTGCGGTTCGCCGGCCCGTGCCACGCCGAGCGAGAGCCCTTCGGCGTGCAGGGCGGAACGCAGCGGAAGCAGCGCGTGCTCAGCGGCTGCCCGGCCGGGGTCCGGGTCCGGCCGGATGCCGGCTGAGCCCGGGTCCGGCCGGACGCCACCTGACTCCGGGTCCGGCCGGGTGACCCCGAAGGCCGGGTCCGGCCGGGTGGTACGGGTGCCCGGCGCCCGGTCCGCCGCCTCGCCGCGCCCCGCTGCTTCACGCACGCAGCAGCTTCTTGATGATCTTCCCGGCCGGGTTGCGCGGCACCTGGTCGATGAACTCGATGCGCCGGGGCCGCTTGTACGAGGCGAGCCGCTGGGCGAGATGCCTCTGCAGCTCGGCGGCCCCGGTGCCCTCCTCGGCGACGACGTACGCCAGCGGGACCTCGCCGAAGTCCTCGTCCGGCACCCCGACGACCGCCGCGTCGCGTACCGCCGGGTGGGCCTGGAGGGCGCGCTCGATCTCCGAGGGGTAGACGTTCTGACCGGCCCGGATGATCAGATCCTTGCTGCGGTCGATCAGCCGGATCAGTCCGTCCCGGTCGATGTGCCCGAGGTCGCCGGTGCGGATCCAGCCGTCCACGGTGATCTCGGCCGTGGCCGCCTCGTCGCCCCAGTAGCCGCGCATCAGCCCGGGGCCGCGCACCCAGATCTCCCCGATCGCGCCGGGCTCCGCCTCCTGGCCGTGCTCGTCCAGGGCGCGCGCGGACATCCCCGGGACGACCCGGCCGGCCGGGATCACCTCGGGCACCGCGTCGGGTGCCGGGTGCTCCTCGGGGCCCAGCGTGACGAACGGGCCGCCGACCTCGGTCATCCCGTACACCTGGCGGAAGCCGCAGCCGAGCCGTTCGACGGCCTCGGCGTAGATGTCCGGCGGCATGGGCGCGGCCCCGTAGAGGATCTCGCGCAGGGTGGAGAGGTCCGTGGTCTCGGCGGACTTGGCGCGCAGCAGGAAGCGCAGCATCTGCGGGACGAGCCAGACGTGGGTGGCGCGGTGGGTCTCGATGGCGGCGAGCGCGGTCTGCGGCTTGAAGCCGGGCATCAGGACCACGGTCGCGCCGGCCGCCATGTAGGTCAGCGAGACGACCATGCTGCCGTGGTAGAGCGGGCAGCAGTTGACCAGCACCATGGCGTCGTCGGGCCGGGCCACGGCCAGCCAGCCGAGCGCGATGGCGCGGAACGAGGCGTGGTCGACGGTGACGCCCTTGGCCTGCCCCGTCGTCGCCGAAGTGTGCAGGATCGCCGCGGGGGCGTCGTCCGGGATGTCGTCGAGCGCCGGGCCGCCCTCGGCACCGAGCGCGGCGAACGCCTCGTCGTCCAGCCGGATACGGGTGCGCACCGGCAGGTCCGGGTGGCGGGCCAGCAGCGCGGCCTCGCCGATCACCGCGACGGCCCCGGTGCGTTCGGCGATCCCGGTCACCTCGGCCGGGGTCAGGCTGTGGTTGAGCGGGACGAAGAGCGCGCCGATACGGGCGAGCGCGAAGTACGTCTCCAGGACCTCGACGCGGTCCAGGGAGAGCACGGCGACGCGGTCACCGCGCCGGATGCCGAGCCCGGCGAGTCCGTGGGCGAGGGCGATGCCGCGGTCGTGGAACTGGGCCCAGGTGACGGAGCGGTGCTCGTCCACCAGGGCCGTCCGGTCGGGGAAGCACTGGCGGTTGCGCTCCGCCAACTGGGTCAGCCACATCAGGCGGCGCCCGGCTGCGGGGTGGCGGCGTCGCGGCCGGCGATGAACCGCTCGTAGTCGGCGATGGTGGTCAGGCCCTCCATGTCCTCGGCCGTCACCTCGACGCCGGTGCGCTGCTCGATGAGCAGGATCAGCCGGACGAGGTCGCCGGAGTCGATCCCGCTGGCGCTGAGGTCCTCGTCGTCGCCGATGGCCTCGGCGAACTCCGGTGTGCCGGTCAGCTCGACCAGCATCGTCCTGATGGTGCTCATGGGCGTACCCCTCTCGTTGCACGGACTACCGAAGAGAGAGGCGCGGCCGGTCCCGCGCACTCCCCCGCCCCCGCGTGACCTTCGTCACGGGCCGACGGCATGTGCCCGGGGATTGGGCGCCCCGGGCCCGGCCTCTTCCTTCTGTGAAGGCACCGCCACCGCGGCGGTACGGGACGAAGGGGTGGTCGACGGCGTGGAGCAGCTCAACGCGCACTTCGAGGCGCTGCTCGCGGCCGGGGAGCAGATCGAGCCCCGGGACTGGATGCCCGACGGCTACCGGCGGATGCTGATCCGGCAGATCTCCCAGCACGCGCACTCCGAGTTCATCGGTATGCAGCCCGAGGGCTCCTGGCTCACCCGGGCCCCCTCGCTGCACCGCAAGGCCAGTCTGCTGGCGAAGGTGCAGGACGAGGCCGGTCACGGGCTCTACCTCTACTCGGCGGCGGAGACCCTCGGGGTGTCGCGCGCCGAGCTCCTCGACGCGCTGCACAGCGGCCATCAGCGGTACGCGGCCACCTTCAACCACCCCGCCCTGACCTGGGCCGACACCGGTGCCATCGCCTGGCTCACGGACGGCGCGGCCGTCGTCAACCAGGCCCCGCTGTGCCACACCTCGTACGGGCCGTACGCGCGGGCGATGCGCCGGGTGTGCCAGGAGGAGGCGTTCCACGTCCGCCAGGGCTACGACGTGCTGTGGTCGCTGTGCCGGGGGACGCCCGAGCAGAAGCAGATGGCGCAGGACGCGGTCGACCGCTGGTGGCTGCCGGCCGTGGCCCTGATGTTCGGGCCGCCGGACACGGTGGCGGGCGGCGCGGACGACCGCACCGCCGCCATGGGCGCCGCCGTCTCGCAGCGGTCGATGGCCTGGGGCATCAAGCGGCACACCAACGACGAGCTGCGCCAGCGGTTCGTCGACAACGTGGTGCCGCAGGCGGAGCGGATGGGGGTGACCCTGCCCGATCCGGCGATCCGCTGGAACGAGGAGCGGGGGCACTACGACTTCAGCCCCATCGACTGGCAGTTGTTCCGCGGCGCCCTCGGCGACGGCTCGCACTGCAGCCGCCGGCGGCTCGCCCACCGGGTGGCGGCCCACGAGGACGGTGCCTGGGTCCGCGAGGCCGTGGACGCCTACGCGGCGGGCCTGGCCGAGGAGACGGACGGCGACGACGAGGAAAGGCGCGTGGCATGAGCGAACGGTCCGCACGGGTGCTGACGCCGTGGGAGGTGTTCATCCGGCCGCGCCGGGGCCTGGCCCACCAGCACGTGGGCTCGGTGCACGGCGCCGACGCCGACATGGCGCTCGCCAACGCCCGTGACCTGTACACGCGCCGGGGCGAGACGGTGTCGGTGTGGGTGGTGCGCTCCGACGCGGTGCACGCCGCCTCACCGAGCGAGAAGGACCCGTTCTTCAGCAACGCCGCCCACAAGCCGTACCGCTACCCCGAGCACTACATCCCGCTGAACGAGGAGAGCGGCCATGACGGCTGAGCCCTCCCGTACGGACGCGGACCTCGCCGCCTACGTGCTGCGGCTCGGCGACGACGCGCTGGTGCTGTGCCAGCGGCTGTGCTCCCTGGTGACCCGGGCGCCCACCATCGAGGAGGACCTGGCGCTCGCCAACATCGCGCTCGACCTGCTCGGCCACGCCCGCACCCTGCTCGCGTACAGCGGCCGGCTCGACGGCACCGGCCGCGGCGAGGACGAACTGGCCTACCGGCGCACCGATCGCGAGTTCCGCAACGTCCTCCTGACGGAGCTGGCGCCCGCCGACTTCGCGGTGACGATCGCCCGCCAGCTGGTGTACGCGCACTACAGCACGCTGCTGTGGAGCGCGCTGGAGAAGTCCCGCGACGACACCCTGGCCGCCTTCGGCGCCCGCGCCGCCCGTGAGGCGGAGTACCACCGGATGCACGCCGACCAGTGGACGGTCCGCCTGGGCCGGGGCACCGCGGAGAGCCGTCGCCGGATGCGGGCCGGGCTCGACCTGGTGTGGCCGTACGCGGACGAACTCTTCGCGACGGACGCCCTGGTGGAGCGGCTGGACGCGGACGGGACCGCCGTCGCCCCGGCGCGGCTGCGCGAGGAGTGGGAGCGGGGCGTGACCGCCGTCCTCGACGACGCGCGCCTCACGGTGCCCACGGTGTCGTGGCGCGCCACGGGCGGCCGGGACGGGCTGCACACCGAGGAGTTCGCGCCGCTGATGGCCGAGTTCCGGTCCGTACGCCTCCAGTACCCGGGAGGCACCTGGTGAGCGCCGCCCGGCTGGACGCCGACGAGGTGCGGGCCCGGGTGAACACCGTGCCCGACCCCGAACTCCCCATGATCACGCTGGCCGACCTCGGGGTCATCCGCGCGGTCGCGGCGGCGGACGACGGCGCCCTGGAGGTCGTCATCACCCCGACCTATCTGGGCTGCCCCGCCATGCCCGAGATCGAGGCCGGGATCCGGGCCGTGCTCACCGAGAGCGGCCACCCCGACGCCCGGGTGCGCCAGGTGCTCTCGCCCGCCTGGACCACCGACTGGATCACCGAGGAGGGCCGCCGCAAGCTGTCCGAGCACGGCATCGTGCCGCCCGGCTCCGCCCGGGCTCCCCTGTCGGTCCGGCTCGGTACGGGGGTGCCCTGCCCGCACTGCGGCTCGGTGGCGACCCGGCCGCAGAGTCCTTTCGGGGCGACCCGCTGCCAAGCCGTCCTGGTGTGCACCGCGTGCCGGGAGACCTTCGCGCATCTGAAGGCGATGTGACGCACCCTCATGACGACAGTGACGCCAGTGACGACTGACGGCGCCCCGGCGGCCGCGCGCCGGGCGACCGGCTGGTACCGGCTGCCGGTCACCTCGGTGGAGGCGGTGGGCGAGGAGTCGGTGGCGATCGGCCTGGCCGTGCCCGGCCCGCTCACGGAGGTCTTCGCGCACCGCGCCGGGCAGCACGTGGTCGTACGGCACCGGCCCGAGGGGCGCGAGCTGCGGCGCAGCTACTCGGTCTGTCTGCCGCCCCGCGATCCGGCGGGCCTGCGGATCGTGGTCAAGCGCCTGGGCCCGGACGGCTTCGCCGACTACGCCACCACGGACCTCGCCGTCGGCGACACCCTCGAACTCGGCCCGCCCACCGGCGACTTCCGGCTGGCGGACGTGCCCGGCGCGCACCATGTGCTGGTGGCGGGCGGCAGCGGGATCACTCCCCTGCTGAGCATGGCGGCCGCCGCCCTGCGCCAGGACCCCGCCTGCCGGGTCTCGCTGGTCTACGCCAGCCGCAGTGCCCAGTCGGTGCTCCTCGCGGACGAGCTGACCGACCTCAAGGACGCCCACGTCGGCCGGTTCTTCGCCCTGCACGTGCTCTCCCGCGAGGAGCGCGAGAGCGAGCTGCTGTCGGGACGGATCGACGCGGCCCGGCTGCCCCGGCTCCTCGCCCTGCTGGGCGCCGAGCCCGACCCGCGCACGCACTTCTACCTGTGCGGGCCGTGGGGGCTGGTGGAGACCGTCCGCGAGGCGCTCGCCGCGTGGGGCGCGGACGAGGCGCGGGTGCGCTTCGAGCTCTTCTCCACCGGCGGCGGCCTGCCGCCCGCTCCCCCGCCCGAGCCGCTGGGCCGCACCGGTCTCATCTCGGCCCGGTTGGCCGGCCGTACCACCGAGACGGTGATGCGGCCCGAGGACCGGGTGGTGCTGGACGCGGTCCTGCGGGCCCGGCCCGAGACCCCGTACTCCTGCCGCGACGGCCTGTGCGGCAGCTGCCGCGCCAAGGTGGTCCGGGGCAGTGCGGTGATGGACCGTCAGTACGCGCTCGGTCCGGCGGAGTTGGCCGCCGGTTACACGCTGCCCTGCCGGGCCCGGCCGGAGTCGGACGAGATCGCGCTCGACTTCGACGCCTGAGAGGGCCGCCCCGGCGCCCGCGCCCAGCACACGCAGGGCCGTTTCCCCGGCCGCCGCGACGAACCGCGCGGCCCCCGAGATCACAGGAGTGTGGAGCATGACCAGTACGGGCAGGCTGAGCGGCCGGACGGCGCTGGTGACCGGCGGCAGCCGCGGGATCGGCCGGGCGATCTCGCTGCGGCTCGCCGCCGAGGGCGCCCTGGTGGCCGTCCACTACGGCTACCGCACCGAGACGGCCGAGGAGGCCGTCGCCGAGATCGAGGCGGCGGGCGGCCGGGCGTTCGCGCTCCGCGCCGAACTCGGCGTGCCCGGCGACGCCGAGGCGCTGTGGACCGCCTTCGACAAGGGGCTCTCCGAGTACGGCGCCCGGCCCGGTCTGGACATCCTCGTCAACAACGCCGGCATCACCCTGCCGAAGCGGATCTCGGACGTGAGCGAGGAGGAGTACGACCGGCTCTTCGCCGTCAACGTCAAGGCCCCCTTCTTCGTGATCCAGCAGGGGCTCGGCCGGCTGCGCGACGGCGGCCGGATCATCACCATCTCCTCCGGCGTCACCCGGATCGCCATGCCGAACATCTCCGCGTACGCGATGACCAAGGGCGCGCTCGACACCCTCACCCTCGCCCTCGCCCCCGAGCTGGGCCCGCGGGGGATCACCGTCAACGCGGTGGCACCCGGCTTCACCTACACCGAGATCAACCCGACGCTGAAGGTGCCCGAGGTGCTGAACGCGTACGCCGCCGCCTCCGTCTTCAACCGGATCGGCCGCCCCTCGGACATCGCCGACGTGGTGGCGTTCGTGGCGAGCGACGACGCGCGCTGGGTCACCGGCCAGTGGCTGGACGCGACCGGGGGCGCGCACATCGGAATGCCGGCCTGACCGCCCGGCCCGCCCACGACCTACGGAGACCCATGACCGAGCAGACCAGCGCCCCCGCCCCGCCCCCGGCCGACGCGCCCCAGGTGCGGTTCGAGGGGACGACGCCGTACGAGGACTACATCCACGCCTCGCTGCTGTCCTCCCTCCAGCGGCCGCTCTCCCACGATCCGGGCGAGATGGCGTTCATCGTCACCACCCAGGTGATGGAGCTGTGGTTCACCCTCATCGTGTACGAGTGGCGCACGGCCCGGGACGCGCTGCTCAAGGACGACCTGGAGCAGGCCATGGACGCGCTGCGCCGCAGCCGCCGCTCGCACCGGGCGCTCAACGACTCCTGGGCGCCGCTCGCGGCGCTGACCCCGGCCCAGTTCAACGGGTTCCGCGCCGCGTTCGGCGAGGCCTCCGGGTTCCAGTCGGCGATGTACCGGCACATGGAGTTCCTGCTCGCCGACAAGTCCCGCTCCATGGTGCAGGCGCACCGGGGGCACCCGGCCGTCTACGCCGAGCTGGAGCAGGCGCTGTCCGAGCCATCGCTCTACGACGAGGTGCTGCGCTTCCTCTACCGGCGCGGTCTGCCCGTGCCGGAGCACGTGGTGGAGCGGGACGTGACCGAGGCGTACGAGCCGGACTCGTGGGTCGAGGAGGTGTGGCGGCGGATCTACGCGGGACCGCAGGACGATCCGCTGGTGCGTCTGGGCGAGGAGCTCACCGAGGTCGCCGAGCTGGTGCTGCGCTGGCGCAGCGACCATCTGCTCGCGACCCGCCGGGCGATGGGCGCCAAGGCGGGCAGCGGCGGCTCCCCGGGCGTGGCGTGGCTGGAGAAGCGCGCCCGCCGGTCGGTGTTCCCCGAGCTCTGGACGGCACGCAGCCATGTCTGAGACACCCGCGCGCCGGAGCCCCTCGGCGTTCGCGCTGGAGGAGGAGCGCCGGGTGCTGAGCATCCGCCCGGTACTGGCCCCCGTCCACCGGAAGTACGGCCCGCATCCGCACCAGGTGTACGACCTGTGGCCGGCCGAGGATCCCGGCGCGCCGCTGGTGATGCTGCTGCACGGCGGCTACTGGCGCTACGACCGCATGCATCTGACCCCGTTCGCGGCCCATCTGGCGCGGCACGGGTTCACCACGGTCCTGCCGGGCTTCCGCCGCTCGGGCGGGGCGGGCGGCTATCCCGCGACCTTCGACGACATCGCGCTCGCCGTGGACACGATCCCCGAGGGCCGGCCGTTCGTGCTGGCGGGCCACTGCTCGGGCGGCCATCTCGCCCTGTGGGCCGGGGCGCGCGGCCTGCTGCCCGGGAGTTCGCCCTGGTACACGACCCGGCTCCCCACGGCGGTCCTGGGCCTCGCCCCGCTCACGGACCTGGCGGCCACGATCCGCGACGACCTCAGCGACGGCGCCGGACTGCAACTGCTGGGCGGCGCCGAAGAGGCCGAGGCGCGGCTGCCGCTGGTCGACCCGCTGACGCTGCTGCGGGGCGCGGGGACGACCGGGGTGCGGACGGTGGTGCTGCACGGGGAGGTGGACGAGGAGGTGCCGCTGGGGCAGTTCGCCGACTACGTCGCGGCGCACCGGGACGCGGAGCTCGTGGTGCTCCCCGGGACCGGGCACTACACGCTCATCGAGCCGGGCTCCGAGGCTTCCCTCGCGGTGATCGGGACGCTGGGGCGGCTGGCTTCGGCGTTCGGCTGAGCACTCCGGCCGTGGTGCTGTCCGTCCGGCGTGTCCGGCCGCTTCCGAACCGGGGACACGGGGGTGCACAAGCGTTTACCCTGGAGGGGGTGAACACGCGTGCACCCCTGTCCCGACCAGCCTCTGGAGCAGCATGACCGCGGCGCCCGCCGACCCCCCGCACCAACCCCGCACCCGCTTCGTGGTGCCCGTGCTCGCCTTCTGCGGCGTGGTCGTCGCCGTGATGCAGACGCTGGTCGTGCCCCTGCTGCCGCATGTCCCGGAGCTCACCGGCAGCACCCCGGGGGCGGCGGGCTGGCTCGTCACCGTCACCCTCCTCACCGGCGCGGTCTTCACCCCCGTCCTCGGCCGGGTCGGCGACATGTACGGCAAGCGGCGCGTCCTGCTCGCCTCGCTCGGCGTGCTCACCGCCGGCTCGGTGCTGTGCGCCGCCACCTCCGACATCGGCGTGCTCATCGCGGGCCGGGCCCTCCAGGGCGCCGCCCTCGCCGTCATCCCGCTCGGCATCAGCATCATCCGCGACGAGCTGCCGCCCGCCCGGGTGCTGCCCTCCATAGCCCTGATGAGCTCCACCCTCGGCATCGGCGCCGCCGTGGGCCTCCCCGTCGCGGCGCTGGTCGTGGAGAACTTCGACTGGCACACCATGTTCTGGGCGTCGGCCGCCCTGGGCCTGCTCGATCTGCTCCTGGTGCTCCGGATCGTCCCGGAGTCCCCCGTGCGCACTCCCGGCCGCTTCGACGTGCTCGGCACGCTCGGGCTCACCGCCGCCCTGGTCGGCCTGCTGCTCGCGATCACGCAGGGCTCCGACTGGGGCTGGACCTCGGCGCCCACCCTCGGCCTGCTGGCCGGTTCGCTGGTGATCGCCCTCGTCTGGGGCCGCTACGAGCTGCGGACCGAGTCCCCGATCGTCGACCTGCGGGTCTCCGCGCGGCCCACCGTCCTGCTCACCAACATCGCCGCGCTCTTCATCGGCTTCGCCTTCTACGCCAACTCGCTGGTGACCGCCCAGATGGTGCAGGAGCCCAAGGCGACCGGGTACGGACTGGGCGCCTCCATCGTCGTCAGCGGACTCTGCCTGCTGCCCGGCGGCCTGTCGATGGTCGCGCTGTCACCGGTGTCGGCCAGGATCTCCGCCACGTACGGCCCCCGGAGCGCGCTCGCCCTGGCCGCCTGTGTGATGGCGGTGGGCTACGTCGTCCGGTTCTTCACCAGCCACAGCCTCTGGCTGATCGTGGCCGGTGCCACCGTGGTCTCCGCCGGCACCGCCATCGCGTACTCGGCGCTCCCGGCCCTGGTGATGCAGGGCGTCCCGGTGAGCGAGACCGGCGCCGCCAACGGACTCAACACCCTGATGCGCTCGGTGGGTCAGGCGTGTTGCAGCGCCGTGGTCACCGCGGTCCTCGCCAACGTCACGTTCGTGGCGGCGGGCCGCACCGCGCCCACCCTCCACGCGTATCTGCTGATCTTCCTGATCGCGGCGGGCGCCGCGCTCCTGGCCGTGGTGGCGACGGCGTTCCTGCCCGCGCGGCGGCCCGACCGCGCCGGGGCGGCCGTCCCCGGTACGGTCGAGGGGACGACAGCGCCCGCGGCCCAGGAGGGCAGATGACCACCGCCGAGCACACCGCCACCGGCGCGGCCGAGCACGGCACGGGCCGCGACGCCATCCTGCGGGCCGCGCGCCGCGCCTTCGCGCTGCGGGCCTACGCCGAGGTGACCCTGCGCGGCATCGCGGCCGACGCCGGCGTCAGCCCCTCCCTGATCGTGAAGCGCTTCGGCAGCAAGGAGCAGCTGTTCCACACGGTCGCCGACTTCCAGCCGGTCGCCGACGAACTGTTCGCGGCGCCGCGCGCCGCGCTGGGACGGCACCTGGTGCTCACGGTGCTGCGCCTGCGCGAGGAGTTCCGGGGCGATCCGCTGCTGCGGGTCGTCTTCTCGCTCGGCCGGGACGACGAGCGCACCCTGCTGCGCGACCGGTTCCGCGAGCAGATCACCGCACGGCTGGCCGCGCTGCTCGCGGGGCGGGACGGGGAGCTGCGGGCCGAGTTGATCGCCGGGCAACTGCTGGGGCTCGGGGCGACCTTGAGCCTGCACCGCCCCGGCGCGGGGAACCTCGCCGCGGCGGAGCGCGTCGCGGACCTGTACGCGCCCGGTCTCCAGCGGCTGATAGACGGCGACTGAGCGCTTCGGGCTCGCGCACCCCCGTCTGCCGGGCAGGCGCGACAGGGCAGAGTGGGGTCCGCGCCCGGGCGCGTGCCCGGAGCCGGGGATCGAGGGAGAGGGCCGCTTGATGAACCAGCCATTCGGTTTCTACCAGAACGAGATCTACTTCGAGGGCCTCGGCGGTGTGGTGTCGCGGTTCCCGTTCACCTACGAGGAGTTGGAGTCCCGGGCCCGGGCGGCGCTCGGGCCGTCGCTGTGGTCGTACGTGGCGGGCGGCGCGGGCGACGAGCGCACCCAGCGGTCCAACGCCTCGGCCTTCGAGCGCTGGGGGCTGTTCCCCAGGATGTTCGTCGGGGCGGCGCAGCGGGATCTGTCGGTGGAGCTGTTCGGGATGACGCTGCCGTCGCCGCTGTTCATGGCGCCGATCGGCGTCGTCGGGCTGTGCGCCCAGGACGGGCACGGGGATCTGGCGACGGCCCGCGCGGCCGCCCGCACCGGCGTCCCGATGGTCGCCTCGACGCTGTCCGTCGATCCCCTGGAGGAGGTGGCCGCCGAGCTCGGCTCCACGCCCGGCTTCTTCCAGCTGTACACGCCCACCGACCGGGAGCTGGCCGAGAGCCTGGTGCGGCGGGCGGAGAAGGCGGGGTTCAAGGCCGTCGTCGTCACCCTGGACACCTGGGTCACGGGGTGGCGCCCCCGCGATCTGAGCACCGGCAACTTCCCCCAGCTGCGCGGCAACTGCCTGGCCAACTACACCAGCGACCCGGTCTTCCGGGCCGCCCTGGAGCGTACGCCGGAGGAGGACCCCAGGGCCGCCGCCGGGCGCTGGGCGCAGATCTTCGGCAACCCGCTCACCTGGGACGACCTGCCCTGGCTGCGGTCGCTCACCGAGCTGCCGCTGATCGTGAAGGGCATCTGCCATCCCGAGGACGCCCGGCGCGCCAGGGACGGCGGGGTGGACGGCATCTACTGCTCCAACCACGGCGGACGCCAGGCCAACGGCGGGCTGCCGGCGCTCGACGCGCTGCCCGGGGTGGTGGAGGCGGCCGGCGGCCTGCCCGTCCTGTTCGACTCGGGGGTGCGCACCGGGGCGGACGTGGTGAAGGCCGTCGCCCTGGGCGCCACGGCGGTGGGTGTCGGTCGCCCGTACGCGTACGGGCTGGCCCTGGGCGGTACGGACGGTGTCGTCCACGTCCTGCGCTCACTGCTCGCGGAGGCGGACCTGCTGATGGCGGTGGACGGCTATCCCGCCCTCGCCGACCTCACCCCCGAAGCCCTCCAGCGGGTTCTCTGAGGAGGCTCACCGGCCGGGTCCGGCCGCGCGAGCACCGGCCCGGGTGGTGGTCCGGGCCGGTGCTCGCGCGGCCGGTGGCCGCGTCAGCGTGCCGAGGCCGTCACGCCGACGGCTTCCAGCCGGGCCGGATCGGCCCGCAGGATGGCCTCCTGGGTGAGCCGCAGCGGCGGGCCCGGCTCGACGCCGAGCTCCTCGCGGATGACCTGGCGCGCGCTGCGGTAGACGCCGAGGGCGTCGCCCTGGCGGCCCACCCGGTACAGGGCCGCCATCAGCTGCCGGTAGAAGGGCTCGCGGAGCGGGTGCTGGACGACCAGTCCCTTGAGCTCCTCTATCACGGCGTGGTGGCGGCCGAGCGCCAGGGCGGATTCGATATTCAACTCGATGCAATTGAGCCGTTTCTCGTCCGCCACGGCGGCGAACGAGCTGATCTCGGAAGACCCCGACATGCCGTCCAGAACAGGCCCCCGCCACAGTGCGAGGGCATTTCTCAGACACTCGGACGCGGCCGGGTAGTCGGCCGCCAGGTAACGGGCCCGGCCGCTTTCATACAGCCTCTCGAAGGTCCGGACATCGAGTTGGTTCGGACCGGCTTCGAGAATGTAACCCGGGGAAACAGTGACGATGGGCGAGGCGCGTCCGGGCGCGGCGAGCAGCTTGCGCAGCTGTGACACATAGACCCGCAGGCTGGCCGCCGCACAGCGCGGCGGATGCTGTTCCCAGAGCTCCGCCATGAGTTTGTCGCCCGGTACGGTCTCCCCTGCCCGGATCGTCAGCAGAGCCAGCAGCTTGGCGATCTTCGGTGGCGCCGGCGTCAGATCGACGTCGCCGCGGGTCACCCGGAGCCGCCCCAGTACCTCGTAGCGCAGCGGATGACTGGGTCGTGCAGAGGACAGGGACACGTGACGCAACCCCCTTGAATGCATGCCGGGCATTCAACTAGTTCGGATCTCCCCGTTCATCCCGGGCTCTCGCGCCCACGATGCACGCGATTGCCGATAAACATCGTAGTCGAGCAGTCGTTACGTCACCATTAAAAGGGCGCTAACACCTGGAGCGCAGCACCCACGAGTCATTTCGGCCATCAATCAGCGGGAATTCGATTACTAATTCCGGGCGCCGTATACGGACGGCGGAGGCGGGCGGCCCGGGGGTCACCGGGGCCGCCCGCCTCGGGCGCGGGAGCGGATACGCTCAGACGGACGGCGCCGGTTCGGGCTCCGGGGCCCCGGCCTTGGGCGTCTCGGCGAGCCAGGAGAAGACCCGGTCGTGGAAGAGGGTCATGGAGCCGGAGTGGCAGTGCGCTCCCCCGCCCTCGTCCGCGCTGAAGACATGCAGGGTCTTGGGACTGTTGAGGCCGGTGTACACCTTCTTCGCGTGTTCCAGACCGGCGAAGAACATGTCCTCCTCGGCGTCGAGCACGAGGACCGGACAGCGCACCCGCCCGATCACGTCCGCGAGGCTGAACGCGGGCATCCGGCGCAGCAGTTGGGCCGGGCTGTGCGCGCCGAACGTCCACATCGCCTGCCGCAGCAGCCAGCGCGTGAAGGTCTGCTGGACGGCGATCCCGTACATCACCGGATTGGCGAAGTCGTCGCAGCCCTGCTCCACCCACTCCAGGACGAAGGGCGGCAGCCACACCACGTCACCGAGCTGCCAGACCGCGTCGTGGACCACGCACCCGGCGAGCCGGTGCTCGAACGCGGCGGCCCGGACGGCGAGCAGCCCCCCGAGGCTGGTCCCCATCAGGGTGACGCGCTCGGGGTCCACTCCCGGCTGGGCGAGCGCGAAGTCCACCACGGGTGTGACCACCTCCTCCCAGTCCGGCCGGAAGGTGAGGCCCTGTTCGCGCAGGACCGAGCCCTGGCCGGGCCCCTCGAAGCAGAGGCAGTGGTAGCCGCGCGCCTGGGCGGCGGCCGCGACGAAGAAGTAGCCCTCTTCGAGCGTGGAGTCGATGCCGCCGTGGTGGACGAGGGTCGGGCGGGGCCCCTGGGAGTCGTCGGCGCGGTAGAAGTACCCCGGCAGCGAACCGTCGCCGTACGGGATGCGCACGAACTCCGGTGGGCGCTCCATGAGGCGGGCGGCCTCGGCGAAGGTCTCCTTGGAGAGCCCCATCAGCCGCGCCGCCTCGGGGTCGTGCGCCGGGTCGTCGCGCAGGAAGAACTCGGCGGTGCGGTAGTAGGTGTGGGCGCGCAGCAGGGCGGCGCGGGCGTCGACGGCCCGGTCCCGGGCGAGGGCGGCGGTGGCGAGGTGGTGGACGCGTTCGGCCAGCGCGGTCCACTCGCGCCGCCAGGCGTCCGTGTCCCCGTCGGGGATGCGCGAGGCGACGGCGATGACCTCGCCGAGCTGGGCGCCGCCGAAGTCGGCGTAGCCGGCCGCCCGTAAGGCCTGGTAGTCGAAGGCGGGGTCGTCGAAGAGGAACTTCATGGGTGCGGCTCCTGGGTGGGGAGGCGGTTCGGGACCCGTCCGCGGGGACGGGCGGATGGCCGCGTGCGCGCGGCCGACCAGTGCGTAGCGATGCCCGGCCGGGTGGTGCGCCGGGCTACCGGGGTGTGGGGCGGTTCCTGGCGCCGTCGAGGAAGGTGTCGACGATGGCCTCGGCGAAGGCCGCCGACTCCACCGGACGCTGGCGCAGGATCAGCCGCGCGAGCATCGGTCCGGTGAGCAGTTCGATGGCCTGGTCGACGTCGAGTCCGGGACGCAGCTCCCCGCTGTCCAGACCGTCGCGCAGCACCTGCCGCATGGCGTCCCTCCGCGCGGCGACCGCGGTGTCCTCGTACCGCTCCACGAGCTGCGGGCGGTGGACCGCCTCCCCGAGGAGGCCGGCCAGGAGGCGGTGCAGATTGGTGTCCTGGCCGCGGTGGCGGATCTGGTCGACCAGGTCCACGAGCCGGTCCCGCAGGGGCAGTCCCTCGGAGGGGGTGACGGGCACGTCGAGGCTGCTCAGGGCCGCGAGCACCAGCTCTTCCTTGTTGCGCCAGCGGCGGTAGACCGTGGCGCGGGCGACTCCGGCCCGCTGCGCCACCAGGTCCATCGACAGCGCGCTGAAGCTGAGCCCCTCGCCCAGCAGGCCCAGGGTGCTCTCCAGGATGGCGCGGTCGGCGGCGGGGTCGCGCCGGCGCCCGCCGCGGGCGGGGCTCCGGGCGGGTGGCGCGGGGACGGGCCGGAGGCCGGCGGGCGCGGCGCCCTCGGCCTCCGGTGACACGGGTGGGGGCATGCTCAGACCTCCGTGGGGTGGTGGACTCTGGTGGTTTCCTCCGCTCCGGCGTGCCCGTCCGGGGTGCGGGCCGGCAGCAGGAGCAGGCTGATGAGGGCGCCGAGGAGGGTGACTCCGGCGGCGACCAGTGCGGTGAGGTGCATCGCCGAGACGAACGCGTCGACGGCGTGGTCCGCGAGGGCGGCGCCGCGCGGACCCAGCCCGTCGGCAACGGCGAGGCTGCTCTGCACGGACTCCCCGGCCCGGTCGCGCAGGTCGTCCGGTACGGCCGCGAGGTGGCCGGACATCCGTGAGCGGTACGCGGTGGAGAGCACCGAGCCGAGGACCGCGACGCCGAGCGCCCCGCCCACCTGGCGGAAGGTGGTGTTGACGGCGGAGCCGGTGCCGGCCCGCTGCCGGGGCAGGGCCGACATCACGGCCGCCGTGGCGGGCGGCATCACACAGGCGATGCCCACCCCGAGCACGAAGAAGACGGATTCGAGCAGCCACAGCGAGGTGTGCTCGTCGACGGTGGCGACGGTGACGAAGGCCAGGGTGGTCAGCAGCATCCCGGTGGTGCACACCGGCCGTACCCCGATCCGCTTGGCCGCCAGGGTCGCGGGCGGTGAGCACGCCAACTGGGCCACGGCCAGCGGCAGCAGGCAGTACCCGGCCTCCAGGGGCGTCCAGCCGCGCACGCTCTGGAGGTAGAAGACCAGGAAGAACGTGGCGCCGAGCAGCGCGAAGAAGACCAGGCCGATGACGGTCACGGCGGCCGAGAAGCGCGGGACGCGGAACAGCGCCACGTCCAGCGCGGGGCGCGCGGTCCGCCGCTCCCAGGCGACGAAGGCCGCCAGGACCACGAGCCCGCCGAGCATCGTCGCCCAGACCCGGGCCGCCGCCCAGTCGTCCTTCTCGCCGCCCTGGATCACCCCGTACACCAGCAGCGTCAGACCCGCCACGGACAGGGCGACGCCCACCGGGTCGTAGCCGCCGCGTCCGGGGTCGCGGGACTCCGGCACGACGACGAGCGCCGCGATGACGCCGATGACGACGATCGGGATGTTGATGAGGAAGACCGAGCCCCACCAGAAGTGCTCCAGGAGCGCGCCGCCGGTGATGGGGCCCACCGCGACCGCCAGTCCGGCCGCGCCGGCCCAGATGCCGACGGCCTTGGCGTGTTCGGCGGGCGGGAAGACGTTCATGATGATCGCCAGCGTGGCCGGCATCACCAGGGCGCCGCCGACGCCGAGTCCCGCGCGGGCGGCGACGAGTTCGCCCGCGCTGCCGGCGTAGGCGGACCACAGCGAGCAGCCGCCGAAGACGACGAGCCCGGCCACCAAGGTGCGTTTGCGGCCCCAGCGGTCGGCCAGGACGCCGGTGCTGAAGAGCAGGGCCGCGAAGACGAGCGTGTAGGAGTCCACCGACCACTGGAGCGCGCCGGAGGAGGCGCCCAGGCCCTGGGGTGCGGGCTCGGCGAGCGTCTTGAGCGCGACGTTCAGGATCGAGGTGTCGAGGACCACGAGCAGGAGGCTCACCACGAGGACGCCCAGGACCCACCAGCGGTGGGCGGCGGCCTGGTCCTGCTCGGCCGGACGGGATGCGAGCTGAGTGGTCACGGATGCCGCTCCTCGGAAGGAAGAGGGTGCTGCGTGAACTGCCGTCTGTCGCTGTGCGGTTACCGACGCTAGACCCGGCCACCAATCGAGTCAATGCCGTATCGAAACAGTGCTGACTCCTATCCGGACGGCTCCGGACGGACACACGAGAGCGCGGCACTGGGTGCCAACTCCCCCTCCTCGTACGTACGGACAGCCTCCGCACCCCCCTCTCCACGGCACGCTGCGGGAAGGCCCGAAGCTGCGACGTGCGGCGCAAGGCTGCCTTTACAGGTCCTTTTCACTTCCCGCCAACGATGGTTCGACAGATGGCACTTGGTGCCGCGAGAGCCCGGATCCAGCGCCACCGGAACCAGCGCCACCGGACCCAGCGACAGGGGAAGAGATGCACAGGACGTTGACCGAGGCCGTACGCGCCGGAGCGGAGCAGCACCCCGACCGGCCCGCGTTCGTGTACCTGCACGAGGACGGCCGGGCCATGCGGCCCGAGGAGCTCACCTACGGCGAACTGGACCGCCGCGCCCGGCTGATCGCCACCCGGCTGCGCCGGGAGTCGCCGGGCGACCCGAACCGGCCGGTGCTGCTGCTCTACCCGCCCACCCTGGAGTTCGTCACCGCCTTCCTCGGCTGCTTCTACGCCGGGCGCACGGCCATCCCGGCGCCGCTGCCGGACGAGCCGGGCGAGCGCATCGCCCGGGTCAGCGGCATCCTGCGGGACGCCTCGGTCGGCGCGGTCCTCACCGTCCCCGGGCAGCGCCAGGCGCTCGCCGCCTGGCTGGCCGCGTCGGGCGAGCGGGACGTGGTGTGCCTGGCGCCGGAGGACGACGGCGAGGACCCCGCGCTGTGGCTCCCGCCGCAGGTCCGCGACGACGACATCGCCTTCCTCCAGTACAGCTCGGGCTCCACCAGCCGCCCCAAGGGCGTCATGGTCACGCACGCCAACCTGGCCGCCAACCAGGAGGCCATCCACCGCGCGATGCTCACCGGGCCGGGGGTCGTCACCGGCAGCTGGCTGCCGCTCTACCACGACATGGGCCTCATCGGGATGACGCTGCACCCGCTGTGGATGGGCGGCACCAGCGTCCAGATGTCGCCCATCTCCTTCATCAAGCAGCCGCACCGCTGGCTGCGGATGATCCACGACTACCGCGTCGAGGGCACCGCCTCGCCCGACTTCGGCTACGAGCTGTGCGCCCGCCGCACCACCGACGAGCAGGCCGAGGGGCTCGACCTGTCCAGTCTGCGGGTGGCGCTCAACGGCGCCGAGCCGGTGCGCGCCGCCACCATCCGTACGTTCACCGCCCGCTTCGCGGCCCACGGGCTGCGCCCCGAGGCCCTGTTCCCCTGCTACGGCCTGGCCGAGAACACCCTGCTCGCCTCCGCCGGGGACACCACGGCCCACCACGTCGAACTGGTCGTCGACGCGCACCTGCTGGAGCAGCACGAACTGCGCCCCGCCCGCCCCGACCGCACCTCCAGGACCCTGGTCGGCTGCGGCGCGCCGGCCGGCAGCGAGGTGCTCATCGTGGACCCGATGACCCGCGAGGCCCTGGCCGACGGCCGGGTCGGGGAGATCTGGCTGCGCGGGCCCTCCGTCGCGCGCGGCTACTGGAACCGCCCCGAGGCCACCGAGGAGACCTTCCGCGCCGAGACCGCGGACGGCCGCCCGGGCTATCTGCGCACCGGCGACCTCGGCGCCCTGGTGGACGGGGAGCTCTTCGTCACCGGCCGCATCAAGGAGATGCTCATCCACCACGGCCGCAACCTCTACCCGCAGGACATCGAGCAGGCCGTGCAGGACTCGGGCCCGGCCCTGCGCCGAGGCGGCGGCGCGGTGTTCACCGTCGGGGACGAGGAGGACGACCGCAGCCACGTCGTGGTGGTGCAGGAGGTGCGGCCGAGCCGCCAGGGCGAGCACGACCTGCCCGCCCTCGCCGCGCAGGTCCAGGCGGTGCTCAGCCGCAGGTTCCAGCTCCCCGCCACCAGTGTGGTCCTGGTGCGCCCCGGCGCGGTCCGCAAGACCACCAGCGGCAAGACCCAGCGCACCCTGATGCGCCGTCTGTTCCTCGACGGCTCCCTGTCCGTACTCCACCAGCGCCTGGAACGGCCGGTGGCGGCCCTCGTCGCCCCGCCCGCCGAGAGCGCCGAGCAGTCCGCTCCGCTGGCCGCCCCCGGCCGCTGAGCCCGCCCGGCCCACCGAGCGCCCCCAAGGAAGAGGTTCCTCATGTCCATCGCGCCCGACACCCGCACCGCGATCCGCCCGCAGACCCCCGTCCTGGCCCCCGCCGACCTGGAGAAGTGGCTCATCGACCGGGTCGCCTTCCATCTGCACCGGCCCGCCCGGGAGATCGACCCGACGACCCCGCTCGCCGACTACGGCATCGACTCCGTGGCCGCCATCGGCATCTGCGGCGAGATAGAGGAGCGCCATCTGCTGGCGGTCCCGCCGACCCTCGCCTACGACTTCCCGACGGTCCGCGCCATCGCCGGGCACCTGGCCGCACTGCTCGCCGTGGGGGACGCCGGGGCCGCCTCATGAGCGCACCCGAACCGGTCGCGGTCGTCGGGCTCGACTGCCGCTTCCCCGGGGCCCGGGACGCCGGCGAGTTCTGGCAGCTCCTGATGGAGGGCCGGGACGGCACCCGGCGCGTCCCCGAGGAGCGCTGGGAGGCGGACCGCTACCGGCTCGACGAGCCGGCGGCCCCCGGCGCGGCCCGGCCCCCCGGCCGCTCCAACACCGTGCGCGGCGGGTTCATCGACGACCCCGACGCCTTCGACCCGGCCTTCTTCGGGATCGCGCCGCGCGAGGCGGCCGCCATGGACCCGCAGCAGCGGCTCCTGCTCCAGTGCTCCTGGCGCGCCGTCGAGGACGCGACGGTGGCCCCCGAGGACCTGGCCGGCACCGACACGGGCGTCTTCGTGGGGGTGATGGCCAACGAGTGGGCCCATCTGCAACTCGCCGACTACGACCGGATCACCGCCCGGCACGGCTCCGGCAACGGCTACTTCATGGGCGCCAACCGCGTCTCGTACCACCTGGACCTGCGGGGTCCCAGCCTCGCCGTCGACACGGCCTGCTCGTCCTCGCTGGTCGCCCTGCACCTCGCCGCCGCAGCGCTGCGGGCGGGCGACTGCGACTACGCGCTCGCCGGGGGCACCAACCTGATCATGACGCCGGTCCTCAACATCTTCTACACCCAGGCGGGCCTCTCCGCGCCGGACGGCCGCTGCAAGCCGTTCAGCGCCTCGGCCGACGGGATCGGGCGCGCCGAGGGCGTCGCCGTCCTGGTCCTGCGCCGGCTCGCCGACGCGCTGGCCGACCGCCAGCCCGTCTACGCCGTGCTGCGCGGCACCGGCGTCAACCAGGACGGCCGCAGCAACGGCATCACCGCGCCCAACCGGTGGGCGCAGCAGCAGCTCATCGAGCGGGTGTGGCGGGCCGCCGGGGTGGGGGCCGACGACATCGGCTTCATCGAGGCGCACGGCACCGGCACCCTGCTCGGCGACATGATGGAGGCGCAGGCGCTCGGGCACCTCACCGGCGGCCGCAGCGGCGGCGACGTCGCCCTCGGCTCCGTCAAGAGCAACTTCGGGCACGCCGAGGGTGCCGCCGGGATCGCCGGGGTCGTCAAGACGGTCCTGGCGCTGCACCACCGCACCGTGCCGCCCAGCCGGTTCGCCGACGACGAGAACCCCGCGCTGCAACTGCCCGAGCGGCGACTGAGGTTGCTCAGATCGCCGCTGCGGCTGCCGTCCGGCACCGTGCACGCCGCCGTCAGCAGCTTCGGCATGGGCGGCACCAACGCGCACGCCGTACTGGCCTCGCCGCCGCGCGCGGTGCACCGTTCCGGCGCGCGGGTGCCGGGCGTGTTCACCGTCTCGGCCCGCTCGGCACGTCAGCTGGGCCCCAATCTGCTGGCCCAGGCCGACGCGCTGGCCCGGCTGCCCGAGGACCGGCTCGCCCAGCTGTGCTGGACCAGCAACCGGGTCAAGTCCCGGCTGCCGCACCGGGCCGCCGTCGCCGCGGGCGACATGGCGACCCTGGTGGCGGGGCTGCGCGAGGCGGCCGCGCGCACCCGTGACGAGGACGGCGGGGTGCGGCGCACGGCGCCCGCGGTGGCGTTCGCGTTCACCGGCCAGGGCGCCCAGCACCCCGGGATGGCCGCCTCCTGGTACGCCTCCTCCCCGGTCTACGCCCGCCTGTTCGACGAGATCGACAAGCAGCTCTCCGTCCACGTCGGGCGCTCGGTGCGCGACGCGGTCCTGGAGGGCGATCCGGGGGTGCACCGCACGGGCCTGGCCCAGCCCGCGCTCTTCGCGGTCGAGTACGCGATGGCGGGCGCCCTGGCCGACGCCGGGATCCGGCCCGCCGCCGTCATCGGCCACAGCATCGGCGAGTTCGCCGCCGCCTGCGCGGCCGGGGTGCTCGACCCCGCCGACGCGGCCCGGCTGGTCGCCCGCCGCGGGGCCCTCATGGAGGCGCTGCCGGACGGCGGCGGCATGCTCTCCGTACCGCTGCCCGAGGCGGAGACGCGGGCGCTGCTCGGCGAACCCGCGCGGGTGTGCGTCGCCGCCGTCAACGGCCCGCGCACCACCGTGGTCGCCGGTGAGCTCGCCGAACTCGACCGGCTGCGCGCCGAGTTGGCCGACCGGGGCGTCACCGCCCGCCCCCTGACCGTCTCGCACGCCTTCCACTCCCCGCTGATGCGCCCGGCCGTCGAGCCGTTCCGGGCCGAGGGCGCGGACCTAGCGGTGCGCCCGCCCGCGGTGCCGGTCTTCTCCACCCTGTACGGACGGGTCATGGGCGACAAGGAGCGTATGGACGCCGCGTACTGGGCGCGCCAGCTCACCGCGCCGGTACGGTTCGCCGACGCCGCCGCCGAGCTGCTGGCCTGCGGCGTCACCCACGTCGTGGAGATCGGTCCGCGCGCCGTGCTCACCCCCCTGCTGGCCCGGCTCGGGCCCGCCGACGCGGACCCGGTGCACTGCCTGGCCGCCCACCCGGGCGAGCGCGCGCCCCGCCACCCGCTGCACCACCTGCTCGGCGAGCTGTGGAGCACGGGGGCCGACCCCACCTGGGACAGCCTCTACCCGGAGGCGGACCGCGTGCCGCGCCGACTGCCGCCGTACGTCTTCGACGACACCTTCCGCGCCTGGCGCTCCGCCACCGCCCCCGAACCGGCCGCGCCCCGCCTGGCCGCCCCGGAGGCGGCCTCGGAGCCGGTGGACCCCGCGTCGGCGCCGCCGGACGGTGACGCCCCCGGCCGGGTGTCCGAGGTGACCCGCCGCCTGGTGTGCCGGGTCGGCGGACACGACCCGTCGGTTGTACGGGACCGCTCCCGCCTCGCCGAGGACCTCGGCTTCGACTCGATCCAGGTCATGGAGCTCAAGACCCGCGTCGAGAACGAGCTGCCCGAGCTCGGCAGTCTGCCCGTCGAGGAGCTGCTCGCGAGTCTGGAGACCGTGGGCGACCTCAGCCGCTACCTCACCGAGCGCCTGCTCGTCCCGGCCGCGTCCGCGGCGGCGCCCGAGCCGTCCACCCCGGAAGGACCGCGCACATGAGCCCGTCACCCGCACCCGTCGCCCACCTGGTCTCGGTCGGCACCTGTCTGCCGGGCGAACCCGTGGACAACGCCACCCTGGCCAAACTCGTCGGCGTCGACGAGCAGTGGGCCGAGATGTTCATCGGCAACGTCAGCCGGCACTTCGCCGTCGACCTGGAGACCGGCCTGGTCCGCCACTCCCTGGCGGACATCGCCTCGACCGCCGCCGACCGGGCCCTGGCGGCGGCGGGCCTGGAGGCGGCCGACATCGACTGCGTCGTCATGGGCACCGCCACCCCGGACCAGCTGATGCCCGCCACCGTCAACCTGGTAGCGGACCGCCTCGGCATCGACAACGTCCCCACCTACCAGCTCCAGTCCGGCTGCGCCGGGGCCGTCCAGGCGCTCGACGTGGCCCGCACCCTGCTCCTGGCCGGGCGCTGCTCGACGGTCCTGGTGATCGGCGGCGACGTCTGCGCCAAGCACCTGGAGACCGACTTCGACGCCGGCTCGCGCACCCCCGCCGAGCTGGTCAACTACATCCTGTTCGGCGACGGGGCGGGCGCGGCCGTCCTCAGCGCCGAGTCCTTCGGGGAGCGCGTGGAGATCCGGCAGGTCCTCAACCGCCTGGTGGGCCTGGGCAAGGCGCCCGGGCAGGTCATCGACTGGTTCGGCCTGGGCGACCGGCACAGCGAACGCACCGCGGTCAGCGAGGACTACAAGGCGATCGAGGCGGCCGTGCCGGTCCTGGCGACCCAGATGTTCTGGGAGCTCATCGGGGACGTGGGCTGGACCGCGGACCAGGTGGACTACCTGCTCCCGCCCCAGCTGTCGGGCCGGATGAGCGACCGCATCTCCGACGCGATGCCCGCCCCGCTCGCCCGGCGCGTCAACGTGGTGCGCACGGTGGGCAACAACGGCAACGCCCTGCCCTTCCTCCAGCTCGCCGAACTGCTCGGCCAGTGGGAGGGCGGCGGACGGGCCGTCACCGTCGCCGTGGAGTCCAGCAAGTGGATCAAGTCCGGTATCGCCCTGGAGCGCGCATGACGACCATCGAACCGCTCAACGCCCCTGTCGGCACCGGCAGTTGGCTAGACCCGCAGGCGCTGCGGACCCTGCGCGGTCTGTACGCGGCCGGACGCCTGGAAGCCGAATACCCCTCGGTGCGGACCCTGCTCGCCCGGCTGCCCGGGGCGCAGCTGCCCGCCGCGGGGCAACTGCTCGCCCGGCTCGACCGCGAGGACGTCGCCCGCCACCACCCGGACGTGCCCGTGGTCACCGTCGCGGTGACCGGCCAGTCCACCGTCGCCCCGCTGGTGGCCCCGCTCACCGCAGAGCTGGCGCGCCACGGGCTGCTCCTGGACCCGGTGCTCTCGCCGTACGGCTCGTATATGGCGGACCTGCTCGGGCCCGGCACCCCGGGCAGTGCCCCGCCACGCCTCACGCTGTGCCTGCTGGACGCGCACACCGTCTTCGAGGAGGTGCCGCTGCCCTGGCGGGTCGAGGACGTCCGGGCCGCGGCCCGGTCCCGGCTCGCCCTGCTCGGCCGGGCCGTCCGCGCCCACCAGGACGCCGGGCGCGGCCCGCTCGTCCTCAACACCGTCCCGCTGCTGCACGGCCACGCCCGCCAGCTCGTCGACCTGCGCTCCCGGGCCCGGCTCGGCGTCGTGTGGCGGGAGTTCAACAGCGGGCTGCTCGCCCTCGCCGAGGAGCACCCCGGGCTGACCGTGGTCGACCTCGATCCGCTGGTCGGCCAGGGCACCCCCGCGTACGAGCCGCGCACGGGCCTGTACGCCAAGGCGCGCCTCGCCGAGGGCCTGCTGGCGGCCTACGCCCGCGATGTCGGCCACCTCGTCACCGGGCTGCTCGGCCGGACCCGCAAGTGCCTCGTCCTCGATCTGGACGGGACGCTGTGGGGCGGCGTGCTCGGTGAGGACGGCGTGGAGGGCGTGGAACTCGGCGGCGGTTTCCGGGGGGAGGCGTTCATCGAGTTCCAGCGGGTCCTCGCCCAGCTCGGCTCCCAGGGCGTGCTGCTCGCCGTCAGCAGCAAGAACGACGACGACCAGGTGCGCCGGGCGCTGCGCGAGCACCCCTCCATGCTGCTGCGCGAGGACGACTTCGTCCGCGTCAACGCCAACTGGTCGGCCAAGCACGACAATCTGCGCGACATCGCCGAGCGGCTCGGGATCGGTCTGGACAGCTTCGTCTTCGTCGACGACAGCACCTTCGAGTGCGGTCTGGTACGGGAGCAGCTGCCGCAGGTCGCGGTGGTCCGGGTCGACGAGGAGCCGGCCCTGCACCCGGCCGCGCTGCTCGCGGACGGCTGGTTCGACCTGCCCGTGCTCACCGACGAGGACCGCGAGCGGGCCGGCCGCTACCGCACGGAGGCGCGGCGCCAGGAGTTCCGCGAGGACGCCGGCTCCTACCAGGACTACCTCGACGGCCTCGGCATCGAGGTGACGGTCCGCCCGCCGGAGCCCGCGGAGCTGCCCCGGGTCTCCCAGCTCACCCTGCGCACCAACCAGTTCCACCTCGCCCCCGAGCGGCTGCAACTGCCGCAGGTGCGGGCGTGGGTGGAGGATCCGCGGCGCACGGTGCTGGTGGTCCACGCCCGCGACCGGTTCGGCGACCACGGCCTGGTCGGCGCGGTGTTCCTGCGCCGCGACGCCGAGGACCTGCACATCGACAACTACGTGCTGAGCTGCCGGGTGTTCTCGCGCGGCATCGAGAGCGGCTGCCTGGCGGCCGTCCTGGAGCACGCGGCCTCCTCCGGCGCCCGCGGCGCACGGGCCCGCCACCGGCCCACCTCGCGCAACGCCGCCTTCTCCTCCTTCTATCCCGACCACGGCTTCGTCCCCACGGGCGTGGCCCCCGACGACCCCACCACCGTGGTCTTCCGCCACGCCCTGCGCGACCTCACGCCCGCCCCCGCCCATCTGCGGCTGCACACCGCCTTCGAGGAGAGCTGACCATGACCGCCACCGCCATCGCCGACACCGCCGGGTTCTGCGCGCTCCTGGAGGACGAGCTCGGCATCCGCCTCACCCCCGAGGACCTCGACCGGCCACTGGACGAAGTGGCCGAGTGGGACTCGGTCCATCTGCTGCGCCTGGTCACCGTGGTGGAGAGCGTCACCGGCCGCCGCGTCCCGGTGGCCGGTCTCCTGGAGGCCGCGACCTTCCAGCAGATGTACGAGGTGGTGCGCGCGTGAACGCGCCCGCCGCGGTTCCCCGGTGCCTGGTCCGGGCGCCGCGCGAGGACGCGGCGCTGCGGCTGTTCTGCTTCCACCACGCGGGCGGCGGCGCCTCGTTCTACGGCCCCTGGCCGGCCCGGGTGGTGGACGGCGTGGACGTCCTGCCGGTACAGCTGCCCGGCCGCGAGTCCCGGCTGCGCGAACCGCGCTTCCAGGACGCGGGAGCCGCGGCCGGGGCCCTGGCCGGGGAACTCGCCCCGTGGCTGGACCGGCCGTACGCGGTCTACGGGCACAGCATGGGCGCGCTGATCGCCTTCGCGGTGGTGGCGGCCCGGATGCGGGCGGGGGGCCGGGCACCGCTCGCCCTGTTCGTCGGCGCGTACGCGGCCCCGCACCTGACCCCGCCGCTGCCGCCCGCCGAGCTGTACGGGGACGCGGACCTCGCCCGGCTGCTGGTGGACGTCGGCGGGCTGCACCCGCAGTTCCTGGGCCGCGCCGACTGGCTGCGCGCGCTGCTCCCGGTCGTCCGGGACGACCTGCGGATCTGCGCCAGCCACCGGAAGGCGGGGCTGCCGGACCCGGACGAGGAGGGGCGGCCGTTGCTGGACATCCGGGCCTTCGCGGGCGCGGACGACGCGCTCGTGGACGCCGGCGCGGTGTACGCCTGGGAGCGGTACGCGCGCGAGTTCCGGCTCACGACGGTGCCGGGCGGGCACTTCTTCCCGCGCGAGGCCCCCGAACCGTTCTTCGAGGAGCTCAACCGCTCCCTGGCCGGGCTGCTCGACGAAGCCCGGCGGGCCCCGGTCTGACGGGCCGCCGCCCGACGGGCCCCCGCCTGACGGGTCCCCGTGTGAGGGGTCCCCGTGTGAGGGGCGGCCGCCTCACCGCGGCCGCACCACGCGGGGCACCCCGGCCATGCGCCGCCGTGCCTCCTCGGCGTTCTTCTCGTACAGCGCGCGCTGCTCGGCCACGCCGGGCATGACCCACAGGGGGCGTGTGGTGCCGTCGGCGAACGCGAGCCCCTCGGTGTCGGGGCTCAGCCCGGTGAGGGTGAGCGCGAACGGCTCCTGGTAGTCGACGGCGCCGTCCGCGGTGAGCCGGAAGGGGCGGTCGTGGCCGGGGTAGATGACGTCGGCCTCCCGCACCACCCGGTCGATGCTGCGGGCCGCGAGGTCGGCGTCCCAGAAGACGAGGGGGTTGCGGCCGGTGGTGGCCACGTACGCGAAGTGCAGGGCGTCGCCGGTGATCGCGGCGACCCCGGCGTCGGTGTCGACCAGGACGCCGATGCTGCCGGGCGAGTGGCCGGGCAGGGCGATGACGCTCACGCCGGGCAGGATCTCCTCGCCGTCCGCCACCTCCCGGATCGGCAGTTGTTCGAGCAGGAGTCCGGTCCAGGCGGGGGTCGCCCAGTCGTTGGAGTGCGGCGCGTGGGCGTAGCGGCGCTCGTCGCCGTGGAGGAGGAGCTCGGCGCGGGGGAACAGGTCGATGTTCTGCACGTGGTCCCAGTGGGCGTGGGTGAGCACCACGGTGTCGATGTCCCGCGCCGTCAGGCCGCGGGCGGCGAGCGCCGCCCACAGGTGGGGGCGCCGCCCGACGTGGGCGGCGTCGACGAGGACGGTGCGGAGGCGGCCGGTGGCGTCGGCGCCCCGGACGAGGAAGACGCCGCAGAAGGCCGGGTAGCCCTGGTCGGTGTCGAGGGCGAAGCCGGGCAGGAGGATGTCGATCGTCGGCATGGGACTCCCTTGGGTGTGGCCGCCGGGAAGGCGCGGCGGCCGGTCCGGTGTCAGCCGTCGGCCGCCTCGTGGAGGGCGGCGCGCAGCGCCTGGAGGCTGTGCGGGTTGGCGAGGGTGGACAGGTCGCCGGGGACGTCCTGGGTGACGCAGTCGCGGATGAGCCGGCGCATCACCTTGCCGGTGCGGGTGCGCGGCAGTTCGGGCAGGGCGACCACCCGGCCGGGCCGGAAGGCGGGTCCGAGCGCCTCGGCCACCCGCGCCCGGATCCGCTCGGCCTCCGGCGCCGACAGCGTCCCGGACGCGGGCACCACGAAGCACCACAGGGCCTCGCCCTTGACCGGGTGGGGCACCCCGACCGCCGCCGCCTCGGCCACGGCGGGGTCCTTCAGCGCGGCCTCCTCGACCTCGGCGGGGCCGAGCCGTTTGCCGGCCACCTTCATCACGTCGTCGAGGCGGCCGTGCACGAACCACTCCCCGTCGGAGCGGGACACCAGGTCGCCGTGCGACCACCGGCCGGGTCTGCGGCCGAAGTAGGTGCGGGCGAACCGCTCGGGTGCGCGCCACAGGCCCCGGGTCATGCCCGGCCAGGACTGGCGCACCACCAGCTCGCCCAGCTCGCCCTCGCCCGCCTCGGCGCCGTCCGCGTCCTCGATGACCGCGTCGATGCCGAGGCACGGCCCGGTGAAGCCGCACGGGGTCTGGGGGACGGTGGGCGCGGACGCCAGGAGCGAGCCGCCGACCTCCGTACCGCCGCTGATGTTGATGACGGGGCAGCGCCCGCCGCCGACCTCCTCGAAGTACCAGCGCCAGGCGGCCTCGGTCCAGGGCTCGCCGGTGGAGCCGAGGACGCGCAGCCCGGACGCGGCGGGCCCCGGGGCGCCGGTGGCCATCATGGCGCGCGCCAGACTGGGCGAGCTGCCGAAGACGCTGACCCGGTGCTCCTCCAGGAGCCGCTCCAGCCGGTCCGGGCCCGGATGGTCGAGGGCGCCCTCGTACGCGAGGACGCAGGCGCCCGCGAGGGTGCAGCCGATGACGACGAGGGCGAACATGATCCACCCGGGGTCGGTGACCCAGAACGCCACGTCGTCGGGGCGTACGTCGAGGTTGTAGCGGACCTCCGAGCCGACCTGCACGGGGAAGCCGCCGTGGGTGTGGACGGCGCCCTTGGGGCGTCCGGTGGTGCCGGAGGTGTACAGCAGGAGGAAGGGCGCGCCGGCCGCCAGCGGAACCGTCTCGGCGGGCTCGGCCTCGGTGAGCGCCCGCCAGGCGGTGGTGGCGACGGCCGCCGTCGGCGCGGTGCCGGGCGGCTCGTCGACGACCACCAGGTGGGCCACGTCCGGGACCTTCTCCGCCGCGGCGCGGGCGACCGGCAGCATCTCGTACCGTTTCCCGCGCCGGGTGGTGGCCCCGGCCGTGACCAGCACCCGGGCCCCGGCGTCGGCGAGGCGCACCGCCAGGGCGTCGGTGCCGAAGCCGGAGAACATGGGGACCAGGACCGCGCCGATCCGGGCGCAGGCGAAGAGCAGCAGGAAGGCCTCGGGACCGGGCGGCAGATACCCCGCCACCCGGTCCCCTTCCCCCACTCCCAGGCCGCGGAGTCCCGTCGCGACCCGGGCGCTCAGGCGCGCCGCCTCGCGGTAGCCGAGGCGTCCGCGTGTGCCGTCCTCGCGCTCCCACCGCAGCGCGGTGGCGTCCGGGCGCCCGCGCCGCACGTGGCGCTCCAGACAGGAGTCGACGAGGTTGGTGCGCCCGCCGGGGAACCAGCGGGTGGCGGCGATCCCGCCGCTGCCGTCGCGGGCGCAGAGCGGCTCCTCGTGCCAGACGATGCCGATGTCGCGGGCGGCGGCCGTCCAGTACCACTCCGGGTCGGCGACCGAGCGGGCCTGCAACGCCCGGTAGCCGTCCAGGCCGTGGGCCCGGCAGAACCGGGCGACGTTGCTGTGCTCGGTCAGCTCCCGGCCGGGGTACCAGGCGTACTCGCCCATCTCACGCCTCCGGGTTCTCGACGAGCGCGGCGATGCCCTGGCCGCCGCCGACGCACAGCGCGACGACGGCGAACCGCCCGCCGGTGCGGCGCAGTTCGTGGGCGGCCTTGAGGAGGAGGATCGTGCCGGTCGCGCCGACCGGATGGCCGAGCGCGATCGCCCCGCCGTTGGGGTTGACCCGCTCGGGGTCCAGCTTGAGGTCGTCGAGGACGGCGAGGACCTGTGCGGCGAACGCCTCGTTGAGCTCGACCACCGCGATGTCGCCGGCGTCGAGCCCGGCGCGCCGCAGCAGCTTCCTGATGGCCCCGGCGGGCGCGAAGCCCATGATCTCGGGCTCCAGCGCGGTGACCACCACATCGCGCAGCAGACACAGCGGGACCGTTCCCGCGCGCAGGTCCGTGACGCGCGTCAGCACCACGGCGGCGGCCCCGTCGTTGATCCCGGCCGAGTTCCCCGCGGTGACGGTGCCGTCGGGGATGAAGGCGGGGTCGAGCCGGGCGAGGCGCTCCGCGGTGGTGCCGGGACGCGGGTGCTCGTCCTGCTCGACCGTGCCGTCCGGGGTGGGTACGGGGACGGTCTGGGCGGTGAACCGCCCCTGTGCCAGGGCCTCGGCGGCCCGCTGCTGGCTCCCGGCGGCCCAGCTGTCCTGGCGCGCCCGGGAGATGGCGAACCGCGCGGCCACCGCCTCTCCCGTGAGCCCCATCGGGCCACCCGAGAAGGGGTCGGTGACCAGCGAGAACGTCCCGTCGATCCGCGGCTCCCCGGGGAGTTCGTCGGCCGCCCGCTCGCCGTAGTCGAGCAGCGGCTGACGGGTCATCGACTCGTTGCCGCCGGCCACCATGACCTGCGCCTCGCCCAGCGCGAGCGTCTGGGCCGCGGACCAGACGGCCTGGAGGCCCGAGCCGCACAGCCGGTTGACGTTGTACGCGCGGACCCCGGTGGGCAGTCCGGCGGCCAGGGCCGCGCGCCGCGCGTTGAAGGCGTCCGGCCCGACCTGGCCGACGCAGCCGAGGACGACCTCGTCGACGGTGTGCGGGTCGACGTCCGCGCGCAGCAGCGCCTCCCGGATCACCAGGGCGCCGAGCCGGTGCGCCGGGACGGACCGCAGCGCCCCCTTGAAGCGGCCCACGGGGGTGCGCGCCCCCTGGACGACGGCGATGTCGGACAGCATCGGATGTCCCCGCCCCTCTGGCCGGTCGACGACCACTGGTGGAGGTGGAGGGCCGCGCCCTCCCTGCCGGACTGACGGAACGGCACCGTTCCGGCTCGTCGGCGTGAACGTACACCCGCCCGTAACGGAACGCAACCGTTCCGTTCCGTGTTAGTCTCCGATCATGACCGCCCTCCCCGACCACGACGTGCGCCACGACGGCGACGCGCGCCGCCCGCCCGCGGGCGCGGGTGTGCTGCGCGAGTCCGTGACCGAGACGATCCGCCGCGCGATGTTCGAGGAGTTGGCGGAGTCCGGGTACGCGCGGATGTCCATGGAGGCCGTGACACGCCGCGCGGGGGTCGGCAAGGCCGCGCTCTACCGGCGCTGGCCGTCCAAGGAGGCCATGGTCGTCGAGCTGGTCTCCGAGGCGGCCGCCGCCCACATCCCGACGACCGGCGACTCGGGATCGCTCCACGGCGACGTCGAGCGGTTCCTCCGCGAGACCCTGAGCGCGCTGCGGCACCCGCTGGTGGGCCGGATCATCCCCGACCTGCTGGCCGAGTCGGCCCGCAGCGCCTCGCTCCACGAGGCGCTGCACCTGGCCGTCCTCGGCCCGCGCCGCGCGGCCGTCGCCACCCTCCTGGACCGCGCGGCGCTCCGGGGCGAACTGCCGCCCGGCATCGACACGGCCCTGGCCACCGACCTGTTCGGCGCGCCGCTGTACTTCCGCGTGCTCGCGGCGGGCGGCCCCACCGACGACGCCTATGTCACGCGCCTGACCCACGCCGTCGTGGCGGCGGTCGCCGCGAGCCGCTGACCGCCGGGCGCGCTCACCCCGGCAGCGGCGCCGCCTCCATGTCGCAGCATCCGCCGCGCCGCATCAGCCGCCCCACCGCCAGCCACGCCTCGTCGGCGTCGGCGTCCTCGTGCCGCTCCGGCGGCTCGAAGTCCGGCGGCTCGAAGGCGGCCACCAGCTCCTCGGTCTCGTACGGCACTCCGCCCCGCAGCACCGAGACGGTCCGCACCAGCGCGTCGAAGTCCTCGAACGGGTCGCCGTCCACCACCGTCAGATCGGCGATCTTCCCCCGCTCCACGGTCCCGAGGTGCCGCTCGACCCCGAAGAGGCGGGCCGGGAGCACGGTCGCGGTGCGCAGCGCCGCCGCCGGGGAGAGCCCGCCGCGGTGCAGCGCGCGCAGCCCCAGGTGGAGCGAGAGGCCCACGGGCACGATCGGCGCGTCCGTGCCGAGCGCGACCAGACCGCCCGCCGCGAGCACCCGCCGGTAGACGTCCGTCTCGGTGCGCAGGGTGGCGAGCTGGGCCGCGGTCGGCGGCACGCCCGCCGACTGCCGTACCGCCGCGGAGTCCCACGGCGGCATCACCACGGTGACCCGGGGATCCGCCGCGAGAGCGGGGTCGGCGCCGATGAGCGGCGCCGAGGTGAACGGGGTGGCGATGAGCGCGAAGTTCACCCCGCGCGCCGAGTAGACCTCCACCACGTCCTCGTACGCGTGCCCCGACGCGGTGGTCGCGTGTCCGAACTCGGCACGCTGGGTCGCCTGGAGATGGGTCGTCAGGTCCTGGCCGAGCTGGACACCGGGGGAGAGCAGATGGCTTCCACAGCGCACTCCGATGCGCTCGTGGGCGAACCGCGCCGCCTCCTCCATCACCCAGCTCGGCGCCCGTACATAGGTCTTGACGAAGTCCCAGTCGAGTGCGGCGGCCCGCTCCAGCGTCCGCCGCAGCCCGTCCCGGGTGCGATGGGCGCGCCCCATGCTGTACGCCACCCGGGAGCCGTCGAGCAGCTCCCCCGTGGTCAGCAGCCGGGGCCCGGCGAGCTGCCCGGCGGCGACCGCCTCGCGGATCCTGGCCTGTTCGTACGCGAACCCGCCGAGGGAGACGGCGGTGGTGATCCCGTAGGTGAGCTGGCCCACCGTCTGACGGCCGCCGTAGGTGCTCTGCCAGGGGTGGGTGTGCGTGTCCCACAGTCCGGGCACGACCGTACGCCCCGAGGCGTCGATCCGCCGCAGCGCGCCCCGGCCGGCCCGGTGCGGCTCGACGGAGGCGACGCGCCCGTCCCGCACGACGATGTCGACGTCGTCCCGGACCGTCTCGCCCGTGCCGTCCCACAGCCGCCCGGCGTGCACCACGGTGTCGGCGGGCGCGGGCCGGCGCGCCTCCAGGGGCACCCGCACGGTGCGCGCCGGCCCGCCGTCGACGCCGATGAGCCGCAGGCGCGAGCCGGACAGGTACAGCAGCGTCCGGGAGTCCCCGGACCAGGAGGGGTGGTCGGCGGGCTCGTCGGTGAGGGTGCGCGGCGGGCCCTGCGGGGTGCCGTCGGGGGCGACGGGCAGCAGACAGAGCGCGGACTCGACGATCACCGCCATCCAGCGCCCGTCCGGCGACCAGACGGGCCCCGAGTCGTACCGGTCGGAGAGGGACGCGTGCGGCGCCACCGCGTGCAGTCGGGCGGTTCCGGCCTCGGTGTCGACGACCCGGATGAGGTTGTAGCCCTCCCTGAAGCGCGCGTTGAGGCGGTTGCGGTCGCAGAACGCGAGATGGCGTCCGTCGGGCGACCAGCTGGGACGGCCGGGCAGACCTCCGCCGCCCAGGGGCGCGGCCAGGACGCGTTCGGCGCCGGAGGCGAGGTCGCGCAGGAGGAGGCGGCCGGTCATGTCGAAACAGGCGAGCCGTGTGCCGTCGGGCGAGAGCGCGGGCAGATGGATGCCCCGCACCGGCCGCACCCGGCCCTCGCCGAGGTCGTACTCCTTGACCCGGTACCGCGGCCGCTCCACGGGCAGCACACCCTCGAACGGGATCGCCTCCGCGGCACCGGGCCGTTCCGGCCGTACGAGGGTGAAGCGTCCGTCGACGGTCAGGAGCAGCTCGCCCGCCGCCGTCCAGCGCGGCGGCACGGGCGCGACGTCCCCGGCGACGGCCACCGCTTCACCGTCGACGACGAGCACGCAGGAGCCGTTCGGCGCGGCCGTGGTGCGCAGGTACGCGAGCCGGCGGCCGTCGGGCGCGAGCGCGGGGCACATGACCTGCGCGGCCGCGGTCTCCGTGTGCACGACGCCGACGGGCCCGGTTCCCTCCGCCGCGACGGCGGCGACGGTCCGCGCCTCCACTCCGAGCCCCAGCGCGGTGGTGACGACCTTGGCGCGCACGAACAGGACGCGTGTCCCGTCCGGCGACCAGGTGGGGTCGAAGTCCTCCCAGGCGCCGTCCTGGAGCGGACCGTCCTGGCCGGGGAGCCCGGTGAGCCGGGTGAGCCGGCCGGTGCGCAGGTCCAGCACATGGACGCGGTACGCGCCGCCGGCCACCGGGTCGCCCGCGCGCTCGGACGCGAACGCGATACGCGTCCCGTCGGGCGACCAGGACGGCCCCCGGTCGTCCCACGGACCGTCGGTGCGCCGGCGCAGGTCCGAGCCGTCCGGCCGCATGGTCCACACGTGGTAACCGCCGCCCCGGTAGGCGCAGAAGGCGATCAGCGACCCGTCGGGCGCGTGGACGGGCCGCACCGGTTCCAGCCCGGCCGGGGTGAGCGGCACGGCCTCGCCGCCGTGCCGGGGCAGCGACCACAGCACGCTCTGGACCTCCGCGACGAGCCGGTCCCCGGCGGGCGACAGGCTCGCGGAGCCGTTGGTGGCCGCGCCGAACGACAGGGAGAGCCCCGCGCGTCGACGGGCCGCCGCGGGTGTCGTCCCGACGGCGGTCACGGCCCCGGCGGCACCGGCCGCGGCGAGCAGTTGGCGACGGGAGAGGGAACTCGCGGCGGGGCCGCCGGTGTCACGATCCATGCCCCCACACGCTGGCGCACCACGCTCCCCAGCGGCAACGGTGCCATTCCGGCCAGACGGGCGACGGTCAGATCCGCCAGGACCGTATCCGGTCGGCCGCGTCGTACGCGTCGGTGTGGCCCGCGTCCATGTCACGGGCGAGGTCGATGAGGGCGCCGTAGGGGGCGTCCAGGCCCTCGCCCGCCGCGTTCATGTACGCCACGACCACGGCCGCGCCGAAGAGCGCGTTGCGGGCGGGCAGCGGGCGCAGACGGATGATCGCGTGCATCAGGGCCCCGGCGCGCCAGGAGTTGTCGACGGTCGCCTCCACCCGGGGGGTGTTGACGCGGTGGCGGCCGACGGCGGCCACCAGGCCGGAGAAGTCGTGGACGGTGGGCTGTTTGGGCAGCACTTCCGTCTGGCGCTCCAGCAGCCAGCGGATGTCGATGTGGAACTCCACCGTCAGGCGGCCCGCCCCGAGGTGTCCCCCCGGCCGGGCGCGTCGTCCGGGAAGGCCGCGTCGAACGCGTCGCCCTGTTCGGCGATGAAGGAGCGGAAGACCTCGGCCGCGCCCTCCAGCCGTGGATCGCGCACCGCCTCGTACGCCGCCTGTGTGATGAGCGCGGTCACCGTCGACCCCTCCGCGGCCGCGCGCTCCTTCAGCAGCGCGTGCAGATGCTCGTCGACGCGGATCGTCACCGACTTGGACATGCTTTGACCGTACCGCAGGGCGCGCGGCGCGGGACCGCCTCGTCCGAAACGGTCCCGGCGCGCGGGCGCCCGCCGGGCAAGTCCGGTCCGGACGTCAGCCGTTCGCCGCGTACCGCCAGAAGTCGTTCATCGCGTCGGGGAGCGGGCTGGGGCCGGTCAGCTCCAGCTGGGTGAGCAGGATCGTGACCGTGCCGGTGGAGGGGACGATGTGCGAGGCCGTGCCGGTGCCGCCGATCCAGCCGTACCGGCCCGGCACGTTCCACGGCTCCCGCGGCTCGACGTCGACCGAGCCGCCGAAGCCCCAGCCCTGGCCGAGCAGGAACAGCTTGCTCCCATCGCGCTGGGCCGGGGTGAGGTGATCGGTCGTCATCTGCCGTACGGCGGCCGGCGACAGGACGCGGCGGCCATCCAGCGTCCCCTCGCCGAGCAGCATCCGGGCGAAGGCGTACACGTCGTCGACGGTCGAGACGAGGCCGCCCGCTCCGGACGGGAAGGCGGGCGGGGTGCTCCACTGGCCGTCCTGGGGGTCGACCAGTTCGAGCCCGCCGCGGTCGGCGCTCCCGGCCCGGTAGTACCCGGTGAAGCGGCCCAGGTCGGCGGCCGGGACCGCGAACCCGGTGTCGGTCATGCCCAGCGGCTCGAAGATCCGCTCGGCCAGGAAGTCGGGGAGCGGGAGCCCGCTGACCCGGGCGGCCAGCACGCCCTGGATGTCCGAGCACGCGTTGTACAGCCAGGCCTCGCCCGGCTGGCACAGCAGGGGGATACGGCCGAGCGCCGCCATCCACGCGTCCGGGGCCGCCACCGCCTGCGGCTGCGGGGGGCCCTGCAGCAGTTCGGCGAAGAGCGGCGCGACCGCCGGGAGCGAGAAGTCGTCCGGGAAGCCGTAGCCCGCGCGGAAGGTGAGCAGGTCCTCCACCGTGATGGGGCGGGCGGCCGGGACCACGTCGTCGAGGGGGCTCTCGGGGGTGCGCACCACCTTCGGGGACGCCAGCTCCGGCAGCCACCGCGCCACCGGGGAGTCCAGCGCGATCCGGCCCTCGTCGACCAGCGTCATCACCGCCGCCGCCATGATCGGCTTGGTCAGCGAGGCGACACGGAAGATCGAGTCCCGGGCCATCGGGGTGCCGCCCCCGGCGTCGGTGGAGCCGACGGCCGCCACCTCCACCCGGCCTCCCCGCGCCACCAGGGCCACGGCCCCCGGCGCGCGGCCGTCGCCCACGTGCTTGCCGAGGATGTCGTGCAGCTCGCTCATCGGTCCGCCTTCACAAAGTAGGTACTGGGCAGTCGGAAAGAAGACCGCCGGCCGCCCCGAAACTCATCGGTCCCGCCGCCGCAGCACCAGCGCGACCCTTCCCACCTGCGCAGACGGCTAGGATCACAAGGATTTTTCACCACGGGGAAGGAAGACGACCGGTGCGCGTTCGGGGCAGGGGCATCGCGCTGGCGACCGCGGGAGCGGCGCTGGCGGTGATGCTGGCGGGGTGCGGAAGCGGGGAGTCCGAACACGAGGCCGCGGGCGGCGGTTCGGGCGCGCCCGAGCCGGAGCGGGGCGAGGGCGAGGGAGCGCCGGGCAAAGGGGCGGGCGCGGGGAGCGGCGGACGGGCCGATGTCCGCGCCGCGTTGACGGCCGCGGCCAGGAAGACGGGCGAGCAGAACTCGTACAAGACGCTCCAGAGCGGGGAGCCGGGCGCGGGCCGCTCCGAGATGGTGTTCCAGAAGTCGCCGTCCGCGAGCGTCATCAAGGCGTGGAACACGCCCTCCAAGGCGAACCCCAGCGGCTTCACCCAGGTGATCTCGCTCGGCGGGAAGACCTACATCCACACCGACGACGTGCCCGGCAAGAGCTGGTACACGATGGACGACACCGCCGACACCGCCGACACCGACGACACCGGCGGGGACAAGGGCTCCGGCGGGCCGCGGGCGGCCGGGTACGTCCCGGAGTTCGCGGGCGCGCTCGCCGCGTCCACGTCCACCCGGCGCGTCGGGGAGGAGCGGGTCGGCGGGCGGGCGGCCGACCACTACCGGGGCACGGTCGTCATGGACGAGCTGGCCGCCTACACCGGGCCCGCCATCGACCGGCGGGTCCGCGACGGCTATGTCGCCTCCTCCCGGCAGCAGGGCATGAAGTCGGTCGTCATCGACCTGTGGGTCGGCAAGGACGGACTGGTCCTCAAGTCCCGTGAGGCCGGGCGGGGTCCGATGGGGACCGAGCTGCTCGTGGAGGAGTACTCGGACTTCGGCGCGGTCCCGCCGATCACGGCGCCCGCGGCGGACACGGTCGCCACCTGGAAGGAGTTCGTCGACGGCCTGTCGCAGCGGTCGTAGGCGGCAGGGACGCGCGTGAGGGGTGCCGCCCGGCCGGGCGGCACCCCTCGGTCGTCGTGGACGGGGATCAGCGGTTGAAGACGCTGGTGCGGCTCCCTTCGACGACCGCCGTGCCGTCCAGCGGTGCCTGGTTGGCGAGTCCGCACAGCTGCGCGGGCGTCAGACCCGCCAGCGCCTTGAAGTCGCGGTTCAGATGCGCCTGGTCGTAGTAGCCGCACGCCGCCGCGAGTTCGGCGAGCGACTTGTGCGAGCCGTACGGGAGCGTCAGCGCCCGCTGGAACCGCAGGATCCGGGCGACCGACTGCAACGGCAGACCGATCTGCTCCCGGAAGAGCACCTGGAGCCGGCGCCCGCCGCGGCCGGTGGCTCCGGCGAGTTCACCCAGCGTCATCCCGCCGTGGCGGGCGCTGAGCCTGCTCCACGCCTCGGCGACCACGGGTGACGGCGCGGGTCCGTCGGCCAGCAGGCTCGCCAGGGCGTCGTCGAGGAGCGTCCAGCGGGCCTCCCAGTCGGGCGCCGCGGCCAGCCGTTCGGTCAGCCGCTCCGTCCATCTCCTGCCCAGCAGCTCGTCGGGGTGGACGGTCTCGTTGGCCAGGTGGTGCATGGATATGCCCAGGCACATATAGGCGCCCAGCGGAGTGAAATCCACTTCGACGGCCTGCCCCGAGCCCCGGTACCCACCGAGGACGGGTGAGGTCCGCAGACCTCCGACCAGCGAGTACCACGACCCGCCCGCTCCGCGGTCGGCGGCGTCGAACAGGTGCAGCGGGTCCCCCCAGCCGACGATCAGCGTCACCGTGGCGGCGGGCAGGGTCAGCCGCGCGGGCATGCCCCCCGGTGTGCGCCGGCCCCGGTACTTGACCACCTGGCCCCGCAACCAGTCGGGCGCCGCTCGTTCCACACTCTCCCCTCGGTCTTCGGTAATCAAGGATGCTTTGGCCTCCACCTGCAACCCTCTCCTCACCATGCGCGTGTTCCGCCGACCGGAATCCGGCAAGGCAGTGCGCCTTCTTACAAGACCAGCGGTCGGCCTCGGCAGCAGTCTGGGATGGCACAGGCAGTGAAGGCCAGGAATGGACGAACCCCTGGCCGAATATCGGCCATCACCCGAGGCCGGGCGCATATGCCTCTGGTCTACGGCCAGTCGGGCGGTGGTACGGACGGCCCGGCGCGGGCCGGTCCGTCTCCCTGCTGCCACCCGCCCACGGGGGTGGCGGGTGGCAGCAGGAGGGCGGACCGCGCCGGGGGAACCGCGCGGCCGAGCCCCGGCGTCCTCCCCGGCGTCCGGCTGATCACCGCCTGCCGCACGGAGGACGTCCCCCATGGCCGCACCGGCTGACCGCTACCTCTACCTCGCCCGCCACGGCGAGGCCCTGCCCGACGAGAGCGGACTGACGGAGAACGGGCGCCGCCAGGCCGTCCTCCTCGGCCGGCGGCTCAGGGGCAGCCCGCTCTCCGTGGTGCTGCACAGTCCGCTCACGCGCGCGGAGCAGACCGCGCGCCTGATCCACGGCGAACTCGACGGCGTCCCCCTGGAACCGTCGGAACTCGCCGGCGACTACATCCCCTACGTACCGCGCGCCGAGGAACTGCCGCCGCGGTGGGCCGAGGGGATGCTCGACCGGCTCGCGCACTACCCGGCGGAGATGCGCGAGCGGGGGCGGGAGCTGGCGCCCGCCGCGCTGGAGCGGTTCGCGCGGCCCGCCGAGGGGGACGGACCGCGCCACGAACTGGTCGTCACCCACAACTTCCTCATCGGCTGGCTCGTCCGGGCCGCCCTCGACGCCCCGGACTGGCGCTGGCAGGGCCTCAACCACGCCAACGCGGCGCTGACCGTGATCCGTTACGCGACCGACCGCCCCGCCTCCGTCGTCTTCTTCAACGACATGGGCCATCTGCCCCCGGAGCTGCGCTGGACCGGCTTCCCCCCGGAGTTCCGCGTCTGAGCGGCGCCACCGCGGCCCGGCGGTGCCGTCGGCCGTACGCCCCCGGTGGGCGGTGAGCGCGGATGGCCGGATTCCGGGCGGCGGTACGCCCATGCCGTCTGCCTATGATCGTTTCGGAGATCCGGGCGGGGCGCCGATCCGGCGACCGGGGTACCGGCTCGGCGCGACCGCACACGACCACGGAGGCTGAACGGGCATGGCTGAGCGACAGGTTGTCATCGTCACCGGAGGCGGGACCGGGATCGGCGCCGCCACCGCCCGGCTGCTGGCCGACGCCGGACACCGCGTGGTCGTGGCCGGGCGCCGGCCCGAGCCGCTGCACAAGGTCGCCGAGGAGACCGGCGCCCTGGCCCACCCCTGCGACATCGGCGACCCCGAGGCCGTCCAGGGCCTGGTGGACGCGGCCCTCGCGGCGTACGGGCGGCTCGACGGTCTGGTCCTCAACGCCGGGACCGGACGCAGCGGGGCCGTCGGTGACACCTCCGTGGAGGACTGGGAGCTGGTGATGCGCACCAACCTCACCGGCCCGTTCCTGCTGCTGCGCGCCGCGCTGCCGCAGCTGGTCGAGGCCCGCGGCTCCGTCGTCGCGGTCGCCTCGGTGTCCGCGCTGCGCAACGGGGTGGGCAACGCCGCCTACGCCACGTCGAAGGCCGCGCTGCTCCAGCTCTGCCGCTCCCTGGCCGTCGACTACGGGGCGCGAGGACTGCGGGCCAACACCGTGTGCCCGAGCTGGGTGCGTACCGAGATGGCCGACCGGCGCATGGCGCGGTTCGCCGAGGAGGCGGGCCTCGCGGACATCGACGAGGCGTACGAGACGGCCACGCGGCTGCTGCCCGCCCAGCGCCCGGGCGAGCCGCGCGAGGTCGCCGAGGCCATCGCGTGGCTGCTCTCCCCGGCCGCGTCGTTCGTCAACGGCGCGACGCTCACCATCGACGGCGGGGCGACGGCGCTCGACCCCGGGACCGTGCCCTTCGGCTACCGCGTCGAGCGGCGCGGGGAGGCGACCTGACCTGCGGGGACCGGCCCCGTCGGCCGCCGGGGTCGGCCTCTCAGGCCAGGCCGGTCAGCAGCTCCTCGCGGCTGTTGACGCCGGTCTTGCGGTAGATCGCCTTGAGGTGGTCGTTGACCGTGTGCGGCGACAGGTCGAGCCGGCGGGCGATGTGCTTGGTGGGCAGGCCCTGGAGCACCTCCCGCATCACGGTCCGCTCCCGGGTGGTGATCCCGTACCAGACGGAGACGGTCGGCAGCAGCAGCCGGCCGGCCGCGGGCTGGATGGTGACGGCCACCGCGCCCGGCTCCGGGCCTTCGAGCAGCTGCCCGTGGAGGGCGATCCAGCCGTCGCGGGTGGGGACACGGCTGAGCGCCTGTCCGCCCGCCCGGCGCGCGAGGTGGGCGATGTTCCAGACGGTCGCGGTCAGATCGCGCTCCCCCACCGGGTCGGCGACGGGGCCGAGCAGCCGCATCCACTCGTACGCCGAGGGTGTGGCCGAGGCGACCTTGTCGTCGGCGCCGACGACCGCGACGCCGGGCGAGAGGCCGTGGCGCGACGGCCGCAGCGGGGCACTGGCCACGAACCGCTTCAGCACGGCGGCGAGCGGTTCGGCGAGCGTCTGCGCGTGCGCCGCCTCGGCGGCCGAGAAGGGCCGGTCGTCCCCCTCCCGTACGAGGATCAGTCCGCCCCAGGCCACCCGCGCGTGGGTGAGCCCGATGCGCATCTCGGCGCAGGACCCGTCGGGGACGCTCACGTTGCGCAGGCGCACGCGGTGGCGCCGCCCCGCCGGGACGGCCCGGGACGGGTCCGCGGCCGGCCGCTCGGCCGCGGAGCCGTCGAGCGCCGTCCGGCGCGAGGCGGCCTCGCTGTAGTCGTGTTCCTCGGTGAAGAGACAGCCGGATCTGTTCGGCGGGTCGAGTCCGGCCAGCAGGTAGCCGTCGTGCGGCACGATCCGCGCCAGCTCGTCCGAGAGCGCCCGCCCGAGGTCCGGGACGGTCGCGGCGGCCGACGCCTGGGCCGACAGGGCACGAAAAATCGCTTCAATTCCCCCGGTCACCCCACGAGCGTAGCCCGTGGGGGTCGCGCGATCGCGGCGATTACGGTGGGTCCATGGTCATCCCACCCGAGACGCCGCGCCGGAGCGCACGTCGCCGCCCGGTTGCCCGGATTTCGGACAATTCACGGGCGGCGCGCCGTGGTTGCCAGGGCCGCCCCGGCTCGCGGTCAGGGGCCCGAGACCAGGTTCACCACGTTGCGGGCGGAGTTGGCGGTGCCTCCGTTGTTGTTGATGACGTGGTTGATCGTTCCCGTACCGCCGAGTGAGACCGTCACCATGTCGTGGAAGCGGACGCCGGCGGTGTTCGGCGCCTCGAAGGCCCGCTCGGCCACCACCGACGGGTTGGCGTTGAAATAGCAGTAGCTGCCCAGGCCCCACGCCTCATGGCTGGTCACCGAGCTCGCGACCTGGTAGGCGTCGTAGCCGCGGGTGGAGCCGTTCATCCACGCGGACTGGTTCGGCGGGTCGTAGGGCATCTCGTTCTGGAAGAAGTACGTACGGCCGCCGTCGCCGTTCCAGATCACCTGGTGCTGCTGGTAGTGCTCGACGAACAGGCCGTACATCGTCACGGCGGTGCCGTTGACGACCAGTCCGTTCGCGGCCGTGTTGCTGGCCCAGCCGACGCCGCTGCCGTGGTCGGCGCGCCACAGCCACATGTGGTCGCCGATCACGTCCGAGCTGTTGATCACCAGGCTCTGGGTGGCCCGGCCGACGCCCGCGCCGCCGACGCGGAAGAAGACGTCGTGCAGCGAGGTCGGGTCGGCGGTGTGCCGGGCGGTCGCGCCCGGGGCGCCCACCCGCATCAGGAGCGCGGAGTTGGTGGGTCCGGCGTCGATGAGCAGTCCGGCGACCTTGACGCCGTCGACGTCGGCGACGTTCATGGCGGTGATGCCGTTGTCGGGTATCAGGGTGGCCAGGCCCAGGCCGAGGACGACGGTGTCCGGGCGGTTCACCTCGATGGTCTGGTTCAGGTGGTAGACCCCGGGCGTGAACAGCAGGTTCTTGCCCTGCGCCAGCGCTCCGTTGATGTCCGCCGCGGTGGCGCCGGGCTTGACGACGAAGAACTGGCCGATCGGGAGCGAGGTGCCCGCGGGGGTGCCGCCGGCCCAGGTCGTGCCCTGGGTCGCGGTGCGCAGCGCGGGCACGAACACCTTGTACGCGCCGGCCGCGTCCACGTACAGGAACGGCTTCTCCCGGGTCACCGGGCTCTGCGCGACCGTGGTGTAGGGCGGGTTGGGGAAGGTGTTGGCCGGGGCGTTGGTGTCACCGACGAAGACCATGTTCCAGTTCGAGCCGTTCCAGCTGCCCCACTGGCTGTTGCGCGAGAGCCACTGCTGCTGCGAACCGGACCGGACCTGTCCGTCGATCCTGGAGTCGGCCATGAACCCGCCGCTGGACCAGCCGCCGTCGTCCAGCTGGAGGTTGCCGCGCACATGCATACGGCGGTACGGAGCGGCCTGCGAGACGGCCCAGCGGTCGCTGCCGCCGGTGGGGGTGACCGACAGGTTCTCGGCGGAGCGCCAGAAGTTCTGGGTGGCGTTGCCCTGGAACCAGTCGGCCTCGGCGTGCACGGCGCCGTTGATGGTCACCGCGTCCGGGGTGAGGCCGAGCCCGGCCACCTGGGTGTAGAAGCCGACGTTGGCGTCCACGGTGTAGCTGCCCGGCTTGAAGAGCAGGGCGTAGCGCTGGGCCCCGAACTGGTTGGACTCCTGCTGGCCGAAGACCTGGTCGAGCCTGCTCTGGACGGTGGCCGGGGACATCGACGGGTCGAAGACGGACACATGGGGTCCGAGGTCGGGGTCGCCCCCGCTCGGCGGCTGGCTGTCGACGGCGCTGACCTGGAACGACTGGGCCGTGCTGCCGTTGCACGCGTACTGCTGCACCCGTGCCCCGTCGGCGGTCGAGGCGCCCGGGACGTCGAGGCACTTGCCGCTGTTGCGGTTGACGAAGTGGTACCTGCCGCCCGCCTCCTCGACGGGCTTCCACTGCTGGTTGCCCCCGCCGCCGTACGTCCAGAGCTGGACCGGCGCCCCGTCGGCGGTGGAGACGTCGGTGACGTCCCAGGACTTGGCGGTGTCGTTGCGGCTGTCCACCCGGACATAGCCGTCGCCGGTGGCCTGGAACCGCCACTGCTGTGCGGTGGTCGTGTTGCAGGCGTACTGCTGGACGGCCGTGCCGTCGGCGGTGCCGGCCGCCGCCGCGTCCACGCACTTGCCGCTGTGCTGGGCGGACACGGTGACCCAACCGGTGGGCAGGGTCGCGGCTTCGGCTCGGGGGGCGGTGAAAACACCGGTGGTCAAGGAGGCGGCGAGCGCCCCTGCGGCCACCAGTGAGGCTGCTCTGCCACGCGCGCTCCGACGGTCGGGCGGAGTGGGGGTTGCGGGAATGGTCATGGCCTCACCCTTTCTTCAAGGCGTGAAGTTAGGGCTCCCTCATGAACACGTCAATGGTTCAGACCTCGAACGTCTGGTCTGAACCAGGGGCTTGACAAGCTGTTACCTCACCCCTTAAGTCATGGGATGAAAGAAGAGGGTTCCGCCGAGGTGTAGACCAATTTCCGAAGAGAGGGCACCCCGGGGACTTTCGTACAATACATGAACGAATAATCCCCGCATTGCGTGAGTGGGGCACATCCTCTGAAGGCATAGACGCCGGACTAGACCACCTGAAGCCCCGTCATGACCAAAGCCCCGCTGAGCTGCGAGAGTGTCATTCGACCGCCCGTCAAATTGACGAACCATCAGGAATTATCCGGACAAGCGAAACGCTCCTGAAAGACCGATTCACCCCGTATTGCGGGGCAGATTAAGCCCGTCCGGCCCGTATCCGAAAATTCCGTTGTCATCTCGTTAAGGGCTAACTTCTTGACGGCATCCCCCAGGCACGGTTGGCTTCCAGCCACCTCGGCCGAAATTTATGCGGCCATGTCAGGGAGGTTGTTTTTCAGTGAGCACGCGTACCGGCCGTGGAGCGATGACAGCAGGTGTCATCGCGATGGCCGTCACCCTCGCCGCATGCGGCGGCGGGAGCAAGTCCGGTGGGTCCGGCGAGGCCTCCAAGAAGAAGGACCTCAAGATAGGTCTGCTGCTGCCGGAGAAGCAGGCTGCTCGCTACGAGAAGTCCGACAAGCCGCTGATCGAGAAGATGGTCGGCGAGCTGACCAGCGGCAAGGGCCAGGTCGTCTACGCGAACGCGGAGCAGGACGCGGCCCGGCAGAACCAGCAGGTCGATGCCATGATCGCCAAGAAGGTCGACGCGCTCATCATCGACGCGGTGGACTCCAAGGCCATCGGTGGCGCGGTGCAGCGGGCCAAGGACGCGGGCATCCCCGTCGTGGCCTTCGACCGGCTCGCGGAGGGCCCGGTGGACGCCTATGTGTCGTTCGACAACGAGGACGTCGGCCATGTGCAGGCCAGGGCGCTGCTGGACACCCTGGGCACGAAGGCCAAGGACGGCCAGATCGTGATGATGAACGGTGCCCGCACCGACCCGAACGCCGCCCAGTTCAAGAAGGGCGCGCACGCCGAGCTGGACGGCAAGGTGAACATCGGCAAGGAGTACGACACCAAGGAGTGGAAGCCGGAGAACGCCGCCGCGAACATGCGCAGCGCGATCGCCGCGCTGGGCAAGGACAAGATCATCGGCGTCTACTCCGCCAACGACGGCATGGCCGGCGGTGTCATCAGCGCCCTCAAGGCCGCGGGTGTCTCCAAGCTGCCGCCCATCACCGGCCAGGACACCGAGCTCGCGGGAGTCCAGCGCATCGTGGCGGGCGAGCAGTACATGAGCGTTTACAAGTCGTACGCGGAGGAGAGCCCGATCGCCGCGCAGATGGCGGTCGCGCTGGCCAAGAAGCAGAGCCTCATCTCCATCGCCAACTCCAAGACCAACAGCCCGACCAAGAGCGACATCCCCACCGCGCTCGTCCCGGTCGTCGCCGTGATCAAGGAGAACATCCGCTCCACCGTCGTCAGCGACGGCCTCTACACGATCGACGAGATCTGCACGGCCAAGTACAAGGCCGCGTGCAAGTCCGCCGGACTGCAGTGACGGCCGCGCCCGCGGCGCGCGCACTCCGACCGTGAAGACCTCTGGCCCAGCCCGCATGACGCGGGCCGGGCCAGAGGTCTACGTGCCGTACGGGAACGGACCTGCGGGCCGCTCAGCCGTCGTAGGCGGCCTTCGGCGGGCGGCGCAGCCGGGGCTCCGGACGCGCCGCACCCGAGGCGCACGGCTCGAACCCGAAGGGCGCGAGCAGCTCGGCCTGGAAGGACGCGGGGGCCGTGGCGTACGCCGGCAGGGACGCGCCGTCCACGATGCGCAGGACCGGGTCCAGGACGGCCTCCAGGGCCGCCGGGTGGGCGGTCGGGGAGATGCCCACGGCCGCGAGCAGCCAGTGGTCCTCCTCGCCCGGTATCCGTCCCTCGTGGTCGCGCGCGGGCATCAGGGTCGGCCGCAGTCCGTGCAGCCGCAGCAGCGCTCTGTGTTCTTCCTCGTCGATGGAGACACCCGGCGGGATCCACACCGCGGCCGCCTCGGGCGCTCCCGACCCCGACTCGGCGACCCACACCTTGCCGGTCTCCAGACCGAAGTGCGCGAGGATGAGCCGGAGTTGGGCCTGTGATGCCGAGACGAGAGCGGCGGTCTCGGGCGGCAGCCCGTGGTCGCCGGAGAGCAGGCGGACTATCGCGTTCACATCCTGCAGGGACGCACGCCGAGCGCTGACCCTGTGCGCAAAGGTGAGGGCCATAAGCCGTGCCTTTCGCTGTGGTGCGTGAGGACGACTGTGGCCTCACGCACCTCTTTGGCTTCTCTTTACCGAGGCTACCCGCCCAAGGGTAAGGGCATCGTATGAATCCGGGACCCCTCGTCCGGCTGAGATTTGTGCGCCGAGGGAGGCGCCCGGGGCGCACGATGCCATCCGGGCGCCGCCGGGTGGCCCCTCGAAGGACCGGGGTCCGGACGGACGGCCGGGTCGGCGTCCATTTCCCCCCGGCCCAGCCTGCGGCGGGGGCGGCCCGGCCGCCCCCGGCCGCCCGCGCGGGCGGGCACCGCGAGGCGTGGACGACCCCGCTCAGGGGGAAAGGCCGGGGCCGCGACCGACGCCCCGTACGCGCCCCGGACCCGGCGACGTCCTCCGCGTCTCTGAGGCCGTGGGCGACGTCTCAGAGACTGTGGGCGACCGGGTGGCGGGGTTCGTAGAAGGCGAGCTCGGCCCCGCTGGGCAGCCGGACCGCCGCGATCCTCCCCCACGGCTGATCGGTGACGGGGCGCGTGATCGCGACGCCCTTGGCGAGGAAGTCCTGCACTTGGGCGTTGATGTCGTCGCACATCAGATACAACTCGTGCCTGGGCTCGTCCGTGGTGGGGTGGACGGCCAGCTCGGCGGGCGGGAGCCGGAAGATGAGCCAGCCCTGGCCCGCGTCCACCCCGGGGAAGCCGAGCACGTCCCGGATGAAGGCCCGGTCGGCGTCGGCGTCCGTGCTGTAGAAGATGGCGTGCGCGCCACTGAACATGCTGCCCTCGCTTCGTCGTTCTTCCGCACCGGCTCGTTCCCGGCATCCTCACAGCGGGGCCGCGGGCCCCGGGCCGACACGCGCGACCCGGCCGGACCCTATCCGGTCCGGGTGCGGCGGGAGTGGAGCGCCGCTGGAGCGGGGCGAGGCGCCGCGTCTCGGCTCAGCTCAAGCTCAGCCCAGCCCGGCCCGGCTCAGCCCGGCCCAGCCCAGCTCGCCTCGGCTCAGCCCGGCCCAGCCCAGCTCGCCTCGGCTCGCGGTTTCCACCTGTGGGCACCTCACTCCCGTGCCCCGCCCCCCAGGCCACTCGCGTCACCCAGCGTCACAATGGGACCGTGGAGTGGTTCGTCGCACCCGACTACTGGCTGAGCCGCCTGGTCTTCCAACGTACGCTCGCCGCGATCTACCTCGTCGCGTTCCTGGGCGCGGCCCGGCAGTTCCGGGCGCTGATCGGCGAGCGCGGCATGCTCCCGGTGCCCCGCTACGTCGAGCGGGTCCCCTTCCGGCGGGCGCCCAGCGTCTTCCACTTCCGCTACTCGGACCGCTTCTTCGCCGCATGGGCGTGGGCGGGTGTCCTGGTCTCGGCGGGCCTGCTGGCGGGGGTCGACGGACGGGTGCCGCTGTGGGGCGCGATGCTGCTGTGGCTGCTGCCCTGGGCGCTGTACCTGTCGATCGTGAACGTGGGCCAGACGTGGTACGCCTTCGGCTGGGAGTCACTGCTCCTGGAGGTCGGATTCCTCGCGGTGTTCCTCGGCAACGATGACGTGGCGCCGCCGGTCGTCGTGCTGTTCCTGATGCGCTGGGCGCTGTTCCGCGTGGAGTTCGGGGCGGGGCTCATCAAGATGCGCGGCGACGCGTGCTGGCGCACCCTGACCTGTCTGGACTACCACCACGAGACGCAGCCCATGCCGGGCCCGCTGAGCTGGTTCTTCCACCATCTGCCGAAGCCGTTCCACCGGGTGGAGGTCGCCGCCAACCACGTCACCCAACTGGCCGTGCCGGTCCTGCTCTTCACCCCGCAGCCCATCGCCACGGCAGCCGCCTCGCTGATGATCCTCACCCAGCTGTGGCTGATCCTGTCGGGCAACTTCTCCTGGCTGAACTGGACGACGGTCGCCCTGGCCGTCACCGCCGTCGACTTCTCCCCGCTAACCGGCGACCGGCACTTCGCGGCGCCCCCGCTCTGGTACGAGGTGGTCGTCCTGGCCGTGGCCGCGGGCCTGCTCGCCCTGAGCTACCGTCCGGCCCGCAACCTGTTCTCGCGCCGCCAGATCATGAACTACTCCTTCGACCCGCTGCACCTGGTCAACACCTACGGCGCGTTCGGCAGCGTCAGCCGGCTGCGGCTGGAGGTCGTCATCGAGGGCACGGCGGACGCGCTGCCCCGCCCCGACTCCGACTGGCGCGCGTACGAGTTCCGGGGCAAGCCCGGGGATCTCCGGCACTGGCCCCGCCAGTTCGCGCCGTACCATCTGCGGCTCGACTGGCTGATGTGGTTCGCCGGTCTCTCCCCGGGCTACGCGCGGCCGTGGTTCGGCCCCCTGGTGGAGCGCCTCCTGGACAACGACCGCGACACCCTGCGCCTGCTCAGGCGCTCCCCGTTCCCGCCCGACAGCCCGCCCCGCCACATCCGCGCGCGGCTGTTCCGCTACCAGTACACGACGTGGCGCGAGCTGCGGACGACGGGGGCGTGCTGGAAGCGGAGTTACGTACGCGACTTCCTGCCGCCGACGCGCCTCGGGACGACCGGGGGCACACCGGAGGGCACGACCGGGAACACGACCGGGAGCGGGAGAGCGGGCTGACGGGCCGGCGGGCCGGCGGGCCGGCGGGCCGGCAGCCGGGATCAGGCCTGGCAGACGCCGCGCTCGTAGTCGAACGTCGCGGTCGCGCGCGAGTACCGCCACTGCGGGGCGAGCAGCTTCGCCGTCAGCTGGGCGGCGGCCTCGGGGCTCTCCACCACGTATCCGAAGTCCTGGAGCCAGGAGGGGTACAGGTTCTTCGAGCCGAGGTAGAAGGCCGAGCCGTCGACGGAGACCAGCTTGTGGTGCTGGGCGTACGGGTGGCCGTCGGCCCACTTCGGGCTGTCCGAGCTGCGGAAGGTGGCCAGCTGGAGGGTGGAGCACATCGTCGCTCGGGCGGCGCCCTTGTCGCCGGTGAGCAGGGCGAGGCGGTCGCGCAGGGTGTCGCTGATCTCGGAGAGCGACTTGATCTGCGAGTAGCCGCCGCTGCCGACCGCGCCGCGGTTGGCGGGGTCGCTGACGACGATCCGCACCTTCACCCCGGCGGCCATCCTCGCCGCGAGCGCGTCGTAGAGGCGGATGTCGTAGCGCGGGAGCGGCGGACAGGTGGCGTTGAGGTCCTGCTGGGAGATCTCGATGTGGTCGCGGGCGCCGGCGACGAGCGCGCGCAGGGCGCTCTCCTCGGGGTTGACCGTGTCGTAGTCCCGGTCGGCGTTGGTGTTGTCGTGCAGCCCGACGACGCACTTGGTGTCGGCGGCGGTGGGCAGGGTCGGACGGAACGCGGAGGCCGGGTCGCTGCTCCTGATGCCGACGCCGAGACCGCCGACGGCGATCACGGGCACACCGCCCGTGGCGGTGGCCGGGGCGGGGGCGTCCTGGGCCAGTGACGGCATGCAGCCGGCGCCGTTCGAGGAGGCGAACCAGACGCCGGCGATGTTCGACTTGTTCCGGCAGGTCCAGGCCCACAGCGTGTCGAGGTACCTGCCCGCGGAGCCGGCGGCCGGTCCCGTCAGCGCGAGGTCGACGTCCGACACCGGGTGGGCGGTGTCGAGGTAGTCGTCCTTCCAGCCGTTGATGCCGCCGGTGACCACCGAGCGGTTGTCGACGACCAGCAGCTTGGAGTGGTTCCAGGAGAACGCGGTCTTGGAGGTCGTCATCGACGCCACGTTGAGCGTGATGTTCCTCGCCGCGTCGCCCAGCCTGCCGACGAGCTCGTCGCGGTACTTGGAGGGGACCACGTTGAGGTGGTAGATCGGCGCGGCGCCGACGAGGACGCGGACCTTGAGCCGGTGCCCGGCGGCGGCCGAGGCCTTGAGGCCGTCGACGACCGCGTCCTCGAACGCCCCGTTGGGGAACGGCGCGAGGGTGGATATGTCGACCGTGTGCTCGGCCGCGGCGATGTTCTCGGTCGTCTTGGCGAGCAGCCGCTTGGTCCCGGGCCGCTCGGCGCACGTGTCGTCGCCCCAGCAGCCGGGGGTCTGGAGCAGCCAGTCCGAGGGGTCGGCGCCCGAGGCGTCGAGCCGGTTGCCCGTGGTGCGCTCCCAGACGCTGCCCTCAAGACCGGGCGAGACCTGGCGCAGAGCCTGTTCGACGGCGTCCAGGTGGGCGGTGGTCGTTCCCGGGGCGGCCGGGGTCGCGCCGGAGTCGGCGAGCGCCGGGGCGGCGGGCAGGACCGCGAGCACGGTGGAGCAGGCCACCAGGTGCCCGGCGAGACGGGTGCGGCGGCGAAGCTGACGGTGAGCCAATGGTTTTCGCATTCTGGTCGGGGAGGGGCGTTCGCGAACGCCCGCGCGGGGTCGGCGAGTCGGGCCCATGGGGCCTGCCCACCAAGATCAACTCCCCAGGTTACCCATCGGTCGGAAGCGGTCGGACCGGAGCGGGGAGGCGGGCCGTGACGATGGCCGAGAACCGCCGGTCGGCGGGTCGCCCGGGCCCGCCCCGAGCCTCCCGGGGCGCGCGTCCGTGACCACCCCGCGCGCCCCGGCCCCCACCCCGCCGCGACGCGCGTATCGTCGCGGCCGTACCCGTCAACCCGACTCCGGCGAGGCTGCCATGCGAAAGATCATCCTGATGATCGGGGTGTCCCTGGACGGATTCTTCGAGGGGCCCGGGCGCCGGATCGACTGGCACCGCGTCGACGACGAACTGCACGAGCACTTCAACGAGGAGCTGCGGGCGATGGGCGGCTTCCTCCACGGCCGCGTCACCTACGAGTTGATGGCCGGGGTGTGGCCGACCGCGGAGGCCGATCCGGCGAGCACCGCGCCGATGCGGGACTTCGCCCGGATCTGGCTGGACAAGCCGAAGTTCGTGTTCTCGCGGACCCTGGAGCGGGCGGAGTGGAACACCACGCTCGTACGGGAGGTCGTCCCCGAGGAGATCCGGGCGCTCAAGGACCAGCCGGGCGGTGACCTGACGCTGGGCGGACCCGACCTCGCCGCCACGTTCCTGCGCCACGGCCTGGTCGACGAGTTCCGCGTCTACGTCCACCCCGTCCTCGTCGGACAGGGCAGGGTCCCCTTCCCGCCCCTGGACGCGGAGGTCGCGCTCCGGCTCACCGAGAGCCGGAGCTTCGGCAACGGCGTCGTCCTCCTGCGCTACGAGCGCGCCGGCTGAACCTCCGCTCAGCCGCGCCCCTTCCGGTCCTGCTCGCGCTTGCGGGGACCTGCGTTCGGGGACGGGTGGGGGTCGAGCTCGTGCAGCTGTACGCGGTGCAGCAGATCGGCCAGATCGGCGCCCGGCCGACGTGCCTCCGCGCGCAGGGCGTCACAGCCCGGACAGCCGTACTGCATCGCCCTCTGTCCTCTCCCAGCGGCGTGACGGACGCGACAACTCCATCACGCGGCCCCCGCTCCGGCCCCGCAGCGAAACACGTCATCACCCCGATGGCCGGTCCGAACTCCGATGGCCGGTCCGGCCCCCGCGCCCCGCGCGCCGTTAGGCACGCGCCCCGCGCGGGACGGCGAAGTCGGTGAGCAGGGCCGTCCCGGGCGCCAGGTCCGACCAGGCGCCGCGCCAGGTGAGCACCGCGATCGCCGCGGTGGGGAACTTCGCCCCCACCCGGTCCAGGCTCTCCCCGAGGGCCTCACCGGTGAGCAGCAGGGTCAGGTCCTGCACGCCGGGGTTGTGGCCGACCAGGAGCAGCGTCCCGACGTCGGCGGGTCCCTCGCGCACCGCCCCGAGCAGAGCGCGGGCGTCGGCCGCGTACAGCCTCGGGTCGTGCCGGACCGGGGGCGGGCTGCCCAGCTCGGCCGCCGCCAGCTCCCAGGTCTCACGGGCCCGGCGGGCGGTCGAGCACAGGACCAGGTCGGGCAGGCAGTCCGCCGCGCTCAGCCAGCGCCCGGCGGCGGGCGCGTCGCGCAGCCCGCGCCGCCCGAGCGGCCGGGCCGGGTCGGGCACGCCCTCGGGCCACGCCGACTTGGCGTGCCGCAGGACCACGAGCCGCCGCAGAGGGCTCATGCCCCTACTCCCCCGGCGGGCGCGGTACCGATCTCGCGGGTCAGCTCCAGGCCGAGGACGCGGTCGAGCCGGGCGAAGGTCTCGAACTTGGTGCCCGCCGGTACTCCGCCGTCCGCTGCCAGGTCCTCCAGCGCCCGCAGCGCCGCGGCCGTGTCGAGGCTGTCCTCCAGTCCCTCGCGTGCGGTGCGCACCAGCGCGTCCAGGAGCGGCTTGGACGGCTCCTCGGCCCACCCGGCGACAGCACGCCGCCACCGCGCGAGACGACGGTCGGCGTCCTGGACGGCCCCGGCCGTGAGCGTGACGGGCCGGTGGTACGGCTGGCCGAGCAGCGCCATCCGTACGGCCAGGCCGTCCCCGTCCTTGTCCCGGTACCCGTCTCCGCCCTCACGCACGGCTTCGGCGACGCGCAGGGAGAGGCCGCCGCCGCCCTCGTACGGCCGGCCGCTGAGCTGCACGGCCGGCGGGCCGCCCAGGGCCTCGGCGATCTCCTCCGGGCTGCCCTCGGCGTCGGCGGGGTGGATGCCGGCCGCGGCGGCGCCGGGGACCTCCGGGCCGGTCCGGCCCGTCAGGACGGCCCGGCCGCGCAGTTCGACGACGCGCGCGAGGACGTCGGCGGTCAGCAGGACCCGCAGCCCGGTGAGGTCGCCCGGGCCGTCGGCGGACGGCACATGGGCACAGATCCGCAGCGGCCCCCGGCCGACGAGGTGATCGAAGATGCGCAGCACGTCCCCGAGCCTAGGCGTTCACCCGGCCGCCGACAGGGACTCCGTCAAGCGGAAGCGAGCGGAATCCGACCTTTCCGCACCGGTTCCGGCCAAAGGGACGCCGGATCAGGCGGCGGCGCAGCCGGATGCGGGACCGTGGTCCGGGCGGGAAGCCCGATCGCCCGCGCGGGGGTGAACGATGCCGTACGACCTGGTACCCGGGGTCTTCGTCGCCAGGGAGCGGGAGCGGCAGCGGGTGCTGGGGGCCGTGCTGGCCGGCAGAGGGGCCGCGGTCGTCGGGCCCGGCGGCGTCGGCAAGACGGCCCTGCTCGCGGCCGTCACCGCACGGCTCGGCACCTCCCGCTTCGCGGTCGTCCGGACCGCCGCCACCGAAGCCGGCCGCCGGGTCCCGTTCGGGGCCTTCCGCGCCCTGCTCGGGGACGGGGGCGGCCTCGACGAGGGCCGGGCGTACAAGCTGCTGCGAGGCGAACTCGCCCGCCGGGCGGGGCGGCGCGTGCCGGTCCTCGTCATCGACGACGCCCACCAACTCGACGACGTCTCCGCCGCCCTGACGCTCAGTCTGGCCGCCGAGGGGGGCCCGCGCCTCGTCGTCACCGCGCGGCCGGGACTGCCCGCCCCCGACGCGGTCGTGGCGCTCTGGAAGGACGGCTATCTGGAGCGCCTGGACCTCGCCCCGTTCGGCGTCGCCGACACGGCCCGGCTGGTGCGCGCGCTGCTGGACGGCGCCGCGGCGCGCCCCACGGTGGAGCTGCTCCACCGGTGGACCGGCGGGAACCCGCTGTTCCTCACCGAGCTGGTCCGCCACGGCCACGCCGCCGGGCACCTGGTGAGCGGGGGCGGGGTGTGGTGGTGGCGCGGCCCGCTGACCGCGCCACCCCGGCTGGCCGAGCTGTTCGAGCGCGAGCTGCGCGGCCTCGACCCGCGCCACAGGGACGCCCTGGCGGCGGTGGCCCTGGGCGAACCGCTCCCGCTGCCGGTACTCGAAACGGTCGCCCCGGACGTCGTGGAGAGCCTGGAGGAGCGGGGCCTGGTGGACACGGCGGAGACCGGCGGGGAGATCCTGGTCCGGCTCGAAGGGCCGATGCTGGGGGCGGCGCTGCGCGACCGGCTGCCCCGGCTGCGGCGCCGGCGGCTCGCCGCCGCCCTGCTCGACGCGTACGCCCCCGGCGGACCGGACCCGGTGACCTGGGCGCGCTGGCAGCTCGACGCGCACGGCCCGGTCGACACGGCGCTGTTGATCCGGGCGGCGCGGGCGGTCTGCGGCCAGGACCCCGAGCTGGCCTGCCGGTTCGCCCGCCGGGCGCTGGAGCGCTCCGGCGCCGCCGCCGTCCCGCTGGCGCACGCGCTGGTCGAGCTCCGCGACGCCGGACAGGCCCGCAAGGTGCTGGAACGCGCCCGCGAGGAGGCGGCCGCACCGGGCGGGCGGCTGCGGCTGTCCGCGGCCCTCGCCGCCCACCGCTGCTGGGCCGAGCGCGACCCGGCGGGCGCCGCCGACGAACTCCTCGCCCTGCGCGCCGCCGCCACGACCCCCGCCGCCCGGGCCGCGCTGGACGGCGCCCGCGCCCTGGTCCTGCTCTTCGGCACTCGTACGGACGCGGCGGCGCGGCTGGCCGAGCGGGTCCTGCACGACGCCCCGCACGGGGCGGGCGCCGCCGCGGCCCGCCTGGCGCTCGCCGCCTCCCTCGCCCTCACCGGGCGTACGGCGGACGCGGCGGCGCTGGCCGGGGCCCCCTTCCCGGACCGGGCCCCGCCCGCGTACCTGCCCGAACTCGCCGGCCCGCTGCGCGCCTTCGCCCCGGCTGTGGCCCGCCTCCGGTCCGCGCGGGCCCGCCGGCTCCCGGCGCACGGACCGCCGGACGGGCGAGGACGGGCCGTCCGGTGGGGAGGGGGCGCTGCTCGGCGGCCACCTCCAGTGGGTGCGCGGCCACCGCGCGGACGCGATGGAACGGCTGCGCGAGGCGGTCGTCCAGCAGGCGGCCGGTCCTCGGCCGTTCCTGACCGAGGCGTCCGGCTGGCTCGCGGTCTGCCTGGCCGAGGACCGGCGCCCCGACTGCGCCGAACAGGCCGTCGCACCCTGCCGGACGGACCCGGTGGCGGTCGTCCCCGGCCAGGTGCACCGCGCGGACGCGGCGATCGCGGAGGCGCGCGGGGACGTGACGGGCGCGGTGGACGCGCTGTTCCGCGCGGTCGCGGCGGCGCGGGAGGCCGGGTGCTGGGCGGTGGAGGCCGAGTATCTGACCGCCCTGGCGTGGCTGCCCGCGACCGGTCCGCCGCCCGCCGTCCTCGACCGGCTGGCCGAGGTCGTCCGCCAGGTCGACGCGCCGCGCCTGGTCACGGCGGCACGCGGCGTCCTGGCCCTGGCCCGCGGGGCCGGCGGCGAACTGCTCGACCACGCGGTGCGCCTGGACGAGCTGGGCCTGAGCACCCAGGCCTGGCGGCTCGCGGAGCACGCGGCCGCGGTGCTCCAGAAGCAGGGCGGCAGCCGCCGCGGTGACGCCGTGGTGCTGGTGGGACGGTTGCGCGAGCGGCTGAACGTGGCGGCGCCGGCCGCCCGGCCGGTGGCGCTCACCACCCGCGAGGTGGAGATCGCCGCCCTGGCGGCCGGTGGGCTCTCCGACCGCGCGATCTCCCTGCGGCTCGCGCTGTCCGTCCGTACCGTGGAAAGCCATCTGACCCGGATCTACCGCAAGCTCGGCGTGCACTCCCGGCGCGACCTGCCACCCGTGCTGCGCGGCTGAGGGCCCGGCGGACGAGCGCGGTGGCCGCTCCGGGACAGAAGCGGCCACCGCCTTCGGACATCAGCGACCGGTACCGACGGTCGGGGGCGGATACATCATGGGAGTCACCTCCTCGACGCTCGACGTCACCGGAGAGGAACGTAACCGGTGGAGCGGGGAGGGGAGATCCGTAGCCGACTACGCAACTCGGCGCCGCCACTACGTAGTCGGCGTCTCCGCGCCGCTCAGCGCGGCTCGCGGATGCCGTCGATGATGCGGGTCCAGTTGTCGCCGCCGTGCCCGTCCGCGACGGCGCGCCGGTAGTGGCCGCGCACGGCCAGCGGGAGCGCGAGATCGAGGCCGAGTGACGTACTGGTCTCGACGATGTGGTCGGCCGTCGCCCCCATCATGGTCACCGTGCTGAGGTCGCCCGGGTGCTCCCCGGCGTCGAGCGCGGTGCCGGGGCTGTCCTCACCGGCCCGCAGGATGGCGCCGGTCGAGTCGGCGGAGGCGAGCAGCTCCGGCAGCGCCTCGCTCGCCTTCATCCCGGCGGTGCCCAGCATGGCGGTGGCGTGCATCAGCGCGGACAAGGTGGTGAGGAAGACGGCCAGTTGGGCCTGGTACATCATCTGGGCGAGCCCCGGGTCCTCGCCCAGGTACCTGGGTGTGCCGAGCAGCGCCAACGGCTCACGGAAGCGCTCCATCGCCTCGCGCGGGCCGCTGTAGTAGACGTGGGCCGCGTCCGTGCCGACCATCGGGGCGGGGACCATGACCCCTCCGGTGAGGAAGACGGCGCCGTGGCGGGCCGCCCAGTCCGCCGCCTCGCGGGTGCGGTCGGGGGTGTCGGAGCTCAGGTTGACGAGCGTCCTGCCGGCGAGCGAGCCGGTGGCGCCGTCGAGGACGTCGTCCATGGCCCGGTAGTCGGTGAGGCTGAGGATCACGAGGTCGCTCGCCCCGACGGCCTCGGCGGGCGTCGCCGCGAGGGTCGCGCCGTCGGCGACGACGCCCTCGGCGCGGGCGGCGGTGCGGTTCCAGACGGTCACCGGATGCCCGGCGGTGAGGAGGGTACGGGTCATCGCCCGGCCCATCGGGCCGAGTCCGATCACGGTGACGGCGCCGGGCTGTCCGGCGGGGGTGCTGGTGTGTTGTTCGTTCACCCCTCCATGCTCGAAGAGCACCACTATTCTCGGAAGTACCCACTATTTACTGCGGTACTTACCTTTTAGTAAGGGGACTGGGGATGGCCAAGGGGCCGAGGAACGGGCCGTACATCTGCGGCATCGACGCCGCGCTCGACGTGGTGAGCGGCAAGTGGAAGGGGCTGATCCTCTGGGAACTCGAAGCCCACGGGGTACGCCGCTTCGCCGAACTGCGCCGCGGCCTGCCGGGGGTGAGCGAGAAGATGCTGACGCAGCACCTGCGCGAGATGGAGGCGGACGGCCTGGTCCACCGGGAGGTCCACGCCGAGGTGCCGCCACGGGTGGAGTACTCCCTGACCGAGCACGGGCGCACCCTCAACCGGGCCCTCGCGCCACTCGGCGTCTGGGGATCGGAGCGGATGCGCCGGGAGGGCTTCGAGACGGTGGACGTGGCCTCGCCCTCGCACGGCTGAGCCCGGGCGTCCCGTCCCCGCGCGTCCCCGCCCGCGGGGCGGTCCCGGCGGTCGTCGCCGTGGTCGCGGCCGGCCGCCGGAACCGCCGGCCGCGGGTGCGGCGGCGCGAAGGCGGTCAGGCGACCGTGAATCCGTGGCGGGCGCCGAGCCGGGTGAGCGAGTCACGGCCGGGGATGCCGTCCGCGTCGGGGCCCGAGTAGCCGCAGCGCCGCTGCCAGGCGGCGTACGCCGTCTTCGTCCTGGTGCCGAAGGAGCCGTCGACCCAGGTGGCGCTGAGCAGCCCCTCGGCCTGGAGGGCGCGCTCGACGACCAGGACCTCGCTCTTGTACGTGGTGCCGCCCTGCGGGAGGCCCGGGTCGCGCCGGGCCGCGGCGATCACATGGGCCAGGGAGACCCTCGCCGTCGGCGGGGCCCCGGTGAACTGGGGCCAGGAGCCGGGGTCCTGATGGGTGTTCTCCGGCACGTGCTGGTGTCCGTACCAGCCGCCGTGCGTCTCCCAGACGCGTTCGTCGCGGTGGGAGGTGAAGTCGACCGGCCGTCCCATCGGCCAGGTGTCGGGCACGCCCCAGGAGCGCACCCAGGCGTTCAGCGTCGCCCAGCCGGCGCACGGGGTGTCGACGAGCCTGGCGTACACCTTGCCGTTGACCCGGCAGTACGGGAAGAAGTGCGCCTCGATCTGGATAACGACGGTCCCCGCTCTGTTGGTCCGGGTGCCGCCGGACAGGTCGACCAGCGATTTGGAGCGCGAGTTGGCCGGGAAGAACTGGGTGAACGCGCCGGTGAACGGCGACCAGAGCAGGTGGGGGGCGGACCCCTTGCCGTCGGGGTTGCGGCCGAACCAGTCCTGGAGGTTGCCGTAGGGGACCTGGTCCAGCGGGTGGGCGGCGGTGGCGTTCTTGTCCCAGGTGATGTGGGCGATGGCCTTGGCGGGGTAGGTGCTGTCGGTGGGGGCGTGGTCGCCCACGTCGATCCGTTGTGCGCCGGGCAGCCAGAGGTCGGGCATCGGTGCCTCCAGAGCGGAGCCCCGGTCGTGCGGGGGCCCGTGGGGGGAATGGGTGGGGGGAATGGGTGGGGGGCCGGCTGGTGACGTCGAAGCTGAAGGCCCCCACGGGCGCGTCCCCGCCCGAGGTCTTCCGTGACTCTCCGTCGACCAGCCGGTGGGTCGAGGCGGAGTTGGCCTGTCATGAACAGTGTTACGCGCAACGGCACCGCCGAAACGGCTCAACGGGCTTCTGTGTCAACGGCGTTGCCGTCCGGCCCCGGCCGCACGGGAACGATCCCCGACGGCTCCGGCCATTCCTCGCCCCTGGAGCACACCCCCGTCCCACCGGCACCGACCGTCACGGTGTGCACGATCCGGCAAGGAGCACGCACGGATCGTCAAGGACATCTCTAGTCGACCCTCGTTGAATGAGGCACAAGTCGACCAGGAGGGGGCAGGCGGTTGAACACCCCATCGCCAGCAGACCATCGATCCGCCCACACGGACACCTTCGTACGGGACCACTTACCATCCGGGCCGCTCCGGCCCGACCTGCTCCTCGGCATGCCCTCCCTGCGCTTTCCCGCGCGGCTGAACTGCGCGTGGGAACTCCTGGAGGGCGGTGGGGCGCTGGACCGGGCACAGCGGCCCGCCGTGCTGTCCCCGCACGGCGTGCGCTGGACGTACGGGCAGCTGACCGCGGTCGTGGCCCGTGTGGTGCACGTCCTGACCGAGGACATGGGCCTGGTGCCGGGCAACCGGGTGCTGCTGCGCGGCGCCAACACCCCGATGCTGGCGGCGATCTGGCTGGCGGTGGTGCGGGCGGGCGGGGTGGTGGTGACGACCGCGCCCGCCCTGCGGGCCGAGCAGCTGACCCGGGTGATCGACAAGGCGCGGGTGACCCACGCGCTGTGCGAGTGGGGCCTGCGCTCCGAGCTGGAGTCGGCGGGCCGCGCGCCCCGGACCCTGTTCTTCCTCGGCGGGGCGGGCGCCGGGGCCGGTCTGGAGCGGGCCATGGCGGACAAGCCCGGCTGGTCGCTCCCCGTCGACACCGCCGCGACCGACCCCTGCCTGATCGCCTTCACCTCCGGCGCCTCGGGGCCGCCCAGGGCCGCGGTGCACTCGCACCGGGACGTGATGGCCGCGTGCAACTCCTTCCCCCGGCACGTGCTGCGGGCCACCGCCGACGACCGCTTCATCGGCACCCCCTCGCTGGCCGACACCTACGGACTGGGCGGACTGCTCCTCTTCCCCCTGCACGTCGGCGCCTCGACGGTGCTGCTCGACACCTCCTCGCCGCGCCGGCTCGCCCGCGCCGTCGCGGAGTTCCGCGCCACCGTCTGCTTCAGCGGGCCCGCCCGCTACCAGGCGATCTGCGCCGACCCCACCCCGTACGACCTGGCGTCGCTGCGCGAGTGCGTCTCCTCCGGGGAGGCGCTGCCGCAGGAGACGCGCCGCAGATGGAAGCAGCGGACCGGCAACAGTCTGATCGACGGGCTGGGCTCCACCGAGATGCTCCACATCATCGTGTCGATGCGCGGCGAGCAGGCCTGGTCGCACCCCGGCGCGATCGGGCGGCCCGTGCCCGGCTACCTCACCGCGATCGTCGACGACACCGGGAGACCCGTCCCGTACGGCCAGGTCGGCGCGCTCGCCGTCAAGGGGCCCACGGGCTGCCGCTACCTCGACGACGACGAACACCAGCGGGACACCGTGCGCAACGGCTGGACCTTCACGGGCGACGCCTGCTGGACGGACGAGTACGGCTTCCTCTACTACCACTCCCGCGTCGAGGACGGGGAGGACCCCGTCAGCGATTCAGGGCTGCCTCGCGGTAGTCACGCGGGCTGATCCCGTAGGCCGCGCGGAAGGCGCGGCTGAAGTGGGACGGCTCGACGAACCCCCAGCGGGCGCCGATGGCGTACACCGGGCGGCGGCGCAGCAGCGGGTCGGCGAGGTCCCGGCGGCAGCACTCCAGCCGCCGGGCCCGGATCCACGCGGCGACCGTGGTGCCGCGCGAGTCGAAGATCTGGTGGAGGTGGCGCAGGGAGATCCGGTGCGCGGCGGCGACGGTCGCGGGCGTGAGGGACGGGTCGCCGAGATGCCGGTTGATGAAGTCGCAGACCTCCACGCGCAGGGCCTGTCTGCGCGCCTGCGGGCTCAGCTCGTCCTCGACGGCCAGCCGCCGCCCCAGCACCGCGGCGAGCAGGTCCACCGTCACCGAGGCGAGCGCCGGGATGTCGGCGGGCGCGCACTCGTCGGCGCGGGCGTCGAGGTCGGCGAGCCAGCGGCCGAACACCCCGCCCAGCCCCCGGTCGGCGGCGATGGGAATGGCGGCGACCCGTTGGACCACGTCCTGGGGCAGCGGCAGCCGGGTGCGGGGCAGTTGCACCACCGTCATGGACGAGTACCCGCCGTCGAACCGGCCCTCGAAGGGGCGGCTGCTGTCGACCAGGACCAGCTCCCCTGCGCGCAGGGAGGCCTCCCGGCCGCCCTGCGCCGCGCGGCCGCTGCCCGACGTCAGGACGTTGACCTGGTAGACCTCGGGGTCGTCCTGCCGGATCAGCTTGGGTGTGCGCGTGATCTCCACGCTCGGGTACGTCAGGGTCGACACGCGGACGTCGCCCAGGTCGAGGACGCGCAGCCAGGCGTGGAAGTCCTCGGCGCACTCGCTGCTGAGCCAGTTGCGCACGTGCGACTGCGCGGCCAGTTCGGTCCACAGCGCGAACCGCTCGGCCGCCGGCACGACCGCGGTGCTGAACTCGCTCGTCAGACCCATCCCCCACCCCCCTCGTGCAGCCGGTCCACCCCGCCACGACGATGGCACATGTGTTCGCCGGACGTCGAGCGCATGATCGGCCATCCACTCCCGCCGGACGGCCGCGCCCCGGCCGGATCGCCGGATCCGGAACGCCGGGCGAGGGCCGGGGGAGCCCCCCGCCCGGGGCGTGCCGGCTCGGGGCGGGCCGAAATCCGTTGCCGTGCGGCCGCCGTATGAGGAAGGCTTCCGGGCATGTCAGCGAACTCCCCCGGCGACACGTCGGCGCACACCACCGACGCCCCTGCGCGGACCACCGGCTCGCACGCCGTGGCCGCGCTCTTCTCCCACGGCCGTCTGACGGCGATCCCGCGCAAGGCGGCCCGCCGCGAGCAGCTCCTCGTCCACCTCACGAAGACGCTCTTCGAGGCGGGACGGCAGTACACCGAGCGCGAGGTCAACGAGGCGCTGCTCACGGTCCACGACGACTTCCCGGCGCTGCGCCGCTATCTGATCACGGCGGGCCTGCTGACCCGGACCCGGGACGGCGCCCGCTACGAGCGGGCCGCGTAACCACCCCGCCGCCTGCCCGGGGCCGGGCCCGGGCGGGCGGGACCGGTTGCGGGGTGCCGGGGAACGACGCAAGGTGAGTCGGGTGCCGCCGATTCGGGTGCCACTTACACGAAACGGGGTACCCGTACCGGGAAGCCCCTCCGATACGGTGAGCGGCATCATACGCAGCGTAGCCATTACACTGCGCGACGGCACACCACCACAGGCGGCTGGGTGCGGTACGCCCGATGTGCGGGAAAATGGTGACCGCAGGAAGCCGCCAAGCGAGAGCGATCGGCATCAGTGATGGACAGGACAACCACGGTCCCGGACTGCAAGGCCTCGTCGAGTGCGGCGGTGCTCGGGGCACCGTGCTGGGTGAGCCTCATGGCGCGCGAACTCGAACCCGCGCTGCACTTCTACGGAGCCGTCTTCGGCTGGACTTTCCGGGGTGGGCGCCTCGGCGAGCAGTTCCGCGTGGCGCTGGACGACGGCGAGCCCGTCGCCGGGATCGGGGCCCTGGCGCCCGCGCTCCAGGTGGCGGTGGCCTGGACGCCGTACTTCGCGGTCGAGGACGCCGACACCACCGCGTCACGCATCCGCGAGCGGAGCGCCACGGTCGCCGTGGGCCCGGTCGCGTTCCAGACGGGGCGCGGCGCGCTCGCCGCCGACCGGGACGGCGCGGTCTTCGGCATCTGGCAGGGCAAGCTCGTCGACGACTGGGAGTCCTGGCGCGACCGCGAGCCCGCCTGGCTGCGGCTGCGCACCCGCAACGCCTTCGAGGCGGCCATCTTCTACGGCGAGGTCCTCGACTGGGCGACCGAGCGGCCCGGCTGCTGCGACGTGCGGTACGAGGCCGAGGAGGTCGTGCTGCGGCACGGCGGCCACATCGTGGCCCGCCTCAGCTCCGGCGCGCTGGAGGCGGCACCGGATCCCACCATCCGGCCGCACTGGGAGGTCCACTTCGTGACCACCGACGTGCCCGCCAAGACGGCGACGGCCCGCGCCCACGGCGGCATGGTCATCGCCCAGGGCACGGCCGCGAACGGTCCGTGGGCGACGATCCGCGACCCCGACGGAGCCACCTTCACCATCAACACGCGCGCGACGGCCCCGGCGGGACCGGCACCCTCGTAGAAGCCCCCTCGCCCCCTCGCCCCCCGGTCGCCTCCGTCGGCGCGCACCCGGGGCTCAAACGCGGCGATTACTCAGCGAATTGACTGGTAACGGAAGTGATAGCTTGGCGCGATGGCACTGCGCAACGCCGTTCTCGCCGCCCTCCTGGAGGGCGAGGCCTCCGGATACGACCTGGCCAAGGGGTTCGACGCGTCCGTCGCCAACTTCTGGATGGCCACTCCGCAGCAGCTCTACCGCGAACTGGAGCGGATGGAGTCCGAGGGCCTGGTCCGGGCGCGGCTCGTCCAGCAGGAACGCAGGCCCAACAAGCGCCTGTTCTCCCTCACCGACGCGGGCTTCGCGGCCCTGCGCTCCTTCACCGCCGAGCCACCCCGCCCCAGCGCGATCCGCGACGAACTCCTGGTGCAGGTGCAGGCCGTGGACGCGGGCGACACCGCGGCGGTACGGGACGCGGTGGCGGAGCGGCTGGAGCGGGCCCGCGCCAAGGCGGCCCGGTACGAACGGCTGCGGGACCGTCTGCTCGACGGCCGCACCGAGGACGAGTACCTGGCCTGTTCCGCACGCGTCGGCCCCTACCTCACCCTGATGCGGGGGCTCTCCTTCGAGGAGGAGAACATCCGCTGGGCCCGGCGGACGCTGGTGGTCCTGGACCGCCGCGCGGCCGCGGCCGGGCAACCCTGAGCCCCGGGCCCGGCCGGGACGGGGCTCAGCCCACCCGGTAGCCCGGCACCGATGGCCAGCGGACCGTGAGGACGACGGACTCCTCCTCCGCGTACCAGGAGTGGTCCACCCCCTTGCCCCACACGACGTAGTCGCCCTGTTCGGTCAACGTCACGTCGCCGTCCGGCAGTTCCACCCGGAAGCGGCCGCTGATGAGCACGAGCAGCGCCGTGCGCTCCTCCCCGGTCACCCACCGCGCCCGCTCGTCCCCACGGGGGTGGACGCCCCATTTGATCTCCACGGCCTCGCTGTGCCGCGGGTCCCCGGCGTCCTTGAAGTGCCCGAGCAGCCACCCCCGGTCCAGCGCGGCGTCCTTGCCCGCGTTGCCCGTGTACACCCCGTCGGCGCGTACGCCACCAGCGGATACACCCTTGATGTCCGTGTCCATGGCGTTGAACCCTAGCCGCCGCCTCGGCTCGGCGTGCGCCCCCGTCCAGCGGCAGGAACGCGCCCGTGGCCTTGCCGCAGAGCCCGCTCGCCGGCAGCACCACCGCGTCGGCCGCGGCGGCTCCGTGCGCGCCCGGCGCGCGGACGCGGTCCGGCGTCACTCCCGCCACCCGTATGACACTTTTGTGTACTTTCATCCGGATACGAGAAGTCTTCCCGCACAGGTCTGGAATGATCCACCACGGCTGTCCGGCAGCCCGCCCGACCCCCGTCACGTGACCGGGCGCCGCCTACTTCTCAGGATGTTCCGCCCATGGCCGTCTTGTGCCGACCTGCCGTCGCCGTGCCCGAGCACGTGATCACCTCGGAGCAGACTCTCGATCTGGTGCGCACGGTTCACGCCGACCATCCCCAGCTCGCACTCGCGCTACGCCTGATCGAGAACACCGGCGTGGCCAAACGGCACCTCGTCCAGCCGCTTGAGGACACGCTGCGCCACCCGGGCTTCGAGGTGCGGAACAAGCGCTACGAAACGGAGGCCAAGGCACGGGTTCCGCAGGTGGTGCGGCAGGCGCTGGAGACGGCCGAGCTGTCGCCGCGCGACATCGATCTGATCGTCTACGTCTCGTGCACGGGCTTCATGATGCCCTCCCTGACGGCCTGGCTGATCAACACCATGGGTTTCCGGCCGGAGACCCGGCAGGTCCCGATCGCCCAGCTCGGCTGCGCGGCGGGCGGCAGCGCGATCAACCGGGCGCACGACTTCTGCACCGCCTACCCCGGGGCCAACGTCCTCATCGTGGCCTGCGAGTTCTGCTCGCTCAGCTACCAGCCGACCGACCTCGGCGTCGGCACCCTGCTGTCCAACGGCCTCTTCGGCGACGCCGTGGCCGCCGCCGTCGTCCGGGGCTCCGGCGGCACCGGGATCCACCTGGAGCGCAACGGCTCCTACCTCGTACCGGGCACCGAGGACTGGATCGCCTACGCGGTGCGCGAGACCGGATTCCACTTCCTGCTCGACAAACGGGTCCCCGGCACCATGGAGGCCCTGGCACCCGTCCTGAGCAGCCTCGCCGACCAGCACGGCTGGAACGCCTCCGGCCTGGACTTCTACATCGTCCACGCGGGCGGCCCGCGCATCCTGGACGACCTCTGCGCCTACCTCGGCGTGCCGCCCGAGGCCTTCCGTTTCAGCCGCGCCACGCTCACCGAGTACGGGAACATCGCCAGCGCCGTCGTCCTCGACGCGCTCGGGCGGCTGTTCGACGAGGGCGGCGCGGAGCACCGGGCGAAAGGCCTGATCGCCGGGTTCGGGCCGGGCATCACCGCCGAGGTGGCGCTGGGGCACTGGACTGTCCAGGGCGCGCCCCGGCGGGCCGTGGCACCTCAGGAATCCGCCGTGGCGAGGGCCGCCGTGCCGGAGCCGGCGGTCTGACACCGCACCCACCGAGACAGGAGAGAACGCCATGGCCGCATCGCAGATCCACTTCTGGGCGCCGCCGGACCTGCCCGGCCTCGCCTTCGATCCGCTGCTCGCACGGCTGCTGCACGAGGAGCCGGTGGCCCGGGTGCGCCTGCCCAACGGCGAGGGCCACGCCTGGCTGGCGACCCGCTACGACGACGTGCGGTTCGTCTCCGTGGACCCCCGCTTCAGCCGGCAGGCCGTGATGGGACGCCAGGTCACCCGGCTCGCCCCGCACTTCATCCCGATGGACGGGGCCGTCGGGTTCGCGGACCCGCCGGACCACACCCGTATGCGGCGCGTGGTCGCCAGCGCCTTCACCGCCCGCTCGATGCGCCGGCTGCGCGACCACGCCCAGCAGGTCGCCGACCGCCTCCTCGACAAGATGGCGGACCGGGGCGGACCGCTGGACCTGATGGCCCACTTCAACCGGCCCTTCCCGCTCGCCATGGTGTGCGCGCTGATGGGCGTGCCGGACGAGGACCAGGCGAAGATGGCGCACTGGTCGGACACCATCATCTCCGCCGCGCGTGGCCGCGAGGCCAGCGAGCGGGCCAAGGCGGAGATGGCCGCGTACTTCCGCGACCTCATCGAGCGGCGCCGGGCCGAGCCCGAGGAGGATCTGGCGGGTGTGCTGGCGGGCGCCCTGGAGAACGGGGTGCTCGACCAGGACGAGGCCGTCGGCCTCGCCGTGCTCATCCAGATCGGCGGCGCCCACGCGGTCCGCAACAACAGCGCCAACATGGTGTACGCGCTGCTCACCCGGCCCGGACACCTGGCCCGGCTGCGCGCCGAGCCCGAACTCCTGCCGCAGGCCGTGGAGGAGCTGCTGCGCTACATCCCGCACCGCAACGCGGTCGGCCTCTCGCGGATCGCCCTGGAGGACGTCGAGGTGGGCGGGGTGACGATCCCCGCGGGCGACCCCGTCTACGTCTCGTACCTCACGGCCAACCGCGACCCGAGGGTGTTCGCCGACCCGGAGCAACTCGACTTCGACCGGAAGCACAACCCGCACGTCGCCTTCGGGCACGGCCCCCACTACTGCCCCGGCGCGACCCTGGCCCGGATGGAGTCCGAGATCCTGCTGCGCTCGCTGTGGGACCGCTTCCCCGGCCTGCGGCTCGCGGTGCCGGAGCAGGAGCTGGTGTGGGAGCGCGGGGCGCTGATCCGCGGGCCCAGAGAACTGCCGGTGCAGTGGTGAGCGCGGCCGACGTGCCGTACCGAGAGGAGACAGCCGTGGACGACCCCGGCCCGTACACCCGCCCCACCGAAGGTCTGGTGATCCCGCCCGGCGGCGGGCGGACCGTCAGGACCGCCGCCCAGCAGGTGACCTTCAAGGTCACCGGGGCGCACTCGACGGTCGCCTCCACCTTCGAGGTGGTGGTGCCGCCCGGCTTCGACGTCGGCGCGCACGCCCACAGCCGCAGCGAGGAGCTGTTCTACCTGCTGGAGGGCGAGCTGGACGTGATGGCCTTCGAGCCGAAGGTGCGCACCCCCGACGACTGGCGGGAGTGGGAGTCGCCGTCCGGGCAGCGCCACATCCGGGCCACGGCCGGGACGATGATCCTGGTGCCGCCGGGCTGCCCGCACGCCTTCGCCAACCCGACCGGCCGCCCCGCCCGGATGCTCTTCCAGGCCGCCCCTCCCCCGGACCACGAGCGCTACTTCGAGGAGCTCCTCGAACTCCTCAACAGCGGCGGCGGGTTCGACCCGGCGGCCGTACAGGAGCTGCGGGTGCGCTACGACATCGAGCAGCTGACCCCGTTGCGGCACTCCTCCGCCGCCCAGGCCCCGACGGCGGTGACGTCATGAGCGAGGACCTCATCACCGGCGAGCTGAGCCGGCGCACCTCCGAGGAGGCCACCGAGCACTTCTGGCCGGTGGAGCACCTGCACGAGCTGGAGTTCGACCCGCTGCTGCACCGGCTGCTGCGCGAGGAGCCCGTCGCCCTGGTGCGGATGCGGTTCGGGGAGGGCAACGCCTGGCTGGTGACCCGCTATCAGGACGTCAAGGAGGTCACCTCGGATCCGCGCTTCAGCCGGGCGCTGACCGTCGACCGGCCGGTGACCAGCATGACCCCGCACGTCGTGGCCCCCGCCGGCGGTATCGGCCGCACCGATCCGCCCGACCACACCCGGCTGCGGCGGCTCCTCGCCCAGACCTTCAACCGCAAGCGGGTCGCGGTCCTCAGGGTGGAGGCGGAGGCGATCGCTGAGCGGCTGGTCGGGGAGATGCTGACGCGGGGCGCGCCCGCCGACCTCACCGAGTACGTGACCGGGCCGATGCCGGAGCAGGTGATCGGGAAGCTCCTCGGGGTGCCGGAGGCCGACCTGGGCCGGCTCCAGACCTGGCGCGGCGTCATCCTCTCCAGCGACCACTCCCTGGAGGAGAGCAACGCGGTCAAGGCCGAGATCGCCGGGTACTTCAGGTCACTCGCGGACCACCGCCTCGAACACCCCGGCGACGACCTGTTCAGCGAGCTGTCCCAGGCACAGGCGGAGGGCGCGCTCAGCCGCCCGGAGCTGATCTCGCTGGCCGTGATGATCGTCCTCAACGCCCTCGACCAGGTCCGCAACCAGTGCTCCACGATGGTGTACACCCTGCTCACCCACCCGGCGCAACTGGCACGGCTGCGGGCCGAGCCGGAGCTGCTGCCCATGGCCATCGAGGAGTTGCTGCGGTTCATCCCGCAGCGCAACGGTGTGGGGCTGCCCCGGATCGCCACCGAGGACGTGCCCGTGGGCGATGTGCTCATCCGCGCCGGGGAGGCCGTCTACGTCTCGTATCTGGCCGCCGACCGCGACCCGGAGGTCTACACCGAGCCGGACCGCCTGGAGCTGACCCGCGACGAGTCCCCCAACCTCGCCTTCGGGCACGGCGCGCACTACTGCCTGGGGGCCGCGCTGACCCGGATGCAGCTGGAGGTGATCCTGTCCACGCTGCTGCGCATGGCACCCGGTCTGCGGCTCGCGGTCGCGCCGGAGGAGGTGCGCTGGCGCCGCGGCTCGATCAACCGCGGCCCGGAGACACTGCCACTTGCCTGGTGAGGGCGCTTGCCCGGTGAGGGTGGCGGACGGCATCGTACGGGGATGACCTCACCCCGGAACGACTTCCTGTCCCTGGCGAACACCGTCCCGGACCTGCTGCGCGACCCGGCCGTCGCCGCCGCGTGGTCCGGGCCGAGCGCGCTCGCCGAGTTCTCCGTGGCCGGTCTCGCGGGCCATCTCGCCTACCAGGTCCTGTCGATCCCGCCCGCGCTGGCCGATCCCGTACCGGCCGAGCCCGTGGTCCCGCTGCTCGGGCACTACGAGCGGGTGGAGTGGATCGGGGCGGAGCTCGACGCCGAGATCAGCGTACGGATCCGGCGCGGCGGCGAGAGCGATGCCGTGGACGGCCCGAAGGCGCTGGCGGACCGGGTGGCCGAGGCCGTCGCCGAACTGACCGACACCCTGGCCTCGGTGGAGAACCGGCCGGTCCGCATCTCCCTCTGGGGCCCGTGGTCGCTGCTGCTCGACGACTTCCTGACCACCCGGACGATGGAGATCGCGGTGCACGGCGACGACCTGGCGGTGAGCGCGGGCATCCCCACGCCGCCCTGGGCGCCGGACGCGGTGGAGGGCGTGCTCGACCTGCTCGCGCGTCTGGCCGTGCGCCGGCACGGCCCGACCGCGGTGCTGCGGGCGCTCAGCCGCGAGGAGCGGGCGCCCCGCACGATCGCCGCCTTCTGACCGCGGCGGGGCCGCCCCCGCGCACCGGTTACAGCCCGAGCTCCGGCGCCACCGTGCTCACCTTGGTGAACACCGAGACCGGGTGCTGGGTGTCGCAGTACTTGTTGCCGGTCGACACGATGCCGATCAGCTTGCCGTCCGCGACCAGCGGGCCGCCCGAGTCGCCCGGGCAGATGCTGTCGGTGGTGCCGGTGCGCGGCAGCCCGCAGACGCGGAGGTCGCGGGTGTCGGCGGGGTCGGTGTACGGGGCGCACGAGGCCTGCGGGGCGAGCCGCAGCGTGGCCTGCTTGAGCCGGGTGCCGGGGGCGCCCGGGCCGGTCATCCCCCACCCGTACACGGTGGCCGTACGGCCGTCCCGGTAGAGGGCGGTGTCCTCCTTCTTCGCCAGGGGCAGCGGCTTGTACGGAAGGGGCTTGTCGAGGGTGATCAGGGCCGCGTCGTGGTCCAGGTTCCAGTTGAAGTCGGGGGCGACCTCGAAAGCGGCCACGTGGCGCACCCGGCCGCCGGTGGAGGACAGGTCCGCCCGGCCGCCGACCACCAGCAGGGCCTTGGGGTCCGCCGCGTTCCCGAGGCAGTGCCCGGCGGTCAGGACCTTGTCCGGCGCGATCAGCGTGCCGCCGCACCACTGCGAACCGTCGGGGTTCTCCAGGACCACCGCGAACGAGGGCGTGCCCGTGGCGGTCCCGCCCCCGTGCACGGCGGAGGCCGGGACGGCACCGGCCGCCACCAGCGCGGCGGCGGCCACGACCGCGCCCAGGACGGCCCGGCTCGTCTTCTTCGACATGGCGATCTCACATTTCGTCAGGAAGGGCGCGGGACCGGCCGGTCCCGCGGCCCCACACTCCCCGCGGCGCCGTCCCGGCTGCCAGCCCCGGCGGCGAGTTGGGGACGCCGGGACGTTCCGACGGCTCTGACCTGCGCGTACGCGGGTCCCTGGAACAGGGAACTGGAACGCGTACGGCCCGGGTCCGCCTCTTCTCGCCCCGCGCGGGAGGAAGTTCCGACCGTCTGACAGGGCGTTCGCTCCGCCGATACGGTGTGCGGGCGAATCCGTATGCGGTGTCCGGGACGGAGTGCGATGGCGAGACGTGGGGGGCGCGGCCGTGCCTGGCTGGTCGGCGGCGCGGGGGCGGCGGCGGTCGGCACGGTCCTGGTCCTGGCCCCGGGCGGAGTCCTGTCGTGGTCGGGCGGGGTGGCGGCGGCCGCGGCCGCCGCGTATCTGAGCCAGGACCTGCCCCGGCGGTTCAGCGACCGGCTGGCACGGCGCAGGGCGGGTGAGGACGCCGGCACGGCGATCCCCGTCCTCGTCTCCGCACAGGTCAGGAACCAGGACTACGTGGTGCTGGACGAGGGCGGCCGGACCGTGGAGGTCCCCGCGAGCGGGCACACGCTCCGGCTGGTCGTGACCGGCGCGGGACCGCTGCCGGTGGTGCTGACGGACCTGCGCGTCGAGGTGATCGCGCGGGCCGACCGCGGCGGGGACCTCTCGCGGCACGCCGCCGAGATCCCGCTACGGCGGTTCGAGGTGCTGCTCGACGCCGATCCGCCGCGCGTCCGCCCGCTCTCCGGCAGCGACTTCCCGTACCAGGTCGGCCAGGAGGCGGTCGAGGTGTTCGACCTGGAGGTCAGGACCGGGACCGGGGACGTCACCTGGGTGCTGTGGCTCGACTGGTCCTGCGGGGGCCGGACCGGGAGCGTACGGGTGGACCTCGGCGGCCGTCCGTTCCGCACCGCCGCCCGCCACGCGCGTCCGGCCGCCTGATGGCGCCGGACCCCACGCCGCGCGGCGTGGCCCTCGCCGCCCTCGCTCCGCTCGTCCTGGGCGGCGCGGTCCTGCTCGCGGGCGGCACCGACGCGTGGCCCGCGTGGGCGGGCGTCTTCGCGGTCGCCGCCGGGTCGGGGACCCTGGCCGCGCGGCGCCGGAGGTCCGTACGGCCCCCTTCCCCGCCGGCCCCTCCCCCGCCCGAGGGAAGCGGCTCCGCGATGTACGCGATGCAGCGGCCCGTCCGGGACGTGCCGGCGACCGGGCTTCCCGACGACGTGCCGTACACGCTGAAGGTGACGAGCCGCAGCCAGCTCGCGCTGATCGGGCCACCCGGTTCGGGGACCGGCTCCGACGCCGCGTTCATCCCGCTCACCGGCCACAACCTGGTGCTGTCGCTGACCGCGGACGGCCCGTCGGAGGTCACGCTGGTCCGTCTGGAGGCCCGGGTCACCGAGCGCGCCTCGCTCGTCGCGGACGGCGTCAGCATGGCGCACAGCCGGGTGCCGGACATGGTGCTCAGCCCCGATCTGCTGGAGTCCATCCAGCGGTCCGTGGAGGCGTACGAACCGTTGCGGCGGCCGGACTTCGAGGTTCTGCTCGACGACGGCCCGGCGGCCGTCCGGCCCGTCGACGAGGACGCGCCCGCCCTCCCGCTCACCGTCCCCCGGGGCGGCGGCGCCACCCTCGTGCTGGCGCCCCTCACCGCGTCCGGCGCCTGGGTGCACTGGCGGCTCGACGCCGAGATCGTCTGCGACGGCCGTACGTACAGCCCGCGTTGGGAGCTGACCGTCACCGCCAGGACCGGCATCTCGACCTACCAGCCGGGCGGCGCCTCGACCAGCACCCCGGTGCACCAGCTCCACCCGGACCACTGGGACCCGGCCACCCGCGACGAGCCGCCGGGCCAGGACGCCGTGTCGCGGAGCGCCTTCGCGGTCGCGGCCCACGCCAGCGCCGACGGCACCGGCATCCTGCGCGGCCCCTCGCGCACCGGCCCGGACCCGGAGACCGGTGAGGGCCTGCGCCTGCGCGAGGCGGGCGACCGGCACCTGGCGGCCGGCCGGCCGCGCGAGGCGGCGGACGCCTACCGGGCCGCCGCCGGGGCGGGCAGCGGCCAGGCCGCGCTCACCCTGGGCCAGTTGCTCCACGACCAGGGCGACCTCGCGGGCGCGCGGCGCTGGTACGAACTGGCGGCCGAGCGCCGGGTCGGGAACGCCTTCAACAACCTCGGCCTGGTGGCGCTCCAGGACGGCCGGAGCGAGGAGGCCGAACACTGGTACCGGCGCGGCATGGACGAGGGCGACTGGGCCGCCGCCGACGGGCTGGCCGCCCTCGTCGCCGAACGCGGCGACACCGCGCAGGCGGAGACGCTGTGGCGGCTCGCCGCCGCGGGCGGGCGGACCAACGCGGCGCAGAACCTCGCGGTCCTGCTCAACCGCCAGGGGCGCACCGCCGAGGCCGAGGAGCTGTGGATCCGCGCGGCCGGGGAGGGCAGCGACGAGGCCGCCGTCCACGCCGGGTTCCTGCGGCACCGGGCCGGGGACCTCGTGGCGGCCGAGCGCTGGTGGCGCGAGGCCGCCGAGCGGGGGCACGGCCGGGCGGCCTACTACTACGGCATGCTGCTGGCCCGGGACGGCCGCACCGATGAGGCGGAGCGCTGGTGGCGGCGGGCCGCCGAGCGGCTCACCGCCCCGGAGCGGCCCACCGGGAGCGGCCTGCGCCACCGGATCGGCGAGAGCGGTGACTCGGGCGAGGCACTGTGCGCGTACGAACTGGCCTGCCTGCTCGACGAGAAGGGCGACCGGGCCGGGGCGGAGCGGTGGTGGACCGCCGCGGCCCGGGCCGGGCACGTCGAGGGGGTGCTGCGGGTCGCGCAGGTGGCGATGAACGACCACGACGACCTCGACGGGTGTCTGTCCTGGCTGCGGATCGCCGTCGAGGACGAGCGGACGCCGGTGGACCGGCTGGCGACGGCGGCGGACGCGCTGCGGCGGCTCGCGGAGGGGCTGTACGACGCCACGCGCCCCGACAACCCTGACGCGCTCGCGGCGTGCGCGCTGGCGGTCGAGGCGTACGCGCGGCTGCGCGGTCTGGATCCGGTGGCCCACGAGGAGGCCTACGGCCGGGTGCTCGCCTTCCGGGCACGTCTCGGCCGGTAGGGGAACCGGCTCGATCCGGCTGTCCGCGCGGCGCGTTGGCTTGTCGGTCGGGCGCACGGGGCATAGCCCTACCGTTCGCTGTGCACCCGGCGAGGAGGGCGTGTGGACAAGGACGAGGAACGGCGGCTGCGGGCCATCGCGCCGGAGATCTCCCGTACCACGATCGATCTGCTGCGCACGGTCGTCGGCATGGAGCCCGCCGAGCGGGTGCCCGAGGAGGCACTGAGGGCGGCCGACCGGGTGCTGGCCCGGCACGGTTCCGACGGGCTGCGGGTGCTGGTCATGAGCATGGCCGGGTGGGCGGCGATCGGTATCGAGGCGAACGCGCGCCTGACCGGCAAGACGCACGAGGCCTACCTCGACGAGATGGAGCTCACCTGCCTGGAGGCCAATCCCGACGGCTGACACGGACGGCCGACGGGGGCCGGTGACGGGCCGGTGTAAAGGGCCGCGGCCGCGCGCCGGACCGGTCCCGGCACCCCCTCCGACCTGGGCCGCCGCCCCGCCCGAACCGGTGCGCGGGCCCCCGCGAGGGTGCCCGGAGCGCGGGTTCGCCGGACGGGATGTCAGGATGGGGGCATGACGACCAAGGTCTACTTCGACATCACCATCAACGACGAGCCCGCCGGGCGGATCAACTTCAACCTGTTCGACGACGTGGTCCCCAAGACCGCGGAGAACTTCCGCGCGCTCGCCACGGGCGAGAAGGGCTTCGGCTACGCCGGTTCCTCCTTCCACCGTGTGATCCCGGACTTCATGCTCCAGGGCGGCGACTTCACCCGCGGCGACGGCACGGGCGGCAAGAGCATCTACGGCGAGAAGTTCGCCGACGAGAACTTCACCCTCAAGCACGACCGCCCGGGCCTGCTGTCCATGGCCAACGCGGGCCCGAACACCAACGGCTCGCAGTTCTTCGTCACCACCATCGTCACCGGCTGGCTGGACGGCAAGCACGTCGTCTTCGGCGAGGTGGCGGACGAGGACAGCATGAAGCTCGTCCGGAAGATCGAGAGCCTCGGCTCGCAGAGCGGCAAGACCAAGGCGAAGATCACCATCTCCGCCTCCGGCCAGCTCTGACGGTTTCCCTCCGTCAGCTGTGCGCCGACGGCGGTCCGAGGGGCGCGCGTCCTGCGTGAGCCCCTCGGCGCCCGGCGGCCCACCGCACCACCCGAGTGGACGATCCCGATCCGGCCTCCCGCGTGATCGGTGCTTGACTCGACGGCATGATCCTTCGTACGCGAGTCCACGCCGCCGGGATCGCGGCGGCCGCCGCGCTGCTCGGCCTGCCGGCCGCCGGGCCCGCCGCCGCCGGCCCCACTCCCGGCCCCGACCCCGTTCAGGCCACCGCGCCCGCGCCCGTGTCCGCCCTCGCCGCGCAGGACCAGGTCGAGGCGTTCCTCACCGCTTACCTCAAGGCCCGTATGGGCACCACCGAGAACGCCACCCCGGACGAGGTGCGCAGGACGTTCCTCACCCCGGAGCTGAACCGGGCGCTCACCGCCTGGGCGGCGGCCCACCCCGCCCAGGACCCCGTGTTCCGCGCGCCGAACGCCCCTTCCTCCTGGACGTTCCGGGGCGCCGGACGCGACACGTCGAGCGTCGTCGTCACCCAGCGGTGGGGCGACGGCACCACGGCGGACGTGCTGTACACGGTCCGGCCGGGTGACCTCCTGATCACCTCCATCGCGGACCGGACCGCCACCGGCTGATCCCGGTCCGCGGGTTTCACCCGCGGCACCGCCGGGGAGAGTCGGGCATGACCCCAAGGCCCTCCGCCAGGCCCTCGCTGCGCCACCGGGCGGGCGCGCTCCCGGTGCTGCCCCTGACCGCGGCCCTGCTCACCGCAACCGTCGCCCTCTACATGGCACTTGTGGCGCTCGGGAACATCACGGACTTCGGCACCAACCGCGCGTTCGTCCACCATGTGCTGGCCATGGACACCACGTTCAAGGACCCCGACCTGACCTGGCGGGCCATCGACTCCACCGCGCTCCAGGACGTCGCGTACGTCCTCATCATCGTGTGGGAGACGGTCGCCGCGCTGGTGCTCGTCGCGGCGGGCGTGGTGTGGGCGCGGGCGCTGCGGGGCGGCGGCGCCTTCGTGCGGGCGCGTCGGCTGAGCACGGTGGGGCTGCTGATGGTGCTGCTGCTCTTCGGCGCCGGGTTCATCGCGATCGGGGGCGAGTGGTTCGCGATGTGGCAGTCCAAGACCTGGAACGGACTGGAGGCGGCGACGCGGAACTTCGTCCTGGCCGCCGTCACCCTGCTCGTCGTCCACCTCCCGGGTGTCGAGGAGCGGAGCGTCTGACGCGGGCCAGCGTCAGCCCTCGCGGCCCGCTCCCGCCCGCTCGGCCTCTTCCACCCGCATCGCCGCCCGGGTGATGTTGCGCGCCATTCCTCCGAAGACCACGGCGTGGAACGGCGACACGCTCCACCAGTACGCGTGCCCGAGGAGACCGTGCGGATGGAACAGGGCGCGCTGGCGGTAGCGGGTGCGGCCGTCGGGTTCGCGCTCGGCGTACATCTCCAGCCAGGCGAGCCCCGGCAGCCGCATCTCGGCGCGCAGCCGCAGCAGACGCGGCCGGGTGATCTCCTCCACGCGCCAGAAGTCCAGCGAGTCCCCCACCCGCAGCCGCGCCGCGTCACGGCGTCCCCGGCGCAGCCCCGCGCCGCCGAAGAGCCGGTCCAGCCAGCCGCGTACGGCCCAGGCGAGCGGGAAGGAGTACCAGCCGTTCTCGCCGCCGATGCCCTCGATGACCCGCCACAGGGCCTCCGGCGACGCGTCCACCACGCGCTCGCGGCAGTCGGTGTAGAGGCTGCCGCCCGCCCAGTCGGGGTCGGTGGGCAGCGGCTCGCTGGGGGCGCCGGGGAGCGCGGCGGAGGACCAGCGGGTGACCACGTTGGCCTCCTTGATCCTCCCCAGGGCGAGCGCGATCGCCTCGTCGAAGCCGATGGGCGTGCCGGGCGGGTCGGGCACGTACCGCGCGATGTCGTGTCCGTGGCAGACCATCTCGTGGCGCAGGGACTCCGCGAGGGGCCGTGCCAGACCGCTGGGGACCGGGGTGACCAGGCCGATCCACTCGCTGGAGAGCCGGGGCGGCAGCATCGGCACCCGCAGGATCAGCCGGTGCGGCAGCCCGGCGACCTCGGCGTACCGGCGCATCATCTGCTCGTAGCTGAAGACGTCGGGGCCGCCGATGTCGAAGGTCCGGCTGACATCGGCGGGCAGCCGGGCGCACCCCACGAGATAGCGCAGCACGTCCCGTACGGCGATGGGCTGGACGCGGTTGCCCAGCCAGCTCGGGGTGATCATCACCGGAAGGCGTTCGGTCAGATGGCGCAGGATCTCGAACGAGGCCGAGCCGGAGCCGATGATGACGGCGGCACGCAGCACGGCCGTCGGCACGGCCGAACCGAGCAGGATGTCGCCCACCTCGGCGCGGGAGCGCAGATGCGGCGACAGTTCCCGCTGCGGTACGCCCGCGGGGATGAGGCCGCCGAGGTAGACGACGCGCCGGACCCCGGCGGCCGCGGCCTGCTCGGCGAAGATCCGGGCGGCCGAGCGGTCGGTGGTCTCGAAGCTCCGCCCGGTGCCGAGCGAGTGCACCAGGTAGTACGCCACGTCCACGCCGCGCAGCGCCGCCCCGACCGACTCCGCGTCCGTCACGTCGCCCCGTACGGTCTCCACGCGCCCGGCCCACGGGTGGTCGCGCAGCTTGCGCGGGGTACGGGCCAGGCACCGCACCCGGTACCCGGCGTCCAGGAGCTCGGGCACCAGCCGGCCGCCGATGTAGCCCGTCGCGCCGGTCACCAGGACGAGTTCCGGGCCGTCGTCGCTCTTCATTCCGCCTCCGCCGCTCACCGTGCCCTGCGCCCACGATCTCCCGCGGGCACCGTTTCCGCACGGCACGACACCGTTTCCGGCCGCACGGTTTGCTCCGGGCGCCCCGGCGGAGGAGGCTCGAAGCGTAGGCCCCTCGCGGCCCACCAGGCGCGGGCCGCGACCTTCTGGAGGAGGTCATCATGGGCACCGCCTTCGACACGGAGACACTGCGCCGCGGCATCGAGAACCACGACGCGAAGGCCCTGCTGTCGCTGTACGCGGACGACGCGGAGATCCGCGTCGTCGACCGCAACAGCCAGCCGAGCCGCCCGATGGTCATGCACGGCCAGGGCGAGATCTCCCGGATGCTCGACGACGTCTACGGCCGGGACATGACGCACAAGGTGGAGCAGTGCGTGGTCCAGGAGGACACCGTCGCGTACACGGAGTCCTGCGAGTACCCCGACGGCGTACGGGTGCTGGCCAGTTCGATGATGTCGCTCAAGGACGGCAAGATCGTCGACCAGACCGTGGTGCAGGCCTGGGACGAGAAGTCCGCCCGGGGACGAGGTGCCGGAGGGGCTACTGCACGCAGAACTCGTTCCCCTCCGGGTCCGCCATGACCACGTGGTTCGTGCCGGGCTCCACGACCACCTGGAGCACGGTCGCCCCCAGACCCTCCAGCCGCTCGACCTCCGCCTCGCGGTGCTCGGGGCCGAAGTGCAGGTCCAGGTGGAGGCGGTTCTTGACCCGCTTGGGCTCGGGAACGCTCTGGAAGAGCAGCCGTCGGCCGAGACCCATGCCGGAGGCCGCGTCCACGGGGTCGTCGGGGTGGCGTACGGCGGCCAGGGTCCGCCAGGCCGTGCGGCCTCCGGTCCGCGTGTACAGCTCCTCGGTGACCGCGCCCGCCGCTGCCAGCCGCTCGATGAGCGCGGTGTGGTCCTCCACCTCGTAGCCCAGGGCCTCGGCCCAGAACGCGGCGAGGCTCTGCGGCCGGGCGCAGTCGACGACGAGCTTCCAGTGGACGGCCATGCGGCTCTCCCAGTGGGGGGACGGTTGCTGCGGACGTTGCGGCGCAGGGAGGGTCGGCGCGACGCGTGGTGGCGCCCGGCGCCCGGTGCGCGGGACGACGGAACGGGGCGCCCCGGCCGCGTGGGCGCGGGCGCCCCGTCCCGTACGGGTGGTTCAGTTCGTTCTGACGAGGGTCCAGGAGTTGGGGTCGAAGCTCGGGACCACCGAGTAGCGGCAGGCGCTGTTGTAGAACGTGCTGGTGATGGTCCAGCCCGCGGGCGGGTACGTGGAGGCGCAGGCGTTGACCCTGGTGCCGACCGGGTAGCCCGTGAGCTGCGTGATCCTCTTGCTGTTCGGGCTGAAGCCGGATCCGCAGCCGGCGCTGTTCCACCACTGGGTGTCCACCCACCCGGTCGGGGTGAGCGTCGAGGCGCACATGTTCAGGGTGTCACCGGGCGCGGCGTTGGCGGGGGTCGTCCCGGCGACGCAGGCCGCGGCGGCCAGAAGGGCGAGACAGGCGAAACGGGTCCGTATCACGGGCGGTCTCCTCGTCAGTGCGGCGGAGGTACGCCGGCCGTGCCGGCGTCCGGTCACTTGCGCTGAGCAATTCCTACCGGCACGTGCGGCCCGCGGACAGCCACCTTTCGGCCCGGGCGGCGAACAGGTATTCGGCCGCTGTCCGCCGTCCGGCCACCCGTGCCCGTTATCCGAGGCCCGGCATCAGGCCCATGATCGGCGCGACCGGGTCGGTGACCTGGTGGAGCTGGTTGAGGTCGTTCAGCTTGTTCAACTGGGAGAGCTGGGGCCCCACGTGGGGCATACGGGCGCGCTCCTCGGCCGGGACGGAGCTGTTGACGAGCCCGTCGAGCACGGCGATCGGGGAGAGGCCCGGGGACTTGGCTCCGGCCGGGCCCGCGGCGTCCGCCGCGGAAGCGCCGAGGCCCGAGACTCCGGCGGCGAGGGCGAGGACTGTGGCGATACGTCGTGTTGAGATCACGCCCTGACAACCGGCCGACACCGCCGATGGACACGGCCACCCGCCCGCCTCACCCGAGAAGACGACGCCGCCCCGCCACGGCGGCCGCCGGTCCCGCTCGTACGTCAACCGCGCGCGGGGATACGGCCCTCCCGCGTCCACGCCAGCAGTTCCTCGCGCGTCCACGTCGTGACGACCCGCTCGGCCGGGACCCCGCACTCCTGCGCACGGGCGCAGCCGAAGACCTGCCAGTCGAGTTGGCCGGGGGCGTGCGCGTCGGTGTCGATGGAGAACAGCACCCCCGCCTCGACCGCCCGGCGCAGCAGCCGGCGGGGCGGGTCCAGGCGCTCGGGGCGGCTGTTGATCTCGACGGCCGTGCCCGACTCGGCGCACGCGGCGAAGACCTCGTCCGCGTCGAACTCCGACTCGGGCCGCTTGCCCCGGCCGCCGGTGACCAGCCGGCCGGTGCAGTGCCCGAGCACGTCGGCGTGCGGGTTGCGGACCGCGGCGACCATGCGGCGGGTCATCGCGGCGGCGTCCATGCGGAGCTTGGAGTGGACCGACACCACCACGACGTCCAGCCGCTCCAGGAGTTCCTTCTCCTGGTCGAGCGAGCCGTCCTCCAGGATGTCGCACTCGATGCCGGTGAGCAGGCGGAACGGCGCCCACCGCTCGTTCGCCTCCGCCACCACGTCCAGCTGCCTGCGCAGCCGTTCCGGGGAGAGGCCGTTGGCGACGGTCAGCCGGGGCGAATGGTCGGTGAGGACCGCCCACTCGTGGCCGATCCCCGCGGCCGCCCGCCCCATCTCCTCGATGGGGCTGCCGCCGTCGGACCAGTCGGAGTGGAGGTGGCAGTCGCCGCGCAGGGCCGCGCGCAGCCGCTCACCGCCCTCGGCGAGGGGCGCGGCGGCGCCTTCCTCCTCCAGCCGCCGCAGATACCGGGGCTCCTCGCCCGCCAGGGCCTCCACCACCACCTGGGCGGTCTTCGGGCCGATCCCCCGCACGGACTCCAGCGACCCGGCGGCCTCCCGCTTCCCGACCTCGCCGTCCGCCATGTCCGCGATCACGTCGGCGGCCGTACGGAACGCCTTGACGCGGTACGTGGGGGCCTGGGTGCGCTCCAGCAGGAACGCGATCCGCCGCAACGCCGTCACCGGGTCCATCGCCACCTCCGACCGTCCCCATTGTCCGCCGCCGTCCCGCCCGGCGCACTCCGCGCGCGGGCCGGACGGCACGGAGGCGGGGCACCCCCTCGGGGGTGCCCCGCCGTTCGTACGGATGCAACCGGGAGCGCGCTCGGTCAGAACGCGAAGAGAACGCCCTGGCCCGCCTGCTTCAGGCAGGGGTTGCCGAAGGTGTACTTGTACGAGACGCGCTGGCCCTCCCACACGCCGTCGGCCGTGACCGTCATCGGCTTCCACTCCTTGGTACACACCACCCCGGCCGGCGGGCCCGCCGTGATCGCGGCGAAGTTCCCCTGGTTGCGCCGGAGCTCCTGGCAGGCGTCCTTGGGCGCCGGGTGCGTGCCGGAGGGGGCGGGCGCGCAGGTGAGGGTGACCGCGCGCAGCACGGAGGCGCCGTCGTCCCCGGTGCCGGGCGCCACGGTCAGGACGAGCGCGGACGGCGCGTACAGGCTCATCGCGGCACCCCGGGTGTCGTGCTGATCGGCGCCGGCCGCACCCGGTACGGCGACCGCGGCACCGGCCAGAGCCAGCGCGGCCACCAGAGTCGTACGCCCAAGCGTCTTACGCATATCGAACACTCCTGTCATTCAGGGACGGATGAACGAGGGCGAGTCTTGTCCAGGTCCGGGCGGGCCGCAGCGCGTCGTATACGGATCCGGTCACCCTCCGCCACGCCTCGATCGCGTAAAGTTGCAGGCCAGCGCCACCCGAACGATCGGACGGGCTGATGGGTGCCTGCGGAGAAGAAGGCGCAAAGCCGCCTCTGCTTGGGTTTCTAAAGCAACGAGAACATTGAATCTTGAATAGTAAGGTTTCCACGCGCATTCATGCGCGGGCCACCACCCGGCTCCCCGGCCGTGCCCGAGTGGCGCCGCCGGACGTGCGCGGACCCGGGGCGGGCGTCAGAGTGGGGGCGGTGCCGCTCCCCCACCCGGCACCCCTGGGCCCCACGAAGGAGCAGCACGCGATGGAACACCGCATCGTCGCCGAGATGACCGAGCCCGACGACACGCTCAAGGAGTGGCACATGGTCCGCGCCGGCCAGGAGGTGTCCATGTGCGGCCGCGCGCTCGACATGAGCCGGCCCCAGCTGCCGTCGGACGCGTGGGGAACCGAGCAGGCACGGCCGTTCTGTCACACCTGCGGCGCCCTGTTCCTGCGCGAAGTGCCGTGAAACAGGACGCCGGGGCCGTACCGCGGTCCGTTCATCCGCACAGATGCGGCTCGCGCTCCAGGGGGATCCCCACCGGGCGGCGCACCACCGTGGCGGGCGGGCGCTGCGCCGCCGCCGCCAGGACGGGCAGGGGCTTCGTGCGGACCAGGGCCTGCGCGTCGGGCGCCTCGGCCCGCAGCGTGAACCAGACGACCTTGCCGCCGTCCGTGGCGTGGGTGCCCCAGCTGTCGCTGAGCGAGGCCACCATCGCCAGACCGCGGCCGCGGGCCGCGAGGGGCTCGTCGCCGCCGAGGACGGGCAGGCGCGGGTCGCGGTCGAGGACGGCCGCGGTGAGCCGGCGGCCGGTCCAGCGCAGTTCGAGCGTGCAGTTCTTGTCACCCTCGGCGTGCCGGAACACGTTGGTGAGCAGCTCGCACACACCGAGGCTGACCGGCTGGATCAGACACTCCAGCCGCCAGTACCGAAGGTGTGCGGCGACGATCCGGCGGATCTGCGGCACCCGCTCGGGGGCCGCTTCCAGGTCCAGGGTGTACTGACGGTTGACTTCGACGACCACGCCCACGACTGCGCTCCTCATCAGGACGGCCGGCGGAACCGGCTGCTGCCGCTTTGACATGACAGCCCCGAGAAAGCGGTAAGTAGTCACTCAGATACAGAGCGAACGCAATCAGCGTGACCCCAACCGGGTGAACGCGCAACACAGGCGGTCGGCCGGCCCCGCTCCATCCCTGGTCAGGGCGGCAAAAGAGCCCCGGCAGGACGGGGGAGACCTGCCGGGGCTCGTACATGGGGCGGGTGAACCGGCGCCTCAGCGCGGCCCGCATATAGATGAATCATAAACCATGGCTGGAGTACCGCTCGACTAGGCCGGCAGGCTGTCCATGAAGGAGCTCACCGAGAACACCGCGTTCCCCGGCCCCGCGGGCCCGTAACCGGGCGGGGAGGCCAGGCCGTACTCGTCCATCGTCGCCCGGTACGCCTCCAGCAGGCGGATGTGGTACTCCAGCGGCGCGCCCTGCGGGTTGGCCTTGCCCAGCGGGGTCGTCGGCTCGGGGCACCAGGTGGTGAAGCGCGGGGTGATCCCGCGCGACATGAAGAAGCGCAGGCCCTCGACCGTGGACGCGATCGCCTCGTCGACGCCGGTGAAGCCGAAGGGCTCGGCCATCTCCACGCCCGCGACGAAGTTCGGGATCACATGGCGCGGGCCGAAGATCTCCGCCGAGTCGAGGATCCGCCGGTGCCACTCGTCGCGGCCGACGTACTCCTCCTTGCCCGGGCAGTACAGCTCGAACAGCCGCCGGTCCCACACCTCGTAGTTGGGGTGGTAGATCCGTACGCCGTAGTCGTGGAAGCGCCGCACGTCCTCCTTGGGAAGGGCCTGGGCGACGACCTTGCCCGTCCAGCGGCCGGGGAAGCGCTCCTCGATCGCCTTGGCGTACATCCCGTAGAAGTCGGCCTCGTCGCGCCCGCCGACGTGCGAGGTGATCGCGCCGCCGGTGAGGGTGTACGCGGTGGACGCCCTGGCGGTGTCGTACCGGTCGATGATCTCCAGCGCCTCCAGGATCTCCTCGACCGGTTTCACGCCGGTGTAGGGGCGCCCGGCGGCCTTGTGCTGGCGCCAGTTGTGGTTGATGTCGCAGTACTGGCACTCCTGCTTGGCGCCGAAGTACTGGCAGACCCGGAAGACGGTCAGATAGATCAGATAGCCCCACTGGATCGTCGGGGCCACCTCCATCACGGACTTGCCGTTGGACAGCTTGTGCTTGTAGTACTCCGGCATCGGGGGCAGCCCCACGTCCGAGATCCGAGTGCCGTCCAGATACAGACCGAGCATGCCGTGGTCGTCGGCCGCGACCCGGTACGGGGACGCCGGGTTGACGCGCACCGACACCACCGTGCGGCGCAGGTCGTACGGGCCGCCGGTCAGCACGATCTCCTCCGGCGGGCGGCGCAGCGCGGCCGCGCCCAGCTCCGGGAGGGTGCGGTGGTCGAAGGAGAAGATGAAGTACGACTTCGGCTTGACCTCTCCGGACTCGTTGTCGCTGAGCGCGGAGTCGTCGAAGGCCATGCCCCCGCGCAGCAGATCTTCCTTGATCACGGCTTCCCGGGGCACTCCCGGGAACCGGGCCATCAGTGATTCGACCTCATCGGTACGGCTGAGCATCTGCGGGCGTCCTCCGGTCCAGTCGCTTGTCTGTCCCACTGAACCTATGCTCTCGCCGGCTTCGCCGATGGACTGGGCATCGACGACGAAGCCGGCGAGCGGGAGCCATGCTAGCGGCGGGGCGATCTTCGCCGGATCGGTCCCAGGTCGCGCTTGTCCTCCGCCCAAAGGCGTAGGCACCGCGGGAGCGGCCCGGGCGTCCGTCGCCCGGGCCCGCTTCAGTGGGCGATCGAGTCGATCAGCTCACGGGCCCCCTGGCGCAGCAGGGTGACCGCGACGGAGGTGCCGAGGGTGGCCGGGTCGAGCGGGCCCGCCCACTCGTGGGCGTTGAGGACGGTCTTGCCGTCGGGGGTGAACACACAGGCGCGCAGCGAGAGGTCGCCGTTGCGGGCGGCTCGCGCGTATCCGGCGATCGGGCTGTTGCAGTGGCCCTGGAGGACGTGCAGGAACATCCGCTCGGCCGTCGCCTCCCGGTGGGCGTCGGGGTCGCCGAGGTCGCTCACCAGGTCGATCAGGTCGCGGTCGCCCTCGCGGCACTGGAGGGCGAGGATGCCCGCGCCGATCGGCGGGCACATCACCTCCGGGGAGAGCACCTCGGTGATCGCGTCGGTACGGCCGATGCGCTCCAGACCGGAGGCGGCGAGCAGCAGGGCGTCCGCCTCGCCGGCGGCCAGCTTCTCCAGGCGGCGGTTGGCGTTGCCGCGCATGGGGACGCAGCGCAGCTGGGGGTGGGAGGCGGCGAGTTGGGCGACGCGGCGGACGGAGGAGGTGCCGATACGGGTGCCGTCGGGCAGCTCGTCGAGGGTGCGGCCGCCGGGGTGGATCAGGGCGTCGCGGATGTCGTCGCGCTTGAGGAAGGCGGCGAAGACGGTCCCGGCGGGCAGCGGGCGGTCGGCGGGCACGTCCTTGACGCAGTGCACGGCGAGATCGGCTTGGCCCGCCAGCAGCGCGGCGTCCACCTCCTTGGTGAAGGCGCCCTTCCCCTCGACCAGCGAGAGATCGCCCATCCACTTGTCGCCGGTCGTCCTGACCGGGACGACCTCGGTGGCCACCCGGGGGTGCAGGGCCGCGAGTTCGGCGCGTACGCGTTCCACTTGCGCGAGCGCCATGGGCGAGTCTCGCGAGACGATCCGGATCAGCTCGGGGGTGGACATGCGTCCACGATAGGGGCAGCGCGCGGATATCGCGTACAACACCCCTGGGGCTCCAGAGGCTGTGCCGGGCACGGGAGTTGACGCGCGGCTGTGACGATCAGCAGAGACGATCAGCAGACGGGGAAAGCCGACGGCCCCGCCGGACGCGGGCGGGCCCCCGGCCGCGGCCGGCGCGGGCGGGGACCCTCGGAAGGGCGGCTGTGCGGGCAGCCGCCGCGGATCAGGTGGCCCTCTTGTTCTTGCTCATCAGCATGCCGCCCGCGACCAGCGCGAACAGGCACACCGCGCCACCGGTGACGACGTTGCTCAGGACCGCGCCGGTACCGGGGTGGCGGGCGACCACCCAGGGAGCGACGATCAGCCAGGCGCCCATCAGCAGGACCACGAGGTTCAGGTCCTGCGACCGCTCCGGGACGATGGACATGCACAGACCCACGACCGCGAGAGCGATGCCGACGATCAGGTTGGTCAGGGCGAGCGTCGGCAGGGAGTTGGAGAAGTGCACGGTCCAGCCGGAGATGGCCGCGTAGATGCCGGCGAGGATCACTAGTTCCTCGACCGCCGCGACCCCTCGGGTCTGCAGCACCGCCGCGTACCTGTCCCGCATCTCCGGTACGTCGGGGTGCCCGGAAAGGTCACCTGGTCGGTGGTGAGAGACGTCGGCCATGTGACTCGCCTCCTTCTGGTCTCCGCAAGTCTTGGCCCCGATGCGACATCCGGTCGCGGTTCCAGTGTGCTCTTATCTGCCCTTTATGCGAAGTTTTACCGTTATCCGATATCTACAGAACTTATGAGTGTTCTGTGTGGAGATGCTCAGGCCAGGGCCTCGGCGGCGGCCACCGCGCGCCGGTTGCGCCACCGCGACCAGCCGCGGCGCAGGGCGGCGGGCCCCAGATCGACGCGGCCGTGCAGCAGGCCGAGCACGATGGCCGTACCCACCGCGATCAGATGCTCACGCCCGGCCAGATTGGGCTTCACGACCGCTTCGAAGAGCATCGAGCCGCCGGTCAGCGCGAAGACGACCGGGGCGCGGCGGACCACCGAGAGATAGGTGAACAGACCGACCACGGCCGCCGACGGGCCGGTGTCCAGCACCTGCCCGATCTCGCGCGGCAGGCCCAGACCGCCCCAGGTGCCGGGGCCGAGCGCGATCATGACGCGGGCGCTGAGCGTGCCGGCCAGTGTGGTCACGTACGCGATCACCAGCGTCCGGGTGCGGCCGATCGCCAGCTCGGCGAGGGCGAAGCCGAGGAAGAGCTGGGTCAGGCCCGCCCAGACGGGCAGATCGAGGGCCGGGACGAAGAGCGAGACGGGGGTGCGCAGCAGCGCCAGCCACAGCGGCAGATCGGCCCTCACCTCGCCGGTCAGCCGGACCACCACCGCGCCGGCGTGGGTCAGGTGGATGGCGTGGAAGACGGTCACCGCCACACAGGCGAGCACGCCGAGGAAGAGGCCGCGCAGACCCCGGTGGACCAGCTGCCGTACGGGGTCGACCACGATGCCCTGGAACTCGCCGCGCAGGGTGCGCGCCACGAACCGGACGCACCGCGCGGACAGTTCGGCCCCTCGCCCGGGTCTCTTGCCGCTCGTCGCGGGCGGCGCGTCCACCGCACCGGCTCCCCGGACGGCGTCGCCGCCCCCCACCCCGTCACGACGGCCGTCGGCAAGTCGGAACACTGGTCGATCAACCCCTCAACGCTGCAACGCCCGGCGGTCAAGACATTCGGCGCGTAGCTCCCCACGTACCCCCAGATCGTGCACCAGGTCGGACACGCGCCGCGCACGGGGGTCCACACCAAGGTAATCACCGCGGAAAGGGGCTTCAAGGATTTGGTTCACTCACCGAACTGTTCTGGGTTAGGGTCGGCCCATGACGCTGCCGCGCGACTACACCGGCCAGTCCTGCTCCCTCGCGCGCTCCCTGGAGATCGTCGGGGAGCGCTGGACGCTGCTGATCGTGCGGGACGCCTTCTACGGGGTGCGCCGCTTCGGCGAGTTCGCGGCGCATCTCGCGATCCCCCGCGCCGTTCTGGCCGACCGGCTCACCACCCTCACCGAGGAGGGCGTCCTGACGAGGGTCCCGGCCGGGCGCCGCGAGGCGTACGAGCTCACGCCGAAGGGCGTGGCGCTGTGGCCGGTGGTGCGGGCGCTCACCTGCTGGGGCGACGAGTACTACGCGCGGGGCGGCCCGCGCCGGGTCTACCGGCACGCGGCCGACGAGGCGCCGATCGCGCCCGACGGGCGGTGCACCCGCTGCGACCTGGCCGTGGAGGCGGCGGACATCCTCGTCACCCCCGGCCCCGGACTGGGCCCGGCGGGTGCGGACGACGACCCGGTGACGGTGGCCCTGAGCCGCCCCCACCGGCTGCTCCGGCCCCTGCGCGCCTGACACCGCTCCCCCCTCTCGTACGACGAGTCCACGACGATGTCCACGACGAAAAAGGTGTACGCATATGAAGATCCTGGTCGTCGGCGCCGGAGCCACCGGTGGCTACTTCGGCGCCCTGCTCGCCCGCGCGGGACGCGACGTCACGTTCCTGGTGCGGCCACGGCGCGCGGCGGTGCTGCGCGAGCGGGGCCTGCGGCTGACCGGCTCGGGCGAGGACGAGGTGCTCACCCCGCGTCTGGTCACCGCCGACGAGATCACGGGGCCGTACGACCTGGTCCTGCTGTCGGTGAAGTCCACCGCCCTGGAGCAGGCCGTCGAGGACCTCGCCCCGGCGGTCGGTCCGGGCACCGCGATCGTGCCGCTGCTCAACGGCATACGCCATCTCGACGTGCTCAACGGCCGCTTCGGCAAGGAGGCGGTGCTCGGCGGGGTCGCCAAGGTCATCACCACTCTGAACGACGAGGGCGACATCGTCCGCCTCGCGCCGCTGGCGGTCCTCGTCCTCGGGGAGCAGGACGGCGGCACTTCCGCCCGTACCGAGGAGATCAGCGCCGTGCTGGCCGGGGCGGGCATCGACGCGAGCGTGTCGCCCGACATCCTCGCCGCGATGTGGCACAAGTGGGTCTTCATCACCACCCTGTCGACGGTGACCTGTCTGATGCGCGGCGAGGTCGGTGACGTCGTGGCCGTCCCGGGCGGCGCCGGGATCGGCCCGGCCGTCCTCGCCGAGGGGGCGGCGGTGGCGGCCGCGGCGGGGTTCCCCGTTCCCGAGAGCGAACGGGAGTTCACCACGTCCCTGGTCACGCAGGCCGGCTCCACCTTCGCCTCCTCCATGTACCGCGACCTGGTGTCCGGTTCCCCCACCGAGGTGGAGCACGTCTTCGGGGACCTGACCGCGCGGGCCCGCGCCCTGGCGGTGCCCACGCCACTGCTCGACCTGGCCACCGCGCACCTGCGGGTGCACCAGCACCGGGTGGAGGCCGGGCGATGACGACGAGCCCCTGGATCAAGCGGTTCCATCCGGCGCCGCAGGCCCCGACCCGCCTCGTCTTCTTCCCGCACGCGGGCGGCTCGGCCACCTCCTTCTTCGCCGCCTCCAGGGCGCTGGCGCCGGAGGTGGACGTGCTGGCGCTCCAGTACCCCGGGCGGCAGGACCGGCTGGCCGAGCGCCCGGTCGAGGACATGGGCACGCTCGTCGACCGCGTCACCGAGGAGCTGATGCCGTGGACCGACCGGCCGCTCACCCTCTTCGGCCACAGCATGGGCTCCTCCGTCGCCTACGAGGTGGCGCTGCGGCTGGAGGAGAAGGGGATGCCACCGCTCGGCCTCTTCGCGTCCGGCCGGGCCGCTCCCCGCGTGCCCGTGACCCGTCGGCTGCACCTCGCGGACGACGACGAGCTGATACGCCACCTCGGCGAGCTGTCCGGCACGGACTCCCAGCTCCTCGCGGACGAGTCGCTGCTGCGGATGGTGCTGCCCGCGCTGCGCGGCGATTACCGCGTCCTGGAGACGCACCGCCCCGAGCCGGACCGGTCGCTCAGCTGTCCGGTGGTGGCCCTGTGCGGCGACGCCGACCCGGTGGTCGACCCCGCCGACGTGGCCCTGTGGGAGCGGCACACCTCGGCGTCCTTCCGGATGCGGGTCCTCACCGGGGGCCACTTCTTCCTGGACGCCCATCTGCCCGTCGTGGTGCGGGAGGTCCACGACCACATCGCGGCGGCGACCGCGCGCTGAGGGACGGGCGCGGGGGCGTGAGCGGGAGCGTGGGCGTTCACGCCCGCGTGCTCACTCCCCCGCGCCCGCCCGCGCCACGACCACACCGGTGGCCACCAGTTCGCCGCTCTCCCCCTCCACCGTGCGCCACCGGCCCCGGAACACGTCGTGGCGCACCCCGTCCACCACCGGGCCGGGCACCCGCAACGCGCCGGTGAACGTGCCGCGTTCGGGGTCGGGGGTGATCACGCAGTCCTCGAAGTCCAGCCAGCGGCCGGTCAGCGGGAACCACGCCTTGAAGACGCTCTCCTTGGCGCTGAACAGCAGCCGGTCCCACGCCACCGCCGGGTGCGACACGGCGAGCCGGTCCAGGACCAGGCGCTCCTCGGGCCGGGTGACCATCTCCCGTACCCCGTCGGGGACCGGCGCGTTGGGCTCGGCGTCCACCCCGACCGAGGCGATGGCCGAGGCGGGGGCGACGGCGGCGGCGCGGTAGCCGTCGCAGTGCGTCATGCTGCCCACCACGCCGTCCGGCCAGCGCGGAGCGCGCTGCGCCCAGGCCGGGCCCTCCATCACGGGCAGGATCGGGACCGGCGGGTGCCCCAGCCGGGCGAGCGCGGTCCGCGCGCACAGCCGTACGGTCGCGAACTCCCGTCTGCGCTTGTCGACCGCCTTCGCCACCAGCTCCGCCTCCTGCGGGAACAGGTCGACCGACGACGGGTCGGCGAACAGCTCCGCCACGACCACCTGGGCCGGCAGCAGCCCGTGCAGCAGCGCGCGGCTCACCATCGCCGCACCGAGGACGGCCCGGGCAGCACCCGGCACAGCCCCTGCGGCGGCGCCGACCGGCTGCCCCACTCCCGGGGATAGCCGAGCGACACCTCCAGGTGCGGCACCCCGTCCACCTCGATGGCGCGCGGGATGTGCAGATGCCCGTAGACGACGGCGGCGGCCCGGTAGCGCACGTGCCAGTCGGCGGTGGCCTCGGTGCCGCACCACTGCGCGAACTCCGGATGGCGCAGGATCCGGGTGGGTTCGCGCACCAGCGGGAAGTGGTTGACCAGCACGGTCGGCAGCGCCGGGTCGACGGCGTCCAGGCGCGAGCGGGTGTACGCGAGCCGGGCCCGGCACCACGCGTCGCGGCTGGGATGGGGATCGGGGTGCAGCAGGTACTCGTCCACGCACACCACACCGGTCGAGTGGGCTACGGCCAGCGCCTCCTCCTTGGTGTGCGCGCCCTCGGGCCGGAAGGTGTAGTCGTACAGCACGAAGAGCGGCGCGACGACCACCGGCCCGTCCGGGCCCGGCCACTGGAGGTAGGGGTCCTCCGGGGTCGCCACCCCCAGGTCCCGCAGCCGCTGGACGAGATAGGCGTAGCGGGCCTCGCCGCGCAGCCCCACCGGGTCGGCCGGCGGGGTCCACAACTCGTGGTTGCCGGGGGCCCAGACGACGGTGGAGAAGCGCCCCGCGAGGAGCTCCATCGCCCGGAGCACCTCGTCGGCCTTCTCCCCCACGTCCCCGGCGACGACGAGCCAGTCCTCGGGCGAGTCCGGACGCAGTGCGTCGAGGATCGCGCGGTTCTCCGCATGGCCGACATGCAGATCGCTGATGGCTAGAAGACTCATGATGACCGCAGCCTACGGGGGGCCGCCCATCGCCCGGTCACCGTCGGCCGGTTCCGGCCGCCGCCTACCTGCCGCCCGCCGGAGTCCGGCCGGAGCAGTCCCGGTCGCGGTGGGCCGGGCGGGCGAGGCTCCGGGCGCGCCGGTCCGGGCGCGGGAACGGGGACGGCTCGACGTCGATCTCCTCCATCCGCTCCACGTACAGCAGGTGGCGGCGCCGGGCCTCGCCGTGCCGGCCCGCCGCGGCGAGCAGGGCGATCAGGGCGAGATGGGTCTCCTCGTCGTACGGGTCGCGCGCCAGCAGGCGCAGCCGGAAGTGGACCTCGGCGTGGTGGTCCCCGCGCTCGGCCGCCGCGGTGGCGAGCCGGGCGAGCAGCTCCGCGTGGACGGCCCGGGCCTCCTCGCGCAGGGCCGCCGCCCACTCCGCGTACGGCTCGTCCTCCAGCACATCGCCCCGGTAGAGCTGTTCGGCGTCGGCCAGCGCGGCGTGGGCGTCGCCGCCGGGGCGGTCGGCGAGGGCGAGGGCGTGCCGGGCGGCGCCCAGGAAGTCCCGGACGTCGACGCGGAGCCGGGCGATGGCGATGACGTGCTTGTCGGCCGCGATGAAGTGGTCCTGCGGCAGCCGCCGTTCCGGGTCGAGCACCATGCGCAGGATCGACAGCGCCACCGAGAGGCGGTTGGCGCACCGGGCCGGGTCCTCCCCCGGCCACAGCGCCTCCACGACCAGCTCTCTCGGGGTCGGCGCCCCCCGCCGGGCGACCAGGAGTTTGAGCAGGTCGCGGGCCTTCTTGGACTGCCACTCCTCGGGGCCGACCGGGACGCCGTCGCGCAGGACCCGGAAGCCGCCGAGGACCCGTACGGCCGCCGACGGCCGCAGCGGCGCGGTCGCCCGGTTGAGCAGGCCCGCCGCGTCGGCCGCGTGCTCGCCCACGCCGTACCGCCGCAGCCCGGTGACCGCTTCGCGCAGCCGGGGGCCGCCCGCGCCGGACAGCAGGGCACGGGCGGCGGCCACCCGGGCCACGGCCACGGGCCGGCGGGCGGCGGTCCACATCGCCTGGGCGTCCTCCAGGAGCCGGTCCCGTACCGGTGCTTCGCGGGTGCACATCGCCTCCAGCTCCAGCAGCTCCGCGAAGACGGGGCGGCATGCCTGGGCGCCGGGTTCGCCCGCCGCCCGTCGGGCCGCGTCCGCCGCGACGTCCGGCCGTTCGTCGGCGAGCGCCACCCAGCCGGCCGCGACGAGGGCCCGGATCCGGGTGCGGCCGGGGCACTGTCCGGCCGCGTGCCGCGCCAACCGGGCCGCGGCGCGCGGCTCCGCGGCGCCGCGCGCCAGGGCGAGCCCGGTGAGCGCCGCCGCGAGGACCTGGCGGTCGCCGCACTGCTCGCCGCGTACCACCGCCTCCTGGTAGGCGGCGCGGGCCGGGCCGAGGGCGCCGCGCTCGCGGTGCACGTCGCCGAGCCCGAGCAGCGCCCGGGCGCCGAGCGCCGTGTGCCCGGTGGCCTCCCCCAGCTTCTGGCAGCCGGCCAGCGCGCTCCCGAACTCCGCTGTCGCGTAGCCGAGTTCCCCCAGGGCCAGATGCGCGGAGCCGCGTACGCAGCCGGCGGCGAGCAGGAGCTCCGGCAGCTCGGGTCCGTCCGCCGCGAGCGCGGTGAGCGCGGTGTCGAGACCGGCCAGGACGCGGCGGGCCTCGCCCTGTTCGATGCGCTCGCGCGCGGCGCAGGCGCGCACCAGCAGGACGAGCGCGGGGTCCCCCGACCCGCACGCCGCCTCCTCCGCCTGCTCCCGGTGGTGCTCGGCCACCGCATCCCGCCCGTCGCCCCCCGCCACCACGGCCGCGACCGCGTGGGTGACCGCCCGCGCGCCCGGGTCGGCGCAGTGGGCGAGCGACCGCAGCGCGCGCCGCACCGACGCCTGTGCGCGGCGCGGCTCGCCCTGGGAGCAGTACGCGGCCGCCGCCCACGCGAGCGCCGTGATCTCGTCCGGGGTCGCGGCGCCCGTCAGAGCGGTGCGCCGGTGGACCTCCAGCGCCCGTGCCGGCTCGCCCAGCAACTGGTGCGTCATCGTCAGCCGCCGCCCCGTGGCCGCGTCCAGGGCCCCGGTGCCCGGCGCCACGGCCGCCGCGCCGCCGGGGTCCGGCAGATGCCCGGAGCGGGCCGGCTCACCCCGGGCCGCGGTGGACTCCCGCTTGTGCTCCTCCAGCTGAGCCGTACTCATCCGTTCCCCCCTCGCCCGTCCCGTCGGACGGGTCCGATGCGTTCGTACGCCCGCGGGTGGGTCCGCCGGCCGCGCTGGTCGGACGCGAGGGGCGGGGGTGTCCGCCGCCCGCGCCGCCGGACTCCACCACCCCAGTGTCGGCACGCGCGCCGCACCCGGGAATCAGGGCCGCCTCGCTCCCCTGTGGAGGCTGTCCGCCATACGGGTGGTGAGGGAGGCTTTCTGTACAGCGTCCGCGCGGGCCGGGAAAATGGCGGAATGGCGGAGCCTGAGGGACGGCCGTTGCGCGTTCTCGCGATCTGCGGCGGGCTGGGGGTGCTCTACGGAGTGCCGGTCGGAGCGGGGATCTCGACGGCGCAGACACTGCCGTGGACGATGGCCTGCATCCTGCCCACCTATGTGGCCGGGCTCTCGCTGTCCTGGCACTCCCCTCGGCACCCGGTCGCGCGAAGGCTGCTCGCGGCCGGGTCGTTCGCGGCGATCGGCATGGCCGTGCGGTTCACCCTGGGCAAGCCCCCGGCGACCGGATGGCACGCCTCGACGCCGCACGAGTGGACGTTCCTCGCCGTCGCCCGGACCCTCGACGTCCTGGCCGCGCTCACGCTCTGCCGGCTGGTGGCGCTCCTGCCGGACGGGCGGACGCGGTACGCGCACGAGCGCGTGGTGCTGCGGGCGCTGTGGTGCGTGCTGCCCTACCCCGTCGTGCTGATGTCCCTGCCCGTCCCGGACCGCTCGCTGCCGTGGCTGCTCGTCCAGCCGGAGGCGTGGGCGCCGGGACTGGGCGCCGGGCTGCTCCTGATCCGCTCGCTCCTGGACCGGCGCGCGCGGACCCGGCGCGGTGAGCCCGCCGACCGGCTGTGGGTGATCGCCCTGGGCGCCCTGGTGGTGTTCGGCGCGCGCGGCTCGACGCGGCTGTTCCGGCTGTGGCTGGCCGGCAAGGGCCTCAGCTACTTCGCCGGTTCCGCGCTCGGGGCGCTGCCGTACATCACCATCTCGGCGGGTCTGGTGTTCGCCGCGTTCCGCCACCGGCTGCCGGGCATGGACTTCGCGATCCGGCGCTCGCTGGTCTACGGGGTGCTGTGGACCATCATCGGCGCCTGGTACCTGGGCATGACCACCGCGCTCGGGCTGACCGCGGGCCAGTACCTGCCGATCGGGCTAGCGGTGTTCGTCGCGGTCTCCGCCACCGTGCTGTTCCAGCCGGTGCACCGCCGCCTCAACCGGCTCGCCGCGCGCAGTGTGTTCGGGGCGCGGCCCTCCAACTTCGAGCTGCTGGTGCAGTGCGGCACCACGCTGGAGCACGCCTACGACCTGAGCCGGCTCGGTCCGCAGCTCGCGGTCTCCCTGCGCGAGGGGCTGGATCTGCGCTGGGTGCGGGTGCGGCTGGGACCCGCGGGCCCCGCGCGGGCCCCGCTCGGTTCGGGGTCCGCCGGGGCCGACGCGGACGGGCAGCTCCCCTGGGGCGAGGTGCGGCTGCGGTACGGGGAGGAGGTGCTCGGCGCCATCGAGTACGGGCCCAAGGAGGAGGGCAGGTTCAGCGCCGAGGACCAGGACGTGATCGAGACGCTGGCGCGGCAGGCCGCGCTCGCGGTCCACAACGCGCTCCTGACCGCCGAACTGTCGACCCGCGTCGAGGAGGTGCAGCGCCAGGCGTGCGAGCTCAACGCCTCGCGCACCCGGATCGTGCAGGCCCAGGACACCGAACGGCGGCGCATCGAACGGCGGTTGCACGACGGCATCCAGCAGGAGCTGGTGGCGCTGGTCGCCAAGCTGCGGCTCGCCCGCAACCAGCTCTCCCGTACCGGCGACACCGTCCACACCACGCTCACCGAGCTCCAGGACGACGCCTGCCGGGTGATCGACGAGTTGCGCGAGGTCGCCCACGGCATCCACCCGCCGGTCCTCACCGACCAGGGGCTCGCGGCCGCGGTGATCTCCCGGGCCCGCCGGCTGCCGCTGCCCGTCACCGTCGAGGTGGAGCCCTCGGTGGCCGCGGCGCGGTTCGCGCCGGAGATCGAGGAGGCGGCGTTCTTCCTGGTCTCCGAGGCGCTGACCAATGTGCTCAAGCACGCCCGGGCCGACGGGGTGACCATCCGGATCGCCCGCGCCGACGGCTCGCTCCTGCTCGACGTCAGCGACGACGGGGTGGGGCTGCCCGCCGCCTCCCGGCACGGCTCGGGGCTGACCGGGATGCGCGACCGGATCGAGGCGGTCGGCGGCCGGCTCACCATCGCCGGCCGTCCCGGCGGCGGCACCGTGCTCCGCGCCGAACTCACCGAACGCTCAAGAGAGGCGGCCCATGCCTGACGCCACGGACCGGATGCGCATCGTGATCGCGGAGGACCACTATCTCGTACGGGAGGGAACGCGCCGGCTCCTGGAGGACACCGGCGAGGTCGACGTGATAGCGGCGGTGGGCACGGCGGAGGAACTCCTCGACGCGGTGGAGCGGTTCCGCCCGGACGCGGTGATCGCGGACATCAGGATGCCGCCGAACCACCACACCGAGGGCATCACCGCCGCGCACACCATCCGGGCCGTGCATCCGGGCATCGGGGTGGTGGTGCTGTCCCAGCACGCCAACGAGCAGTACGCCTTCGCCCTCTTCCAGCAGGGCACCAACGGTCTGGCCTATCTGCTCAAGGAACGGATCGGGGAGCTGGAGGAACTCCTGCGCGCCCTGCGCGAGGTGTCGGCCGGGCGGTCGGTGATCGATCCGCGGATCGTCGAGGTGCTGGTCGGCAGCCACATCCGTACCGTCGACGCGCCGCTGGCCCAGCTGACGCGGCGGGAGCTGGACGTGCTGCGGCAGATGGCGCAGGGCAAGAACAACCGGAACATCGCCGAGTCGCTCTCGCTCTCGGAGTCGACCATCGAGAAGCACGTCAACTCCACCTTCGCCAAGCTGGGCCTCGCCGAGGAGTCCCAGCTGCACCGCCGGGTCACGGCCGTGCTCACCTATCTGCGGTACGGGCCGACCAGGACGGCGTGACAGGGGCGTCGCGGCGCGTTGGTCACCGCCGCCCGCGCGGGGAGGCGGAGGGCGGCGGTGACCGGGGACGGCGGGGTCAGAAGGTGCTGCAGCACGAGCCCGCGGTGGGCGGCGGCCAGGACTCGCAGTCGGGCGCCTCCTCCTCTTCCAGCAGCTGAAGAGCGGTCACATCACATTCCCTCACGGTGTTCACCCCCTTGGCGCGGTCGCTCGGACCGGCACCGCCGGGGCGCCGGAGTACGGGGCGGGCGGGGCGGTGAGCACGCGCGGGAGCCAGAGCCTCGGGCCCCCGCACGCGGACCTCAGCAGGAAGGCGAGCACCCCGGACAGGCCGGTGCCGTAGTCGGCCCACACCTGGGTGCCGGTGTCGTCGGGCACCAGGGTGCGGCCGTCGCGGACGACGTTGCGGGCGTGGAGGCCCACCGCGAGCTCCGCCGCCCAGCTCCGGTACGCCGGGTCCGCGCAGGCGTCCGCCAGATCGAGCAGGAAGTCCCCGTCCCCGGCGAGGCCGTGGCACTGGGCGGTGCCGGCGTGCCGGCGGGAGCGGCGCACGGCGACGGCCGCCCGGCGCGCCGCCACCAGGAAGTCGTCCTCGCCGCTGTCCTGCCAGGCCCGCACCAGGAACGTCCCGATCCCCGAGGAGCCGCTGCACCAGTGCGTCCTGCGCGGCCCGCCCCGCTCCCCGGCGGGCCAGTACGCCGCCCCGTCGGCCACTTCGGCGACGCCGAGCAGCGTCCGGGCGCCCTCGGCGGCCAGCTCGGCGGGCTCCGGGTCGCCGGTGGCCCGGGCGAGGGCGAGCAGGAACGCGCCGATGCCCGCGATCCCGTGGGCGAAGCCGTAGTGCACGACGTCGGCCGGGGTGGACAGGACCGTGCGCGGCACCGGCCAGAGCACCCGGCCCGCGCGCCGCAGGGCCGTGCGGGCGAGCGCCGCGCCCGCCTCCCGGGCCCGGTCGAGGTAGCGCCGCTCCCCCGTGGCCTCCCAGAACCGCAGCTGGGTCAGTCCGGCGCCGGCCGTCCCGTGGCAGACGTCCGGGCTGGGCCACCGGACCGGGACCCGGGCCGCCAGCTCCATCGCCCGGTCCAGCAGGGTCTCGTCGCCCAGGAGCTGGGCCGCGTCGAGCAGCGCCCAGGCGGTGCCCGAGCGCCCGTAGTGGAGGCCGGGCAGGGTGCGGGGCTCATGGCCGAGCCGGTCGGTGATCCAGGTGGCGGCGGAGCGTACGGCGTCGAGGACCGCCGGGTGCTCGGCCGCCTCGTAGGCGCGGACGAGCACGCCGAGCACGCCCGCCGCGCCGTGCTGGACGTTGAGCGGGTCGGTGGCGCCGCCCACCGGTCCCGACGGCCAGAGCCGGTCGGCCGCCTCCGGATCGGCGGTGGCCAGCAGATGGTCGATCCCGTCGGCCACCAGCTCCTTCAGCTCGGGCCCGGTCAGGGTGCGCGCCACCGGCGCCCCGGCGGGGCCGGCGGTGGCGGGGACGGTCCCGGCCAGCCGGTCGAGCACCTCGTCGAGTCCGGGGCGCCGGGCCGGGTCGTCGTCGAGCAGGTCCACGATCAGCGGGGCGAGCAGGCGTGCGGCCTCGTTGCCGGGCAGGAGGCGGCCGAGCCAGCCGGCGAGGCGCCCCGCGTCGCCGCGCGGTCCCGGGCCGTCGGCGGCGAGCAGCGGGTCGACCCCGGTGGCGAGGTGGAAGAAGGTCGCGCCGAGGCTGTAGAGGTCGGCCGAGAAGGCGGGGGCGGGGCCGTGGGGCGGGGCGTTCACCTGTTCCGCCGCCGCGTACCCGGGGGTGTGGACGCGCTCGGCGGGTTCGCCCGGGCGGGCCAGCGTCTCCAGGTCGATCAGGCGTACGTCGCCGTCGGCGGTGACCATGACGTTGTTGGGGGTGAAGTCCCGCAGCACCCACCCCTCGGCGTGCACCAGCCCCATCAGGCAGGCCAGCGAGCGCGCCCGGCGCAGGGCGTCGGCGGCCGGTACGCCCCACCGCTCGTCGCCGCTGAACTCCATGTGCTGCCGCACCCACTGGCGCAGCGTCACCCCGTCGACGGCCTCCTGGACGAGGAAGAGGTCCCCCTGCTGGACGAAGAGGGCGACCGGGGCGGGGGTGAAGCCGCTCCCGGCGAACGCCTCCAGCATGGCCGCCTCGTGGCGCCGCAGGTCCCGTGCGTCCCGGCCGGTCAGGGGGGCGGCGGTGTGCGGGCGCGCCTGCTTGATGATCACGGGGGCGCCGGTGGACTCGTCGACGCCCCGGAAGACACCGCCGCCGAAGGCGTGCCGGATCACCGCGTGGACGAGGAAGCGGCCGTCGAGCAGCACCTCTACCGGCGCGGTCCGGTCCGGCGCGGCGGGCTCGCGCCGGGTGAACGGGTCGCGCGGGGCCCACGCGGGTGGCGCGAACCAGGCCCGGCGCCGGTCGGGCACCAGCCGGCCGTCGGGGGCGACCAGCATGGCGCGGCGGATCCCGTCGTCGCCGAGCGCGGGCACCCCGCCGAACACGCCGTACCGGTAGTGGACCAGGCTGCCGGGGAAGCAGGGGCGGTCGGAGAGGATCGCGGGGCCGGGCAGTCCCAGGGTGGCCCGGTGCAGTGCGGCGGCCAGCTCCCGCAGCCGGGTGTCGTCCTGCTCGGGGTAGACGGTGAGGAACTTGCCCCCGCCGCCCCGGTCGTGGCGGCGCGCGACGAGGTCGCCCGCGCGGCCCGTGGTCCCGGCGAACTTGAACCGGCATCCGTGGCGCACCAGCACCTCGGCGGTCCGCGCCAGGACCAGGGGCGCGGCCAGCGGTGTCGCGGCGACGTGCAGCTTCCAGCCCTGTGATCGCCCGGCGTCGCCCGGCGGTGAGACATGGCACCAGAAGTCCCCCTCGCGCAGCCGCCACGCACCGCCGGTGCCCGGCCCGACCCCCGTGCGGGCCAGCACCGCTTCCACGATCTCCACGAGCAGCCGCCCGGCCGGCTCGTGGTTCCCCGTCGCAGACTCCATGCCCCCAACTGTGGCCGCGGCTCTGTCGGTTGCCTTACGCCTGCCTTGCGGGCCGCCTCCCCGGGCGGAACACAGCGGTACCGGGCCGGAGGGGGTCCCGCCGTGCCACGGGATCGAGCGCGGGTCCGGCGGAGCGTGGTACCGACGGTCCCTGGTTCCGGTGGCCGGCGTCCGCCATGATGTTGATCATGACGACCGACCGCCGCCAGCTCGCCGATTTCCTGCGCCGCTGCCGTGACCGGGTCACGCCGCGGGACGCCGGGCTGCCCGCGGGGCCGCGTCGGCGCACCCCGGGGCTGCGGCGCGAGGAGGTCGCGCAGCTCGCCGGGATGTCCGCCGACTACTACATCCGCCTGGAGCAGGCACGGGGGCCGCAGCCCTCGCCGCAACTGCTCGCCTCGCTGGCCCGCGCCCTGCGGCTGAACGACGACGAGCGCGACCACCTGTTCCTGCTCGCCGGACACCGCCCGCCCGCCGCGCACTCCGCGGACGGCGAGGTGAGCCCGGGTCTGCTGCACCTGCTCGACCAGCTCGGGAGCACCCCGGCGGTGGTCCTGAGCGACCTCGGTGACGTACTCGTCCAGAACGCGATGGCGCGGGAGCTCCTGGGCGAGGTGTGCACGGTCACCGAGCACGGCCGCAACGTGGTGTGGCGCTGGTTCACCGAGCCGTCCGCCCGCCTCCCGTACCCGAGGGAGGAGCACAGCTATTACAGCCATCTCCATGTGGCGGATCTGCGCGCCGCCGCCGCACGCCGCTTCGGCGACGCGGAGTCGGCGCGGCTGATCTCCCGGCTGCACGGCGTCAGCGCCGAGTTCACCGAGCTGTGGGAGCTGCACGAGGTCGCCGTCCGCAGACGCGACCGGGTCCGCGTCCTCCACCCGCGGCTCGGCCCGTTCGACCTGTTCTGCCAGGTGCTGCTCGCCCCGGAGGGCGATCACCGCCTGGTGCTCTTCACCCCCGCGCCGGGGAGTGCGACCGCGGACCGGCTGGCGCGGTTCGGTGGCTCGCGGCGCGGCTGAGGAGCGGGCCCGCGCGGCGCGTCCGGCTCATTCGGCCCCGTGGTCCAGGCAGGGGTACTCGCGGCCGCACCAGCAGCGCCCCTGCATGGGCGTGGTGGCGAGCAGCAGGCGGATGACCTCGTCCACGTCGAAGCCGTCCAGCTCGCTGCCCTCGGGGACGAGTTGGTAGGTACGGGAGAGGAATTCGGCGACGTCCTCGATCTCGGCGAGGAGGTCGGCGCTGCCCTCGTCCGAGTGCAGCCGGATCCGCAGTCCGCTGTCGCCGTACTGCCAGACCCGGACGTCACCGAGGCCGACCGGGCAGCGGGAGATCAGTCCCTCCGCCACGAGGTCGCGCCCCATGGTCCACGTCGTATGCAGGCCATTGCCGCAGACGAATTCCACCGAAACGGCGAGCGGGTCGGCGGGATCGTAAGCCATCAAGGCCTCCACGGGGGTCATGGCATCACCCTCGTGCAGTAGTTCGACATACAACGGAACGCAGATCTCTTCCATGTCGCCCCCCTCGTCGGGACAGTCCCCGGCGGCCGGTCGCCGGGCGTTGTTCGGTATACGCATCTATGACGTACTCAACGGCCGTGATAGTGACCGACTTCGCGAACAAATTCGCCCCGGGTTGTGGAAACTGTGCGGACGGTGACGCAAATTCGCATGCCCGCAGGGATCGCATACCCCGTACCGCGCCGCTCGATCCCCCCGTTCCCGGTTCCGCTTCCCCGGCTCCCGCCCCGGCCACCAGCGGGGGCACGGGTTCCGGGGACGGCCGGGCCCTGTGTGATGAAGGCTTCACAATCCCCGCCACCGCACCGCCGATTCGGCCGGAACAGTGCGTTCAGCGGCGTGTCGTGATCCCGACAGCCGACCGCCCGCGGCCGCGTCGTCGGCGGCCGCGGGCGGCGGGGGGAAGCGGCGGGGCTCAGCAGAACTTGTCCAGTTGCCCCGCTTTCGCCGCGCGAACCATGGCGGCGATCTCGGACCGGGTGTACCGGAGCACGGGCGCTTCGGTGTCCTTCGTATGCGTCACGGCGATCCGGTCACCGTCCACGGCGAATCCGACGCAATCCTTGGAGTAGTCCAGGTCGCTGAATGACGACTTCTCGAATGCGAGGTGAGGGGCATTGCGGTTGACGTATTCGGTGACCTCGACAAGGCGCGAGTGGTCCACGGAAGAGCTCCTTCGTGCAGCAGTGGGGGCTGTTCAGCACGCTACGAGCCCGAGTCCGCGTATTTCTAGTGGTCTTGACAGCCGGACACCTGATGCGCTAGCGGTTCCTGGGACCCGCGGCCGGGGGCACCCGCGCGCCGCGGATCCCCTCGGGACGCCCTACACGAGGCCGAGGTTGGCGGCGGGCGAGCCCTGGAGCGTCGGGGCGAGGAGCCCGGCCTGCGGCTCGCTCAGCTCGGGCAGCCCGAAGAACTCCGCCTGCGGCGGGGTGAGGGGCGCGTCCAGGATCGCCCCCGGGCTCTCCGCGCGCAGCGGCGAGGACGGCGTGGTGACGGTCGCCGAGCCGATCTTGTCCTCGGTGAGCGGGTCGGCCAGCGGCACCTTGACCAGGGTCGGCGGCACCTCCGAGGTGACCGGCAGCGCGGGCAGCACGGGCGAGGGCATCAGGGAGCCGACGACGTGGCGCGGCCCGCCGGGGGAGCCCGGCACGGGGATCGGGACGGCCGTGCTCACCGTGGGGGCTTCGAGCGGCAGCGCCGTCTCCAGGCTTTCCAGCGGTACCCCGACGGGAGCGGACACTCCGGCCGCGGCGGGGGTGACCGCCGCCGCCGTGGCCATGCACGTCATCATGGCCGCGAGGCCGGCCCGCTTGGTGAGCTTCATAGGTACTTCCATCCCTCTTGGGTCTCGGATCACTGACGGACAGGTGCCGTCTGGAAGAACGAGAGCGCAGGGCCGATCACTCCAAAATTCGCCTGTTCAGCGGAGCGGAAAAGGAACTCCCCGCTCGGAATCGGGGCGTGTTCCGAAGATCCGACGTTCCGATTCGCCGATCGGCACATCATTGATGCTCGCCTCGCGCCGGGCCATGAGACCGTTCCCGTCGAACTCCCACAGCTCGTTGCCGTAGCTGCGCCACCACTGCCCCGCCGCGTCCCGGCTCTCGTACTGGAAGCGCACCGCGATGCGGTTGCCGTCGAACGCCCACAGCTCCTTGCGCAGCGCGTAGTCGAGTTCGCGGGCCCACTTGGCGGTGAGCAGCTCCACGATCGCCGCGCGCCCGGTGACGAACGTGTCCCGATTGCGCCAGCGGGAGTCCTCGGTGTAGGCGAGCGAGACCCTCTCGGGGTCCCGGGTGTTCCAGGCGTCCTCGGCGGCCTGGACCTTCTGCCGGGCGGTGTGCGCGTCGAAGGGGGGCAGGGGCGGGCGGGCGGTCATGGGCGGATCCTCCGGTCGAAGGGGGCGGACGGCCAGGCGGGACGGCCCGGGGAGAACGCTCGTTCTCCCCGTCCTGCGGCTACCCTAGAGAACGGACGTTCTCAGGACAAGGAGGGGTGGGGCATGGACAGCGCGGTCGCACAGGAGCGGGTGCTCGAAGCCGCCGGGACGCTGTTCTACGAGCGGGGTGTCCAGAGCGTCGGCATGGACGAGATCCGCACGGCCTCGGGCGTCTCGCTCAAGCGTCTCTACGCCCTCTTCCCCGCCAAGGAACAGCTGGTGGAGGCGTATCTGGAGCGCCGGGACACCGAGTGGCGGAGCAGTCTGGCGCGGGACGTCGAGCGGTGTGCGCGGCCCGAGGAGCGCGTCCTGGCGGTCTTCGACCATCTGCACCGCTGGTTCGGTGAGCCCGGATTCCGCGGTTGCGCGTGGATCAACGCGTACGGCGAACTCGGCGCGACCTCGGCCCGGGTCGCGGCGCGGGCACGGGCGCACAAGAGCGCCTTCCGCGCCTACCTGGGCTCGCTCGTCGAGGACGCGGGGCTGCCCGAGCACCTCGCCGACCACCTGGCGCTGCTCGCCGAGGGCGCGATGGTCACCGCGGGCATCTTCCGCACCGATGAGCCCGCGCTCCGGGCCCGCGAGGCGGCGGCCGCGCTGATGGCCGCGGCGCGGGACTGAGCCACGGCGGCGGGGCGCACCCGTCTTCACGGGTCGTTCACCAACTGGCCCCCGTCCGTTGGTCGAAACCGGTACCGGACGCTCATCACCATGATCCTCATGTCGTTCACCCCGTACAACCCACCCGCACCACCCGGCGCACGTGCCGCGTGGTGCGGCCCGTCGGCCGCCCGGGCCGTCGCGGGCCTGGTCGCCCTCGCCCTCACGGCCGTCGGCGTCCTGTTCGCCGCGCCCGCCTCGTACGCGAGCGGACCGCTGGTGTCCTCGCGCGCCCTCGTCGGCGCCGAGCAGGTGCTGTTCCGCTCCGGTGTGGGCGGTTACGGCTGCTACCGCATCCCGGCCCTGGTGAAGACGAAGGCGGGCAGTCTGCTCGCGTTCGCGGAGGGGCGCAAGTCGCCCACCTGCGCCGACCGCGGCGACATCGACCTGGTGATGCGCCGCTCCACCAACGACGGCCGCACCTGGGGCCCGGCCCACGTGGTCCTGGAGGGCAGCCCCACCGACGGCACCGCGCCCTTCACCCGGGGCAACCCGGCGCCCGTGGTGGACCGCGAGACCGGTTCCGTCCTCCTCCTGTCCACCTCCAACGAGCAGACCCCGACCGGCCGCCGGCTGCCCTGGGTGCAGCGGAGCGACGACGACGGGGTGAGCTGGGGCGCGCCCCGGGCGCTGCCGACGTTCAGCGGCGCCAACACCGGCTGGTTCGCCACCGGCCCCTCGCACGGCGTCCAGCTCACCGAGGGCGCGCACGCCGGACGGCTGGTGGTCGGCGCCCACCAGAACCCCGACGCCACCACCCGCTACGCCGGCGTCCTCTACAGCGACGACCACGGCGCCACCTGGCAGGCGAGCGCCACCGCCAACTCCTATGCGGCCGACAAGGTCGAGCCCGGCGAGGTCTCCGTGACCGAACTGCCCGGCGGCAGCGTGTATCTGGCCGCCCGCAACGAGATCGGCGGCAGCACCGACCACCGCACCCGCGCGGTGAGCACCGACGGCGGCACCACCGTCCCCGCCTCGGCCGTCGTCCCCGGTCTGATCACCCCGGAGGTCCAGGGCTCGGCGCTCACGCTGCGCCGGACCTACCAGCGCACGCCCGGCGACACCCTGGTCTTCTCCGCGCCCTCGGACGCCTCCGACCGCAAGCTGATGAAGATCCGCTACTCCACCGACCAGGGCACCACCTGGACGGCCGCCTCCAACGGCCTGATCAGCAACGACCGGGCCTCCTACTCCGACCTGGCCGAACTCGACACGGGTGAACTCGGACTCCTCTACGAGGGCGGCCCGGCCAACTCCGCCGACGAGATCCGCTTCAACGTGACCACGCCCGGGGCGCTCGGCATACCCGGCACCTTCACCGGCAAGGCCTCCCCGCAGAAGAGCCCCACGGCCGGCCGCACCAGCCCGGACGCGGGGCCGGACGCCAACGACGCCTATCTCCAGGGCAACGCGGCCCTCGGGAGCGGACGGTTCGGGCAGGGCCTGGTCCTGGACGGCACCGGCGACTACGCCGACGTGCCGTACGGCAGAACCCTCGACCCGGGCTCGGGCGACTTCACGTACACGCTCTGGTTCAAGTACGCGGCGACGGCCGCGAGCAGGCAGCAGGCGCTGTTCTGGGCGTACGGGCAGGGGAGCGCCAAGCCGCAGGTGTGGCTGCGCGCCCAGCCCGCCGACGACCGGCTCTACGCCTGGGTGCAGGGCGCGGACGGCGGCGCCTGGCTCACCCTCCCCGACCCCTCGCCGGGGGCGGCCTTCGGCGACGACCAGTGGCACCACGCGGCGCTGATCCGCTCGGGCGCGCAGATCCGGCTCACCGTCGACGGGACGGTCACCGGCACGGCGACGGGGGTGGCCGGGGCGGTCACCGACGCGCCGGGCAACGGCGTCGAGGGGATCCGGATCGGTGCCAAGTCCGACACGGGCGCGAGCGACGCCTTCGGCGGCTCCGTCGACGAGTTCCGGCTCTACCGCACGGCACTGACGGACAGTCAGCTCAGCCAGATACGTGCCAACGCGGCACAGCTGGACACCGACACCGCCACCCGTTCGCTGGGCGCGCGGCTGCCCTTCCAGGTGATCGACACGGCGGTCGTCCCGGACCGGCGCCGCGTCACCATCGAGGACGACGTCTCCGGCCACTGTGCCCCCGGCACCCTGCTCGGGGGCGTGCCCGCCCTGCCGGCGGGGCGGATCGGCTCGCTCGCGGCGACGGTCGACAGCGCCCACCCGGGCACCGAGACCGGGTTCTCGCCGACGCTCGACGTCGGCGCGGGCGACTTCACGTACTCCCTCTGGTTCCGGTACGCGGCGGGCTCCACCAGTCCCGACCAGGCGCTGGTGTGGGCGTACGGCACGGGCAGCGGCAGTCCGCAGCTGTGGGTGCGCGCCCAGCCCTCCCAGGACCGGCTCTACGCCTGGGTGCAGTCGGACGCGGGCTCGGTGGCCGTCGCCCTCCCGGACACCACCTCGGCGCGGTCCTTCGGGGACGGCGCCTGGCATCTGCTGACGCTGACGCGGTCGGCCGACCGGGTCACGCTCGGCGTGGACGCGCGGCCCCCGGCCACCGCCACCGGTCTCACCGGCTCGCTCACGCCCGCGCAGGGCAACGGGCAGCAGGGGGTGCGGGTCGGCTCGAAGCCCGACGGCACGAGCGTGTTCGCCGGTGACGTGGACGAGTTCCGCGTCTACCACCGGGCGCTCACCCCGGCGGAGACCGCGGCGGTCGCGGGCTCCACCGCGGGCTCGTCCGGCTCCTACCCGGGCGATCTGCCCGCGCTGTGGTGGTCGTTCGAGAACCAGTACACCGGCGCCAGGGACGTGGTGCGGCCCGCCGCGGGTCCGGCCACCCCGGACTCCACGGTCCACTGCGGCCACGGCCTGGTGCGCGGCGGCGCGGCCACCACGCCGGGGAGGTTCGGCACCGCGCTCGCCCTCGACGGCTCCGACGACGCCGTCGACCTGCCCTACGGCGCGGCCACCGCGCTCGGCTCGGCCGACTTCACGATCAGCACCTGGATCAAGTACACGGCCACCGGCGCCGACGCGGACCAGGTGCTGGTGTGGGCGTACGGGACGGGCGCCTCGGAGCGGCAGCTCTGGCTGCGGGCCCAGCCCGCGCAGGACCGGCTGTACGCCGCGTTCGAGACGGACACGGCGACCACGGTGGTGGCCGCGGTGGACGGCTCGGCGGCGGCCGGCTTCGGCGACGGCGCCTGGCACCACGTGGCCCTGGAGCGGGCCGACGGCCGGCTCCTGCTGATCGTCGACGGGCAGACGCTCGGCAGCGCCGCGGTCCCGGCGGGTTCGGTGACCACCGGGGACACCTACGCCGTGGACGGCTTCCGGCTGGGCGCCAAGCCCGACGGGACCACTGCGCTGACCGGGGCCCTGGACGAGTTCCGGATCACCCGCAAGGCCCTGTCCGAGGAGGAGCTGACCGCGCTGCGGACGCGGAACAGCCTCCCGGGGACGGCCACGTCGACGTGGCTGCCGTTCCAGGTGGTCACGGCCTCCGAGTTCGCCCGGATGTGACCGGTTAGCCTGGCGGCACGAACAGGGTGGCCGTCCGTCGCAGCGCGCGGCGGGCGGCCACCGGCGCGAGGGGGGAGCAGGGGATGACCGGGGCACGACCGCGCAACGCCGCCCAGACGCGGGCCGAGGAGATCCTGGCCGAGGTGACCGCCTCCGGCGAGGAGACGGGCGTCCAGGTGGCGGCCTACCTCGACGGTGAACTCGTCGTCGACGCCTGGGCGGGCCTGGCCGACGTGGAGGGCGCCAGGCCGATGGAGGCGGAGACGCTGGTGCCCGCCTGGTCGACCGGGAAGGGGGTCGCGGCGGCGCTGGTGGCGGTCCTGGTGGACCGGGGCGTGCTCGCCTACGACACCCCGATCGCCGCGCACTGGCCCGAGTTCGCCGCCCGGGGCAAGGAGAGGATCACCCTCGGCCAGGTCCTCTCGCACTCGGCGGGGCTGCCGCACCTGCCGCCCGGGGTGACCCCCGAGGAGCTGTTCGACGTCCCGGCGACCGGCGCCTGGCTGGCGGCACAGGCACCCCTGTGGGAGCCGGGCACGGCGAGCGGCTACCACGGCTGGACCTACGGCGTGCTGCTCGCCGAAACCCTGCGCCGGGCCACCGGCCGCACCTGCGACGAGCTGCTGCGGGAGGAGCTGGCCGGGCCGCTGGGGCTCGCGGACTCGCTCCTGTTCTCGGTCCCGGAGCACCTGGAACACCGGGTGGCCCGCTGCTACGACGGCGGCTGGTCGGAGTATCTGGACCGGATGCCGCCCGACTCGCCGTTCCTGGTCTTCGCGCCCCGGCCGGTGCTGCCGGTGGCCGCGCTCGCCAACCGCGCCGACTACCGCCGGGCCGCGCTCCCGGCCAACGGGACGATGACCGCCCGGGCCGCCGCCCGGATGTACGCGGCACTGGTCGGCGGCGGACTCGACGGCGTACGGCTGGTGTCGCAGGCCATCCTCGACGAGGCGACGACGCCGAGGACCTCGGGTGAGGACCGCTCGCTGGGCTTCCCGCTCCTGAAGGGCTACGGGTTCATGCTCGGCGGTGCGGGCTCCGTGGTGCGCTCCCCCGACGGCGGTTTCGGCACCAACGGCTCGGGCGGCAGCGCCGCCTCCGGCGACCCCGCCCACCGGTTCTCCTTCGCCCTGACGAAGAACCGGATGAGCGTGAACGGCCTGGACAAGCGGCTCTTCCGGGAGGTCCGGGCGGCGCTCGGCATCCGCCACGGCTGAGCGCCGTTGTCCCGGGGCGGCCGTCAGCGGCCCGCGAACTCCCGCAGGTCGGCGGTGAGCCGGTCGGCGTGGGTGACGAAGAGACCGTGGCCGGCGTCCTCGTACACGTGGAAGGTGCTGTCGGGGATCAGCCGCGCGGCCCGCTCGCCGGTCAGGTGGATCGGGGCGGAGGCGTCGTGGGTGCCGTGGACGACGAGCGCCGGTACGTCGATCCCGGCGAGTTCGGGGGCTGTGTTCAAGGTGGCCACGAGGTCGCCGAGGGCGTTGGCGGCGCGGGCCGTGGCGCCGGCGCAGCGGTCCTCCCAGTACCGGACCATGGCGGGCGAGAGGTCGTTGCCGGGCCGGTCCAGGGCGAAGAACGGGGCCGCGCCCCGGGCGAAGAAGCCCGGCCGGTCCTTGCGGAAGACCTCGTTCCCGGCGGCGAGGAGCGCCGGGGCGACGCCCTCGGGGTGATCGGCCGAGCGGACCGGACCGGGCACCATCCCGGCCACCAGGGCGATCCGCGCCACCCGGCCGCCGCCGCTCAGGGTGAGGTGGCGGACGACTTCGGCGGTCCCGAGCGAGTGGCCCACCAGGGTGATGCCGGTGAGGTCGAGGTGGTCGAGGAGCGCGCCGAGGTCCCCGGCGAGGGTGTCGAGGTCGAAGCCGTCCCAGACGTCGTCGGAGCGCCCGTGCCCGCGCCGGTCGAGCCCGACGCACCGGAAGCCCTCGGCGGCCAGCGGGAGCATCTGGAACTCCCACATCTCGGTACCGAAGTAGGAGCTGTTGACGAAGACGACGGGACGCCCTTCGCGGGGGCCGTAGTCGACGTAGTGGAGACGGGTGCCGTCGGTGGTGGTCTCGAAGTACGGCATGACGCCGGGTCCTTCCCCCTCGTTCACCGCCCGGGAGCGGGCGGTGTCTGTGGGACCAATGGTGCGCAGGGCGCGGGCCGTTGGTCGATGACGTCACAGGTCATGGCCCCGCCCGCGTCCCGACTGATCGTTTAGCCTGACCGTATGAACGACAGCGTCGCCGGAACCCAGGGCTACGGCGAGGACGCCGACGCGCTGGCCGAGCAGTACGAGAGCGTCACCTTCGAGGAGGTCCACGGCGCGCTGCTGCACCTCTACCCGGCGCCGCCCGGACGGGTCCTGGACCTGGGCGCCGGGACCGGGCGGGACGCGGCGGCGCTGGCGCGCCTCGGCCACACCGTCACCGCCGTCGAGCCCACCGCCCAACTGCGCCGCCACGGGGCGCGGTTGCACGCGGAGACCGCCCTGACCTGGCTGGACGACGCGCTGCCCGGGCTGCCGGTGCTGGCCGGGCGGGGCGAGCGGTTCGACCTGGTCCTGCTCACCGCCGTGTGGATGCACCTGGACGCCGCCGAACGCGCCCGCGGCATGCGGAGCGTCGCCGCGCTGCTCGCCCCCGGCGGCACCCTGGCGATGACCGTGCGCAGCGGTCCGGTGCCGCCCGGGCGCCGCATGTTCGACGTGCCCGAGGCCGAGACGCTCGCGCTCGCCGGGGCGGCGGGGCTGCGGCTCGTCCACCGGGGCGGGCGGGCCGATCTGCACGGGCGCCCCGGGGTGCGCTGGTCGGAGCTAGTGTTCACCGCTCCCTGACCCGGCACGCCACGGACCCCCACCCGTCCCTTGTCCCCGGCCCGTTGGCCCTCCCGTACCGCTGGGTGGGCCGAAAGCGGACCCGTCCCGGCCGAAAGCGCGCTGTTGCGCCACACGGGGGCGCGTGGTGCCCCGCGGCACGCGGACGGCGGGCCCTCTCGGGTACTTGACGCGTGCTCCCCGAGGCGCTTTCATCCAGCCAGTGCCGGGCCTTTGTGCGGCCCGTCGCTTCGAGAGGTGCGCCCAGCCGGTAGCGGATCCCGACCCGATCCGGAGTCCGGCCCGAGTCGCCAGGACGTGTGTCCCGCGTCCGAGGCGGGGCGCGCCCGCTAAGGGATGGACGACCATGCCCGCCGGTCAGGACCGCACCAGCAAGCCCCACCCCGTCCCGGGCCTCCCGCGCCGCCGGGTGCTGCGCACCGGGGCGGGCGTCGTCGCCGGGGCCGCGGCCCTTCCTCTGCTCGACGCCTGCGCCGCGACCACCTCCGACGGCGTCGGCCCCGACGGCCGGGTCACCATCGAGATGTGGCACGGCCAGAACGAGATCGGCAGCAAGGCCATCGAGGCGCTCGCCGCCGACTTCAACCGCTCGCAGTCCCGCATCCGGGTGAACGCGAGCGGCGGCGGCGTGGTCGCCGACGCCATGCTCCAGAAGGTGACGGCGGCGCTCGCGGCCGGCGCCTACCCCGACATCGCGTACATCTTCGGCTCGGACCTCGCGAGCATCGCCCGCAGCCCCAAGGTCGTCGACCTGACCGGCGCGCTGCACGGCGGCTCACCGCCGTGGGCCGACTTCTGGCCCTCCGTCAGGGAGGCCGTCACCCTGCACGGCAGGGTACGGGCCGCGCCCTCGCTGCTCGACTCGCTCGCCGTCGCCTGCAACACCACGCTCTTCCGGAAGGCCGGCATCCCGCTGCCGAAGGCCGGCTGGACCTGGCCGGAGTTCGTGGCGACCGCCAGGAAGCTCACCGACGCCCGGCACGGCGTCTTCGGCACCGCCTGGCCGGGCGCGGGCGACGAGGACACCGTGTGGCGGCTGTGGCCGATGATCTGGGACCTCGGCGGTGACGTGATCGCCCCGGACGGCAAGAGCATCGGCTTCGCCGGGGCCGGGCGGCGGGCCCTGGAGACGGTGGCCCACCTGGTCGCCGACAGAAGCGTCTACATCGATCCCAAACCCGGCAGCGAGCAGATGTACCAGGTCTTCGTCTCCGGCCGGATGGGCATGGTGATCACCGGGCCGTGGCAGCTGCCCAACATCGTGGAGTCCAAGCTGCCGTACGAGGTGGTGCCCATGCCCACCTACAGCGGCCGGCCGCTGACCATCTCCGGGCCGGACACCTGGACCGTCTTCGACAACGGCGGCGCGCGTTCGAGGGCGGCGGTGGAGTTCGTCCGCTGGCTCATCTCTCCGGCGCAGGACGTGCGGTGGGACATAGGGGGCGGCAGTCTGCCGCTGAGCAGACGGACCGAGCGGGAGAGCGCCTGGCAGCGGCACTCCGCCGACACCGTCGGCCTCCCGGTGTTCACCAAGGCCCTGGAGACCGCACGGGTGCGGCCCATCCACCCCGCCTATCCGCAGATCTCCCAGGCCACCGGCGAGGCCGTGGTGTCCGTGCTGCTCGGCCGCGCCTCCCCCGCCAAGGCGGTGCGCCGGTGCGCCGACAAGGCCGACGCCGCCCTGCTGATTCCCCGATGAGGAGGGTCGTCGTGGACCGAGGATCCCGTACGGGCGCGCCCCGCCCGCTCACCCTGGCCCCGGCCGGCCCGGGGCCCGCCGGACCCGAGCCGGCCGAGCGGCGCCGCGCCCGGCGCCGACGGGCGCGCGGCGAGACCGCCACCGCCTGGGCGTTCATCACCCCGTCGGTCCTGGTGATCCTGGGGCTGAGTGTCGTGCCGGTCGTCTGGTCGCTGCTGCTGTCGTTCCGCGCCGACGACCTGGTCACCCCCGGCCGCTGGGTCGGCCTGGACAACTACCGGGCCCTGTCGAAGGACCCGGGCTTCCGCAAGGCGGTGGAGAACACCCTGACGTACGCGGCGGTCTACGTGCCGCTCAGCCTGGCCGGGGGGCTCGCGCTGGCTCTGGCCCTCAACCGGCGGATCCGCTTCGTCGGCGTCTACCGCACGCTCGTCTTCCTGCCGTTCGTCATCTCGGCCGCGGCCCAGGGCGTGCTGTTCTCCTTCATCTTCGACCCGCAGTTCGGCGCGGCCAACTCGATCCTGCACAAGCTGGGCGTCTCCCCGCAGGGGTTCCTCACCGACCCGGGCCAGTCGCTGTACGTGCTGCTGGCGATCTCGCTGTGGAGCGGGACGGGCTTCTGCGTCGTCGTCTTCCTCGCCGCGCTCCAGGACGTCTCCGCCGAACTCATCGAGTCGGCACGGCTGGACGGGGCGAACCGGGCGCAGGTGCTGCGGTACGTGACGCTGCCGACGCTCGCCCCGGTCACCGCGTTCCTGGTGCTGTGGCAGCTGATCACCTCGCTCCAGGTCTTCGACCTGGTGTACGTGACGACCAAGGGCGGGCCGCTGGAGTCGACCACGGTCATCGTGTACTTCGTCTGGCAGCAGGCGTTCCGCACGTTCACCGCGGGCTACGGCGCCGCCGCCGCGTACGTCCTGGCGGTCGCCCTGCTGCTCGCGGGCACGGCGGTGACGCTCTACCGGCGCCACCGCGAGCGCGCCACCGGCGGCGCGGCCGGGCCCCTGCGCGCGGAAGGAGCGGCCCGATGACGGCCTCCACCATGGTCGGCGAGGGCGCGGCGCCCGCGGCGGCGCCGGCGGCGCGCGCCGTCCGGCGGCGAAGGCTGCCCTTCAGTCCCTGGCACCTGCTGCTGGCGCCGCTGTCGCTCGTCTTCGCGCTGCCGCTGGTGTGGCTGGTGCTCAGCTCGGTGATGACCAACGCCGAGATCAACCGCTTCCCCCCGGCCCTGTGGCCGCGCGGGATCGACTTCGGCGGGTACCGCTATGTGCTGGGCAACGCGATGTTCCCGCGCTGGTTCGCCAACTCCTGCATCGTCTCGGCCGTCGCCGTCGGCTCGAACCTGGTGCTCGGCTCGCTCGGCGGCTACGCCTTCGCCCGGATGCGGTTCCGTGGTTCGCGGGCGCTGCTCGCGCTGATGCTGGCGACGATGGTGATCCCGTTCCAGCTGACGATGATCCCCACGTTCCTGGTGATGAAGTGGCTGGGGCTGATCGACACGCTGGGCGCGCTGATCGTGCCGTCGCTGGTCACCCCGTTCGCGGTGTTCCTCTTCCGGCAGTTCTTCCTCACGTTGCCCAGGGAACTGGAGGAGGCCGCCTGGATCGACGGGTGCTCACGGCTGCGGGTGCTCTTCTCGATCGTGCTGCCGCTGGCCCGGCCCGCCCTGGCCACGGTCGCGGTCCTGACCTTCCTCGCCACCTGGAACGACCTGTCCTGGCCGCTGATCGCCATCAACCACGACACCCAGTACACCCTCCAACTGGGGCTGACCACCTTCCAGGGGCAGCACCACACGCAGTGGGCGGCGGTGATGGCGGGCAATGTGATCACGGTGCTCCCGGTCCTGCTCGCCTTCCTGTTCGCCCAGCGGACCTTCATCCAGTCGCTGACGTCGAGCGGACTGAAGGGCTGAGGCGGCCCCGCCCTCTTCGCCCTTCCGCCCGCCACCGACACCGACACCGGCCGGGGCCCCCGCCCGGCGGGGCTCCCCCCGACTCCACTCCCCCGGACCAGAAAGCCCTTCGCCATGCCGTCACCACCGCTGCCACCGGCACCCCCGCCCTCTTCTCGCCCCTTCGACCTGCTCGTCGTGGGCGACGCCAACCCGGACGTGGTCCTCGGGCCCGTACCGCGCGACCTCGCCTACGGCCAGCGCGAACAACTGGTCGAGCGGGCCGACCTCGTCCTCGGCGGCTCGGCCGCGATCATGGCGTGCGGGGCGGCCCGGCTCGGGCTGCGCGTGGCGTTCGCGGGCCGCGTCGGCGACGACCCGGCGGGCGCCTTCGTCCGTACGGCCCTGGGCGCGCGCGGAGTCGACACCTCGGCCCTGACGACCGACCCCGACCGGGCCACCCCGCTCACCGCCGTCCTCACCCGGGGCGCCGACCGGGCGATCCTCACCGCGCCCGGCTGTCTGGCCGCGACCGGACCCGGGGACGTCCCCGAGGCGCTGCTCGCCTCGACCCGGCACGTCCACGCGGCCTCCTTCTTCCTGATGCCGAGGCTCGCGGGGGCGCTGGCCGGGCTGTTCGGGCGGGCGCGCGAGCTCGGCGCGACCACCTCGCTCGACACCAACGACGACCCCTCCGGCCGCTGGGACCCGGAGCTCCTCGACCCGGTCCTGAAGGTGACGGACCAGGTGCTGCCGAACGCGGCCGAGGCGCGCGCCCTGACCGGGATCGCCCGAGGGGTGGCCGAGGCGGCGGCCGCGCTCGCCCGGCGCGGGCCGCTCGTCGTGGTCAAGAACGGCGCCCGGGGCGCGCTGGCGCACGACGGGACGCGCGTGACGGCCGTGCCCGCGCTGCCCGTCGAGCCGCTCGACACCGTGGGGGCCGGGGACAGCTTCGACGCCGGATTCGTCGCCGCGGTGCTGCGCGGGCTCGGCCTCGCGGACGCGCTGGCCGTCGCCGCGGCCTGCGGCTCGCTGTCCACGCGGGGCCGCGGCGGCACCGCGGCCCAGCCCACCTGGGACGAGGCCGTCGCCCACGTCCCGGGCCCGGGAGCCAGGGAAGGTACGGGAGTTCACGCATGACCGAGACGAGAGGGGTCACCGAGATGGCCGGACCGGCCGAAGTGAAGATCGCCTTCATGGGCGCGGGCAGCGTGGTGTTCACCCAGGGGCTGCTCGCCGACCTGTTCGCCTTCCCCGAGTTCGGCAGGCTGCGGATCGCGCTGCACGACATCGATCCGGAGCGGCTGGCGACCGCCGAGGCGGCGGCCCGGCACATCGCGGGGGCGCTGGAGGTCGCGCCCGTCGTCACCGCGCACCCCGACCGGCGCGGCGCGCTCGACGGCGCGCACTTCGTGATCAACACCGTCCAGGTCGGCATGAACGCGGCGACCCGTACCGACTTCGCCGTCCCCGCGCGGTACGGACTGCGCCAGACGATCGGGGACACGCTGGGGATCGGCGGTGTCTTCCGGGCGCTGCGCACCTTCCCGGTGCTGCGCGGGATCGCCGAGGACATGGCCGAACTGTGCCCGGACGCCTGGCTGTTGAACTACACGAACCCGATGGCGATGAACCTGCTCTATCTGCACCGGATCGCCCCCCGGCTGAAGGCGGTGGGCCTGTGCCACTCGGTGTACTGGACGATGCACGACCTGTCCGAGCTGGTCGGGGTGGACTTCTCCGAGGTGTCGTACCTGGCCGCGGGGATGAACCACCAGGCGTGGGTGCTGCGCTTCGAGCGCGACGGCCGCGATCTGCACCCGCTCCTGGACGCCGCCATCGACAAGGACCGCGAACTGCTGCGCCGGGTCCGCGTCGACATGTACCGCAGACTCGGCCACTACCCCACCGAGACCAGCGAGCACTCCTCCGAGTACGTGCCGTGGTATCTGCACCACGACAGCGAGGTGGAGCGGCTGCGGCTGCCGATCGGCGCGTACCTCGACATCATCGAGGACAACACGGTCAGCTACGAGCGCACCCGCAACGCCCTGGCGGCGGGCCGGCCGCTGCCGGTCGAGGGCACCATGGAGTACGCCCCGCAGATCGTCCACAGCATCGTCACCGGCACGCCCCGCACGATCTACGGCAACGTCCCCAACAGCTCCCTGATCCCCAATCTGCCCGCCGACTGCGTGGTCGAGGTGCCGTGCCTGGTCGACGCCTCGGGCGTGCAGCCGACCCATGTGGGGCCTCTCCCGCCGCAGTGCGCCGCGCTGAACCGCACGTACGCGAGCGTCACCGATCTGGTGGTCCGGGCCGCCACCGAGGGCGAGCCCCGGCATGTGCGGCACGCAGCGATGACCGACGCGGCGACCGCGGCCACGCTGACGGTGGAGCGGATCTGGGATCTGTGCGACGACCTCGTACAGGCCCACGGGGAGCTGCTCCAGCCCGAGTTGCGGGTGCTGCTCGGGCACTGAGCGCGCGGTTCAGTACGCCACGGTGAACCGGGTGCGGTGGTGGCGGGGCTCCTCGGCCTCGTCGAGGAGCGCCACCGCGAGGTCCTCCATCGAGATGGCGGACTCGCCGTTCCCGTCCACGACGAGTTCGTCCGCTCCCAGGCGGTAGGCGCCGGTGCGCTCGCCAGGCTCCAGGAGGGCGGCGGGGCTGAGGTAGGCCCAGTCGACCTCGGTCTCCGCGCGGCAGACGGCGAGCTGCTCGGCGCAGGCGTCCGCGATGGGCCGCCAGTCGGCGGGGAAGTCCGGGTCGTCGACGACGGTGGCGCCGTCCTTGCCCGGCAGGGTCAGGGTGCCGGCGCCGCCGACGACCAGCACCCGCACACCGGTCCCGGCGAGCCCGGCCAGCAGCGCCTTGGTCACGGTGACGAGGTCGCCCTCGCTGCCGGGGGCGGGCCGGGTGGCGCTGACGACCAGGTCCTGGCCGGCGCTCAGCCCGGCTATGTCCTCGACGTCGGTCGCGTCACCGGTACGGGCGTGGGCCGCCGGGTGGAGTTCGGGGAAGCGGGCCCGGTCGCGCACGACGGCGGTGACCTCGTGCCCCCGGGCGACGGCCTCGGCCACGACGCGGCTGCCGACGTTGCCCGCTGCTCCGAAGACGGTGATGCGCATGAGTGTCCGCTCCTTCTGGGTGGTCCGGTCGCCGCGAGAAGTTCCCTTAGCGCTAAGAGAAAAGTATCTCATCGCTAAGAGATTGGCTAGGGTGGATCCGTGACCGACCATGTGGACCTGCTGCTCGCGCAGTGGGGCGAGCGCCGCCCCGACCTCGACGTGTCGCCGATGGCGGTGATCGGACGGCTCAAACGCCTCTCCCGGCTCATCGAGACCGAGCTGCGCCGCACCTTCGCCGAGCACGGTCTCGACCCCGCCTCCTTCGACGTGCTCGCGACCCTGCGCCGCAGCGCGCCGCCCCATCTGCTCACGCCCGCCGAGCTGATGCGCTCCGCGATGGTCACCTCGGGTGCCGTCTCCCAGCGCCTCGACAAGCTGGAGGAGCGCGGTCTGGTGACCCGCTCCCCCAGCCCCACGGACGGCAGGGTCGTCCAGGTCGCCCTCACCCCCGAGGGCCGCGCGCTGATCGACTTGGCCCTGCCCGACCACCTCGCCACCGAGGAGCGGCTGCTCGCCGCGCTCGCCCCGGACCGGCGCGTCGCCCTCGCCGACACCCTGCGCGAACTCCTCGAATCCCTCGGGGACGGCGTGGACTGAACCCGGCCACCCGCGCGGGCGAACCCGTCGCGGTGTGCGGCGGGTGACGGATGGAGTACGGCCGACGCGCGTGGGCACGTGCTGGAGGAGACAGTGGACACGACGTCGGCCCGGGGCCCGTTCCCGGGCGCGCGGGCCGGCGCCGCGCCCATCGGCCCGCGTAAGCAGGAGGTTTCCATGACCCAGCCGCCCTACCCCGACCCCAACCCGCCCACGCCGGGGCCCACCCCCGGCCCGACGCCGGGGCGCCCCGATCCGGTGCCGCCCACGCCCGGGCCGACGCCCGGCCCGCCCGCGCCCGAGCCGGGACCGCTGCCGGGGCCCCTGCCCGTACCGGAACCGGATCCCGTGCCCAACCCGCCGGGGCCCGACCCCGTACCGGACCCGACGCCCTCGCCCGGACCCGTCTCCTGACACCGCGGCGCGGGAGCCGGGCGCCCGCTACATCCCGCCAGCCACCCGTATGACGGTGCCCGTCGCGTACGAGGCGTCCTCGGAGAGGAGCCAGGCGACCGCTCCGGCGATCTCGTCCGGCCGCCCGGCGCGGCCCATCGGGATGGCGCCGGCGAGCTTCGCGGGGCGCTGCGGGTCCTCGTGGAAGCCGGTCCAGATGATGCCCGGCGCCACGCAGTTGACCCGGATCCCGTCGGCCGCGACCTCCTTGGCGAGGCCGACCGTCATGGCGTCGACCGCCGCCTTCGTGGCGGCATAGTGCACGTACTGACCGGGGCTGCCCAGGGTGGCGGCGGCCGAGGAGATGTTGACCACGGACCCGCCGCCCCGCACCGCCATGTCGCGCACGGCCCGGCGGGCGCAGAGCAGATAGCCGAGCACATTGACGTCGACGGCCCGGCGCATCCCCTCCGCGTCGGCGTCGGCGAGACGGCCGTTGGGGCCGCTCACGCCCGCGTTGTTGACCAGCCCGGTGACCGGGCCGAGCGTGGCGGCGGCGTCGAAGAGCCGGTCCACCGCGTGCTCGTCCGCCGTGTCGACCGCCACCGCGAGGGCCGCGCGGCCCTCGCTCCGCACCTGTTCGGCCACGGCTTCGGCGGCTTCCGCGTCCGAGCGGTAGCCCACGACCACGTCGTGGCCGTCGGCGGCCAGCCGGGCGCAGACCGCGGCGCCGATCCCCCGGCTGCCGCCGGTGACCACGGTGACGAACCTCTGTTCCACGAAAGGACCTCCGGCGCCGGGCGGACGACCACTCCCGCAGAAGTGATCTTTCCCCCATCGTAGGGCCGGGCGCCGACAGCGCTCCGGGGCCTGTGGACGAACGCGAACCGCCGGGCGCGATCCGCGGGCCCGGCGGAAATCCGTGGGACACCGGACCGGGACACCGAATGCGCCCAGGGCGGTCCCGGACGGACGGTCCCGGACGAGCGGTCCCGGACGAGCGGTCCCAGAGGGACGGTCCCAGAGGGACGGTCCCGGACGGACGGTCACAGACGAGCGGTCCCGGAATGGACTGCGGAACCTGTGGGCGCCCCCACGGCCCTGGCGAGAATCGGTTGGAGGCTGGCACTTCCGCCACTTCTCCGCCGCCCGGGCACGTCATAACGTCGGCCGGGGCTTTCGTCCGGAAGCCCGCCCGCCCGTACGAAAGCGCTCCCCCGTGACGAAGTTCCTGCTCACCGTGCACATCCTGGCCGCGATCCTCGCCGTCGGACCGGTCGCCGTGGCCGCCAGCATGTTCCCGCCCACCGCCCGGCGGGCCCTGGCCGCGCCCGGCGACGCGCAGGCGCTCGCGTCGGTGCGGCTGCTGTACCGGATCTGCCGGGTCTACGCCCTCGTGGGCGTCGCGGTGCCCGTCTTCGGCTTCGCCACGGCCAGTAACATGCGCATCCTCGGCGACACCTGGCTGATCGTCTCCATCGTCCTGACGACGCTCGCGGCGGTCGCGCTCATCGCGCTCGTCCTGCCCCGCCAGGACGCCATACTCACCGGGCTCGACACCGCCGCCACCGAGGCGCGGACCGCGCCCGCGAGCACCGCCGAGGAGCGCCGCACCGTCCAACTGGCCATGTACACCGGGGTGTTCAACCTCCTGTGGGCGGCGGTGACCGTCCTCATGGTCCTGCGGCCCGGATCCACCACCGGAGGCTGACGGTCGCGCCGGGGCGCGAGGGACCGTTTCCGGCCGCCCCGGTGCGCCCCGACGGCACGCCCCCGTCCCGTGAGGCAGGCTGGAAGGCGACTCACCCTCGGCGAAGGAGGACCCAGTGGCTCTGAAACCCGGCGACGGCGGCGCGGTGGAGATCAGCCCGACCGGTTGGGTGGCCGAACAGGCCCGGCTGTACGAGGAGTCGGGCGGCACCAGGGGAACGACCCTGCACGGCGCCCCGTGCCTGCTCCTCGACTACGTCGGCCGGCGCACCGGCACCGTACGCCGCACCGTGCTGATCTACGGGCGCGACGGCGACGACTATCTGATCGTGGCCTCCAAGGGCGGGTCCGACGAGCACCCGCTCTGGTACCTCAACCTCCGGGAGGAGCCGGACGTCAGCGTCCGGATCGGCACCGAGCGGTTCCCCGCCCGCGCCGAGACCCTCTCCCCCGAGGACAAGGCGCGGGTGTGGCCGCATCTGGTGGAGGTGTTCCCGCCGTACGCGGACTACCAGAAGAGGACCGAGCGGGACATCCCCATCGTCCGTCTGCGGCACACCGGCCACTGACGACCGCGCGGACCAGGTGGTACGGCGCGGCGTCCCGTGCCGTACCCCGTACGCGGCGTCAGTCCTCCAGCGAGATGGCCTGCACCGGGCAGGCGCGGGCCGCCTCGCGGACCATGGGGTCGCCCCCGCCGTCCGCGCGCCCCGGCAGCAACGCGCTGAATCCGTCGTCGTCCTGGGTGAACACCCCTGGCGCCGTCAGGGCGCACTGCCCCGAGCCGATGCAGACGTCGTCCTTGATGCTGATCCTCATGAGCCCACTCCACTACCAAGTGACGGGGAGTTCCAGCATCCCCTGGAGGGTGTCGCCCGGTTTGAACGGGATCCGGTCGGCGGGCACCGCCAGCCGCAGCCCCGGCAACCGCGCGAGGAGGGCGCCCAGCGCGATCTCCATCTCGGCCCGTGCCAGGTTCTGCCCCAGGCACTGGTGGATGCCGAAGCCGAACCCCACGTGGTGGCGGGCCGGGCGGTGCCAGTCGAGGGTGTCGGCGTCCGGGTAGACCGAGCCGTCCCGGTTGATCATGGAGGTGGCGAGCACGACGCCCTCGCCGGCGCGGATCACGCTCCCGGCCACCTCGATGTCCTCGGTGGCCACCCGCGGGATGCCGTCGGCGATGGAGAGGAACCGCATCAGCTCCTCGACCGCGACCGGCGTCAGCGAGGGGTCCGCCCTCAGCTCCGCCAGCCGCTCGGGGTGTTCGAGCAGCGTGAAGGTCCCCAGCGACAGCATGTTCGCGGTGGTCTCGTGCCCGGCGACGAGCAGCAGCACCGCCATCCTGACCAGTTCGGTGCGGTCCATGCCGCCGGTGCGCATCTGGTCCTCGACCAGCTCGTCGAGCAGCCCGTCACCCGGCTCGCGGACCTTCCGGTCGATCAGTTCGCCCAAGTAGGCGTCCAGCCGGTCGCGGGCGTCCTGGGTGTCGGCCGGGGCCGGACCGCGCAGCAGCCGCCGGGACTGCTCCTCGAAGAAGTCGTGGTCGTCGTAGGGGACGCCGAGCAGCGCGCAGATCACCATGGACGGCACCGGCAGCGCGAACGCGGTGACCAGGTCGGCCGGCGGCCCCTTCTCGACCAGGGCGTCCAGGAGCCCGTCCACGGTCGCGCGGATCATCGGGCGCAGGGCGGCGGTGCGTTTGAGGGTGAAACCGGGGACGACCTTGCGGCGCTGGGTGCGGTGCTCGGGGTCGTCCACGCCGAGGAGTTCGGTACGGCGTTCGTTGAGCGCGGCGAACCGCTCGGTGGCGACGGGGAAGTCCGGGCGGAGCCGGTCGGAGGAGAGCCGCGGGTCGGCGAGCAGCGCCCGAGCCTCGGCGTGGCCGGTCACGAACCACGCGGCGCGGCCGTCGAAGAGCCGTACCCGCGAGAGCGGACCGGCCTGGCGCAGCGGCTCGTACGCGGTGGGCGGGTGGTAGGGGCAGGTGCGGTCCTGGGGGAAGGAGACGGTTCCGGTCATGGGTGAACCTCGCAAGCGAAGAGTCCGTCTTGCCGATCTCCACTACATGCCCAAGGCAGCTAAATGGTCTACGCGCAGTTCGGCCGAATCACCCGCCCAGCGCGATCCGGCCGGTTTCCGCCCGGTCCGGCCCTCGCCCCCCGTGCCCGCGTGAGAGTCTGGGCGGCACGAGCGCACACGGAAGAGGGGTCCCGTATGGCGGACACGGCCCGGGAACTGGTGGAGCGGATCACGGCGGAGCTGGCCCCCGCGAAGGACGCCAACCGGCTGGTGCCGCGGATCGCGGACGGCTCGGCGACGATCCACACACTGGGCGCGCTGGCTCTGGAGCAGCGCCATGTCATCGGCTCCGACCTGCGCGCCTTCGGCTTCCTCGCCGAACGCTCGGCGGACGCGGGCAACCCGGCGTGCGCGGAGTTCTTCGCCTCGCTCGCCGCCGGCGAACGGATCGCCCTGGAGCGGCTCGGCGCGTATGAGAGCGCCTGCGGGCTCGACGCGGACAGCGTCGCGCGGTACGAGCCGCTGGCCGGCTGCCAGGCGTATCCGGCCCAGGTGGCCTGGCTGGCGCTGAACGGTGAACCGCCCTCGGTCGCCCTGGCGCTGACCGCCAACTTCGCGGCGTGGGGCGGCTACTGCGCCACCGTGGCCGAGGCGCTGCGCGTCCGCTACGGCTTCTCCGAGGAGGCGTGCGGTTTCTTCGACTTCTTCGCCGAGCCGGCGCCCGACCTGGAACGCCAGGCCCTGGCCGCGGTCGCCTCGGGGGTCCGCTCCGGGGCCGAGGCGGTGTCGGCGCGCCGCTACGGCCGTCTGCTCCAGACGTACGAGGCGATGTTCTGGAACACGCTGGCCGACCGGTGAGCGCGCGGAGCGCCCTCCGCGCCCGCTGACGCGGCTCCCGCGCGCGTCCGGCCCTCACCGGCTCCAGGCGCCGCCCTGCTCACCCCCTGAGCGTGACCCGTGCCACCGGTCCCACCTGCCGGAATGCCCTCCGGTACCGTTTGGTTGTGCCGTACACGGTCCGGCGGGAGGAGCCCGTCGGGCCCGTCGCGGAGAACGGGAACGATCCATGGGCGAGCTGATCCTCATCCGGCACGGCGAGACGGCGTGGACCCTGACGGGGCAGCACACCAGCCACACCGACCTGCCGCTCACCGAGCACGGCGAGGCCCAGGCCCGCGCGGTGGCGCCGCTGCTCGCCGGGCACCGGATCGGGCTCACCCTGGTCAGCCCGGCGGCCCGGGCGCGGCGCACCGCCGAACTCGCCGGCCTCACCGCCGCGCGGGTGCGGCCGGACCTGCGCGAGTGGGAGTACGGCGGGTACGAGGGCGTCACCACGCCCGAGATCCAGCGCGAGCGCCCGAACTGGAACCTGTGGACGGACGGGGTCGCCCCCGGGCCCGCCGCGCACCCGGGCGAGAGCGCCGAGCAGGTCGGCGAACGGGCCGACCGGGTGCTCGCGGAGGCCAGGGCAGCCCTGGGGGACGCCGAGACCGGGAGCGATGTGGCCCTCGTCGCCCACTCGCACTTCCTGCGCGTCCTGACGGCCCGCTACCTCGGGCTGCCCGCCACCTCCGGGGCGCTGTTCCTGCTCGGCACCGGAGCAGTGTCGCGGCTGGGGACCGAGCACGGACGGCCGGTGCTCACGGCGTGGAACACGACTCCCCCGCGGCACGTGCCCGCGGCCTCGGGATGAGCCGTCCGCTCCCCGCCGCCAGGGCCAGCTCCGCGAGCGCCTCGGGGGCGCCGAGCTGACCCCGGATCCCGGGAAAGGCGTTGACGTCCACGATGAGCGGACCGCCGTCCGCGTCGACGATGTCGACCCCGTACACGTCCAGGTCGTACACCTCCCCCACCCGCAGCGCCAGCGCGGCCCAGCCGGGCGGCAGCGCGTCCAGCGGCAGCGGGCGGGTGGGGCCGCGGCCCCCGGGCGCGAGCTCGGAGCGGCGCAGCGCGGCGAAGACCCGGTCGCCTATCACCCACAGCTTGTGGTCCCAGCCGCTGTTGGGGGCGAACTCCTGCACCACCACCGGCTCCCCGGCCCACTCCTCGGCCAGCGCCCGCAAGCCCGCGCTGTCGTCGGCGCGGGCCACCAGGTCGTGGCGGCGGCTGTGCCGGCTCTTCACCACCAGCGGATAGCCGAGGTCCGGGTCGTCCGGCAGCGGGGCGAGCGCGGCGAAGGTGCGGGACGCGGCGAACGGCAGCCCGGCCCGGACGGCGCGGTCGGCCATCGCCGTGCGGTCCTGGACCAGGCCCGTCGCGGACGCGGAGTTCAGCACCGCGGCCCCGCGCGCCTCCAACTCCCGGGCGAGCGCGAGGGCCCGGGGGGTACGGGACTTGAGCAGGTAGACGTCCGCGACGCGGTCCGGAGGCGCCGAGGCCGGGTCGACCGCCTCGACCACGTGCTCGCGGGCGAGCAGGGCGGTGGTGGCGGCGAGCAGCGGATGGCCGGGTTCGGGGGTGAGGAGACCGATCCTCATACGGCCGCCCCGGGCTGCTCGGGGATGATGGCGGCCGGGAAGACGTCCGGGGCGCTCGCGCGGCCGGTGCGGGCCAGTTCCAGCACGGCCCGCGCCACCCGCGCCGCCGCCTGGGGGACCTGGCGGAAGCTGGGGAAGTCGTTCACGTCGACCACCACCGGCCCGTCGGGGCCGAGGAGCACGTCCACGCCGTACAGGTCCAGGCCGTAGACCGCGCCGACCCGGGCGACGGTCGCGGCCACCTCGGCGGGGAGCGCCACCTGCCGCTCGCGGACCGCGTGGTCGGGGTGGAGCGGGGAGCGGCGCTCGGTGGCGTACAGCTCACCGCCCACGCAGTACACCTTCAGGTCCACGCCCGCGTTGGGCACGTACGGCTGGGCCACCAGCATGCCCTGGCCCGCCAGTTCCTCCGTCATGGCGGCGAGCCGGTCCGGCGAGGGGACCAGGCACACTCCGCGCCCGGCACTGCCGTCGGCGGGCTTGACCACCAGCGGGAACTCGGACTCGGGTATCTCCGCGAGGAGTCCGGGGACGGCCGCCGCGTACGTCGTCGGCATCGGCAGGCCCCGGCTGCGGCCGATCGCCGCCGCGAGCGCCTTGTCCCGTACGCCCCGGATCGACCGGGCGTCGTTGACGGTGGTCAGGCCCACCGCGGCGGCGGCCTCCAGGAGCGTGAGCCCCGGGCCACCGGACACCGTCTTGAGCACCCAGGCGTCATGGCTGCCCGCGGTGACCGCCTCGGACATCCGCAGCAGGGAACCGCCGGGACGCAGGACGTCCACCCGATGGCCCCAGGCGACGAGTTGGCGGATCACCTCCACCGGCATGCCGTCGTGGCGGTAGTGCTCCTCCACCAGAAAGCAGAGCCTCATCGACCTTCCCCTGTAACCCCCCGGACGTCCGCCGATCCCATCTGTCCGGCGAGCTGTGACGACACAGGATGTCATGAACGGGCAGGAACCTCGCTCCCCGCCCCGGAACGGGTTCCGGCGCAGGTCAGCGCGGTCCCCGGAGAAGGCAACGCGCGCCCCTGCCGCTCACGCTCCCGTCACGGGCCGCGACGGGCGCCCGACCCCCCTCGTGGGCGCACTGGCTGACCGGCGGTCGCGCGCCGCCCCGCCGTGCGCCCCGGCCCGATCACCCTCGTCCCGGCGGCACTCGGCGTGTGGGGGCGGGTCACGGCCGTGCCGCCGGGCGCGGTCGCGCCGCGGTGCGCCGCCTTCGGAGGGGGCGCGGGAACGCCCTGGGCGCCCTTTCCCCTCCGCATCGGTGCTGTACTGGTGGTTTGAGGCGCGCGCGTCCGTGGTTTCCCGGTTCGGCGGCGCGTGCGCTGATCGCCCACGGAAGGCCCCAGGCATATGCCGGAAGCACCACCGTATCGAGTGTTGCCAAATCCCTTACGGGGCCTCGCTCCCTGTGCAACAGTCGTTACCGGTCCATCCTTCCGACTTGCAGTGCCGCGCCTGTATCGGAGTACGTCATGCCGTCCCATCTGTTCGCGGACCGTCCCAGCCCGCAACCGCCGGAGCGGGAAACGGTCGACGCGCTGATCTCACAGACCCGCCGGCTCCGCGGCGGAGTGGACGCCGTACGGCGGGACGCGGTCGTGGACGACGACGCGCACGGCCGCTGGCAGCGCGCCCTGTGCGATCTGGCGGTCCACCACCTCGACGACCTCGGCACGCACTTGGACCAGCTGAAGGAGGGTCTGCCCGAGCCCGCGCCGGAGGAGGCCGTCGAGGAGGAGCCGGCGCCCGGCTCCGAACCCGACCCGCTGCCCGGCTCCCTGCTCAGCCGGGTGGGCAGCGCCGAGTGGAACCTGCTCACGGACGCGGTGGACTGGTCCGACGAGCTCTTCCAGATCTTCGGACGGGACCCCGGGAGCGGGGCGATGTCGCTCGACGAACTGCCGTCGATGGTCTTCGCCGAGGACCAGGCGCTGCTGACGGCCATGGTGACGGACTGCCTGGTCGACGGGAAGCCGATCGACGGCGAGTTCCGGATCGTGCGCACCGACGGACGGGTGCGCACCCTGCACATGATGGGCGAGCCGGTCCTCGACGCCGACGGCTGCACCGCCTCGATGTGGGCCGTGCTGCGCGACGTCAGCGAGCTGCGCCGCAGCCAGCGCGCCGTCCGGGAGTCGCGCGACTCGCTGGCCCGCGAGCGGCACATCGCCAGGACCGAGCACCGCCTCGCGGTCGAGCTCCAGGAAGCCGTCCTGCCGCCCTGGCGCGGTTCGCTGCGGCTGCCCCAGGGCAACCCGGCGGCGCTCGACGTCGCGGCGCACTATCTGCCGTCCGCCACCAGCGCGCTCATCGGCGGCGACTGGTACGACGCGCTGGAACTGCCCGACGGCAGGTCTTTACTGACCGTCGGAGACCTCACCGGCCACGGCGTGACCGCCACCGGCGCCATGGCGATGCTCCTCGGCGCGCTGCGCGGCATGGCGGTCGCGGGCATCCGCCCCGGCGACCTCATGGGCCACCTCAACCAGCTCCTCGACCACTCCGTCCAGCCGGCCCTGGGCAGCGCCGTCTGCTGCCAGTACGACCCGGCCACCCGCGTCCTCTCCTGGGCCCAGGCAGGACACCCCGCCCCGCTGCTGTTCCGCGGCGGGACGGGGTGCGCGCTGACGTCCCCGGACGGGGTGCTCCTCGGAGCGACGTCAGGAGCCGGGTACGGACAGGCCGAGGTGCAGCTGAGGCCCGGCGACCTGCTGGTCCTGCACACCGACGGGCTGACCCGGCGGGGCACCTCGGACGAGCCGGGGTGCCGCAGGCTGCTGGAGCTCGCCCCCCGCCTCGACACGATCCGCACCGCGCAGGACGGGGTGCGCATGGTGGTCGAGGAGTTCGGCGAGACGGACCGCGAGGACGACGCCTGCGTACTGGTGGCACGCATCGGGTCGTGAACGCCCCGGCGGCAGAGGTCGGTTGAGGGCGATACGGATCGAGTGGACGGTTGGTGGGACGAGGGCGGGTCCGGTGCTCCGGGCCCGCCCTTTACAGGTCCATGCTCCCGCTCCGGCGCGTCGGCGCCTTCGGCAGGGCCAGCTGGATCTCCTCGCGCAGGTCCTGGATCTTCTGGAATCCGGAGTACTGCCCGGTGAGCCGGTACATCTCGCGCAGCCGGTCCCAGGTGCGGTGGGAGGAGGTCTCCCCCATCGACACCAGGGCCAGCCGGGCGTAGCGGTCCGCCTGTTCGGGGTCGTCGGCGATGAAGCACGCCGAGGCGAGGGAGATGTAGTCGAAGATCTTCGAGCGCTGGCGCCCGTTGACCCGGAGTTCGAGCGCCTGTTTCGCATGGCGGGCGGCGATGTTCGCGGCGCTCGGGTCGTGCTCGGCGAGCGTACGGAACGCCAGCGCCTGCATGCCGTGCATGTCCGCCTCGTCGAACATCTGCATCCAGCTGGGCGGGGGGACGTCGCCCCGGTCCGAGACGAAGAGCTCCTCGGCCTCGCCGAGGGTGCGCCGCATCGCCTGCCCCTGCCCCATCGACGCCTGCGCCCAGGCCTCGATGGTGTGCAGCATGGCCCGGGTGCGCGGCAGGGTCTCGTCGCCGGAACCGGACTTGGCGAGCTTCATGAGGTCGAGCGCGTCGTCGGGACGGCCCAGATGGACCATCTGACGGGCCGCGCGGGAGAGGGCTTCGCCGGCGCGCGGACGGTCGCCGCCCTCGCGGGCCGCGTGCGCGGCGATGACGAAGTACTTCTGGGCGGTGGGTTCGAGGCCGATGTCGTGGGACATCCAGCCGGCCAGGACGGCCAGGTTGGCGGCGACGCCCCACAGGCGCCGCTGGAGATGGTCGGGGTGACGGTAGGCGAGCATGCCGCCCACCTCGTTGAGCTGACCCACCACGGCCTTGCGCTGAAGTCCGCCGCCCCGGGACGCGTCCCAGGCGCGGAAGACCTCCACCGAGCGCTCCAGCGCGCCGATCTCCTGCGACCCGATCGGGGCGGCCTCATAGCGGTCGTACCCGGCGGGGTCGGCGTGCAGGGGATCGTCGAAACGGGGGGCGTCGGCCGCGAGTACGGGGTCGGTGTGCAGCCAGTCGTGCATGGCGCTGCTGAGTGTGGAGCCTGCGGCGAGCGCGGCGCCCGCACCCACCAGACCGCGTCGGTTGAGCATGAGGTCCATTCCCGTGAATTCGGTGAGGACCGCCGCCGTCCGTTCAGGCGCCCACGGAAGGCCGTCGGGGTTGTTCTTGGGTCCGACGTCCCGCCGCTTCCCGGTGCGCCCTTGCCGGTCGAAACCGAGGTCCTCGATGGTCACGACACGGCCGAGCCGCTCGGTGAACAGCGCCGCCAGCACCCTCGGCACCGGATCGCGCGGGGACTCCCCCATGTCGATCCACCGCCGCACCCGGGAGGTGTCGGTGGCCAGCTGGGGGTGGCCCATCGCCGCCGCCTGCCGGTTCACCAGCCTCGCGAGTTCGCCCTTGGACCAGCCGGCGAGGCCGAAGAGGTCGTTCAGGCGAGTGTTGGGTTGTCCGTTCACTTCAAGCCCCCAGGTTCTCGGCTGAGTTGACAGTAACCCCCTGTCAGATGCGGTGGGACTATTCGCCAGGGTTCGCCAGGGTGCGCCAGATGGTGTGCCACCCGCGGTCGGGTGTCAGGTAAGAAGGCGCCACCCCGCCCCGGCAGGCGGACCCCATTCCCCAGGGTGGGATCGGGCCACCGGGCCGGGCTGGCCAGCAACTCGTCGGCGCACGAAGGGATCTGTCTCGCCCATGTACACAGCATCGTCCTCCGTGTCAGCCCCGCCCCGGCCGCACCGCCACCTGGTGACGGGCGGCGGACCCTACCTCGACCCCACGCACGCCGCTCCGGCGGCGCTCGGCGCCGGCCGGTCCGCGCGCCGCCCCGGGGCGGGCGTCCAACCGCTCAGCGGGAGGATCGACTTGTCGGGCCCGCAGGGCGCGCAGCTGCGGATGGCCATCGCGTCCGTGCACCGCATCTGCCCGGAGTTCAACCCGGTGCAGGTCCTGCGGCGCAGCGGCCGGTCCGTGCTGCTGGTCGGCACCACCGGCCGGGCCACGGCGGTCGCCAAGTGCCTCCTGGACCACTCGCCCGCCTGGGCCGAGCGGTTCCGGCACGAAATAGCTGCTTACCGCGCGTTCGTCCGGCACCGCCCACCCGTGCGAGTGCCCCGACTGATCGCCGCGGACCCGGACAACTGCACCCTGGTCATCGAGCGGATGCCCGGCCGGGCGGCGGCCCTGGCCCGGCACCCGGTCGAGGCGCCGCCCCGGGCCGACATCCGGGCCGCCCTCGGGGCGATCCGTCGGGTCAACGACTGGCGGCCGCCGGCCGAGATGTTCACCCGGCCGCTGGAGTACGCGCCACGGATCGCCCGCTACCACGAGCTCGGGCTCTTCACCGACCGGGATCTGAGCGACCTCCAGAAGCTGCTGCACGGTCTGGCCCACGCCGGCCGCCCGGTCACCTGGCAGTTCTCGCACGGTGAGGCGCTGCTGACGAACATCCTGCTGTCGCCCGCGGGCCCGGTGCTCGTCGACTGGGAGCACGCCGGCTGGTATCTGCCGGGGTACGACCTGGCGACGCTGTGGGCGGTGCTCGGGGACGCTCCGGTGGCCCGGCGCCAGATCAGCCAGGCGGCCCAGGCCGCGGGCCCGGCCGCGCGGGACGCCTTCCTGGTGAACCTGATGCTCGTACTGACCCGGGAGATCCGGACGTACGAGACGGCCGTACAGCGCGCCATGCGCGATGCGACGCCCTCGGGCACCGCCTCGCCGCAGCAGCCGGGTGTGCCCTCGGCCGGAGAGCAGCAGCGGTTGCTGCTGCGCAGGCTGCACGACGACTGCGCGATGGCGCGTCGGGCCGTGCGTGCGGCGGTCGGGACCCGCTGACCGCCGCGTGAGGGACCCCTCCGGCCGCCTGCTCCGCCGGAGGGGTCCGGGAAAGGGGCGCGCCGCGCTCCCGGTGCCGACACACCGGGCGCGCGGCGCGCCGCCGTGTGCGGGCGCCCTCCCTCAGCGCACCCGTACGACGTCCACGTCGGCGGCCCGCACCACGGCGACGCGGTGGCCGATCTGGACGGTGACGTACTTCGCCGTGCCGGGGAAGTACGTGTGGTCGTACGGGAGCGAGGAGTCGATCGTCGGCGCGTAGAAGTAGCCGCTGGGCGCCTCGCCGCCGCCGGGGTAGGACTGGCCCGCCTTGATGGTGTACGGGAGCGGGGCGCCCACGCGCGGGGCGGTGAAGTCGGCCGGGTAGTCGGCCCTGTCGGGGTAGGCCACGCCGTACACCGGCACCTGTGCCACTCCGGGTTTGGGCCGGACGACCTGGCCGGCCGTCGGGGTGGTGGTGCGGCTGTGTCCGGGCGTCCGGAGCCAGGCCTTCTGGCCGTACCACCAGATCGCCGTCCAGCCGGGTCTGCGCTCGGCCACCACGGCCTGCTGGGTGGCGCTGATCTTGCTGCCCCAGTCGTTGACGCAGTTGGTGCCGGACTGGCCGGGCGGATGCAGGCCGGGGTCCGGGAACAGGGGGGCGGTCGTGGACGGCTCGGTGTACAGGGGGACGGCGCTGCTGCCCTGGAGGGGCAGGTCGGTGTTCTTCTCGCAGTCGCGGAAGACCTGCTGGTTGGCGGTGAACGCGGGGCTGATGGTGACCAGTTGGCTGCCGGGGCGGGCGGTGGGGTGGGTGGGGGCGCCGAGCACGGCCATGAAGCGGTTCCAGTCCCAGTACGGGCCCGGGTCCCAGTGCATGTTCTTGGTGCCCCCGGCCGTGGTGGGCGGCACGTTCTCATGGCCGATGATGTGCTGACGGTCGAGGGGGATGTCGTACTTGGCGGCGAGGTAGCGCACCAGCGCGGCCGTGGAGCGGTACATCTGCGGGGTGTACCAGGTGGCGCCCTCCACGGCGACGCCCTCCTGCTCGATGCCGATGGAGTGCGTGTTGACGTACCAGTTCCCGGCCTGCCAGGCGACGTCCTTGGTCTTCACCATCTGCGCCACATGGCCGTCCGAGGAGCGCACCACGTAGTGGGCGGAGACGGCCCGCCGGGGATCCTGGAAGATCCGGATCGTACCGGCGTAGTCCTCTTCGGTGTCGTGCAGGACGATGTACTTGACCGGGTTGGTGGACGGCCGGTCGGCGATGTCGTAGTTCCCGTACGCCTGTTTGTTGGCCGGGTCGCCGTTCTGCTGGTAGGCCGCCGGAACCCAGTCGCAGGACAGGACGCGCGGGCACTCGGTGGCGGGCTGCTGGGCTCCGGCCGGTGACGTGGGGGCGAGGAGGGCGAGGCCGAAGGCCCCGGTGGCGGTCAGTGCGAGCGCGAGCCTGGTCCTGTGCGGGGATGTCATGGCGGCCCTTCCTGCGGGGAGTTCACCTGGGGTGCGGTGCGCGCACACTGTGTGACCCCGGGTGAGGGCGCGTCAAGAGCGCTGCGGGAAGGGTGTGTCGTGTCAGTGGAGGAGACCAGTGGCAGGCCGCTGACCTGCCACTGACGCCGTCAGCCCTGCTGGAAGAGCTCGGCCGGGAGCGGCTTGAGGAGTGCGTACAGGTCGTCGGTGATCGGCCGGTCCCAGCTGGCGATGGTGACGAGCACGTTGTCGCTGCGGTCGAACTGGACGCAGGAGACACGGCTCTCGGAGAGCTTGAGGCGCCGCACGATCAGCAGGTTGTCGCCCTGCATCACCGGGATGTCCTCGGAGTCGACGACCTCGACGGGCTCGTCGTTCTCCAGCGCCAGCAGGAGCTGGGCGACCTCGAAGGGCACCTGCCCCTCGTCGAGCTCCCGGGCCGGGGAGCCCTCGGGCAGGTTGCCGATGACCATCGCGGGGCCCCGGCCGCCGAACAGGTCGTAGCGCAGGAAGACGCCCTGGCAGCTTCCGTCGGGCGCGGGCAGCAGCCCGGCCCCGAGGTTTCCGGGCCAGTCGCCCGGGTCCATGGCCAGGACATCGAAGTCCGGGCCCGCGGGAGTGGCGGAGCTGCGGCGGCGGAGGAACGACATGCCGCCATGGTACGTGGCCGGGGCACCGCGACGGGCCCCGGCCCACGTACGGCCGGTCAGTGCGGCGGAGTCCCGGGGCCCGGGTCCGTCCCGGTGTGCCGCAGGAGCTCCGGCAGTCCCGCCCGGTCGGTACCGAGCTTGCGGAAGACGCCCGAGAGCAGCAGTTCCACGCCCCGCTCCCGCAGGCCCAGCTCCTCGGCGATGCGGGTGTTGTCCCAGCCCCGCGCCGCCCGGTCGGCGGCCGTCTTCTCCTGGGCGGTCAGCGAGTCCGTGCCCACCGCACGCAGCCGCAGCGGGCGCAGCCCCGAGGCGGCCAGTTCGTCGCGGGCCCGGGCCGCCAGCGCGTCGGCGCCGCAGCTCGTCGCGTTCTCCATGCCCCGGACGAGCAGCTCCGAGGCGTCCTGGGGCAGGCCGGCGCGGCTGAGCGCGGTGCCGTGGTCGACCAGCGCGCGGGCCAGCTCGTACGCGGACGGCGAGCGCTCCAGGTACTGCACGGCTTCCGCGAGGAGCTTGAGGCTCTTCGCGCCGGTGGCGACCTTGGCGGCCGAGTGCAGGGCCCGGCCGATGGCGCCGGCCGTACCGAAGCGGCGGGCCAGCTCCACGCCCTCGTCGGCGATCTTCTGGGCCTCCGCCGGGTCCGCCTGGGCCAGGGCCTCGGCGAGCAGCGGGCGCCAGGGGCACCACGCCGGGTTGCGCATGCCCCTGCGGTCCAGGCGACGGCCGACCGCGCGCAGCCGCTGCTCGGCGTCGCTGCGCAGACCCCGGGCGAGCAGCAGCTCGCTGTAGACGGTCTCGGAGTCGGGGTAGACCACGGCGTTGGGGACGACCTGGCCGTAGTTGTAGCGGTCGGAGAGCTCCTGCGCCTCGTCCACCCGGCCCCTGGCCAGCAGGATCTCCATGAGGATGCCGAGGGCGAACCACTGGGCGGGGATGCGCTGGCCGACCCGGTCGGCGATCCGCAGGCCCCCGTGGACCAGGTCCTCGGCCTCGGCGAGCCGGCCGCGGCAGAACCGGATGTAGCCGAGCAGGGTGAGCCCGAAGGAGAGGTGGGCGCCGCGCCAGCCCCGGTTCTCGCACTCCGCGATGCCCCGGCTGAACAGCTCGTCCGCGCGGCCCGGCTGGTCGCAGTACATGAAGGTCAGCGCGACCATCACGGGGACCTCGAAGCCCCACTCCTCGTCGGTCCAGGAGAGCCCGTCGCCGAGCGCCTCCTCGGCGTAGGCCAGGGCGGTGGCGGCGGGCTCGCCGCGGACCATGGCGTCCCAGGCGCGCAGCCCCAGGATGTAGCGCTCGGCCATGCCGCGGGTGGTGAGGTGGTCGGCGAGGCGGGCGAGCCTGCGCGAGCGGGCGGCGGAGTCCTCCTCGTCGGCGCGGAAGGCGTTCCACTTGAAGCCCTCGGCCTGCATGCGCAGCCGGGTGCGCGGGTTGTTGGAGTTCCTGGCCTCGACGGCGACCAGCTCGGCCGCCTCGCCCATCCGGTCGGTGTGGGCGAGCGCCTGGGCGAGGCGGCAGGTGATGGCCTCGCGCAGGGCGGGGTCGAGCTCCGGCTCCTCCAGGGCGGCCTGGAGGTGGTTGACGGTGGTGGCCGGTTCGTTCAGCAGAGCGGAGCAGCCGAGCTCGAACAGCACCTCGGCCCGGTCCTCCAGGGAGGGCGGCTCGCGCAGGGCGCGGGCCAGACAGCGCCGGGCGGCCTCGGGTGCGCCGGCCCGCATGCACTCGCGGGCCGCGGCCCTGAGCTGCTGCACCGCCCAGCGGTCGTCCTCCGGATGCATCTCCAGGAGGTGGCGGGCGGCCACCGTGGGTCCGAGGCCCGCCTCGGTGACGCGGACCGCGGCCTGGCCGTGCATCGCCACCCGCATCGCGGGCGGGATGGCGCGGTAGACGGCGGTGCCGACCAGCGGGTGGAAGAAGTCGAGCCGGTCGGTGTCGCCGGTGCGCTCGGCCAGGATGCGGGCCTCGCGCAGCCGCTGGATCGCGTCCACCGACTCCTCGGCGCCGAGGCCGCCCACGCTGCTCGCCATCTGCGGGTCGACCGAGGTGCCCAGGATGGCGACGGCCCAGGCCAGTCTGACCGGCGAGGGGCCGAGCCGCTCCAGGCGCTCGACGAGTCCGCTGCCGCGGGCGGAGGAGGCGAGTTCGCGCAGCTCGGCGGCGTTGGCGTAGTGCGGTTTGATGTTCCGCTCGTGGATCTTGGCGATGAGCTCGACGGCCTCGAAGGGGTTGCCTCCGGTGAGTGCCCAGCACTCGCGGGAGAAGAGGTCGTCGGCGCCGTTCTGCAGGACGTCGTGGACGAGCCTGCCCACGCCGTGCGGGGAGAGCGGGGCCAGGGTCACCGGCCGGGAGCCGTGCCGTTCGGCGAGCCTGCGGAACTCCACGGCCTGCGCGGGCAGTTCCTCGGGCCGGTAGGCCGTCACGATCAGGATCGGCAGTTCGGCGGCGCGCAGGGCGAACGAGCTCAGCCAGCTCAGGGACTCGTCGTCCGCCCAGTGCGCGTCGTCGACGATGAGCACGACGGGCGTGTGCTGGACGGCGAACCGGGTGACCAGCCAGTCGAGGCCGTCGCGCACGCCCTGCGGGTCGGGCGAGCCGCCGCCCGGGACCGCGACCAGGCCGACCGCGGGCGCCACGATGTCGTACCAGGTCCCGAGTATCCGGCGGTGTTCACTCTCGCCGGTCGCGGCCAGTACGGGCTGCACCAGCTGGCGCACCACGTGGAAGGCCACGCCCTGCTCCTGTTCGCCGCCGCGGGCCGTCAGCAGGGTGCAGCCGCGTGCGACGGCCTCCCTGCGGATCTCGGCGATCAGACTCGTCTTGCCGAGTCCGGCCCCTCCCGCGATCGCGAGCAGCCCGCCGCTCGGCGCGGTCGTATCCCCTTCGGCTCCGGTGCCGCACAGGTCGTCCAGCATGCCTTCGAGAAGCAGGAGTTCGTTCTCCCGCTCGAACAGTCGCCTGCGCGCACCACCGGTCCGCCGGCCTTTCGAGTCCGCCACAACCGTCCCCTTTTGCCAGTAGGGCCGAGCCTACGCTTTCGGACACGCACCGTGACACCGATGTGACTGTCTTGCAAACCCGGCTTGACTAACTGGCTTGGATCTGCTGGGGCGTTGGCCCGCTTGCGGGGGCGCGAAGCACCGGCCCACACGCCGCTTGTGCGGTTCCGGCCACGGGCGCACTATGAGTTTTCCGGACAGCAGCTCCGCCCAAGGCTGCTCACTCCCTTCGGCGTTCAGGAGGCGGAGCGATGGCGTCCCCATCAGGCTCACAGCTGTCGGACGACCGCACGGGGCTGGTGGACATCCCGTTCCCCGCCCGCTGCCATCCGCGCCACGGGCTGGCGCGTCAGCACACGCTGGACTGGCTTCACCGGTTCGGGATGCTCTCGGGCCAGAAGGCCACGGACGAGTACGACGCGATGGGGCTGGAACGCCTGATGGCGTACTTCTATCCGGACGCCGACGACGCCGATCTCGCGCTGGCGACCGACCTCAACGCCTGGTTCTTCGTCTTCGACGACCAGTTCGACGGGCCGATCGGCCGGCAGCCCGACGCGGTGGCCCGGCAGATCGACATCATGCTGCGCACGATGAGCGAGCGGGGTCCCGCCCCGGGCGACCCCACCAGCCATCTCGCGGGCACGCTGGCGGAGTTGTGGAAGCGGCTGAGCGACGGCACCCCGCTGCTGTGGCAGAACCGCTTCCGCGAGCACTGGCGGGACTATCTGACGGCCTATCACTGGGAGGCCGTCAACCGCACCCGTACCGGGCTGCCGTCGCTGCCGGGGTTCCTGCGCGGGCGCCGTGACTCCATAGGCGTGCAGCCCTGTCTGGATCTCGTCGAGCGGTGCGGCCGCTACACGCTCCCCGACGAGCTGCACCGGGGCAGCCCGCTGGCCGAGATGCGCTGGATCACCGCCGATGTGGTGATCTTCGTCAACGACATCGTCTCCGCGGACAAGGAGCTGGCCGCCGGGGACGTCAACAACAGCGTGATCATCCTGCACCGGGGGTCCGGGCTCTCGGTGGACCGCGCCGCGCGCGAGGTCGCCCGGATGGCCAACTCCCGGGTGGAGCGCTTCCAGACGCTCGCGGCCGAGCTCTCGGACACCCTCGCGGGCACCGGCGTCTCGGACCAGCTGCGCGCCCAGGTCGACGACTACGTGGCGGGGATGCGGGCGCTGATGAGCGGCAACCTGGCGTGGTCGCGCACGACGGCCCGGTACAACAGGGCAGGCGTCGAGGCGGCGGGCCGGGGGCAGCGGCCCTGGGCGCACCTCTTCGAGGAGGCGGACGCGCTGGACGCCTGAGAGCCGTGCGGCCGTCGGTGCCGCCGGCGCCGGGCGTTCCGGGCGCGGGTGCCGCGGGACGGCCCGCGCGCTCCTGGCGCGGGTGCTCCTTGAGGAAGTACCGCACGCGCCGGGGCGGGTGGCAGGCACGCGGCTCGTCGTAGCCACGGGCGCGGGCCCTGGACCGGGACGGCTTCGCGGGTCTCGGCGGGCGCCGCTCCCGCCCGGCGCGTGGGCCGGGCGGGTGCGCGGTGGGCCGCGACCGGGCCGGTGGCCCCGTCCGGCCGGTGCCTCAGGTGAGGTCGAACTCGCCGTCGCGCGCGTTGAGTACGAAGGCGCGCCACTCGGCCGGGCTGAAGATCAGCGAGGGGCTGCCGGGGCGGCCCCCGTTGCGCATCGCGATGAACCCCTCCACGAACGCGATCTGGACGTCTCCCGTCCCCTGGCTGCTCGACCTCCAGTCGGCCTTGCTGAGATCGAGATCCGGCTTGTCCCAGCCCACTAGGGTCTGCTGGGTGGTGCTCTCGGCCACGTCCTGCTCCTCCCGGTTCCCTGTCGTCCGGGCCAGACTAGCGAGCGCGTCCGGTCCCGGACAGGCCACGGAAGGAGTACCGCGCCCCGCCCGCGACGACGGGCCCGCGGCGCCCCGGTGCACGGCAGGCCGCCCCTACCTGTCCGGCGGTTCGGAGCCGACCAGCCACATCGCGAAGAACTGCGAGCCGCCGCCGTAGGCGTGCCCGAGCGCCCGGCGCGCCCCCTCCACCTGGTGCTCACCGGCCCGGCCCCGCACCTGCAGGGCCGCCTCGGCGAAGCGGATCATGCCGGAGGCGCCGATGGGGTTGGTGGAGAGCACACCGCCCGAGGGGTTGACCGGCAGATCCCCGTCGAGTTCGGTGACGCCCGACTCGGTGAGTTTCCAGCCCTCCCCCTCCGCCGCGAAGCCCAGGTTCTCCAGCCACATCGGTTCGTACCAGGAGAACGGCACGTACATCTCCACGGCGTCGATCTCGCGGCGCGGGTCGGAGATCCGGGCCTGCCGGTAGACGTCGGCGGCGCAGTCCTTGCCCGCGCGCGGGGAGACGAAGTCCTTGCCCGCGAAGAGCGTGGGCTCGCTGCGCATCGCCCCGCCGTGCACCCAGGCGGCCGGATGGGGCGAACGGGCCGCGCCCGCGCGGTCGGTGAGGACCATCGCGCACGCCCCGTCCGAGGAGGGGCAGGTCTCGGAGTAGCGGATGGGGTCCCAGAGCATCGGGGACGCCTGCACCTTCTCCAGGGTGATGTCCCGCTCGTGCAGATGCGCGTACGGGTTCAGGAGCGCGTTGCGCCGGTCCTTGTACGCGACGAGCGAGCCCACGGTGTCAGGGGCGCCGGAGCGCCGCATGTACGCGCGGACGTGCGGCGCGAAGAAGCCGCCCGCCCCGGCGAGCAGCGGCTGCTGGAAGGGGACGGGCAGGGACAGGCCCCACATGGCGTTGGACTCGGACTGCTTCTCGAAGGCGAGGGTCAGGACGGTGCCGTGGACGCGCGCGGCCACCAGGTTCGCGGCGACCAGCGCGGTGGAGCCGCCGACCGAGCCGGCGGTGTGCACGCGCAGCAGGGGCTTGCCGACCGCGCCGAGCGCGTCGGCGAGGTACAGCTCCGGCATCATCACGCCCTCGAAGAAGTCCGGGGCCTTGCCGATGACGACCGCGTCGATGTCGGCCCACCCCACCTGCGCGTCGTCGAGGGCGCGCTGGGCCGCCTCGCGGACCAGGCCCGCGATCGAGACGTCGTGGCGGGCGGCGACGTGCTTGGTCTGGCCGATCCCGACGACGGCCACGGGTTCCCTGCTCACGACGGCTCCCCCTCCAGTACGGCGACGAGGTTCTGCTGGAGGCACGGCCCCGAGGTGGCGTGGGCGAGCGCCCGGTGGGACTCGCCCCGGTGGATCCCGGCGGCGGCCTCCCCGATCCGGATCAGTCCGGCGGCCATCACGGGGTTGGCGGCCAGCGCGCCCCCGGACGGGTTGACCCGTACGCCGTGGTCCAGCCGCAGCGCCTTGCGCAGGACGACCTCCTGCGAGCTGAAGGGCGCGTGCAGTTCGGCGGTGTCCACGGGCCGTTCGAAGGCTCCGGCGCGCTCGGCCGCGAGCCGGGCGGAGGGCGAGTCGGTGAGGTCGCGCACGCCCAGGGCGTGGGCCTCGACGCGGTGGTCCATGCCCCGGATCCAGGCGGGCCGTTCGCACAGCCGGCGTGCGAGGTCCCCCGCCGCGAGGATCACGGCGGCGGCCCCGTCCCCGACCGGTGGGCAGTCGCCGGTGCGCAGGGGCCGTACGAGGTAGTCGCCCTGCGGCCGTGAACCGCGCACCTGGGCGCGGGGGTTGGCGGTGGCGGAGTCCCGGCTGCGGGTGGCGATCACGGCGAGGGCGCGCTCGTCGGTGTCGCCCGCGTCGATGAGGGCCTGGGCCTGGAGGGCGGCCAGCGCGACGGAGTCGGGCCACAGGGGCGCCAGGTAGTACGGGTCGAGCTGGCGGGTCAGGACGTCGCGGAGCTCGCCGGGCGAGGACTTGCCGTAGGAGTAGACGAGCGCGGTGTCGGCCTCGCCGGTGAGGATCTTCACCCAGGCCTCGTAGAGCGCCCAGGCGCCGTCCATCTCCACGTGCGACTCGGCGATGGGCGGCCAGGCGCCGACGCCGTCCAGGGCCATGGTGAAGGAGAACGCGCGCCCCGCGAGGTAGTCGCAGGAGCCGGAACAGGTGAAGCCGATGTCGCCGGTGCGCAGTCCGGTGCTCGCGAGCACCTGATGCAGCACCGGCATCAGCATCTCGACCTCGGAGAGCTCGTCGGTGCGGCGCCGGTGGTCGCTCTGCGCGAAGGCGACGACGGCCACATCCCGTGCGGGGCCCATCAGATCAGCTCCTTGTAGGAGTCGTAGTCGGCGTCGGGCTCGCCGGTGGGGCGGTAGTGGTCGGGGTGGCGGCCGCCCTCGCTCCACACCGGTTCGACCCGCAGCCCCATCCGCACCTGGTCGTAGGGGATGCCGCCGATCCGGCCGTGCAGGGCGAGGTCGGCGCCGTCGAGGGCGATGTGCGCGTAGACGTAGGGCACCTCGATGTCGAGGTTCCGGGCCTTGATGTTGACGATGCAGTACGTGGTGACGGTGCCGGCCGGGCCCACCTCCACGCGCTCCTCGGTGGCGACCCCGCAGGTGGGGCAGGCTCCGCGCGGCGGCACGTACACCTTGCGGCACGAGGGGCAGCGCTCGCCGACGGTCCTGTGTTCGGCCAGTGCCTCGATGTACGCGGTCTGGGCGCGGCCCGGGCTGTAGGTGTAGTCGAGCCGGGCCGGGGCGACGATCCCGGTGACCGGGTCCGCGAACCGCCCGTCGTGCGGGCGCGGCTCCCCCGCCGCCTCGCCGTCGTACGGTTCGAAGCACGCGATGTCCGTGATGGCGCCCGCGCGCTCCCCGGCCCACCGCACGCGGACCCGCATCCCGGTCCGCACGGCCTCGGGGCCCGGCGCGTCCAGGGCGTGCAGGAGGGCGGTGTCGGCGCCGTCGAGCCGGACCAGGACCCAGGCGAAGGGGTGGGACAGGGGCTGGCCCCGGCGCGGGGCGGGGTTCCAGGCCCAGGTGGTGACGGTGCCGGTGGGGGCGACTTCGACGAGGTCGCGCAGCTCCTCGGCGGTGACCGGGTCGTATTCGACGGGCGGCACGAGCGTCCTGCCGTCGGAGGTCGTCACCCCGAGGACGGTCCGCTCGCGCAGCCCGGTGAGGAAGGCGCTCTGTACGGGGCCCAGGGAGCGGGTGAACGGGAACTCGACCACCAGGGGGGCGCTGAGGACTTCGGGCATCGTCGGTCTCCTTCTCGGGCGCGCGGCACGGGTGCGCGCTCAGGCGCGCCGGTAGACGGGCGGGCGCTTCTCGGCGAAGGCGCGGGCGCCCTCCTTGGCGTCGGCGGTGTCGAAGACCGGCCAGCCGCGCTTCAGTTCGGCGGCGAGGCCGTCGGTCTCGGTCATCTCGGCGCTCTCGTACACCGAGGCCTTGACGGCTTCGACGGCGAGCGGGCCGCAGGCGTTGATCTGCTCCGCGATCTCCAGGGCCCGGGCGAGGGCGGTGCCGTCCGGGACGACATGGCCGATCAGGCCGATGGCGGCGGCTTCGCGCGCGGCGTAGGGCCGCCCGGTGAGCAGCATCTCCAGGGCGTGGGTGCGCGGGATCTGGCGCTGGAGGCGGACGGTCGAGCCGCCGATGGGGAAGAGGCCGCGCCGGACCTCGAAGAGCCCGAAGGTGGCGCTCTCGCCCGCCACGCGGATGTCGGTGCCCTGGAGGATCTCGGTGCCGCCCGCCACACAGGGGCCCTCGACGGCCGCGATCACGGGTTTGCGGGGGCGGTGGTGGCGCAGCATCGCCTTCCAGTGCAGATCCGGGTCGGCCTTGAGGCGGTCGCGGTGCTCCTCGCCCTCCATCCCCTTGCCCGCGAGGGCCTTGAGGTCCATGCCCGCGCAGAACGCGCCGCCGGCGCCGGTGAGGACGACCGAGCGGACCGCGTCGTCGGCGTCGGCTTCCAGCCAGCCGTCGTGGAGGCCGACCAGCATCGACAGCGAGAGCGCGTTCCTGGCCTCGGGCCGGTTGAGCGTGAGTACGAGTGTGGCGCCCTCGCGCCGCACGGTGAGGTGTTCGGTGCCACCCATGGACCTGCCTCCCGTCGTCGGACTGGAACAGGTTGCAGGAGCCGGGGGCGCAGTTCAATAGTTTTCTGACAGGCAGTCAGATTCTTTGGCCGGGGCCCCTTCCCACTTGTGGCGGGCTCTGCTCTGATGACGGCCACACGGATGGCGCCGGGGTCAGGAGGAGCGGTGGAGTACAACCTTGCCGACCTGTTCGAGTCGGTCGTCGACGTGGTCCCCGACCGCGAGGCGCTGGTCCACCTCGACCACCCCGGCACGGGCGCGGAGCGCCGGCTCACCTACCGTCGCCTGGACGCCGCCGCCAACCGGATCGCCCACCACCTCATCGGCAGCGGCCTCCGGCCGGGCGAGCACCTGGGCCTGCATCTGTACAACGGCGTCGAGTACCTCCAGACCGTGCTCGGCTGCCTCAAGGCGCGGATCGTCCCGGTCAACGTCAACTACCGCTATGTGGAAGAGGAGTTGTCCTACCTCTACCGGGACGCGGATCTGGCGGCGCTGGTCTTCGACGCGGAGTTCACCGGACGGGTGGCGGGCGCGCTGCCGCACTCCGGGAGGCTGCGCCATCTCGTACGGGTGGGGGAACCGCCGGAGGGCGCGCCCGCGCTGGACGCGGTGCCGTTCACCGAGGCGGAGGCGTCAGGGTCAGAGGAGCGGGGGTTCGCGCCCCGCTCCCCCGACGACCTCTTCATCATCTACACCGGCGGCACCACCGGCATGCCCAAGGGCGTGATGTGGCGCCAGGAGGACCTGTTCTTCTCCGGGCTCGGCGGCGGCGCGCCGACGGGCGAGCCGGTCTCCCGCCCCGAGGAACTGGCCGAACGGGTCGCGGCGGGCGGTGAGGGCATCACCTTCTTCCCCACTCCCCCGCTGATGCACGGCACCTCCACCCTCACCGCGTTCATCGGCTTCCACTTCGGCCAGCGGGTGGTGATCCACCGCAAGTTCGTGGCCGAGGAGGTCCTGCGGACGATCGAGAAGGAGAGGGTGACCAGTGTGTCGCTGGTGGGGGACGCGATGCTGCGCCCGCTCATCGACGCGCTGAACGGCCCGCTGAAGGGGGTCGACTGCTCGTCCCTGTTCAGCGTCTCGTCCTCCGGGGCGATCATGTCGGAGACGGTCCGCGCCCAGTTCAGCGCGCTGGTGCCGAACGCGATGCTGCTCAACAACTTCGGCTCCTCCGAATCCGGCTTCAACGGCACCGCCACCGACGACTCCGGCCCCGACAGGGGCTTCAGGCTGCGCGTCAACTCCCGCACGGCGGTGGTCGACCCGGCCACCCACGAGCCGGTGAAGCCCGGAGAGCCCGGCCGGCTCGCCCAGCGCGGCCATGTGCCGCTCGGCTACTACAACGACCCGGCGAAGACCGCCGAGACGTTCTTCCAGCGGGACGGGGAGCGCTGGGTGCTCCTCGGCGACATGGCCACGGTCGACGAGGACGGCATCGTCACGGTCCTCGGGCGCGGCTCGCAGTGCATCAACACCGGCGGCGAGAAGGTGTATCCGGAGGAGGTCGAGCAGGCGCTCAAGTCCCATCCGGACGTGTACGACGCGCTGGTGGCGGGCGTTCCGGACGCCACCTGGGGCCACCACGTCGCGGCGGTGGTGCAGGTGCGCGAGGGCGCCGAGGCGCCGACGCTCGACGCCATCCAGAGCCACTGCCGGGCCCGGCTGGCCGGGTACAAGGTGCCGCGCCGGCTGGTCATCGCCCCGAGCATCCAGCGCTCACCCAGCGGCAAGGCGGACTACCGGTGGGCGCGGGCGGTGGCGGCGGAGTCGGCGGGCTGACGCTGCGGGGCCGCCCGCCAGAAGCCGCCCGTCAGATGTCGGCCGTCAGATGTCGGCCGTCAGATGCCGAACTCCCGCAGTTCGGCCAGGAACGCGGCGGGCTGTCCGGCGTGGACCGAGTGGCCCGCCTCCAGGGTGACGAGCCGGGCACCGGGGATGAGGGCGGCCAGCTCGGCGATCGCCTTCTGGTCGATGTGGCTGTCCGGGCCGCCCGCGACGATCAGCGTCGGTGTGGCCAAGGACGCGCAACCCGCGCGCCAGGCCGGATCCGGCTCGTTGAGCTGGGCGTCCACGTCGGTGACGACCGGCCAGTCGAAGGAGAGCTCCCCGTCGGGCAGGTCCAAGACCCCGCGCGGCGGATCGAGGGGGACCAGCGGCGGGCACTCCTCCAGGACGAGCCGTCCGACCAGCTCGGGCGCCCCGATCGCGAGCAGGAGGGCCGCCGCGCCGCCCATGGAGTGGGCCACCACATCGGCGCCGGCCAGGCCGAGCGCGTCGACGAAGCCGCGCAGATCGTCGCGGAACCCCTCGAACGAGTAGCGGCCGGGCCAGTCGCTGAGGCCGTGGCCGCTCAGGTCGAGCGCGTACACCCGGCGCGTGGCGGCCAGGGCCTCGGCGATCCCGCTCCAGTCGGCGCCGGTGCCGCCCCGTCCGTGGACGAGGAGGACCGGCGGCGCGGACTCCTCGCCCAGGACCCGGTAGGCGAGACGGATACCGGATGCCGTGCGCACGCTGCGCACGTCCGGCTCCAGGAAGGCCGCGAGCGTCCGTACGAAGTCGCCGGGCGCGTCCAGCCACGGGAAGTGCCCGGCGCCCGGCAGCACGGTGACCTCGCCCCGGGGGAAGAGCGCGGCGAACTCGGCGGCCCGCTCGGGGGTGGGGGTGGCGTCGTACGCCCCCGCGAGGACCAGCACGGGCGCGTCCACGGCGGCGAGCGCGGCGGTGGTGGCGGCCGGGTCGAAGACCCCGTCCTGGCAGTAAAGACCGGCCGCCGCGCGGTTGGTCTGGGTGTCCTCGTCCGCCGCGTGGGCGCGCGCGGCCTCGTCCCACCGCCCGTACACGAACGGTTGGACGGCCGTCCCCACCTCGCGCGGGTCGCGCCCGCCCCGGATCTCCTCCAGCGCGGCGCGGCCCTCCTCGTACCAGCTCTCGCCCGCGCGCAGCGCCGCCGCGGCCTGCCGGTCGTCGGCCGTGGTCTCCAGGCCGACGGCCCGGAGGCCGGGGGTGACCAGCACGAGCGAGCCGACGCGCCGCGGGTGGGCCGCCGCGTAGAGGGTGGCGAGGTTGCCGGAGGCCGAGTGGGCGAGGAGGTCGACGCGCTCCAGGCCGAGGTGCTCGCGCAGCGCCTCGACGTCGTCGGTCATCCGGTCGCAGCGGTACGAGGAGGGGTCCCGCGGCACTGCCGAGTCGCCCGTTCCGCGCGGGTCGAGCAGCACCAGCTGCCGGTGGGCGGACAGGCCGCCCAGGTCCCCCAGACAAGCAGAGGCCCCCAGGTCGCCGCCGGGCAGACAGATCAGTGGCTGACCCGTCCCCGCCAAGTGGTAGGCGAGCTCGGTTCCGTCGTACGCGGTGAACTTGGGCATGCGGGCGATCCTCACAGCCGGCGGCGAGCGGGCCAAGGCGGTTTCGCCCACAGCGCGAAAGGCGCGCTGCGGGCGCGTTGTCCACAGGGCTTGACGGTGCGGTCCGGTGGCTGGATTACTGAACCCGAGCAGATCTACCGAATGATCGGTCGGTGGATGTTGGCGGAGTGACGACCGGCGAGGACGGGAGCGGCCCATGGAACCCCTGCTGGACGCGGCGGAACGGCTGAGCCGGGTGGAGCTGGAGGCGCTCCAGCTCGACCGGCTGAGGGCGTCGCTGAGCCATGCGTACGAGAACGTGGGCTTCTACCGGGAGGCGTTCGACAAGGCGGGGATACGGCCGGAGGACTGCCGTTCGCTCGCCGACCTCGCCCGCTTCCCCTTCACCACCAAGGCGGACCTGCGCGACCACTACCCGTTCGGGATGTTCGCCGTCCCCGAGTCCGAGATCCGCCGCGTCCACGCCTCCAGCGGCACCACCGGCCGCCCGACCGTCGTCGGCTACACCGAGCGCGATCTGGACACCTGGGCGGACGTGGTGGCCCGCTCGATCCGCGCGGCGGGCGGACGCCCGGGCCACAAGGTGCATGTGGCGTACGGCTACGGGCTGTTCACGGGCGGTCTGGGCGCGCACTACGGGGCGGAGCGGCTCGGCTGTACGGTGATCCCCGCCTCCGGCGGTATGACGGCCCGCCAGGTCCAGCTGATCCAGGACTTCCGCCCCGAGATCATCATGGTGACCCCGTCGTACATGCTGACGCTCCTCGACGAGTTCGAACGGCAGGGCGTCGACCCCCGCACGACCTCGCTGAAGGTGGGGATCTTCGGCGCCGAGCCGTGGACGGAGGAGATGCGCCGCGAGATCGAGGAGCGCTTCGCCCTCGACGCGGTCGACATCTACGGGCTGTCGGAGGTGATGGGGCCCGGGGTGGCGCAGGAGTGCGTGGAGACCAAGGACGGGCTGCACATCTGGGAGGACCACTTCTACCCGGAGATCGTCGACCCGCTCACCGGGGAGGTGCTGCCCGAGGGCGAGCGCGGCGAGCTGGTCTTCACCTCGCTCACCAAGGAGGCCATGCCGGTGATCCGTTACCGGACGCGGGATCTGACCCGGCTGCTGCCGGGCTCGGCCCGGGTGTTCCGGCGGATGGAGAAGGTGACCGGCCGCAGTGACGACCTGGTGATCCTGCGCGGGGTGAACCTCTTCCCCACCCAGATCGAGGAGATCGTGCTGCGCACCCCCGGCCTCGCCCCGCACTTCCAGCTGCGGCTGACCAAGGACGGCCGCCTGGACGCGCTGACGGTACGGGTGGAGGCGCGGGCCGGCACCGCGCCCGGGCAGCGCGAGGCGGCCGCGCGGTCGGTCGTGACGGCGGTGAAGGAGGGCATCGGGGTCTCGGTGGAGGTGGAGGTCGTCGACCCCGACACGATCGAGCGGTCGGTGGGCAAGTTCCGACGGATCGTGGATCTGCGCGGGGGCGGCGGGGCGGCCTGACGCGGAGGGTGCGGGGGGCGGGTGCTGGCCGGGCTGTTGACAGGCGTGGGCCGGGCTGACTGAGTGGCTGGCGGCACTTCGTGTGTCATGGGCAACCACCCGTGTCATTCCCTGAGTTGGGAGGAACGTTGGCTCTCCGCGCCCGTACCGCCGCACGCACCGCCGCACGCACCGCCGCACGCACCGACGACGGCGCCGACACCGGCCGAGGCACCACCCGTACGCGCACCCGCCCCGCCGGTCCAGGCACGCGCACCCGCACCCGCACTCGGATCCGGCGCCTCGCGCTGGCCGGTGTCGCTCTGCTCACCGCCTCCGCCTCGCTGTCCCCGACCGCCTCGGCCGCGCCCGGCGACCGCGAGCACCATCCCTCCGGCGGCGGCCTGTCCGCCGTCATCCGCTATACCGAGTACGGCATCCCGCACATCCTCGCCGACGACTACGCGGGCCTCGGCTTCGGCACCGGCTACGCCCAGGCGGCCGACCAGGTGTGCACCCTCGCCGACGGGTTCGTCACGCTGCGCGGGGAGCGGTCGAAGTGGTTCGGCCCCGACGCGGCCCCCGACGGCTCGCTCTCGGCCGCCACCAAGAACCTCTCCAGCGACCTGTACTTCACCTCCGTACGCGACTCCCGCACGGTCGAGAGACTGCTGGCCACGCCCGCGCCCGCCGGGCCGAGCCGGCGGTCGGTGGAGCTGATGCGCGGCTGGGCGGCGGGCTACAACGCCTGGCTGAAGCAGCACCGCGTCACCGACCCGGCGTGCGCGGGCGCGCCCTGGGTGCGCCCGGTGAGCGTCACCGACGTGGCCGCGCGCGGCTTCGCCATATCCGTGCTGGGCGGCCAGGGACGCGTCACCGACGCCCTCACCGCCGCCCAGCCGCCCGCCGCCGCGCCCGCGCCCGCACCCGCCGCTCCCGACCCCGGCGAGGCGGCGAAGGCCGCCCAGCGTCTTTTCGCCGCCGACCAGGCCGACATGGGCTCCAACGCCGTCGCCTTCAGCGGGGCCGCCACCGCCGACGGGCGCGGGCTGCTCCTGGGCAACCCGCACTATCCGTGGCACGGGGGCCGCCGGTTCTGGCAGATGCAGCAGACCGTCCCCGGCGAGCTGAACGTCTCCGGCGCCGCCCTGCTGGGCACCGCGACCATGAGCATCGGCTTCAACGACCGGGTGGCCTGGAGCCACACCGTCGCCACCGGCGTCACCCTCAACCTCCACCAGCTCACCCTCGACCCGGCCGACCCCACCGCGTACCTCGTGGACGGCCGCTCCGAGCGCATGACCCGGCGGACCGTGACGGTCGCCGTCAAGGGCGGCGCCCCGGTGACGCGTACGCAGTGGTGGACGCGGTACGGACCGGTGGTGACCGGCCTCGGTCCGACGGTGCCGCTGCCCTGGACCAGGGCCACGGCGTTCGCGCTCAACGACCCCAACTCCCTCAATCTGCGCGCCTCCGACACCGCGCTGGGCTTCTCCCGGGCGCGGAGCACGGACGACGTCCTCGCGTCGCTGCGCCGCACCCAGGGCCTGCCCTGGGTGAACACGGTCGCCGCCGACGCGCACGGGCACTCCCTGTTCACCCAGTCGCAGGTGCTGCCCCGGATCACCGACGACCTGGCCGGGCGCTGCTCCACCCCGCTGGGCAAGGCCCTCTATCCGGCCTCGGGCGTCGCCGTCCTCGACGGTTCGCGCGGCGACTGCGCCCTCGGCTCGGACCCGGACGCGGTCCAGCCCGGGGTCTTCGGGCCCGCCCGGATGCCGGTGCTCAAGGACACCGCGTATGTGGAGAACTCCAACGACAGCGCCTGGCTGACCAACGCCGGTCATCCGCTGACCGGTTACGAGCGGATCTTCGGCAACGTCGCCACCCCGCGCTCGCTGCGCACCCGTGGGGCCGTCGAGGACGTCGCGGCCATGGCCGCGAAGGGGCGGCTGACCGTCGCCGACCTCCAGCGGCAGGAGTTCGCCGACCGGGCGCCCGCCGGGACCCTGGCGGCGGCCGACACCGCCAAGGCGTGCGCCGCGCTGCCCGGCGGGACCGCGACGGACAGCGCCGGCAGGAGCGTCGACGTGTCGGGGGCGTGTGCGGTGCTGGCCCGCTGGGACCGTACGGTCGACGCCCGCAGCCGGGGCGCGCTGCTCTTCGACCGCTACTGGCGCAGGCTGACGGCCACAGTGCCGGCGGCCCAGCTCTGGAAGGTGCCGTTCTCCGCCGCCGACCCGGTGCACACGCCGAACACCCTCGACACCGCCTCGCCCGGTGTCGCCCGGGCGCTCGCCGACGCGGTCGGTGAACTGCGCGCGGCGGGCATCCCGCTCGACTCGGCGCTGGGCGGCCACCAGTACGTGGTACGGAACGGCGAGCGCCTTCCCGTGTCGGGCGGGACGGAGGCGCTGGGTGTCTGGAACAAGGTCGAGGGCGTGTGGGACCCGGCGCGCGGCTACACCGAGGTGTCGACCGGGTCGAGCCACATCCAGGCGGTCGGCTGGGACGGCGGGCGCTGCCCCGTCGCCCGCACCCTGCTGACGTACTCCCAGTCGGAGAACGTCCGCTCGCCCCACTACAGCGACCAGACACGGCTCTACTCGCGCCGGCGCTGGGTCGCCTCGCGCTACTGCGAGCGCGACATCCTCTCCTCGCCCGCCCTGCGGGTCGTCCGGGTGCGCGAGCACCGCTGACGGCCGCGGGGGGGGGGAGGGGGGGGGGGGGGGGGGGGGGGGGGGGGGGGGGGGGGGGGGGGGGGGGGGGGGGGGGGGGGGGGGGGGGGGGGGGGGGGGGGG